>DAOTVB010000019.1:0-57455 GCA_034436755.1 Chloroflexaceae bacterium | reverse complement strand
GCGGTGTTCGCTCATTTCGTGTTGTTCGTGGTCCAAACGCCTACCACGTAACGCGTGTCAGTTACAACGTGTCCAGTGTACAACCGGGAACTGCGGAAGTGTGCTGACCGCGTACGGAAATTTCCGCACGATCCGTTGGAGAAGTTACGCACCTCGGCCCGATCATCTCCGCGTCCAGATGTAGTTTACTACAACTGGAACGGGGGCAATGAGCGCAGTGGCGGCACGTTCCCGTTCATTATCTCTGCGTTCTCTGTGTTCTCTGTGGCGATAATAGGACAACTTTAACCTTATTTTATCTTGACTTCTGCTATTTTGACTTGTAGAATATTTACACATTCGACAGGGATTGGTACGAAACAGTAGTATTTGCATGCCCGTTAATCCCTCTGCTATCCTGCTTTACGCCTTCACTTTCTGAATAGAATAGATGGATAATCGTACCAGACCTGACAGGTTTCTCTCCGTAGCTAACCGGATCAGGGTCGGCCAATCAGGATAAAGAGCGCCCAGTACTCGGGGGGGTTGAAGGGCTGATCATCGGGGTGCCCACCTTCCGGCAGTGGCGCAAAGCCATGGCGTTCCAGCGCGCTGTTCACCTCGGTGCGGCGCATCTGGCGCACGGTGACAAGGGCATCACGCAGGGCCGCCGCCGGACGTAGCGCGGCATCGTCACGCAGGCGGGTGTAGAGTTGCTCCATAACCAGCAGCGCAACCCGGTCACGGACACGCGCCATCGTACAGACTACTGTTGGCGCAACCGCGTACAGGCAGGCCCGTTGCAGGCCGAACAGTTCGTCGCCCGCGACAATGGAGCTGAAGCCGCTCATGCAGGAACTCAGCGTGACCATATCGGCCCGGCAGGCCCGGGTGTCCATACTGAGGATCTGCTTTACGTTGAGCAGGTCTTCCGCGCCAAGATGCAGGCCGGCGGTATGGGTACGGCGGCTGTCGTAGATGGCGTGGCCGGCGATATGCAGCCAGCGTAACCGGCGCGGTTCGCCCATTAACTGCGCACGCTTGGCTGCGGGACCAGCCCAGAGATCACCCCCGATCAGACCTGCGATATGGGCGGCCTCGTATTCGGCATGCTCGAGTTGGCGCTCAGGTGGGCCATTGTAGCCAATGACCAGGCTCCCGGCACCTGGATGGGCCGGCTGCCGGCGCAATGCATAGTTCAACACAGATGCACTCGGCGCAAAACTCACCGCCGGGCCATCGGCATCGAGCAGGTAGCGCCCATCACGCCGGCGGAGCGCGGTGAACGGCACATAGTGCAGCGGTCCGTGGGGAATCAGGTATATCTGGTGGCAACCGGCGAGCCATGGCTCGGCCGGGGCCAGCAGCCGCCGGGCCAGCCAGTCCATCACGCGTTCCACTCGCAACATATCGAGCACCGGATCATCGCTGTATGCCGAAGGTTGCAGCTTGTTCGTATCGAGGTGAGGGGCAGCGGGTCCATGCGGATCGTCCGTGGTTGTGTTGTCACTGTCGCGGAGCTGCACGGCCTGCACCATGTCGCGGGTGATGATGAACAGGATCGTGGTGGGCGGGGCCAGCACCGCCGCGCGCAACGCCCGGTTATGGGCCGGAATCCGATTTTGCCAGTGATCGCCACGCGGCCGCACGCCGGTAGCAAAGTATTCAAGCACCACCTCGCCGGGGGCCAGGCACTGCTGCAACTCCGCCAGGGTCACGGCGGAACCTGAGCCGAGTTGTGCCTGAAGATGGGCCTGCGGCCAGGGCGCGCCGGATTGCTCCAGCCTATCCTGACGCGCCAGTTGATCAAGAAAGGCCCGGGAGCGGGCCCGTTCCACATAGGTGAACGCGCCGGCAACGTCGCCGCGCGCCAGCAGAAACAGCACCAGTGACTCGTAAATATATTGAGTTGTACCAAAGAAGCTAACGCAGATGTCATCGTTATCGATATGGCTACGAACGGTTTCGGCAGCATCGGCGGCGGTCCGCCAGAGCGCCAATGCTTCCGCCGCGTTGCCTTGCCGGGCCAGCATCTCCGCCAGCCGCGCCTGAATGATTGGCTGCCAGTGCCGCAGATCGGCGGATTGCGCATGATCGAGCGCCCGGGTGAACGCCATCCGGGCCGCCACCGCATCGCCCGTAATCCGGTCAACCAGCCCAAGCTGGAGCAGCAGATCCATCGTTGCCAACGGGTCGCCGGTCTGATCATTTTGCGAGATTGCCAGCCCTTCCGTGACCAACTGCCGGCAGGTGCTCCAGTCCGCGTGGATGAGCGCCAGCATCCCTCGGGCCCAGAGGACCATCGGCAGGCGGGCCGACATCCCCAGGCGGCGGTAGGCCGCTTCAACCTGGCTGAGGGCCGCCGTGGCCTCTTCCCAGCGCCCCAGTTGCATCGCGTTATTGCCAACTTCGTACAGCGCATGCAACTCTCGGTAGGTCGCACCGGCAGCCGCAGCAAACCGCCGGCTGCGGCGGCTGAGGGTCAACGCCCGCCGATGGTTGTAGAGATCATTGTAGATCTGACCGATTGAGAGGAGCAGGTAACTGTACCGCGTCAGGTCGCCCAGTTTGTGGGCAATCGGGCGGGCCGCATGCAGCAACTGGAGCGCACGATCATAGCGCGACTGGTAGACCAGCGCGATATGGTGCGCGTGGAGCACCCGCAGCCGCAGCGCCGGTTCCAACTCATCCCGGCTGAGGAGGCGCATCAACTGCTTATTGCCGCGGTCAAGCGCACCTGTCCGGATCGCGGTGTAGGCCCGGTAAAAGTTGATCCAGTCGTGTACATGCCCGGAGCGGGATACACCTTTTAGCGCGGAAGTGTATGGAATGATCGCATCCCACTCCATGTATTCAATGAACAGGTCGTGGAGTGCGCCCAGGTGGTAGAGACACTCCGCTTCTATGGCCTGTTCGGTGAGAGTCGCGCAACTGGTAGCCAGCCGGCCGGTAAAGTGCTGGAAAGCGCGCGCATGCAGATCAATCTCGGCACGGGGGTGGGTCTGCCGCAGGTGGGTCAGGACGGTGCGGCGGGTTGCCGCGTCGAGCGTGTACCAACCGGACAGGTCGCCGGCGTGGAGCAACCCCTGGGCAACCAGCGCGGCCAGTGTCTCGGCAGAAACATCGAGTGCCGCCAGCGCTGACGCATCTACCAGACGTAACACGGCACACTGGGTAATCCCGGCAGTGAGTTGATCAGGATCGCGCACTATTTTTGCAGTTTCGGACATTATGACGTTCTCCGTCACCGTAACGCCGACAGCAGGCAGGTAAAAGTTAACGAAAGGAATAGTGATGAAAGACCAGCAAGGTACAGCGTACGTTCTCGTTTCTACGCAGCCAGATAAACTTATTCTGACTGAGGAGCCGATTGGCGACCGGGCATATCGGCATGAACGCCAGCAGTTTGATGTGCCGCCGCCGCCGCCGGCCGGGCCTTCAAACGGTGGTAATGGCGCAATCACACCCCTGTATTTCAACCTGAACGAGCGCTACAAGCACTTTCGTGTGACAGCCGACCCTTCCGGTGATGCCGAGGTCGTCTCCGACCATATCTACCTCTTTCACGTCATCGTCGCGCTCGAGTGGGTGCCGTCGGCGGAGACGCTCAAGGTGTTGAAGCAGGCGATGCGCGGCGTCTCCGATACGCTCTATGATGCGACCAACGGCTACATGGCCCTCGGTCAGGTCACCTTTATGGGACCGGAGATCGCTGACGGCGGCACGCTTGACCGCGCCGACATCCAGGTGCTGGCCTCCAACCGCTTCCACCCCCGCAGCATGATCGACGCATTGAACGATCCCAAGAAGTTTTTCCCTATCCGTATCGGGCGCGGTGTCTGGCATAAAAACAACCGCTGGCTGATCAAGTGGGACGAGCCGATCGCCTACCGGGCAATCGCCCACGAGTGGGCACACTATGCCCTGAGTCTGCGCGATGAGTATCTCGATGAGGAGCGCCATGTCGCTCAGCGCCTGCACCGATTGCTGGATGCCGATGATCTGGCGGCGACCGATACCCTGGTTGTGCCCACCCTGCAGCTTACCATCGATACCCTGATGTCCACGCTGGACGCGAGCGAACTGGTGCCGCTGCAACACCGCTGCTTTGAGCATGATCATGCGATTATCGAGCGCATCCTCAACAACTTCATCACGCGCTTTCCAACATCCGGCCCGGAGTCGGTGCGTGACAAACTGCTCCGGCCGGACCATGGGCCATATCGCTTTCCCGGTGAGTTGCCGCGCTTCCAATTCTACAACGCCGGCCCACCAACAGGCAACCCCCCCACGCCGGAAGCGTCGGAGGAGGTAACGCTGAATGTTGACCCGATTGAACTGGAGCACTGCTGGCTCTACACATTAACCTGGTCGGCGCAGGGTACCCTGCAGCGGGTGATCGCCCAGGGAACGATTGACTCCCGCGCCCGCACAGCGGCGGAGATTCCCGGCATGGGTCAGCGGTTGCTGGGCGTGCGCGTCAATGCCGACGCCCCCACCAACTCCTATCTGCTGGCAGTTGGGCATGACCAGCAGGGCCCCAAGACCCTCTACACGCAACTGGAGCAGAAAAACGCGCCGGTTGCCGGGGTGCGCGATGCCGGGAGCAGCAGCGTGCAGAATCCGCCGGTCGTGGTGGCGCTGCCCGCCGATGGTGATCAGGACTGGTCCAGGGTGCAGGTGCGCCTGCGCTGGTGCGGCGGCGCGCAGCCCGAGGCGGGCTGGCTGGCCTTGCCGGGAGGTACACCGTATCCGGTCAGTTTCCCGGATAAGCTGGCGCAGTTTGGCGCGGATACGCTGAGCCCGGCGCTGGCCCGGCTCGATGGGGTGGTTGTGCTACGGGGATGGGCGCGGACGCCGGAAGATCCGCCGTGGGTATGCGAATATTCGCATGGCGGTAATCCGCCGACGAGTGTGCGCACTCCGCTTGCGCCAATCAGCGCCGGCTCGGCCGACGGCAACGTGATGATCTTCTCCCGGACCGACGGGCCGGTGCAGCCGGATGATCCGGTTTTTACCACCCGGATTGTCACTACCCGCAACTATGCCGGCTTTGCAACGAACCAGCCGGGCGAGCCACGCAGCTATCTCTTCAGTCTGGCCGCAAATCGGGTGCTCGATGTGAATAAACTCAAGCCGACAGTCGTTTTTTACTATGACGCTGCTGCTGCAACACCGAACTACGAACTTGTGATCTATCGTTACCGCGAAGCCGATGACACCTGGGAGGTGGTACCGACCTATCTGCCACCGGGTGCATTCTTTGCCGCCGCTCCCCTCAACGACAGGACAGCACCGAGCCTGGTAGCGGCGACGCCAATGGATGGGTTGCGGCTGGAACACTACCGGCTGTTTGCGATCCCGCGCTTCTAGCCGGCGTGCAGAGCGATTGTGTGCCCATCCCTGGCAATCTGCCATGGAGGAAATGTGTATGGTATCCACTGGTCAGCAATTCTTAAACGGCAATGACCTGCTCCGGGCGACCGTCGCCCGGATGTTACAGCAAAACGACTGGCGACTGATCGACGGTGACGAACTGGTACAGCGTCTGATTGCCTATCAGTCAATCAGGCCACTCGTTTCAGCGCAGGGTATCCCGGTTGAGCCACCGCCATCAACCGGCTCCATTGAAACTGCTGCGCTGTATTGCTACGCCGAGGTGCTCTATGCCGCATTCGCGGGACAGGCGGGTGAGGCGGAACAGCAGCGGGCCTATACCGAACTGTTTCGCTATGTCTCCCGGGTGCTGCGGCGTAAAATGCCCACACTCGGTGCGGATGAGCAGGAAGAACTGGCCTACGATGTCATAAGTGAGCTATACTATCGTGTGGCACCGAACCGGAGCGCCGATGCACCGCCGGCGGTGCGCATTCCCGGTGCGTTCTTTGCGGTTGCCCTACAGCAGACCGAGAATGCCCTGCGCCGCTGGCGAAATGCCACACGTCACCTGGAGCCGGTTGCGGACGCGAACGACGATACGCCGGCCGAAGAGCAGGGCAGGCCCGTGGCCGCTGCCGGCTGGTCGGATGCGGATACGCCTGATGGCTATGCCGAGCAGCGCGAACTGTGTACCCAGGTGCGGGCCTGTTTTGCGCAGGCGCTGGGGCGCTATCCGCGTGCGCGGCTGCAGTTACGCGTCGTCTGGCTCCATGTCATAGAGGATCAAACATATGAGATAATAGCAGAGAGCCTGTCTATGCGGGTGGAGAATGTGCGGGTGCTCTTTAGCCGCGGGTTAGCCCGCCTGCGCAGTGACCCCGAATGGCAGGCGCTCTTCAACGAGCAACCGGCAGTGTTGACCCAACCGGCGTCCCCAGTCCGGACGCCGGAGGTAACACACGAGAGGGAACACGGTCATGGATAAGTATTCCCAATTTTCTTATAATAACCAGACGGAGGGCGTAGGACACGAGCATCTACGCGACCTGCTCCCGATATACGCAATGGCGCGACTCCAGGGCCGGCATCCCACGGCGGATGACCTGCTACTCGAGGCCCACCTTGCCGAGTGTCACGCCTGCCGCGAGGAGGTAGACACCCTGTTACACCTCCTCGCGGCAACGGCTGCGGGCGATTTGCCCGATGACCCAACCATTCCGGACCCCGATCACACCTGTTTCCCGCCCTGGTCAGGATGTTCGACCAGCGTGCAGTCCGCCGAAGACCCGCCCCCCATCCGCTGGAGCGCCGCGTCCCCCCGCCACTGGTTGATCACCTTTACGTCGGCGCTGCTACCGGCGATGCGTGGCTCCCAGTTTGCGGGCGGGTTCCGTACCGAGCGCTCGGAGCGTTCTGCAGATAGGCCGGAGCAGACCCACGCGACAGCCGATCAGGGTGCCGACCTTCCGGCGGAGTACCATCACGAGATCCGTGGTGCTCCGCCGGATGATTTTATTGTCGCTATCGATCTGATGCTGACCAGCCCGGTCCAGCAGGTCTACCAGGTACGGATTATGCTGGTCACGCCGGGCGACCCCTTCGATCAGGCCGGCCACCGGGTGACATTGAGCTATGAGGCAACCAGCCGCGAAGCCGTCACCGACGCCCGCGGCTATGTGCGCTTCCCCGATATTCCCTACGCCGCCCTCCCCCACCTGCGACTGACCATCCACCTGCGTGACGATCCCTGAATAGCCCGACTACAACCATTTTCTACCGTGTCGATCCTGCGATCAGTGCGCCGTTACCCTTGGGGTAACGGCGTTGCCATTTCTGCGACATGGTGTGCTACGAAGTGCAATGTTTTCGGTGCAGCATGACTTTACCTGGTAGAAGCCGCGCTCGGGGACCAGGCACTACCGCCCACCGTCCCGGAGCGACCCGGCCCACACGTACCGACCGGAGGAACGATGCAGGCTCTCTGTGCAACTGCTGCCGCGGAGGCGCTCCAGCGTTATGGCTGGCAACTCCTCGACCGTGATACGTTGACGACGCTGGCCGTGGAGCGGCTGGACAACCCCGATGGGGGAGCGCCGGCCGCCCGCGCGGCGGTGCTGGCCGCCTACAGTGTCGCGCTGCACCGGGCCTGTACCGGCGACGAGGGCCGCCCGCGGCAGGAGCAGGGGTATGCCGAACTCTGCCGGATGCTTTACCGCATGGCGTACCAGCGCTACCCGGCTACCTATGCTGATGACATTGTCCAGCGGGCATTAGAACGGCTCTACCGCACCCAGGCGCAGTGCCGCACGCCGGAGGCTTTCCTGGCCTTCGCGCTGCAAAAGCTGCGCGATGCGGCGCGGGCAGAACTACGGCAGATGGACAGCGCGGGGCTGGCGGTTGACATGATCGAGCCGGATCAGGCACCGACGATGGACATTGCCGAAGCGGTCCTGGCGTGCGACTTTCAGTGGCGGCTGACGGCCTACGCCCAGGGATTCATCCAGCAGTACCCACGGGCCGAACAGCAGTTGACTGCGCTCTGGCTCCGCCACATTGAAGGGCTGGACGATGTGGCAATTGGTCGGCGGTTCGGCAATTCGGCGGCGGCGGTCCAGGTTATGCGTTCGCGTGCCCTGCGCCGGTTGCGCCGTGAGGCCGGCTGGCAGCAGTTTGCGGCCGAGTTGGGCCTCTGGTCCGAAGATCCGGCCCATCGCCCGCGTGGCGACGAAGCAGCTCATACGAGCATTGTGTAAGTTAGTAAGATAGGAGAGATCATGAAAGATCGCAGGCAGCAAGCCCTGGCAATTCGTCAATATGCCGCTGAACTGGCGGCAGCGCGGCTGCACCCGGTGCATCGGAGCAATGGTGACGAGCACCGTCATCGCTGTGAAAACGGTCGCCCGAGCTACATCGGCAATTTCACCAAGTGTCTGCCGCATGACTGTGAGGGCTTCTTGCAAGATCCATACGACTATGAGGCGTGGGTGCTGGCTATCGACTCCGGCGATCCGCGCGACATCCGGCGGCTACGGCTGGGGCCGGGTCCATTTCAGGCCAGTGGTGACTCTCAGTACATCGAAGTTGACACGAAATTTAAGCCAGTCCTGGACTGGGCGCACACCTACGAAGATCCACCGGAAGTGCGCGCCTGGGAGAGTCAGGGGGCGGGTCTCACCTTTGATCTGCAGGGCCCCGATGCGCAGGCGGTGACCATGCCGCCCGCTCCATCGCTGGATAGTCAGGAACTCATCGCCGAAATGGGTGAAGTCTACTGGATGGCCCGCTGCCGGGATGTTGCGTTTGCTGACTGGGCCTCCAATCCGTGCATCAATGCTGCGCGGGAGTCGCTCAAGCGGCTCTGGTGGTTCCGCCGGGATCGCACGCAGCAACTGGATGGGGCTACGGATGGGTTGCCCGAATCCCTGGCACGCCGGCGCATCTTGAGCGAGGATGGCGTACAGTCGGTGCCGATGACGAAGCTATTTCGGGGGGTGGCTCCGGGTGAGCAGGTCGGGCCGTACCTCTCGCAGTTCCTGCTGATCGGCAACACCGGCATTAACAACGCTCAGGATATTGCAGACGGCATGATTACCTATGGTTCGCTTCGGGTAGATCAGCGTGTACGCTTTGCAACGCCGAAGCAGGATTATATGCAGACATGGCCCGAGTGGCTCGATGTACAAAATGGCGCAAATGTGGGTGGGCGTGAGAGCTATGCCGCGCCGGCATACCGTTTTATCGCCACACCGCGCGATCTCGCAACCTATGTCCACTACGACGCCCTGTATGAAGCCTACCTGAACGCCTGTCTGATCCTGTTGGATCTGAAGGCACCCGTCGATCCGGGGTTGCCGTTTGAGCTTAAAGACTATCGGGACAAGCAACAGGGATTCGCTCAATTCGGCGGGCCCCACATCCTGACCCTCGTCACCGAGGTTGCCACCCGGGCGCTCAAGGCCGTACGCTATCAGAAATTCAACGTGCATCGGCGGCTGCGGCCGGAGGGCGTGGGTGGCTGGATGTATCAGCGCCGCCAGGGGAATGATCTGATCCGGAGTCGGCTGCAGGTGCTGGAAAACATGGAAGCAGCGCTGGACGGTAGCTCGGGTATCGGTGCGATGCTTAATGAACTGAACGAAATGCCGGACAACTGGCTGTTGCCGATGGCCTTCCCCGAAGGTTCACCGGCCCACCCATCCTATGGGGCCGGGCATGGCACGGTGGCGGGGGCCTGCGTCACCATCCTGAAAGCCTGGTTTGACCATGGCTGGAACCTGGTGCATAACGGGTCGCCAATCGCGTACGAGTCCCGCATTGATTACAAAAGCAACGAGAGCGCGTTGCACGACGTGAGCGCGACACTCAATCGCCCGCTTACGGTTGAGGGCGAACTGAACAAACTGGCGGCGAACATCAGTATTGGCCGGAACTGGGCCGGCATGCATTACTACTCGGACTATTACGAGTCCTTCCGCCTGGGCGAGCAGATTGCGATTGGGTTGCTTGAGGAGCAGAAGCTCACCTACGGCGAGAACTTCTCCATGATCGTTCCGCTGTTCGATGGGTCGGTGGTGCGGATTTAAGCGCAGTACCTTTCAAATAAGCGCGCGTAAAGCCGCAGAGGGCGCCAAGAACCGTATAAACTTTGCGGCTTTGCGCGCGCTAATCCGGCCGTATTTGAGTCGTACAACTCTTAGTGACACGCGTTACGCGGTGGGCGTTTGGACCATGAACAACACGACATGCGCGAACACCGCGAAACGACCAGTGGAAGTAGGGTGCATTCTATGCACCGTTCTTCTGCCGCACTCCATACTCCATATCCGGACTATCTTTCGAAGTTCATCGGCCGGATCGGGCGTTCCCGGCAGTCTGTTGCGGACCCGGTCGGCATTCACCGGCTCAAGCCGGGACTCCAGTGAGTAACACGCGTTACGCGGTGGGCGTTTGGACCACGAACACCACGACATGCGCGAAACCCGCGAAACGACCAGTGCCGACATGGATCAGGTGATCCCCCATGTGGCGGAGGATAGCGCCTCCGGCAGGGTGGCAGAAACCCGATCTTGTTCACACAAAAATTCACAACGTGAATTCTTGTGTGAACAAGAAAAAAACGTACCATGCTGCCGCAGGCGAAGCGGGCGTCCATCGGGTGAAATGTCCCGTTTAAATACGCACTGCGTAACTCGTGTTAGTGAGGGTTGCACGTCCGAATTGTTTTTGGGCGCGCCCCATCCTGGCGAAACACTTGCAGTAGCCGGGGACTTCATGGAACATTGTCCTTCACAGTGATGACGATTTTCCCGCGAACTTGCCCGGTACCAAAATAGCGGAGCGCTTCAGCCGTCTCAGATAACGGGTAACATCGGTCGATAACGGGTACGACTTTGCCGGACGCAAACAGCGCTTTGATAAAATCCAGATCATCCGGGTCTGGTTTATATAGCAGCAAACCCATTTTCTTATCCCCGGTCTTTGAGACCAGAGCTCCCAGGGTGACAACCCGGAGAACTGTCGGTATTGAACCTCCGACTATGACCAGAATGCCCCCCGGACGTAATGCCCGCCGGTAAGCAAAGATCGAACGCGCTGCTACAACATCAAGAATCAGGTCGTACTGCTGCCCAGTTTGGGCAAAATCTGTCTGGGTGTAGTCAATAACCTGGTCTACACCCAGCGAGCGCAACATGTCAAATTTCCCCGGACTGTCCACAGCAGTCACGTCAGCGCCGAATGAGTGGGCCATTTGCACCGCAAACGTCCCCACACCACCCCCCGCACCATTGATTAAAACCTTTTTTCCCGGCTGAATCTGTCCCTGGCGCAATCCCTGCAGGGCAAGGAAGGCCGCCTGTGGAATGGCTGCGGCTTGCGCAAAGGTCATACTGTCCGGTTTCAGCGCCAATACATCTTCAGCAGCAGACACATACTCAGCAAAAGCACCAAAGCCAGACCCGGATATGTCGCCGAATACCGCATCCCCTGGCTGAAATCGTCGGGTGCTTCTCCCAACTGCGGCAACCCGTCCGGCAATATCAGATCCGATGATGGGGTGTTTGGGTTTGCGCAGTCCAAAGAGCAGGCGATAAAGGGGTGGCCCCCCGGTGACTAAATCCCAGTCCCATGAATTGACCGATGCCGCCTGAATATGTATCAGAACTTCACCATCTCCGGGTGTCGGTTGCTCTACCTCCTCCCCGGCCAACTCCGTCCCGATGATCGGAAATTTGGGTTTGCGGAGACCATAGAACAGTTTGACAATAAATGGTTCACCTTTGCGAAAGGCGCAGTCTGCCGGCCCGGCGATTGCCACGTCTATTCGGATCAAAACTTCATTATCTTGAGGAGCAGGTTTGTCTACCTCCTTAAGCTGCAGAACATCGGGTGGTCCGTATTGTGGACATACAACTGCTTTCATGCATATTCCTCTTTCTTTGCTTGGGGGGTAGTGTATGAACGTTCAACACCCACCCCGGATCGTACCTCTCAGGAGTCCCGGTTGATGAACGTTGCGTGTTTAAGCCAAACATCGCCGCTCAGGAGGCCCGGCTTCAGCCGGATCGGGCGGTCCTGGCCGGCATTCACCGGCTCAAGCCGGGATTCCAGTGAGTAACACGCGTTACGCGGCGTTGCCGTAGAGCAACTGCGTCCGCTGAACATTGACCCCTTTTAACAGGAGCCACAGGGCCAGTGATAACTCGGCAATAAAGGCCGGGGTGAAGACAACCAGCGTAAAAATGGCGGCATAGTCGGCGTAGTTGGGCAATAGCACATGGGCAAAGCTATCCACCAGATAGCCGAGCGATGCCAGCATCAGCAAGATGCCCAGAATTCGCGGAATATAGCCCGACCGGAAAATCAGATACCCCAGGACCAGGATACTGAAGCCGAAAAAGACCAGGCCAATTGCATATCCCGTGCTATGCGCATTGAGCAAGAGCAACACAAGCGCATGCACCTGCTCTGGGTTGAGGGCGGCCAGGTAGTCGGCACCATTTAACAGTTGTAAAACAAAGAAGAGATTAAGCAGATTGATCTCCAGCGTCGTCGCCTGCGCCAATCGGAAGAATACCGCAAGTAAATCCAGTGTATTACTTACCGGTTTAAGCAGTATGCAAAAGATCAGCGCTAGTGCGACATCATTCATGATCATAATGAGATCGCCGGCAATCCCCATGCGGAAGAGTCCGGCGGAAGCCGTAATATTCCCGGCCGTGGTTGCGGCATCTCCTGACACAACCAGACTCTGGCGTACAAAAAACTCGGCGAAGATGCCCGATATGATGATCGTGAGATAGAGTACCCCGGCAATGCGTGCCATTTGCAGTTGTGACGGATTGACAATACGCTCGGTCATGTGAATTCCTTTCTTATTTATCAGGCTCTGATAGTGTCATTCCTGGTGTTTATTTCCGGCATTCAACTGTTACACCACGCCGGGCGTGCGGCGCAACATGACCATCCCCAGCCATACGAACCAGACGATTTGCCCCAGCCCAAACATGATCCCGCCTGGCTCACCGAGCGCCGGAACGATTGTGAGAATGCCCGCTCCCCCGACGACCAGGCCGAGGTAGTTCAGGGTCCGGGGCAGGCCACTGGCCCGCAACGCGGCCCAACTTACCAGCAGCACCCACAGGCCGCCTAAAATCTCAACCCCGCCGCCTAATCCGTTAAATACCGCGTCAATCGCCAGCCAGACCGTCGCCGCCTGTGTCGGGTCGGTGCTATAGAGATCGACAACGACGCCGGTGCCGATGTTAAAGATCATCCCGCCGGCAATGACGACGCCGGCCCAGATCAGCCCGAAGGCAGTCGCCGTCTGCATAATGACCGGGGTGTTGGCCTGCAAGCGCTCATGGAGTGCCAGCACCAGAACCACCAGGAAGACACCGAATATCACATAGATAATCAGGGTGATGATGTACATGCCGGCCAGGTTGTCTACAAGTAGCGCAACCTTCTGGATCGGGTCAACCACACCCGCGTAGTCCACTATGAAGATAAAAAACAGAATTCCCACCACATATGCTACTGCCTCGTACAGGGCGGCAATGCCACCCATCTGTTGTAGATTCCTCATCATGTATCTCCTTTTATGTCGGCCGGGCCGGGCTGCATGCGATTGACCGCGATCAGGGGCAGGCCAAGATCGCGCACGCGCTTGAGCAACCCATGCAGCGCCGCCTGATCAACCACCGGGCCGGTTAACAGCGTATCGCCGTTCTCTTCCGGCGTGATGGTCATGCCCCCAAACCAGTCGCTCCACTGGCGATCCAGATGGCCCCTGATCCGGATCTGATAGACCACCGGTTCATCGGGATCAGTATGTGGATTGCGTTCATCTGCCATGGTCCGGTATCCTACTGCTGGTTGGTCATCGAGCAAGAACAGACACACAGGACAGCGAACAAACCGATTGATTGTCCGATAAGGCTGTGTCCGGCATGCACTGTTCGCTGGTTCCTGGTTCTGTGTGCTCTCAGCATAGCGCCAATGCGGTGTTGGCGTATAGACACTTTGGTGTTGGTTGGGGGTGTTATCGTGGATTACTGCAGGGGGGCATACTACTTGGAGGTAGATTTTCCCAGTAGGGACATGCTGCTGCGCGTCCGCATCCCGTTTGGGGGCAGAAAACTTACCTCCTCCAGGTAGAGTCTTGGTCTGGTTGATGCAGATTGAACATTAAATCCGAACATCGCTGGATAGGAGTCCCGACTGATGAAGTTTGAATGTTGAATCCAGATATCGCCGCGCAGGAGTCCCGGCTTCAGCCGGATCGGGCTTTTTCGGCAGTAGGCCGCTGTCCCGGTGGGCATTCAACATATCGCCGCTCATACCAATGTGCCATCAAAACAGCAATCAACGGGAACAGGCGCAATGGGCACAACGGCGGCACATTCCCGTTTATCATCTCTGCGTTCTCTGTGTGCTCTGTGGCTATGATAACAAATCGGTATCAGTCGTGCCGGCTTTTCCGTATCCGAACAGGTCAGGTCTACACACGAACCAGTCCATGCCACGAGCAGCAGTATGCATTCACCACCTCCGACGATTCTTCCACAGAGTCCGATGCCGGATTGGGCATATATCGGGTATAATTGACCTGTGTCGCTACCGGCATCGACGTTAGATTCAGTTATCTTGCAAGGATTAGACCGCATGGATCAGAACAATACACTTGCCGAACTGCAGTGGATGCAACGCCTGCTCAACACCGTTTCCAGTTATATTTATGTCTACAATGCCCGTGAACAGCGCAATGTATATGCCAACCGCAATATGGGAGACATCCTGGGCTACACCCCGGAAGAACTGCAGGAGATGGGGAGTAGCCTGCTGGAAACCATCATGCACCCGGATGATTTTGCTCAACTACCACTGATTTCCCAGCATCTTCAGGCTGCTGCCGATGGGGAAACGGTCGCGTGGGAATATCGCGTCCGTGGAAATACCGGTGAGTGGATCTGGTTGCAGGATCACATGACGGTCTTCTCGCGCGATGCACAGGGCAACCTGGTGGAATATGTGGGGGCTGTTCAGGATATTACCACGCGCAAGCAGCAGGAAGAAGCATTGCAAATGTTCAAAGCCATGGCCGATACCGCACCGGATGGGTTTGGCATTGCCGATCTCAATGGTGTGATTACCTATGCCAATGCGGCCTACCGGGCGATGACCGGCTATGGTGATGATCTGATCGGTATGCGGTTTATTGACCATTTTAGCCCGGAGCGACAGCCGGAAGCCATTACGGCAATCACCGAAACAAGTACGCAGGGCGAGTGGCGCGGTCTGTTGCATTTTCAGCGTCCCGACGGCACGCAGATCCCCGTCGAAAGCACCGGGTTTGTCACCCGTGATACGCAGGGAAATATAAATGCGGTGATGGGGCTGTTCCGTGATATAACCGAGCAGCAGCGGAGTGAGCAGGAACGCGCTGCCCTGCAGCAGCAGATCATCGACGCGCAACGTGACAGCCTGCGGGAACTCTCCACGCCGCTTATTCCCATCTCGGACGAGGTGGTGATTATGCCCCTGATCGGTACCATCGACAGCAATCGTGCCCAGATGGTGATGGAGACGCTGCTGGAAGGGATTGCCCAGCACCAGGCCAGCCTGGTTATCCTGGATATTACCGGCGTGTCCCTGGTTGATACGCAGGTGGCGCAGGCGTTCATTCAGGCGGCGCAGGCGGTGCGGCTGCTTGGCGCGCAGGTGATGCTAACGGGGATTGGCCCCCAGGTGGCTCAGACGCTGGTGACGCTCGGCGTTGACCTGGGCGAGATCATCACGCACGGCAGTCTGCAGGCCGGCATTGCGGCGGCGCTCATTGAGCAGTGATACTGGCGTGCGCACGCCATGCTTGCGCCGGCGGGAGCAACATGGCGTGCTTGCGCCGGCGGGAGCATCACGCTACCCGGCGATGCAGCTTCGGTGAGATGGTTCACTCCGTTCACCATGACACTGCTTTTCATTGTCAGGAAATCGCGTACATCGTGTCACGTATCACGTATCACATATCACTCATCACTGCATCTGTATGCGTGGTCCTATTCGTGGACGGTTACTCTTGTGTGGACGGTTGCACTTCCTGACGCAGAGGCGCGGAGCCGCAGTGCGTCTTGCATCTCCAGTCCCCAGCGTGCCATGTGGACGTGGACGGTTGCTCCCTGCCGCGCCATTCGTGCATTCGTGGACAGTTGCTCCCCACCCAATTTATCACGCATCACGCATCACGCATCACGTATCATGTATCATGTATCACGCATTAAGAATTCTACCATCGGCTCCTTACTCCTCCTGGGGAAACAGCCGATTGATCCGTCAATCAGGAGTCGTGCTTCAGGTACATTTGCATCTAAATATCTCATGCTGATGGCCCATCCCATCGGTCTGCCAGGACTTTTTTGCCAGGCTAACCAGGAGTGGATATAAGCCTTCATTGTATCCTGCTCATTAAAATGACGTACAGGAACTTCATCTACGACTTTTCTAGCGTATTGCCGGAGTGTATTTGTAAGTCGTTGGGGAACCAGAAACTCGATAAAATGCTCAAGCTCACCGGGAATAATATTATTTGGCATAATCCATACGCCGATGGCAGGTAAATCATCCTGGGTAATGAGTGTTCCAGATGCAGCGGGACTCTGCGGTATGTTCACATAACCACTACGATTCAGTACACGATGTAGCTCACGCCACCGTGTATGCACATCCGTATCTGCATCAACCATAATGCCAATGCGCTCGATCCGCTCCTCGTCCTGAATCTTGAGTTCAATGTTCAGCTTTTTCAATACACTGTCAATACCATTGCATGGGTAGATCTCAAAATATCTGGTCCATTGTAGTGCTTTCTTAAATTGTTGACCACATGTTTATCATTTTCACTTTCAACGAACAGAACATTCTTTTTAGAATAACGTGCCATCCTATCTTACCTCCACGTCCTGCTCGACTGCATCGGCCAGATCGGTTTCATCAAAGATACTGGTAACAATATCACCCTTCCTATATCCTAGACGAATCAGAACGCCCTCCTCGGCATGCTCTTGTGAAACATGTTGAAACGATTCTAAACAATCCTTGCTATGAGTTGTAGCAAACACCTGGATATTCAGTTCATCTGCAACACGGAATACCAACCGCCACATATCCGGTTGAACCGAATAGTGTAGTCCACTCTCAACCTCATCAATCAGGAGTAATCCATCTTTTGCATTGACCAGCGCCAGTACAATCCCGAGCAACCGATTGACGCCCTCCCCCAAACTCCTTAGCGGGAGTCGTTCATTGTAACGTGCAGTTCGGATAACGGGCTCACGCCGCCGGTTTGAGTTGTTGGTGATAAAACTTAACCCTTCTATGGTGGGCTCAATAATTTTAAGTGCCTGGATGACCTCTTTCTCCAGATCAGTCAATGTGATATTGTCCCAAAACTTGCCTATGTCAGTAAAACCTAAACCTGCAGCAGGAATAAGGGTGTATTTTATGCCCTTTGTATCTTCGGGGGGGCTTAACCGCATAAAATATCTGCCTAGATTATAGGAAAATTCAGACTTTTCTCCCATGCGAGCGATTAAAAACAACTCGCTGATATCTTCAATCAGCGGTTGTTGGGCGATCCTGCGACCACGCTCATCGGCTGCGTACCATCCAATAGATAAAGAAAGATGCTTCCATAATTGTTGTAATGAGCCAATACGTATTTCTTGCGTATCTGTCAAATCGGCACGATTATGCAGGATATACTTAATATCTAATGCGCGTTGCTCGATATCTGCTTCCTGTTCTCGTTGTGATCTGGTTCTAGACGTGGTACTTTCGCCACGAGCTTTAAGTATATTCCAAATGGCATCAGGTTGTCCCTCACGGGCATAGATATACAATGCTTCGAGCATGCTGGATTTACCGGTGTTGTTTTTTCCGACGATTAAGTTTACCCGTCCGAGTTTAGATACTTTAATCTGACGAAAGGCCCGAAAATTCTCGATCCGGAGTGAGTCCAGGATAAGTTCAGCCATTTTATCCTCCTTTTCCTGTTATTTGAAAGTACGGAACTTAATTCTGTTATGATGACTAAGATCTTGCCCCGTAACTTAGTCTGCTTAACGCTTCCCCATACTATACCGCAGTATGATCCGGGTATTTATGAACGTGCATGTTCTAAAACAGAGGGTGCAGGCAGATAGCCAGGTGTGGATCGCTTGTACCTGGCTAATTTCACCACATTGCCCTGCTGATCAGATTTGTGTATCTGCCTTCTTAGCGTGAGAAGAGCTATGGAACGGAGGAAAGCGACACAGTCTATGTCTGTGGCTGGAGTGATTGGGCCGACCCTGGTGTAGCATTGTCGCACATCCTAACCTTTGCGAAAATTCCCAGGAGCCGGCTATCGGCCAGCGTTATGGCCTGGATGACACGCTGTTCCGCTTTATTGAGCAGGTGATGGTGGTAACCCCGGTGGATGAGCAGTAATCGCTGTTGATACACATCAGCTCAATGTGCGGATATGGCAGACGGGAACATGGCTTCCGTCTGCCTGCTGATCGAGGCGATGTAGTCCCCCAGCCGCGCGCATCCCGGGTTATGGATGCCGTCGCTCCCAGAGCGGCTGGTCTCGGTAGGGACGCGCTTCTGCGCGTCCGCCTCCCATTCGCACGCAGAAACCCCACCTCAGCCGAGACAGCCGTAGGGTGCATTCTATGCACCGTGCTGCAATTCGTGAGCCGGTGAATGCCTGCCGGGGCCACGGCCCACTGCCGGGCAAGGCTGGGCCGACTGAAGCTGAGACTCCCGGATGTCCGGATTACCATTTCAAATCTGCTTGCACAGGAGATTTGTACCCCACCAGATGTTTGAACGCGGTAGCCGGGCGAAGTCGATCCGCTCAGGGAGAACTGCGCATGTCCCGTGTTATAATGAACACCATTCAGCACAATGTTCGGCAAATCAGGATAACGCCATGCTTGATCAGATCGATCTCGACCGCTCGATCAGCAAACGCGAGTATAAGGCCCGCCTGCCGGAGCTACAGTCACAGCTCTACTACATGGAACAGGCGCTGCTGGCGGCCCGCATTCCAACGCTGATTATGCTCGAGGGGTGGGCCGGCACCTTCAAGGTGGATACGCTCAGTGTGTTGCTGCGCCGGCTCGATCCGCGCGGGTTGCGGGTGCATGCAATTACGCCGCCGCGCACCTACGAAATGCAATACCCCTGGCTGCACCGCTTCTGGCTAAAGATTCCCAGCTATGGGCAGATGGCGATCTTTGACCGCTCCTGGTATCGTCAGGTGCTCCAGGAACATGCCCAGGAGCAACGCTCATCGCAACACTGGCGTGACCTCTGCGATGATATTACTGCTTTTGAGCGCCAGCTTGCGAACGATGGCGCGGTCATCCTGAAGTTCTGGCTGCATATCTCAAAGAAGGAACAGAAGCGCCGCCTGCGTAAGCTGCAGTCCGATGCCGTCACCGCCTGGCAGGTAACTGATGCGGATCTCTGGCAGAATCAGCACTACAAACAGTTTGGCGCAGCGGTTGAGGATCTGATGGCGCGCACCAATACACCCTATGCGCCCTGGATCGTGCTGCCCGCAACCGATAAACGCTACGAACATATCACCGCCTTTGAGACGATTCTCGGCTGGTTGCAGACGCGCCTGGGGCAGTCCTCTTTCCAGATTATGCCGGTTACGACGACCGCAACCGAAGCATTCGAGCAGGACGATATGAGCTTCCGCAGTAGCCTCGTTGCCAGTGACGACAATGGTGCGCTGCAACGTCCCGCGCTGCCCGATCTGGATCTGGAGGTGTTGCAGGAGCAGTCCCCACCTGGTGAACCGACGTCGGCACCGATTCCCCAGCCCGCGCCGGGTATTCTCCAGCGAATTGATCTCTCGAAGAAGCTTGATGAGAAAAAGTATGAGCGCAAGCTGGCGCAACTCCAGGCCAGGCTGCATCTGCTCGGGTTCCAGGTCTATCAGCAGAAGCGCCCGGTGGTACTGGTCTTTGAAGGATGGGATGCGGCGGGGAAAGGCGGCGTTATCCAGCGGATCACCGAGAAGCTCGATCCGCGCTCCTACACGGTGCATTCTATTTCCGCCCCTGCGGGGGATGATAAGGTGCGGCACTATCTCTACCGTTTCTGGCGGCGACTGCCTCCGCGCGGCGCAATTGCCATCTTTGACCGCTCCTGGTACGGTCGCGTGATGGTTGAGCGGATCGAGGGCTTTGCTCGTCCGGACGAGTGGCAGCGCGCCTATATCGAAATCAACGAGTTTGAGCGTCAACTGACCGACTTTGGCACAATCGTCTGCAAGTTCTGGCTGCACATCAGCCCGGAGGAGCAACTGCGCCGCTTTGAGGAACGTCAGAATATCCCCTACAAAGCCTGGAAGCTGACCGACGAAGACTGGCGCAATCGGGAGAAGTGGCCCCAGTATGAGCAGGCCGCCGATGAGATGCTGCTGCGCACTTCCACCCCCGCCGCACCCTGGACTATCGTCGAGGCCGATGATAAGCGGTTTGCGCGCATCAAAACGCTACGTACGCTGGTCAAACGTCTTGAGCAGGAATTGGGCAAGGTGAAGCTGTAGCTCAAAGTGCTGTGAAAGCCGGACATCGTCCGACGATGGAGTGCGGGAGCCATGCTGCCGCATACCTGTCAGGGTAGTCGAAAACCGGCTGATGAAGATTGCGCAAATATGCCAGATATGGAACTTCCGGGAGTCCCGGCCTTAGCCGGTGGGACAGATATGGAACTTCCGGGCGTCCCGGCTTTAGCCGATTGGACAGATATGGAACTTCCGGGCGTCCCGGCTTTAGCCGGTTTGGATGCCGGCCGGGGCAGCGATATACGGAAGAGAAAGCCCGCTCCGGCTGAAGCCGGGACGCCTGAACGTCGCTATTCTGGATTCAAATTTCAAAATTCATAAGCCGGGACTCCGATCCAGCGGATGTCCGGAGTGAAAATTTAACGTTTGTTAACCGGGGCGCTCGTGGCTCGCGTATCTGGAACCTGCTCACGGTTAGAAATAGTAAGCGATGACTGACGACCATACCGATATTCTGATCATTGGCGCGGGTGTGGCCGGGCTGTCCGCCGCGCGACTGCTGGCCCACACCGGGCTGCGCATCCAGATCCTGGAGGCGCGGGATCGCATTGGCGGGCGCATTTTTACCCGCCACGATCCGGCCCTGCCCATTCCGGTGGACCTGGGAGCGGAGTTTATCCATGGCACGCCGGCCGAGATCTGGCAGATTATCAACGCGGCGCGCCTGCCGGTCCACGCGATCAACGGCGAGAGCTGGTGGTCACATCAGGGCGTCCTGCACTCTGCCCATGATCTCTGGCTGAAGGTCGATCAGATCTTGCGGCAGATTCCGCAGGCTGGTCAACGCGACTGCTCCTTTCAAGATTTTCTGGCGTCGCTGCACCTGGATGATGAGGAGTGGGACGAGGCGAAGACGCCGGCAACCGCATTTGTGGAAGGCTTTAACGCTGCCCGAAGCGACCGGATCAGCATTCAGGCGCTGGGCGGTGATGAGGAAGCGGGCGGCCAGTTTCGCCTCCTTGGTGGCTATGACGGTGTGGTCAACTGGCTGCATGCCGGGCTTGACCCGGTCAGCACGGTTGTCCGCTGCAACACGGTTGTCACGCGTATCGCGTGGAGCCGGGGTGCCGTTGAGGTGTATGCGCAGGGGCCAACCGGCCGGGAGCTTGCGCCGCTCCGCGCCCGGTGCGCCATCATCACGTTACCGCTGGGCGTCTTGCAGGCTCCACCTGAGCAGCCGGGCGGGGTCTGTTTTGCCCCCGACCTGGCGGAGAAACACGCAGCCGCACAGCGCCTGGAGATGGGATCGGTCGTCAAAATTACCCTGCGCTTTCGCCAGCGCTTCTGGGAGAATGCCCACCATATCCATGCCGGCAATGGTGAAAGCATCCGTGACCTCAGCTTTATCCACACCCGCGCCGCCCCCTTCCCAACCTGGTGGACCGCCTACCCCATTCTGGTGCCCCTGCTCACCGGTTGGGCCGGTGGCACCGCCGCCACCCGCCTGACCGGACAGAGCGAACAGGCGCTGGTTGATCAGGCAGTTGAGGCGGTAGCGCAGGCATTTGGTGTCAGGCGGGCCTGGATCGAAGGACTCCTCGATGCCTGGTACACGCATGACTGGCAGGCTGATCCGTTTGCGCGGGGAGCCTACAGCTACCTCGCCGTCGGTGGGCTGGACGTTCCGGCAATTCTGGCACAACCGATTGCCGATACGCTCTTCTTTGCGGGAGAGGCGACCAACACCACCGGACACGAAGCCACCGTCCATGGCGCAATCGCCACCGGACGGCGCGCGGCGCATGAGGTGCTGCAGCGGTTCACGCAAAGATAACCTACCGACAACTGCCCGGAAACTATTGACAAAGGCCGGCACAACCCGTAGAATAACAGGGTCATCAACCGTTTACAAGAGTGTCTCCGAGTTCTCAGCCGCCTCGGAGAACGGGGAACAGTTCCCCCCGCAGGCTGTCTTGTGTGCATTATTTACCTGGCCTTGTATCTATACGTGCCCCACCATTTTTTCAGACATAGACCCGTGCTGCCCCGCCAGACGGTTCCGGCATCGGAACGGCACACGGAGGCATAAAAGCGCATCCCTACGCAAAATCGATTTGAGCACAGACCGGACCCGCTGACGTATTCCCTTCCACAGAGCGGTTCCGGCACCGAAATGGCATGCGGACGCGCAGAAGCGCGTTACTGCGCAAAAACCTGGGGTTCACACTGCGCACTCACGCGCATAGGCTTCCGAGCCTTCAGCCACCTCGGAAGATCTACCACTGGCTGTGAGGAGATGTACATATGTCAAATCTGCAAAACATGCGTGCCCGCTAAAACGCCGGCAACACGCGTAACGGTTGAAACACGCTATCGTCAATATCCGCAGCGCCCCAAAGCCCACCCGGTAAAACGCAAGGGCAAGATCGAGATGGTGGATGATCCCGGCGGGGAAGGTTACGAGATTGCGCGCGAAGTTCTGGCATGCCCTGCCTGTGCCGCGCGCCACCAGGTCCAGGCTGCCGCAGCTACCGGCGGTGATACGGCCACACTGCCGGCACCCGGCACACCCAATCCGTAGGGCTGCGCAAGAACGCGACAGTTGGCTGCCATACACACAGTGGCCCCGGCAAGTTGCGAACGTTGAAAAATAGTCCGGATATGGCGTGCGGCAGAAGAACGGTGCATAGAATGCACCCTACGACTGTACACTGCCATGCACAGAGTGGCCCCGGCAAGTGTGCTTGCCGGGGTCGCATTGATCTCGAGCGGTGGTAGGATTAGCGGCGGCGGCGCTGATGCGTCTGCAAGCCCAGTCCGAGCGCCAGCAAGCCCAGCAGCAGCGGTAACAGCAGCCGTTGGTCCGGCCCGGTCCCGGTGATGGGCAGGGTTTGCGGGATGGGCACCGGGCTGGGAGTGGGCGTTGCCGCCGGGATAGGGGTTGCGGTTTCCAGCGCGGGTGACGGTGACGGCAGCACGGTTTCAACCGGCACACCGGGCGAAGGGGTCATGGTTGCGGTTGGCTCGGCGGTATCGCCCCCTTCCGGGAAGAAGATGGTGGTTGTTGCGGTATTGTTCGAGGGATCGTCGGTGGTGCTGTCGCTGGTCAGCACAGCCAGGTTGGAAAACTCGGTAGCATCGGGAATGCTCAAGAGGCGTACGATAATCCGTATATTGACCGTTTCGCCCTCCTCTACTGTGCCAATCCAGGCACCAACCGTCTGCCCGTTAATCACAATTTGCCCTTTGCTGGTCGTGGCATCGACAATCTCAAAATAGGGCGGGAAGGTATCCTCGACAATCACGCCGGCAGCTTCGGCATTGCCCTCCACCGTGACTGCCAGGTTATAGACCACCGTATCGCCGACACGAGCTACTTCGGTATTGGTTGTCTTGGTGACGCGCGGATCAGCCCGCCGTGGGCCGTCATCGCCGTCATCGCCGTCATCGCCGTCATCAGGAGGGGAGGTTGGCACTGGCGTGTCGTCGGGTGGTGTCGTTGGTTCGGGCTCGGGTGATGGTCGCACGGGTGTGTCCTCCGGCGGTACATCGGTTGCTGTAGGTTGAGGGACATCGGTTGCTGTGGGCGCAGGTGGGGGTGTTTCTGCGGTGGGGACATCGGCGGGTTGAGCCACATCGGTCGGTTCCTGAGCAAGAGTAATAGTCCGTGGAACGATCAGCAAGAGCATGCCGGCAAGGGCGACAAGGCCAAAAAACTGCAGATAGCGCATAACCGTCTAACTCCTCCTTACACAACACAATACCAGAGAACAAAACGCCGGGTTAAAACCCCGGCGTTACAACGAATGAATCAATGGCGGGCAATGACTCCGGCATAATCCCATCCAGTGAGCCCCTGGCGGGATGCCGGCGCTTAGGTGTCGGCAGGTGCCGCTGTCACGGTCGGTTCCGTAGCGGGCGCTTCTTCCGTTACGGCAGGCATTTCTTCCGTTGAAGATGCATTCTTGCTGCTGTCGGGCGGCACTTCCGGCAGGATCAACAGTGGCTCTGCGGGTGTCACCAGGCGCTCTACCACCGCGCCCAGGCGTTGAAATTGTGGGCCAAGCTCAGTCTCCTCCAGCGGAATATTCACCGGCACATCCAGTTGCACCGGGATAGAGGTTTCCAGCGGTACCGACATATCCAGCGCAATCGGCAGTTGCAACCCGGCGGGAAGTTGAATGCCGACGGTCGCATTCAGGTTGCCGCCACCGGCAGGAAAAAGAATGCTGGCCGGAACATTCAGGGGAATGGGTTCTGTTAAGGTCGCTACTGTGGTCTGCTGAATCGGTACATCGATCACAATTGGAATGCGCGTATCCAACGGAACGGTGTAGATAATCCGTGCTGCCTGTAACTCCGCAACCACATCCTGCAACTCGGCGATGTTGTTCCCGGCAAATCGCTGCGTGCTGCCGACAACCGTCGTGAGTTGATTGCGCTGGGTCATAAGCAGGCCCACCAGCACCCCGACGATAATGAGCAGCAGCAAGTTGAGCGCAAATGATGTCCAGATCATGGCCTTGTAGAGTGGTGCGATCCGAGCATACCGTTTCCGTGGAGGAGCGGGGGGATTGGCAGTCGTGTCGTCGTGCTCATGCCCGGTAGTAGTAGCGTGCTGTGTGTCCATAAACTTTCTCCTTGCGCGTGTAGACGATCCGTCACTCCCAGGATGGCAACTGCAGTCTCGCTGGTGAGTGGTGATGTAGAAATTGTCAACTTACGCCTATGTCGTTATGGTACGACATGATTGCGTATTTTGCACATGCAATCATACCACATCAAATGGCATATGCAAGAGGTTGCGTGCTTCTGCTGTGTAAACTTACTATGGTGTGTAGTTGCGCCACTTGCGCTAACAAAAGCTTTTCTAATTTTAATGGAAATACAACGATCTGGTTACTATACAACTGTAATATCTTGTGGTACCATAGTACGGCGCTTTTGTAGTACTATAGTACTTACACTGATCATAGGGGTTTCGTCTATGGAATTGTAACGAAAAACCGTCCCGTTTTTAGAAAGGATGTTTGGACCGTGCTCCAGACAGGGTAGTCTTCCTAAGGAGGGAAATAATGAAGCCGTTCTACACGCCCGTTCTGCGGGCGCTTCTTGTCTTGACGGGTATTGCACTGTTGGTCGGTGGACGTAATGTGTATGCGGTTGAGATTCCGCCTGACGGTAGTGTGGCCTTTATCCAGACAAGCGGCCCCAATGCTGACCTCGGAAATGGTGATTTCTATACGAGTGTGGAGGGTGCGAATGAGCCGCATATTATTCGCTTTGAGGTTCCCTGTACCTGGCCGGCTAATCGTCCCATTACGGTAGCCCTGTTTGATCCCGAATCACTTGAGTCGGGTACGGTGACTGATATTGACGAAGTTGCGGATGAACCGGATGACACGACCTTTACCCTGAAACAGGGTACGACGATCCTGGCGACGGAGACCTATACTCCCACCGGCGGGACGGATGGGTTATGGGTAGAGTTAGCGACATTTGTGCCGCAAGTGGATTGCAGTACGGCTCTGGCCTCAACCTATACGGTTGAGACAACTACTTCGGACAACGATGAGCAGAGCTGGCGGCTGCGTGTAGGCTACGATCCCGATTGTGCGAATGGCGCATGCACGGGGATCGGTGCGGCTCAGTCGGCACTGCTTGATGATGGTGATGAAGTAGATGATCTCGATGGTGTTCCCGGAACCGGCGATGAGTTGCTGGTCGGGTTGTTGCAGGTATCGTTCCAGCATGCCAGCGATGAATGTCAGCTCTTTTACTTCCAGGTTGATGCAACGGCTTCGGAAGTTGTTCTGCACAACTTCGATATGGATGATCGGGAACGTATTACCTATCGCACCCCTACCGGGCGTGAAATTGAGGGAACACTGTCAGGGCAGGCCATCTGGAATAGTGGTGATGACTCAAGTACGCCGCCTGAACGCGCGGGGGATGTGGTAGAGGTGCTGCCCGGTGAGGGTGGCGTCTGGAGTGCCGAGGTCTGTACTGGTCCAGGCAACCAGTATATTTTTGAGGGCGAGCGGGATAAGGCGATTTTTTATGACCAGCCCCCTACGCCGCAGATGGAGGTTGCCAAGGATAATGGAGTAACGGTGGTACGCCCGAATGATCTGCTGACCTAC
Organism: Chloroflexaceae bacterium; assembly: GCA_034436755.1. Taxonomy (GTDB): domain Bacteria; phylum Chloroflexota; class Chloroflexia; order Chloroflexales; family Chloroflexaceae; genus CAKZQX01. The sequence continues at coordinate 30,890 of DAOTVB010000019.1, read as the reverse complement.
ACTATTGCCTTTACCAACACCTCGAACACCAGTGCCTCACCCGGTGCTGCCGCCCGGGTCAACCTGAGTGATCAACTGCCCGAAGATACGACCTTTGTCGATTGTGAGATCGATGCCCCCCTGACCGGAACATGTACTGAGACAAACCCCGGTTTGCTCAATATTGACATCAACGAACTAATCATAGCGACACCGGGAGAAAATAGCGGCAGTGTGCAGGTGACGGTGCGGGTCAACCCCGGCGCGGAGGGTACGCTCCTCAACACGGTTGATCTGGACTATCAGGATATCTTCGGCAACAACTACTCTCCCGTATCGGCGGAAGATGAGGATGTGATCGAAGACTCCTCGGTGCTTACGGCGACCAAGGACGATAGCCTGCTGGTCGATAATGATGGGAACGGTGCGGCGTCGGCGGGTGATATCCTGAGATACACGATTATTATGACCAATGTTGGTAATCTGCCGGCCGAGGGGGTGGTGTTTGCGGATACGCCCGACTTCAGCACCACCCTACGACCCGACACGCTGAGAACCACGGCGGGCACGATCATCAGCGGCAATAATCCGGGTGATACAACGATTGAGATTGAGATCGGGACAGTTGCGGTCGGGGAAAGTGTGACAATTACCTTCGACGTACAGGTAAACGATTCACTGTCGTCGGATGTGACGGAGGTGGCGAATCAGGGCGTCTTCACGGGCGATAATGTCGATCGTACTCCAACCGATGATCCCGGTACGCCCAATCTGCCGGATGATCCAACCATCACGCCGCTGGTGCCGCCGGTAGCGCCCGCGCCGCCGGTGCTGGAGGCGACCAAGACGGTGGTTACGTTAAACACCGCAGCCGACGCGCCATGCCGGGCTCTGGTTGACGAGACGCTGCAGTATACCGTGGTGATTACCAATAGTGGGAATACGCCGGCCACACAGGTAAACTTTGTGGATACGCCCGACGCTAACACGCGGCTGGTGCCCGACTCGGTGACAACCACGCAGGGAACGGTGGGCAGCGGGAATAGTGCCGGCGATACGCAGGTGCAGGTGGATATTGGTACACTGGCACCGGGATCTCAGGTTGAGATTACCTACCAGGTGACGGTGCCGGGTCTGCCGCCAGGCCAGACGGTGCTGGAGAACCAGGGCCGCGTTAGCGCAAGCGAGCTGAATACCGATGTCCTGACGGATGATCCAGCAACGGCCGAGCTGGACGATCCTACACAGACACTGGCCTGTGCCCCGCCCCCATCAACCTTCCTTACCGCCACCAAGGATGATCGCCTGCTGGTCGATAATGACGACAATGGCGCGGTGTCGGCGGGTGAGACGCTGGAATACACAATTATTATGACCAACTCCGGCAATGTGGCGGCGGAAGGGGTCGTGTTCACCGATACGCCCGACGCCAACACCAGCCTGATCACCGGCACGGTCGAAACAACGCAGGGTGATGTCGTAGTCGGCAATGCGGCGGGTGATACCACAGTTGAAGTGACGATCGGGACGGTAGCGGTCGGGGCGAGTGTGACGATTACCTTCGCAGTACAGGTGAATGATCCGCTGCCGACAGGGGTAGATCAGGTGGCGAACCAGGGCATCTTCACGGGCAGCAATCTCACTGACGACACGCAGACGGATGATCCTGGTACGCCCAATCTGCCGGATGATCCCACGATTACGCCGCTGGTACCGCCGGTAGCGCCCGCGCCGCCGATCCTGGAGGCGACCAAGACAGTGGTGACGCTGCAAACTGAGGCCATGGCTCCCTGCCAGGCACTGGTTGATGAGACACTCCAATACACGGTGGTAATTACCAATAGCGATGGTGGGCCGGCAACCCTGGTTACCTTTGTGGATACGCCCGACGCCAACACCCGCCTGGTGCCCGACTCCGTACAGACCAACCAGGGAACGGTGCAGCGTGGCAATGCCGACGGCGATACCCAGGTGCAAGTGGACATTGGCACACTCGGAGCGGGCGCACAGGTAACGATTGTCTACCAGGTGACGGTGCTGGATCTCCCGCAAAGCCAGGTTATGCTGGAGAACCAGGGTCGGGTCAGTGCGGACGAACTGTCTGAAGATGTGCTGACGGATGATCCAGCCACGGTGGAACTCGGTGATCCAACGACGACCTTAGCCTGTGTGCCGGGGACAACCGCGATTGAGTTGCTCCAGTTCACCGCAACCCGCGAGGGTGCCACGATCCGGGTGCGCTGGGTAACCGGGGCTGAACTGGATACCTGGGGCTTCCACCTCTACCGCAGCACCGATGGCAGCCGCGCAAATGCTGTGCGGGTGACGCCGGAGTTGATCATCGGGCGTGGACGCGGCCAGGAGCAGACGGTCTACACCTGGATTGACCGTGATGTTGTGGAGGGAACCAGCTATACTTACTGGCTGCACGAAATCGAACTTGATGGCAGCACCCACGAGTATGGCCCCGCCGCCAGGACTGCGCCGCAGCGCGATGGCGGGCGGATCTTCCTGCCGATTGTGATCCGGTAGGGTTGCCACATGTAGGTCCAGAGCTGACAGGTCTTCGAAGACCTGTCAGCTCTGGACCTTCGGCGCGTTGAGGGCGCGGACGCGCAGAAGCGCGTCCCTACTTTGTCCTATTCCCAGTTTCCGGATTCCGGTTTTTAGAGACTGTCTGAAAAGGGAGCCGTATGACCCGGACATCGGTACAGCACGCCGTCCCGTAGCACAGGTGTCACGCTGGAAGCCCTGCGATGCCGATGCCCTACGATGACTCAGTTCTCAGTTCTCGGTTCTCGGTTCTCGGTTCTCGGTTCTCGGTTCTCGGTTCTCAGTTCTCAGTTCTCCGCTCCGAGTTCAAATGACCGATGGATCACCTGGATCGCTTTGTTGCCATCTTCCCCGGCAACCACCAGCGAGATATTATTCTCGGTGCTGCCCTGCGCAATAGCAATCACATTGATCTCGGCCTGCCCCAGTGCGCCGAAGACGCGCCCGGCAATCCCCGGCGTGCCGCGCATGCCTGATCCGACTACGGCCACAATGATCACCGTCTCCAGCACATCAATATGTTCCACGTCATGCTGCGAGAAGTCGTGCAGCAGTTCATTCCGCAGTTCGCGGATGGCGGCTTCGGCCTCATGCTGGAGCACTGCCAGGCAGATATTCTGCTCACTGCTGGCCTGCGTAATCAGCAGGGTGTTGGCGTTAGCCCGGGCTACCGCACTGAAAATGCGGGCCGCCACGCCGCGCATCCCCTGCATGCCGGGTCCGCCCACGGTGATCAGGCTGGCATCTTTAATCGCCGTTACTGCCTTGGCCGTGCCCGGTACCTGATCGCCGGAAATGCGGGTGCCGGGATGCTCCGGGTTAAAGGTGTTCAGGATGCGGATGGGGATGTTGCGCTGCACGACCGGGTGAACCGTTTTGGGATGCAGGACATTCGCTCCATAGTAGGACATCTCGGCCATCTCGGTGTAGGAGAGTAGCGGCAGCGTGCGCGCTTCCGGTACAACGCTGGGGTTGGCCGTCATCACCCCATCTACTTCCTTCCAGAACCAGACCTCGTCGGCGTCGAGGGCCGCGCCGAGGATGGAACACGAGTAATCACTGCCGCCCCGCCCGAGCGTGGTAGTAATACCCGCGGCGGTTGCGCCAATAAAGCCGGTGACCACCGGCACGCTGTTGCGCTTCAGGAGCGGCAGCAGGCGTTCCTGGCTACGCATGCGGGTGATATCCATTAGCGGAGTGGCATCGCCATGCCGTTCGTCGGTGATGATCAACTCGGTGGCATCAATTGCCTCGGACGCGAGGGCGACACTGCGCAACGCAGCGGCGATCAGGCGGGCATTGCAGCGCTCGCCCTGCCCGCTGATCAGATCCAGGGCGCGCGGTGTCAGTTCGCCCAGGACGGCGATGCTGTGCGAGAGATCGTTAATATAGTCAAACATGGCGCGGAGTTGCGGCTCAAGCGTCTGGCATTCTTCCGGAGTTGCCAGTTCGTGCGCCGCCCGCATATGCATGTCCAGCAGGCGCGGGGTGATGGCCTTGGTTGCGCCGGCATCGCCGGCCGCAGCCACTCGGGCGGCTTCGATTAGCGAGTTGGTGGTGCGCAGGTCGGGCGCATTCATCGCCGAGACCACCACCACAACCTGGTGCTGCTGCGACACATTGCGTACGATTTCAACAACCTGGCGGATGGCAGCACTGCTGCCAACCGATGTACCGCCAAACTTCATGACAACGCGCATAGCTGCTCCTTGCGACACTGACGATCCAGAGAAAACAGAACGCGCCGGGGATGGGCGATAGGCCATCCTCGGCGCGTCTGCCTGCTATAGTACCATGCCTATGGTCGGATTGAGTTACGGAACCAGCAGCACCTTCCCGGCGGTAGCGCGTCCTTCAATCGCGGTGTGGGCGGTCGCCGCTTCTGCCAGTGGCAGGGCACGGTCAATGCGCACACTCAGGCGGCCGGCCTCCATCCAGCGGAAAATATCAATCGCGCGCTGCTCCAGTTCCTGCCGGTCGGCGATGTAGTGCCCCAGCGATGGGCGCGTCACATAGAGCGAACCTTTGCTATTCAAGATCTGCAGATTGACCGGCTCCACCGGGCCGCTGCTCTGCCCAAACAGCACCAGCATACCGCGCGGGCGCAGGCAGTCGAGGCTGCCCATAAACGTCGTCTGCCCGACCGCGTCATAGACGACATCAACCCCCTTGCCGTCGGTCAGTCGCTGTACTGCCTCGGTAAAGTTCTCCTGGGTATAGCGGATGACGACATCCGCCCCGGCTGCACGCGCCAGTTCCGCTTTCTCTTCAGTGGAAACCGTGCCAAAGACGCGCGCTCCGACCATCTTTGCCATTTGCAGCAGCAGCAACCCCACACCACCGGCGGCGGCATGCACCAGCGCGGTATGCTCGCGTCCCAGGCGAAAGGTGCTCTGCGTGAGATAGTGCGCGGTCATGCCTTGCAGCATAACGGCGGCAGCCTGCTGCAAAGCAATATCATGCGGGACGCGTACCAGTTGCGCCGCCGGGACAATAGCATACTCGGCATATGCGCCGGAGCTGAAGCCGTACGCCACATGATCGCCGACATCAAAGCCCGTGACATCCGCTCCCACCGCATTGACCACACCGGCACCCTCCTGTCCCGGCGTAAAGGGCAGCGCGACCGGGTAGAGCCCCCGGCGGTGGTAGGTATCAATATAGTTGACGCCGGCTGCCGCAAGTTTTACCCGCACCTCGCCCGCGCCGGGCTCCGGCATGGGTACTTCGTCATAGACGAGCACTTCGGGTCCACCATGCTCATGAATTCGTACTGCGTACATAAGCTGTACTTCTCCTGTTCGTGGGTTAATGCCGATTTATTTTCATAGCCACAGAGCACACCGAGGACGCAGAGATGATAAACGGGAATGTGCCGCCGTTGCGCCTATCGCGCCCGTTCCCGTTAATTGCTGGTTTGATGGTAAATTGGTATAAAACATCAGGCCCGGTTGTGGCATCAGGACGGCCTGCGGACGCGCTTCTGCGCGTCCCTACCGAAAGAAAGCCTGGACTTGAGCGGATTCCTGGTGCATTTACCCAGATTATTATCGTTCAAACTTCTGCGGACGTTCGTGTTGACATAACCGTTAACCCGTAACCGTTAACCCCTACTTCCGCTTCTTCTTCTTCTTGCTGCTCCGGTTCGTCTTCCGGGGTTCGTTTGCGGGCTTGCTCTGCGTCTTCTGCGTCTTCTGGGGCTTCTGCGGTTTGGACGTTGTGGGTACGGCTTTCCGGGGCGTTGGCGTCGGTGGCGGTGAGGGAAGGGCGAGTGGTTCTGCCAGTTGCTCTTTGTACCCCTGCTGGCGCAGCAGCGGATCATTGGGGTCCGGTTCCACCCCCATTTCCTCCAGCACTTCGGTCCAGTCGCCGGCAATCATTTCATCCACACACTGCAAGGCAAAGGCCTGGCGGATCACCGGCAGCGCCTCGGTTGCGTTCAGATCAACCAGATCACCGACGACAAAGCCGTTGAAGTCGGGATCATCGTCATCGGCGCGGGCCAGAAGGTCGCTCAGGATCTGAATTGACCGTTCGCGCAGTTCGGGGTGTTGCAGGCCGATCTCTTTGATCGCACTCGTGGCCTCGGCGCGCCCATACACCCAGTGGGTCTGCTCGCGGGCGTACTGCTCCAGCGGTTCCAGGGCGGGTGCGCCGGCTTTGCCCAACAGTTGAACCAGGTAGGGCGGCATCCAGTCGTCGTCGAGATTAAAAATCGGGATCAGTTCGGGAATGAATGCGGTGATGTCGAGCAGTTCCAGGGCGCGCAGGGCATGCGCGGGAGCCCAGACTTCCGTCGTATCGCTCATGGCAGTATTCAGGCCGTGGTCGCGGACCATCCGCACCAGGTCCGGCACATGCGCCTGGGTCAGGCCCAGGTTGGTGATGCGCGGGTCCGGGTCGGGCGGCGCGGTGCGCAGATCGCCCAGGTGAAGCAGTTGATCCAGTGGGGGCGGGTAGGGCGCATCGGTATCGATCATGGTCGCTTCGATATGCTCCGGCACCGGCTCGTGGAGTTTGTCGTCCTCGCCCCAGGCAAAGCCCAGCGCCTGCTCAAACAGACTGGTCAACTCGCGCTGGAGGCGGTTCTCTTCCTCCGGTTCCAGCACCAGTTCATCCAGTTCATCCGGGCTGTAGTCCCACTCGTCCGCGGGGTATTGCTCAGGCGGATGCACGGGCAGGCGCTCAATGCGCGGCGTTTCCGGGATCTGGTCACTCGGGCTAACGGTTTCCACCTGTATATCAAAATGGTGTTCATCACCATAATCGAAGAGGTAGAGAAAGGTCTGGCCCCTCTGGAGCCCCAGGCTATCACAGGTTGTGGCACTTGCCAGTCCCGCCGGAGCCTGCTCCCCGGGGGAGAGCGTATTCGGGTGCATGGCATACTCGCCGGCGGCATCCCAGGGCCGGCCGCTCAGAAAGAATGAGTAGAGATGATCGGCATCCCAGTTGAAGGCGCGCTGAATCGCATCGTGCAGATCTGCCAGGGTATGCTGATCACCCAGCGTGATAATAGCGGGATCATCGGGGGTTGCCGCGTAAGCAACCCGGAGAGTGTAGACATGACTGGTCATGCGCCGCTCCTTTCTATCGGGGGTGCGGATGTCTGTGCAGCCGGCACTGCCAGGTTCTGCTGTTCCGTTGACCGGTTCTGCCTGCATTATCAACACAACTCCGGGCAGCGTCAAGTTGGCTCCTTGCGCTCTAGCATAAACTGTGCCTATACTACTTAGACAAGGTGACAGGTTGACGCGTGTTAAAACGTTAGAACGTTAAAACGATGTCTACCTGAGTTTGCTCTGGGAAGCGGAGGAACCGTCTTGTCTGCGAAAAAACCCTTACCACCCGCGTATTTCACGCGCTACGATGAGCATGATGATCGTCTCTTCTATCGGTTCCCCCGCCTGACGGTACATCTTGATGCGCCGGCTATCGCTGCGCTGGGGCAACTGTTCCGCGAAACATTGCCGTCCCAGGGTCTGTTCCTGGATCTGATGAGCAGTTACCGCAGCCATTTTCCGCCGGAGTTATCATCTGGGCATCTGGTCGGACTTGGTCTGAACGCGGTGGAGATGCGCCAGAATCCCCAACTGGATACATTTGTGGTGCATGATCTGAACCGGATGCCCATCCTGCCCTTTGCGGATGCCGGCTTCGATGGCGTGGTTTGCAGTGTGTCGGTGCAATATCTGACCCGCCCGCTGGAGATCTTTGCCGAGGTTGGGCGGGTGCTGCGGCCTGGCGCACCGTTTGTGGTCAGTTTTTCCAATCGTTGTTTTCCCAGCAAGGCGGTGCGGATCTGGATGCTGACGAGTGAGCAGCAACGTCTGCAACTGGTGCAGACCTACTTTGAGCATGCCGGCTGTTTTACTCAGATTGAAACCATGGATCGCTCGCCGGGTCACTGGATTGGCGATCCGCTCTACGCGGTTGTGGGCCGACGCGCACCGAACGTGTTATAATCAGCAGCAGAGCAAATCCCGATGAGATCTAACTTTCTCTGGAAATAGACGTTCAGACGGTTTGATAAGCCCTGAAGAGCGTACCGGAACCGTGCCCGATAGGTCGCGCGCTGTTCTGCTGCTCTATCAGAAAGGAAAGCTGAGGCTATGCCCCCTGTTCCTCCACAGCCGGTTCAACTGACATGCCCGGTTTGCGGCAACAACTTTCGTGCAAATATCTACACTATCGTTGATGTAACCCAGCAGCCGGAACTCAAACAGGCGCTGTTGTCCGGCCAATTGAATATGGCTGTCTGTCCAAACTGCCGGTCAGGCACGATGATCGCTGCGCCGATGATTTATCACGATGCGGAGAAGCAACTCTTCCTGGTCTACTTTCCGGAAGAACTGAATGCGCGTCCGGAAGAGCAGGAACGCTTTATCGGCGATGCCACCAATGCGCTGATGCGTAGTCAGTTGACCGATCAGCCGCGTGGCTATCTCTTGAATCCCCGGCGGTTTATCTCGCTGGGGTCGCTGGTCGATACGGTGCTGGAGGCGGAAGGTATCCCGCGCGAGGCGCTTGAGCAGCAGCGGCAGCGGATCGATCTGATTAGCCGGCTTGCCTCGGCCCTGGAGGATGAAGCGCAGTTTGCCCAACTGGTTGAGCAGCATAAAGACGCCCTGAATTATGAGTTTTTCGCCACCCTGAGCGCCTTTATTGATGCCGGCACGCAGGAGGGGCGCGCCGACTCGACCCAGATCCTGACGTTGCTGCGGGATAAGCTGGTCGAAGTGACCGGCTTTAGTGACATTCCCGGCGAGTCCGATGTCGATGAGGGCGAACTGAACGCGGCGATTGAGCGCCTGGCGACCGTTGAGGATGACGCCTTAGAGCAGGCGGTTGCCGAACTGCGGCATGCGATTGACTACAGCTTCTTTCAGGCCTGGACCGAGCGCATCGAACACCTGGAGCAGGCCGGGCAAACAGATGAAGCGTCCCGGTTGACCGAGCGCCGCCGGCAGATCCTGCAGATTGTCGAGGAGATCGACAAAGAAGCCCAGGCATTGCTCGAGGGCGGTGTTGCCGTGTTGCGCGAGATTATGGCGGCACCGGACACGGAAGCGGCGCTGCGCAGTTCGGTCGCTAAGCTGGACGAGGCGTTTATGTTTGTGCTGGCGACGAATATGGCCGCCGCCCAGCGGGCCGGGCAGTCCGAGACCGTCGCGCGCCTGCAGGAGATTGAACGCCTGGCAACGGAGATTGTCCAGGAAAGTCTCTCGCCCGAGGATCGCTTCATCAATGAGTTAATGCTGGCAGAAACGCCTCAGGAGAGCACGAAGCTCCTGCGCCAGCGCGCCGCCCAGGTCACGCCCGCCTTTGTCAAGCGGCTGAATGAACTGGCCGAGGAGCAGGAGCAGCGTGGCGCAAAGGAGGTTGCCGAGACGCTGCGGCGGCTGGCGCGTGAGGCCGGCGCGATGCTGTTCTAGCTGATGTGAAGCTCCGAGAAGTGCAGCTATGTCCGTAAATTCGCCGCCGCGCCGCGTAGCGTTTCATGCGCTGCGGCGGTTTGCACGGCTGGGGGTGCTTTGGTTGACGGCGGCGCTGGGGCGGTTCGCGGTCAGGCGGGCTGTTCCGGCGAAACCCCGGCGCATCCTGGTCATCAAGCCGGATCACCTGGGAGATCTGCTGCTGGCGACTCCGGCACTGCGCCGGTTGCGGCAGCAGCAACCCCAGGCCCGGATCACCGCGCTGGTTGGCCCCTGGTCGGCGCTGGTGCCGGCACACAATCCCGACATTGATGACTTGCAAACGCTCCCGTTCCCCGGCTTTGAACGCCGTTCCCAAGCCGCTTACCCAGATCAATCTTCTCGCCGGCATCGGTTCGTCTCCTTGCTGCAACCCTACCGGGAACTGCTGCGGTATGCGCTGTTGTTACGCACCGGGCAGTTTGATCTGGCGCTGCTTCTGCGCGATGATCACTGGTGGGGTGCGGCCCTGGCGCTGCTGGCGGGTATCCCCGTGCGCATTGGCTATGCCGTCCCGGAGTGTCGCCCCTTCCTGACCCGCGCGCTGCCCTGGAACCCGGTGGAGCATGTCACCCGGCAGGCACTGACCCTGGTTGCTGCGGTTGATGCGACCTACAAAACGCGTCCCGAACTGATCGCCGGGACACGTGATGCCCTCCGCTTTGAACCGGTTGCCGCGGATGCAGCCTGGGCGGCGGCGTGGGTTGCCCGCCATCTCGACGTGGATGAGCGGCTGGTGGTGTTGCATCCGGGGACCGGCGGCGCGGCAAAGCTCTGGCCGGCGGCGCGCTGGGCAACTGTGGCGGATGCGCTTGCCAATCATCCGGGGGTGCGGTTGCTGCTGACCGGCGGCCCCGGCGAGGCGGAGTTGGTCGAGGCTGTTGCCTCCCAGATGCGCCATCCAGTGCTGACGCTGGTCGGGGCAACCAGTGTGGGGCAACTGGCGGCGTTACTGGGTCAGGCCGCCCTGGTGCTGGGGGTGGATAGCGGGCCGTTGCATCTGGCGGTGAGCCAGGGTGCCCCCAGCCTGCACCTCTTTGGGCCGGGGGATGCCGGGCGTTTTGGACCCTGGGGCGACCCGGCGCGCCATGTGGTTGTGCGGGCCGGGCTCTGGTGCAGTCCCTGCGGCGTATTCACCGCCTGCCCGCGCCAGACCGATCCACCGGAGTGCATGGAGCACATTGCGGTGGGGGAGGTGCTGCGGGTAGCGCGGGCGTTGCTGGGTGCGACCTGATTGCCGTTCGTGTTACCTGTCGGTCTGGGCCGGCGCGACCGCAACCTGTGCGGCGATGCGCGCATTCTGCCGCAGCAGCGCCACATTGGTTGTGATACTCTCGCCGTGGGTCTCCTCGGCCATGGCTGCCAGCAGGAAGGGCGTCACTGCCGGGCCGCGTACCCCGGCACCCTCGGCGTGGGCCAGTGCGCGGGCAATCGCCACCTCGACTTCTTGCCGGGGGAGCGCAACCTCGGCGGGCGGGGGCACACAGAGCAGCATGCCACCGGGCGCGCACAGTTCCGGCGCGGCGCGTTGGGCCTGCCAGAGTTGCGCAGCCTCGGTGGGCGTGTCGGCGCGCACCGGCAGCGGCAGGCCACTCGACGCATTGTAGAATGCCGGAAACTCATCCGTCGCAAACCCAACGACCGGCACCCCCAGTGTCTCCAGATGCTCCAGCGTGGCGGGCAGGTTGAGGATCGCCTTGGCCCCCGCGCACACAACCAGGACCGGCGTGCGCGCCAGTTCGGTCAGGTCGGCGGAGATATCCCAACTGACCTGCACCCCGCGATGCACGCCACCGATCCCGCCCGTGGCAAAGACCGGCACCCCGGCAGCCGCCGCCAGCGCCATGGTTGCGGCCACCGTGGTTGCGCCATCCTGTTTGCGTGCCATAGCCGTTGCCAGGTCGCGCCGGGTGAGCTTGCAGATGGTATCGCTATTGGCAAAATGCTCGAGGGCCGCCGCATCCAGTCCCACCGTCGGGATGCCGCCGAGCACACCGATGGTTGCCGGAACCGCCCCGGCCGCGCGGACCTCTTGCTCTAGCGCGTGGGCGACCTCCAGGTTGTGGGGTGCGGGCAGCCCATGGCTGATCAGCGTGCTCTCCAGGGCCACAATCGGGCGACCCTCGGTGCGGGCGCGGGCAATCTCGGGTGCGATGTGGAGCATGGTGAAGTTCCTTTCATACTGATTGGTTGTCATAGCCACAGAGGGCACAGAGAACGCAGAGATGATGAACGGGAATGGTGTAGTCCTGCACCCGTTCCGCCCGTTCCGGCTGATTGCTGGCGTGCGGGCAAACTGGTATCAAGTGGATCTCTGGCGTGCCGGCAGGTGACTTGCACGCGAAAATATTTTCCAGTATAATACACTATAGCGGATAAAACAGAAGGGGCGGACAACTAATGCAGGCCAGACAGTTAATGCTGCCGGAAATCGAAACGGGCGACGCGTCACCAGCAGCGCGCAACAGTGGTGCGGTCTTTAGCGATCCAGCCTTTGCGACGAATAAACAACTGCCGGTTCATCGCTGGGTTCCCTGGATTGCGGGATTCTCCCGCGATTTTGTGTGCGGTGTCTTACGCGGACATCTCACAGAGCCGGGTGTGGTGCTGGACCCGTTTGCCGGTGTCGGTACAACGCTGGTCGAGACTATGCTGGCCGGGCACGCGGCTATCGGCTTTGAGATCAATCCCTATGCGGCCCTGGCCTGTCGGACCAAGCTGCAGGCATATCAGGTTGCGGTTGAGACATTGTATGGCGAGACGGCACGCTTTCGGCAATTCTACCACGAAAAAATGCAGTCCGGGTATACGCCGCAGAGCAGCAGCCCGTGCGGCTTCCGGACCAGGGCTGCGTTTTATAGCCCCCAGGTGCTGCACAAAGTATTGCTCCTGCATGATTTTATTCAGACTATCCCGGATGCACAGGTGCGCGAGTTGTTTCTGGTGGCCTTTGCCGCAACCATGGTTCGCTATTCAAACTACTCGTATGAGCCGAGTCTCGGGCGGCGGGTCAGCGCGGGTAAAGAAGATATTCACGACTTTCCGGTTGCCCAGACGATCATTGATAAACTGGCGGAGATGGCCGAGGATATTGCGGTAGTCCAGGCCACGTTAGCCGGTAAAACTCCGGACATACGCGTTGTGAATGAGTCGTTCTTTCGGTGTCAGGAATTCTTGCGACCGGCAGCGGTGGATCTGATTATCACCTCACCGCCCTACCTCAATAACTACCACTATAATCGCAATACGCGCCCACAACTCTACTGGCTGGGCTTTGCCGAGCAGCCGCAGGATCTCAAGGAGCTTGAAACAGCGAACTTTGGCAAATACTGGCAGACGGTGCGTGAACGGTCTTGCCTGGAACTGGACTTTGTCCTGCCGGACAGCGATATAGCCGAACGTATTCAGCAACTGCGGTCACTCAATACCGAGCGCGGCATCTACGGTGGTAATGGATGGGCCAACTATGCGGCGGCCTACTTTAACGATTGCTACCGGTTTGCAAAAAGTGTTGACCACGCGCTGAAGCCGGGGGGCACAGCTCTGATTGTCATCGGGAATAGCATATTGCAGGGAGTTTTCATTCCAACCGATCAATATCTGGGCAAAATTGCCGAGGCAGTCGGGCTTGAACTGGTCCGGATCGATATCCCCCGCACAACCCGCGTGGGTAATAGTATTATTCAATCAGGTGTACGCGTGGCGAAAGCGCAGGATAAACACCAGCTTTATGAGGCGGTTGTTGAGTTACGGAAGCGGTAAGAGATCCAGGAAGTTCTGGATTTTTGCAATAATTGCGGTGTACTCGGGGGGCGTTCCTGTCAATCGTCCTGCCCATGATCGACCAGGATGTAATACGTCCCATTCTGAAGGCGATTGGTTGTACCGACCTTTGCCTGGATCATGATTCCCAAAACCATCAACGACAGTATTCCAGAGCGGTTTGTGTCGTCTGATTAGTTCGGCTTCTACTGGTACAACCAGATCGCTTTCAATATTGCTAAGAATCATGAAACGACAGCGGAAGTCGTCAATGCGCAGGTTAGCTACCTGTTGTATGCTGTTTGCGTGTTCGCGTAATCTCCGGTACACATCTGGTGTGCTGGATGTGCTACCGCGTCCTGTGCGCCATCCAGGCGGTACAGCCTTGCCAATGTAGATCGGTTGCAGGTAGTATCCTGATTTCGAGTTGCAATCCTGGTATATGCTTCATAACCGCCATGATAGTACAATCCGTAGACGCCGGGACCGATAAATTGGCCTGGTGGCGGCAATACGTGAACGGGTGTTGTATCAAAGAATGTGATTGCATCATTTACGACACTTTGAAATTTTGGCGAATGAAAAACGTGGAGATTGTAGTCGAAACTCATGCTTTCTTCTACTCTAGATCATGCTTTTCAACTCTTCTGCCGCCTTCCGGTTCATGCCGGGCACGGCGGCCAGTTCCTCAATGCTGGCCTGGCGAATGCCGTCGAGGGAGCCAAAGGCTTTGAGCAGTGCGCGCTTACGGCGCGGGCCGATGCCGGGGATCTCCTCCAGCGGCGAGGTGTAGGTCGCTTTGTCGCGCAGCTTGCGATGGTAGGCGATAGCAAAACGGTGCGCCTCCTCGTCGATCTGCTGCACCAGGTGCAATGCCTGGCTATCGCGCTCCAGCACGAGCGGCGTTGCTTGATCGGGCAGCACCAGATCGAAGCGATCCCGCCCCACGCCCTTGGCAACACCAATCGTCGGGATATGCTCAAAACTCAACTCGCGTAGTGCTTCCAGCGCGGCATTCAGTTGTCCGCGTCCGCCGTCGATCATGATCAGGTCGGGCAGTTCCGCCCACTTCTCGATATTCTGTGGCGTGCGCCGGCCCTCCGTCGCAGTGGAAGCGTCATCTGCGGATGCCTGGTCGTCTGGCGGATTGTCGGCGGCATCTGGTGTGGCTCCCAGGCCGGTTGCCAGGCTGTCGGGGGCGGTGGTCGTATCGGTCGGCTCGTTCAGGATTGCCGCCGCCCGCTTGAAGCGCCGCCGGATCACCTCGTTGATCGAGGCCACATCATTGGCCCCCTCCACCGTCTTGATCTTGAAGCGCCGGTAGAGGCTGGTCTTCGGCTCGCCGCGTTCAAAGACCACCATGCCGGCGACCGACTGCTGCCCCTGTGTGTTGGAAATATCGTAGCATTCAATCCGTTGCGGCAGCCCCGGCAAATTAAGCCGGTCGCGCAGTTCGCTGAGTGCCGCCACCGCGCGCTGCTCGCTATTGAGCCACTGCAACCGCAGTTCCTCTAGCTTCTGTTGCGCATTGTTGGAAGCCATCTCGATCAGGCGGCGCTTCTCACCCCGGCGTGGCACCTCGATCTCCACCCGGTGCCCGCCCTTCTGCGTCAGCCAGCGCTCGATAATCAGCGGCTCCTCGACATAATCGGCCAGCAGCACATTCGGGGGAATATTGGGCACATTGTCGTAGAACTGCGTGAGAAAGGAGGAGAGCAGGTCGGCATCACTGGCATCCTCGGTCCCCTGAAGCGTGAAGGGCTCCGCGCCGATCAGCTTGCCGCCGCGAATAAATAGCACCTGCACCACCGCGCTATCGGCCTCGCGCGCAAAGGCGATCACATCCTGGTCGGTATCCACCGTTCGCAACACCTGTTGCTTCTCCTGCACCTTCTCGATGGCGCGGATCTGGTCACGCAGATATGCGGCCCGCTCGAAGTTAAGCTCCTCGGCGGCCTGCTCCATCTGCTTGCGAATATCGCGGATGATCTGATCGCTCTTGCCCTCCAGGAAGCGGCAGGCCGCCTCAATTGCCTGGCGGTACTCTGCGCGTTCCACCAGGCCGGGTACACATGGCCCCAGGCAGCGCTTCATATCATAGTAGAGGCAGGGTTTGCCCATCCGCCGATGCCGCATAAACTTGGTATCGGGGCAGGAATAGGGCGGGCGGAACGCAAACAGGCGGTTCAGCAGATCCAGCGTGCGGTAGACCGAGCCGGCGTTGGCGTAGGGGCCAAAGTAGCGCGCGCCATCCTCCATCACCTTGCGGGTGGTAAACATGCGCGGCCACTCGTCCTGTAGCGTCACCTTGATATAGGGATAGCTCTTATCATCCTTGAGCAGAATATTGTAGCGCGGACGATGCTGCTTAATCAGGTTCATCTCCAGCAGCAGCGCTTCCAGTTCGCTCTGGGTGACAATAATTTCAAAGTCGGCAATCTGGCTAACCATGCGGCGGGTGCGCGCATTCAGGCCGCGTGATGCGCCAAAGTAGGAGCGCATCCGGTCGCGCAGGCTCTTGCTCTTGCCGACATAGAGCAGCGTACCCTGGGCATCCTTCCACTGGTAGATGCCGGGAGCCTGCGGCACATGTTTCAGCCGTTCTTCAAAGGCGGCATGATCCGCAATGGCGGTATAACTCAGATCTGGCATGGCGCGTATGCGTCTCTTCTAGGCATATGTACAAATGATTACATGACACAACTTAGGTGGTCGTGCGTCCAGGCGGATTGGGATTCGCCTCCGGCAGGGCGGAGGATTCCATTCTTTTTCACAAAAATTTGCACTTTGTGCAAATTTTTGTGAAAAAGATAAAACAGTACCATGCTGCCGCAGGCGATTCTGCCGTCTACCTGGTTACATGTCCGGTTTGCATGCCCACCGCGTACGTCGTGTACATGACGATTGTGCAAAAGATCCAGGGGAGCGCGCACCGGGTTGGCTTGCGTGTAACTATGGCTGGTATGCTGTATGCCTGTGGTTCGTGCGACCTGCTATTATTGTACCGATCTGTTCAGAGCGCGTCAATTCATCGCTTCGTCATATTGACGCGGTATAGTAATCCGGCACTACCTGACGCAAAATACGGGTTGTTGCCGGGAGGTCCAGGGACAGCTATCCACCGAGGCGAACCGGAAACGCGAAGAAGATCGAGGAGCATGAGAATTTATGACATCGACCACACCGACGGTATCTGAGACGAAATCGATGAAACCGGCGCGTTTCGATCCATCGCTCGTACGCTACTCACCGCGCTGGCTGGGTGCGGGTGCGGTTGCGGGAACACTGGCGGCGTTGGCGGTGCAGGCGGGTGGCGTGGCGGCCGCAGCAGCACTCGGTGCTGCCGGGGTTGCGGGTGCGGCCTATACCGTGCTGGTTGAGCCGCGTCGGCCGGTGCTGGAGCGCGTAACGTTGCGCCTGCCGAACCTGCCGCCCGCGCTGGAGGGGCTGCGCATTGGGCAACTGAGCGATATGCATCTGGGGCAACCCTACGGGCACGAGAATACCCGCTGGGCCGTGGCGCAGATGGTCCGAGAACAGCCCGATCTGCTGATCATGACGGGTGATTTTGTCAGCTTTCCTGAGCCCATCGTCGAACTGCCGGAGTTGCTGGGGCCGCTGCATGCTCCGCTGGGCATGTATGCCGTGCCGGGCAACCATGACTATTGGGAAGGGGTTGACGCGATTCGCGCAGTGCTGGAGCCGCTGGGGATTGAGTTTTTGATCAACGCCGGCAAGCGCTTAAGCCGGCGCGGTGGCACCTTCTGGCTGGCCGGGGTTGATGATATGTGGGGCGGCGCGGCTGACCTGGATGCGGCGCTGGCGCATGTGCCTGCCGATGCGTTTACGCTCCTGCTGGCACATGCACCCGATTTTGCCGACGTTGCCGCCCGGCACAATATCGCGGTGCAGTTCTCCGGCCATACGCATGGCGGGCATATGTGCCTGCCATTTTTGGGCTGGTTCTGCCTGCCGCTGCACGGGATGCGCTATGCCATCGGGCATGAGCGGGTGCAGGCGATGCAGTTGTATATTACGCGCGGCCTGGGTGGGCTACCATTCCGCCTGGGGTGTCCGCCGGAGGCGACGATTTTTACGCTGGTGCGCGAATAACTACGCAATGGTCGTTTATGGAGAATAGAAGGAACACGGAAAGAACAGAGGACAAAGCAACACGGAACACAATCTATCCAGTACAACACTATGTACGCTTTGTCGGTTTATCCTTTCTACATGTGCTTAATAAAAAGGGACTATCGTTGTGAAATTGGGTGAAAGATAAGAGGTTTTGGGTTTGTAGATTGTCGAGGTTCATTCAGCCGCAGGTAATGTGGGTGGGGTAAAAACTAATGTTGTGGACGGGCCAGAGCATCTCTGGCCCGTTTTTTTGCGCCGATTGTGCTACTCAAAGATGACGGTCTTGTTGTTGTAGACCAGGATCTTATGCTGAATATGGTTCCAGATCGCCCGCGCCAGTACGATCTTCTCCAGATCTTTGCCTTTGCGGATCAGATCTCTGACCGCGTCTTTATGGCTGACACGCACCACATCTTGCTCAATAATCGGGCCATTGTCCAGTTCGGCGGTGACATAGTGGCTGGTGGCACCGATAATCTTGACACCGCGATCATAGGCCGAGTGATAGGGCTTCGCCCCGGCAAACGCCGGCAAGAACGAGTGGTGAATATTAATAATACGGTTAGGATAGTGTGCCACAAAGTCGCCTGACAGGATCTGCATATACCGCGCCAGCACGATAAAGTCCACCTGATATGCGTGCAGCAGTTCCAGTTGGCTTGCTTCCTGCTCCCGTTTGTTGTCCCGCGTGACGGGCAGATAGTGGAAATCGATAGCAAACTGGTGGGCAATCTGCTCGGCGGCGCGATGGTTGCTGATGATCAGCGGAATTTCGATGCACCACTCCTGCGATTGATACCGTGACAAAAGGTCATACAGGCAGTGCAGTTGGCTCGATACAAATACCGCCATGCGCGGGACAAAGTCGGATAACTGCAGGCTCCAGGCCATGTTGAAGCGCGTGGCAATCTCCCCAAAAACCGTGCTAATGGCATCGGCCGGTATGCGAAAGTCTGCCAGATCCCATGCGATGCGCATAAAGAAAATCTTGTGCTGAAAATCGACATGCTGATCGAGATGGATAATGTTGCCATTATTAGTATAGATAAACTCCGTTATCGTGGCTACCAGCCCCGTTTGATCCGGGCAGGAGATCAGTAGAACGGCAGAGTGGGAGCCGTTTTCTCGTGGTGAAGTAGTGATCATCATGACTCCTGGCATATTTAGGAAACAGAGCACCGATTGTATTGCATGCATATTGAGCGAATGCTCTATCTGTTCTTTGTTCTTTGTTCTTTGTTCTCTATTTGTTCTATCTGTGTCATTGGGTGGGTACCGATGGATCGAGTAGAACAGGTGCATAAGCGTGTATCGCTCTGGCCTCGGTCGGCAACCGGGGCCACTCCTGGCTGCCGGGATGGATTGTCGGTTCTGCCGGGAGGGTCTCGGTGAGCGTGGTGCGGCTGGCGCGCGTCATACCAAAGACGGCGCGTAGCAGCGTTTCATACGCGGGCAACATGCTCTGTTTGCGGCGCGCCATCACCTTGCGCGCTACGTCAATCATACTATCAATGCGATATTCATGAAAGACCTCCCCGCCCCAGGTGAATGGTGGGATGGTCTTGGGAGCTACCGGGACGCCAAAGATGTTGCTGCCCGTGCCGACAATTGTACCACCATTGAGATGGAGCCCGATGCTGAGTTTAACATGATCGGCCAGAAAGCAGCCCAGTTTGAGTACTCCACTGTCGAGTTGCCCCAGGCTCTCAATCACCACGCGAATATTCCCATAGGTGTTTTTCAGATCGCTATTGGTTGTCATTGCACCGATATTGACCCACTCACCCACCCAGCTATGGCCCAAAAATCCATCGTGGTGTTTGTTGCTAAAGCCCTGAACAATACTGGCTTCCACTTCACCCCCGATCCGGCAGATCGGGCCGATGCTGGTCTCGCCCCGGATGCGGGCACTGGCAATCAGACTCTTTGCGCCGATGTAGGCCGGCCCCTGAATAAAGCTAAAGGGCTCGATCCGCGCGTCCTGGTCAATCAGGATCGGGCCGTCACGCGCATCCAGCACCAGCGGTCCATCAAGTTGCGCTGAAGGATCGACATAGACATGCGTGCCGCCGCGCACCACCACCTGCGGATCATCGGCGCTGTAGCGGGGCAGCCGTGCCGTCAACAGCGACAGATCCTGGATCAGTTGCTCGCCGGTTTGCGTGATCAAATCCCAGGGATACTGCAATAGAATCGCGTTGACCTCCTGCACTCGGGCAAAGCGTTGCAACTCCGCAAGGGCCTCGGCGGTGGCCTGCGCCCCCAGGTAGTAGAGCACTGCGCTGGCGACAGCCGGTGACAGGCGCGCCCCCAGCAAAGTGCCATCGGCAACATAGACCGTGTTGAGCGGCGCGGCGAGTAACCCGGCCAGCCAGTCCAGATCAAGTGCGCGTCCGTTGATCAGCGTCAGCGGTGTGCTGTCACTCAGCAGGTTGAGCATTCCGCCGACAGGTCCATAATAGCCCATCAAATGTGGTCGGCAGAGGCCCGCAATGGTCAGTTCGCCCCTGGTATTGCCGTCAATGGGAATGGACATGGGTTGCGTGGTACTGCCAAATTCGCGCACCAATAAGATATCCTGCTGATGCGTGGCATGCCAGGCGGCCACCCGCTCGCGCAGCGTAAAGCCACCACAGCGCAGGTCAAAAAGCGGCCGGGTGTAGACCAGCGGGGTGAAGTTGCGCCAGAGTTCATCTTCAAAGAGGATAATCTTCATAACTGTTCAATCTCCAATCGCTCCGCTATCTTCAATCAATCCCCGACGGCCTGCATACGTAGCGGCTGCCCCGATTGTACCTGGTTCTGGCCTTCTTCTTCCTGATGCAGCAGGGCCGGACGATGTAGTTCCGGGATCAATTGCGACAGCAGGCGCACGATGGTAGCCGTATCATTATGCTGTGCGGCAGTCTCCAATGCGCTGATTGCGGTTGCCAGATGGGTTGGAACAAAACTACTGGCATTACAGGCAATAAAGATCTTGTTATGGATCGTGAGCTTATACTGTTCACCTGGAATAAACAGCTCTTCATAGAGTTTTTCGCCGGGGTGCAAACCACTGAAGACAATATCAATATCCTGGCCAACCTCCAGCCCGGAGAGTTCGATCATATCCCGAGCCAGGTCTACAATCTTGATTGGCTCACCCATGTCCAGGGTGAAGACCTCGCCACCATGCCCTAAGGTTGCCGCCTGGAGTACCAGTTGCACAGCCTCGGGGATAGTCATAAAGAAGCGCCGTATCTCCGGGTGTGTGACGGTGATCGGTCCACCGGCGGCAATCTGCTTTTGAAAAGTCAGTACCACATTGCCCCGGCTGCCCAGAACATTGCCGAAGCGCACGGCCAGATAGGTCTTCTGACTGATCTGGGCGGCCTGGTGAACGAGTAACTCGGCCACACGTTTGCTGGCCCCCATAATACTGGTCGGATTTACCGCTTTATCTGTCGAGATCATCACAAAATGTTCAACATTGACGGCCATGGCTGCATTCAGCACATTACGGGTACCCAGCACATTGTTGGTGATGGCCTCGGCCAGGTTATCTTCCATCAGGGGAACGTGTTTATGGGCGGCGGCGTGAATAACAATGTTGGGACGGTATTCCTCAAATACGCTGTGAATACGATCAGCAAAGCGAATATCGGCAATAACGGCTTTTGGACGGCAGATGCATGCGGATGTGTTTGTCTGAGAGTTATCTGTTAGTAATCCATTGGAGGTGTAGGGTAGTGCCGGACATTTCCCGGCTGCAATCCAATTGCGTAATTCATTATGAATAGCAAAGACGCTATTCTCGCCATGTCCCAGGATGATTAGTTCCGCCGGGTGAAAGCGAAAGACCTGGCGACAGAGTTCGCTGCCAATCGAGCCGCCACCACCGGTGATCAACACCCGTTTGCCATGTATCAGTTCTCTGACGGCGCTGGTATCGGTCTGGATTGGTTCGCGGCGCAACAAGTCTTCAATCTGTACATCACGCAACTGATTAATGCTTACTTTGCCATCCAACAGTTCGTAAATGCCGGGAATGATCTTCGTCTGAATCCCAACCGCGTCACACATTGCCACAATCTCGCGGATGACTTTGCCGGGAGCTGTCGGCATTGCCAGGACGATCTGGTTCACGCCATATGTCGGTACCAATCGCAGTATCTGGTGGCGGTTGCCCAGCACTGGTACGCCATGAATCCGCATGTTATGTTTACTACTATCATCATCAAGCAAGCCAACCACTTCCATGTTCTGTAGCGGATTCTGGCGAAGTTGGCGCGTAATCATCGCGCCAGTGTCACCCGCACCCACGATCAGAACCCGGAGCGGTGACTTCTTCATACGCTGTTGATAGTGCATAGAGAGACGTATACTCAGGCGTGGTCCCGCCGTAATGGTTAGTGCCAGTAGGAAGAAGATTATCGGAATAGACTGGGGTAAGTTACTATTGTCATAGAGCAGGTGTGCCCCGATAAAGAGACTGTCGGCAAGCACGGTTGCAATGCCGAGAGCCCCAGATAAAAGGAGCGACTCTTCGACTGAGGCGTAGCGCCAGTAGCGTGTATAGATCCCAATCCAGAGAAAAACCAGTGGTACAATCAGGATAATTGCCAGAGTAAATAGCAAAAAACTGATCCAGTAGCGTCCCAGATCAAAGTGTTCTAGTCGGAGCACAAAGCTAAAATATGTCGCCAGGGGGAGCAAGAGCATGTCGCTGATAAACAGGTGACGATTGCGAATCTGCTTCTTCATACGTTTCGTATCCTCCTCCTCTTCTTCTGGTCGATCCTCTTCATTGAAAACGGACCAGTATTAGTCGCCGTAGTCCTGGAGACAAAGCAGGCCAGGCGAGGACAGCGAAACCTGATCTCGCTGTCCTCGCTTGATTCGGGTGTAACTACCGGGGTTGTGATACTGGTGAATGGAGTGAATAATGCGGATGTGGTATGCGGAACTAACAGCAGCAGGGAACCATTCCATAACGCAGCCAGTAGTAGCCGGATTTTAGTAGTTCCCTGGTTACCATAGTGCGCCCGGTTTCGGAGTGCCACCAGGTTGTCGGTCCAAAGGATGAACTGGCGGGTGAGAAATAAATAGTGACGCTGTCATCCATGTGGTGGTGGAGCGCACATAAGGCCCGGCGGCTGTGCCACCAGTCGGTGACCAGCAGGAGGCTATCGATCTGCCGTTGTTGGGCGAATGCGGCGACTTGCTCCCCATCTTCCCAGGTGCTGGTGGTCGTCAGCAGGTGAACTGCCTCAGCCGGTATGCCCTGGGCAATCGCCTGTCGGGTGGCTGCCCGGGCATCGGAGATGGTTTGTCCCGGCCATACGATGTCACCTGTATGCCATATTTCCGGAGTAAGACCCTGTTGGTAGAGGGTGACACCCTGTCGCAGGCGTTCGGAATTACCTCCCCCCAGGACAACCACTGCATCAACCTGACGCAACTGCTCCGGTTGATGTAGCCAGTATCCAATTGCGGAAAGCCACCAGTTTGCCGTAGCGAGAAGGAGCAGGATCAGCAGGCACATGCTGACGATGAACTGCGGTATCCACCGCCGCAGGCAACCCTGTCGCGTAAATTGACGAATTACACGCTTCAATCACCACCTCGGTAACTGCTATCCCTTCAGACACTTCTCAGCAGACTGGTTTGTATCTGCTCACAGACATATTCTACCTGATTCTCGGTCATGATGCCGGAAAATGGTAACGCCAGTGAGACATCTCCCAGATACTCTGTAACTGGGAAAGCGCCCCGCTGATAGCCGAACTTCTGCACATAGAAGGGCTGCAGGTGAATCGGCATAAAGTAAGGCCGACTGGGGACACCTACTTCGGCAAGGTGCTGCATAACAGCATCCCGGCTGGCGGGTGGTTTGATCCGCACAACATAGACAAACCAGCTCATCCGGGTCGTAGTTGGTGCGATAATCGGACACTCAACCAGTTCCAGATCAGCCAGGCGTTCGCTGTACCAGTGGGCTACCTGCGCCCGTTTTTGCAGCAACTCCTCAATCCGCTGGATCTGTACCTGGCCCAGGGCGGCGCTTAGTTCGTCGAGGCGGTAGTTGTAGCCCAGGCGGGTATGGTTTAGCCAGGCGTCAAAGACATCGCGGCCCTGGTTACGCAGACTTCGGAAGAGCATCGCCCACTCCGGGTCATTGGTGGTGATCATCCCGCCCTCGCCGGTGGTCATCTGCTTGTTGGGATAGAAGGCGAAGGCTGCCGCGTGGCCCAGCGTGCCGATCCGCTGATGGTTATACGTGCCGCCGATCGCCTCGCATGCATCTTCGATCAGGGCCAGGTTATGCCGGCGGGCGGTTGCGCCAAGTGTTATCATATCGGCTGCCTGCCCAAAGGCATGCACCGGCAGGATGGCGCGGAGGTGATGCCGTGATGCCGGCGCAGTGCGGAGCGCGGGGGGCAACCAGCGGGTAGTGCCGGCTGTCCAGGGTTTTTGCGATAATGCCGTCACCGCTTCGGCCACCAGTTCTGGGTCAATATTACCGGTTGTCGGGTCAACATCGACAAAAACCGGAATGGCCCGCTCATACAGAATGCAATTAGCCGAGGCGATAAACGAGAAGGGCGTGGTGATCACCAGGTCGTTTTCCTGAACACCCGCAGCGATCATACAGAGATGGAGTCCACTGGTTCCGGCGTTCACACCGATTGCATGGGCTGTGCCGGTGTAGGTGGCAAAGGCTTGCTCGAAAGCCGTCAGTTGCGGACCAATGCTCAGAACCGGCGTCTGCAAGACCTGCTGAACTGCCGCGATTTCGGCCACAGTCAGATCGGGTGCAGACATTGGTATTGATCGAGAACTATTCATGATTTAACCTTTGTATCTTAACCCTCTAGCCAACGGAAAGGAAATCTCTACGCTGGTGAACTACTGCTTGTTTGCCGGCAGCGTATCCAGTTGCGTGAGTGTAGCAAGATCATCGCCGATATTGATCCGTCGGATTGAGCGCTTGATAAAGCGGATGATGTTGCTAAGCACTTTGCCCGGTGCGACTTCCACCATCGTATCGACACCGTCGGCAATCAGGCATTGCATCGACTCATGCCAGCGAACCCGGTGGGTTAACTGTGTGCCAAGTTCATGGCGTACCTCCGTAGCCGTTCGGAGCCAGGTTGCTGAGACATTGCCCACCAGTGGAATGCCGGGGTCAGCGATGGGGGTGGCCGCCAGGGCTGCCTGGAAAGCGGGTAGGGCTGGCTGCATCAGTGGCGTATGCGGAGCCACACTCACCTTCAGGCGGGTCGGTGGGGCGGCCTCTTGCTGCATGCAGGCCTGGGCGAAGACTTCCAGGGCTACTGGCTCTCCGGCGACAACGACCTGTCCCGGACAGTTATCGTTTGCCACAGTGAGGATCTGTCCGGTCTGTTCAGCGACCATTGCAGCGAGCTGTTCAATCTGGGGCAGATCCAGCCCGATCACTGCCAGCATACCGCCGGGTGCGATGGTCCCCGCCTGCTGCATGGTCTGTCCCCGTATACGCACCAGGCGTAACGCATCGGCGAAGTCAAGCGCTCCTGCTGCGACAAGGGCACTGTATTCACCCAGGCTATGCCCGGCGATGGCGTGGGGGTGTAGTTCGCTGCCGACGAGCCGGCGAAATACCTGCCACGCTGCAATACTGGTGACAAAGATGGCGGGCTGGGCATTGATGGTATCGTTCAGTTCCTGTTCGGGGCCATGAAAACATAGACGCGATAGCGCAAACCCCAGGATATCGTCCGCCTGAGCAAAAACCTGTGCCGCTACCGGATACGCTTCGGCCAGGTTCCGGCCCATCCCCACAAACTGTGCTCCCTGTCCGGGAAAGAGCATCGCAAACTGTTGCATAACACTTCTTTCTGTCATGCGTTACGCAATTTTCCGTATTTAAACAGCCATCGTGTAACGCATGTCGCTATTCATCGAAAACTCTGCGAAGGTGATTTAGCAATCCTGATTTGTCATAGTGCCGCCGTATGAACTTTGAAAAAATAGTCCGGACATGTGACCTGCTGGAGTCCCGGCTTTAGCCGGTGAATATCTGCCGGGGCAACTGTATGCTACCGGGAACGCCCGATCCGGCTGAAGCCGGGACTCCTGCGCAGCGACATCCGAATGAAACATTCAACGTTCATCAAGCGGTGAGCAGCGAGTCTCGAAGAACCAGTTCCCAATCAATGTAGGATTGCTATTGTAGGAGATCTGTTTTTTCGACGTTTTAACTATTCGTGCAGAATATTGGTCGTGGGTGGATTGCTGATGCGATAGAGAACGCCTTCAGCGCTAAACATGCTCCGTCTCAAGAGGATAGGCGACGTATAGCCGGGTACGGCTGAGACTGCATACAGACGATGCGTGTCAATCAGCGTCGTCAGGGCTGCGGGATCTTCGGCATAGATCGCATCGAATGCTTCCTTTGTTTGCGCCAGTACACCCGGGGCGATATGTTCATGTACCTGAACCAGGCGCAAGGCGCTCACCGTGACATTATCGGCAATGATGATACCGTCAGGAGTGGCCTGCTGCAGGGCTGCGTGGGCAAATAAATCAGCGGATTGCTCATTGAAATTCTATGGCACCAGCCAGTAACGTGCCTCATCACGGAAAGGTAATTCACGCGGGCGTTGAACGGTTACTCCGATGGTCTTCAGCAGTGTCGGGCTGCTGGCATAGATCACTGGTGGTAGCAGGACGGAGAGGGTACAGGCAACGGTAGCCATCCGCCGCCAGTGCGTCGATTGATCACTCAGGACGGCGACACCAACCGCTGCCGCGATTGCGATCATCACCAGCGACGGAAGCAGGAAGGTAAACTGGTCGGCCACCGGATAGCGGGCCACAAATCCAATCTGAATGATGGCAATTGCTCCGAGTGCCGTCGCCGGCCAGTTGCCCAGCCGGTGACGCAGGCGTGTCAGGCCAATGAATGCCAGTGGCCCGATAAAGCTGACAAAATTCAGGCTGCCCAGGGCGGCGTTGATCTTAAAACTCCCCCGGTTGCTGGAAACCGCCATGGCCGGATCACCCGTTGCCACCGCCAGCTGAATGATCATGGCAAGGTAGAGCCCGCTCCCCAGGAGATAGCTGCCCAGGGCCAGCAACAGGGACCAGGCAGGCAACTGTCGCCGCAGGACAAGCAGTAGCGCAACAGTAGCGTAGACCGGCAGTGGCAGCAGGGCAAGATTATGAATGCTCCATCCGAGGCCATTAACAAACGCCAGCGCGACCAGCAACTGCCGGCGCGGCTTCCGTATGATCAGTAGTAGCAACCAGATTTCCGCTGTTAACCCGGCAACGCTCCAGGTGTAGACCTCGGCGATCGTTGACAGCCACCAGACGGTGTGCGATACCCCCAGCATGGCTGCGGTTGCCAACCCGATCCATTGGCGTCCAGTCAGGAGACTGTTGATCACGGCGAGGTTTGCCAGTGCCACCGCCATGCCAACTCCGGAAAAGCAGTTGAGCAGGCCGGAAAAATTGCCGATGGGAATAGCCGTAAAAAGCTGGCCGGCAGCGATGTAGAGTGGATGGGCCATCGCCAGGCCGAAAGGTCCGGTGTAGTCGCCGGTGAGGACGCGCCATTGAAACCAACCGCTATCCTGCCAGCTTATCCCCCGCTGTGCGGTTAGCAGGTAGAGCAGGGAGAATCCAGCAAAGGTGAACCACCAGATGCTTTTTACCGCCGGTTGCGTTCGGGTGTTCGTTGGTCCTGCGGTATGCCGTGATACAGGTACTGGTATAGTTGTGTCCATCTCTTTATCTCCACAATATTACAGGAGTTACGCGGTGAAAGTTTGGACCACGAACGCCGTGAAATGAGCGAAAAACGTGAAACGACCCGTGCTGATGTGCGTTACGCGATCTTGTGTTTGCCAGTGGACAGTGCCTCCGGCAGGGTAAAAGAGGACCGTCTTTCTCACAAAAACGTTGCATAGAGTGCAACGTTTTTGTGAGAAAGAATAAAAGCGTACCATGCTGCCGCAGGCGATTCTGGCATTTATGTCTGGTACCAGGATGAAACAGGCAGCACCGCGTAAGTCCTGAATATTACGCGACCCTGCCGGAGGTGACAGTTACTTCCAGGTGAGGATCGCTTACGTCATTTGTGAACATTACAGATATGGAGTGTGGTAACAGTGCTGCTGCATGATCATGCTGCCAGGCTACGCGGCAGCGCTACCGCATTCCGAAATATGAAACGGCCACAACCAGCGCAACCGCGTGCTGCTGCGTAGTGGATAGACTGACCGACCATGTCCGCCAGCCGCGCGCTTCTGCCTGGGTGTGAGCGGTGCCATGTAGAGTCAGGCACGGGCGACCGCCGGCATCGCCGGTAATCTCCAGATCACACAGGGCGACGCCTCCCGTAGTCATATAGTCCAGGCCACAACCCAGTGCTTTGGCTGCGGCCTCCTTTGCCGCAAACATGCCTGCCAGTCGCGCCGGATTGTTGTCCCCATAGTGCCACTCGGCGGCGGTGTAGACGCGCCCCAGCAGACGGGTTCCATGTACGAGCATTCGGGCTACGCGAGCAATCTCGACAATATCGATGCCGGTGGTGAGCATGGGCCGGAACCTTTCGATCTGGTCTGGTACCGGGCGAGAATAGACCAGATTGCGTACGTTGTTTCAATGACATGCGTTACGCGGCCAGTTTCAAATCAGGCATTTGCCTGGATGAACGGCCCGATTCGCCTCCGGCAGGGCGGAAGGTTCCCGATCTTTTTCACAAAAATGTTGCACATAGTGCAACATTTTTGTGAAAAAGGTAAAAAATACCATGCTGCCGCAGGCGAAGACGGCTTTTGTAGGAATATGTATCTGATTTTTTACGCCCACCGCATGACGCGTTTCAATGACATATGGCATGCGCCGGGGAGTGAATAAATGCAGACGGTATACTGATGTATGTTGTCAGATCAAGTGCGTATTGCGCAATACCATTTCCCAACTGCCCGATGGCGACAAATCCTAGGCGCGGGTAGAGATCAGCGACCATGGCATTTTTTGCGGTTGGAATGTAGACCCCGCGCAGGATCTCAATGCCGGCAGCCTGGGCTTCCTCAACCAGAACCTGCAGCATAAACTGCTCCATCTGCCGTCCGATCACTCGGCAGCTCATTAACCAGGTATCGATCTCCCAGGTGGGGCGGTCGGCGGGCATATGGTGTGCAATCATCACTCCCACCAGGCCATTATCACCAAAGCGGTCCTTCAGTTTGAAGTAGTGCGTCCAGCAGGCGCTGGATGCCAGCATGCGGCGGATCTCGGCCTCGGTGTGGCGGCGGGTGGTAAGATTGAACTGGTTGGTTTTGCCAATCAGTTGCACGACACGCGCCAGCACCTGTTCACTGCAGGTTCCCTAACATGACCAGTCGCAGCAGGTTGACCAGTCCTGTGAGGCTGGGATAGCGTCGCAGGTTGTCCCAGGCAGCATAGGCTGACCAGCGGTATTTATCGCGCAGACGTTCGGCACCTGGTGCATTATCGACGCGGTAGAGGACCAGCAATTCTGGCAGGGCCGCCGTTCTGGTTACGGCCGCAACGCGGCGACAGAGATGTACATCCTGTCCCCGTACGAAGCGTGGATCGTAAAGGCCAGTCTGTTCCAGAATGCTTCGACGAAAGCAGACCGTGCTATGACAGAAGGGCATTTGCAACCGTCGAAACTGTTTGCGAATAGCATGATCCTCGGTTGGACAGGGAACCATCCCGATAGGTTGGTTGTGATCGTTGATACGGATGTGCCCGGCTCCAAGCAAACCGATGTCCGGGTGATCGCGCATGAAGGCCAGTTGGTTGCCAAGTCTCTGGGGTAGTGCAATGTCATCGGCATCAAGGATAGCAATGAAGGGATAGCGGGCTGCCTTGATTGCACGGTTACGTGCGTGCGCCCGGCCCTGATTGCCGGCATTGCGGAACAATACAATGCGCCTGTCCTCGGCTGCAAACTGTTCAAGAAGCATGATCGTACTGTCCGTTGAGCCATCGTCAACGATCACGAGTTCAAATGCTTCAACTTCTTGCGATAGGATGCTACGCACAGCCAGCCCGACGTCATGTTCGTTGTTGTAAACTGCCATGATCACACTTATACTCATTGTTAGAACCTCTGTTTCATCGAATAGTAATGGTTGATACCTGGTACGCTATCCTGGCGAAACCGTCCACGTTTGAGAGCGTAATCACTGATAACGAACGCCAGTCCAACAAGCATCCAGAGATGACGCTGGTTTGAAGTGTCGTGACTTGCGCCCTGGACTAACAGTGAAACAATTGAGAAAAAGCAGGCACTGATGATCCACTGCTGTGCGGCAGGAATATAGTGGCGCGCTTGCCATAGCCCAAGTAATGCGATAATGAAAACGCTGAACCAGGCCACGACCCCGATTGGCCCCTGTTCTACGAGGTAGAGGGTATAGATGTTGTGGATCGAATTGGCAGCGTGATCGTTAAGATAGGCATGCACCAGCGAGTATACTCCTGTACCCGTACCGAAGATCATCGTAACCGGACTTGACATCCACATGCTGAGGACAAAGGTGTCGGTAACGACGCGACTGGTCAAACCACGATCAAGGTCGAGCCGTTCCTGCGCCGGTGCCAACAGTTCATGTGCGGCGAAGAGTGGCAGCAGAACTGCTGCTGCCAGGACAACTATCCCAATGAGGGCCAGCAAGCGTACGCGTGATTGCCTGTCGGAAAACAGAACAATCATTGCAGGTAGCGTCATTACACAGCCAATCCAGGCTCCCCGCGAGCCGCTGAAAAGCAGGCTGATCGAGAGCAATAGCAGGTTGAGCGTAAACAGAAACCGCCCCGGTAGCCGGGGTTGGAGCAGCATAGCCAGTTGGCAGATCCAGACAATACTGATATACATTGCAAAAGCATTCGGATTGATCAATGTGCCGACCATGCGCGAGTTGCCACCCATACTCAAATGCAAAAACAACCCGATACCATTCCAGATACTGCCACTCAGAACAAATATCAGAAGTGCCTGTGCTACGCCGTCAATCGTATCCACGGTGTTGTAGATAATCCAGATAAGTGCATAGCCCAGAATAATCCCGGTCAGTGATGAGAGAACCACCGCCGGCGTCATATAGCCGGCACGCAACGTGCCATGCAGGAGTGCAATAGCTGCCCAGAGCAAGTACAACACCATCCAGGGTGCGGCACATGGCGAAACAGGTGGCGTCGTCTGGCGGCGTGTTGCCCAGGCAACCACAAATATCAGCAGTGGCAGCACATAGTCACTGGCAGTTGTCCGAGCTTCGAAGGTATATGCTTCCGGAATAGCAAAACCGATGAGACAGATCCAGAGTACCAGCAGGAGCGGTAGCTTCAGTCTGTTTCCAGGGCGCATACGGAGATGTGTTCTGCTGCGTCGGTAACGACGTCCGGTATGCAATCCCAACAGCAGAGTATTTACCGCGATACAAATTATAATAGTGACTAATGCAATCTGGTTCGATTGATAGATGA
>DAOTVB010000018.1:0-28470 GCA_034436755.1 Chloroflexaceae bacterium | reverse complement strand
CCGGGACGGGGGAAGTAGGGCGGCTCGTTCGGGTCGTAGGCGAAGTACTCCTGCACCCCCAGCGTGGCATACTTCGCCGGCTTGACGAACAGGTCGTCCCGCCAGGTGGTATCCGAGCAGATCTCGAACACCACCTGCGGCGGCGGTCGGTCAGGCTCGTACATGCGCCAACTGCGCAGGCCGCGCCACTTGCGTTCCGGCAGCACCACGCCCTTGAACAGGGCCACATCCGGGACCAGCGGGCGCTCGTAGCGCTGCTTGCGCCGGTAGATGTTCAGGTCGCTGACGATGAACCAGCCCTCGGCCCGGTAAAGCCACTCCAGCACCTGCAGCAGATAGAAGATCAGCCGTGACTGCGCCACACTTTCGCCCATCAGATCCTCCTCGGTCGGGTGCTGGTCGTAGTAATGCACAAAGGCGTCATCCGGCGCAAGCGTGGTCGCGTCCTCGGCAGCGGACGGTTGATTGTGACTCGCCATGGGTTCCTCCTCACCTCGTTGACCTGGGGGTAGTTTCAGTATACGCATGCACCCGGCCCCCGGCAACATCTACGCGCGGACCCACACGGTACGGGACTACCGCCGGTAAGCAACCATCAGCTTTCGGCAGTCTGCGGCGTATCCGCCAGATCCGCCAGCAGCAACTGCTGCAGCAACTGGGCATCACTGGTTGCCACGCCGGGAGCCCCCCCATCGCCGACTGGTTGCGTACTATCCGCTTCGTAGTGGGCAAATATCCGCTGGTATACCTCGCTCCGGGCCATCAACTCGGCGTGGGAACCCTGCGCTACCAGTTCGCCGCGCCGCAAGACCAGGATGCGATCAGCCCAGCGAATCTGCGAGATGCGATGGGTGATCAGCAGCGTGGTGCGCCCCTGCAGAATGCGCCGCATCGCCCGCTGGATCTGATCCTCGGTGGCGCTGTCGATTGCGCTGGTCGAGTCGTCCAGGATGAGAATGCGCGGATTGGTCAGGAAGGCGCGGGCAATCGCAATACGCTGGCGCTGCCCGCCCGAGAGCGTGACGCCGCGCTCGCCCACCATGGTGTCGTAGCCCTCGGGAAAGGTCATGATAAAATCGTGTGCCTGGGCTTCGCGGGCCGCCTGTTCGATCTGCGCACGCGTGCCGTTACCGGCAGCGCCGAAGGCGATATTTTCGGCAATCGTCCGGGAGAAGAGAAAGACATCCTGCTCAATCGTGGAGATCTGCGAGCGCAACGATTGCAGGCTCCAGTCACGCACATCAATGCCATCGACCAGCATTTGGCCGGCGCTGACATCGTAGGTCCGGTTGACCAGCTTCGTCAGCGTACTCTTGCCCGCGCCGGTCTGCCCCACAATCGCAATCGTCTCGCCGGGTTTGGCCCCGAAGCTGATATCTTTCAGCACCGGCACATCGCCATAGCCAAACGTAACCTGCGCAAAGCAGAGTTCGCCCTGGATGGGTTGCGCGATCCCATCGGCATTCTCGTCCAGATCGGTTTCGGCGCGGATCAGCGTAAGGATGCGCTCGGCTCCGGCCAGACCCAGTTGCACCAGCGCAAAGGAGAAGAGCGAGATAAAGGTGGGAAAGCGCAACTGGCCCATCAACCCCATAAAGGCGATCACTTCGCCAATGCTCAGGTTGTTGGCCTGGAAGAGCAGCAGCGCATGCCCAAAGGCCAGCCCAAAGGCAATCCCATACAGCAGCAGCGGCAGATAACGCGCCCGGACGCGGCCTTCCTGCACAAACAGGTCACGGTAGCGCCGGGCATTTGTCTGAAAGCGGCGGCGCTCTTTCAGTTCCTGCCCGTAGGCTTTGACCACCTCGATCCCGGAGATGGCTTCCGCCAGTCCGGTATTCATGGTGCCAAACTGCCCCCGCAGCGCACCGCTAACAGGGTTGAGTTCGCGGTTGTAGCGGCGTAGCGCCACCACAAATGCCACCACAAACAACAGCGGTACCAGCAGCAGATCAACCCGCAGCAGCAGAATGGCAACGAGCGGAATGATCAGACTCAGGAGCGACTCCGCGATCAGGGCCACACCGGGATTGAGCATCAGGTTCAGTTGCTGGACATCGTTCGTTGCCCGCGCCATCACATCGCCGACTTCCTGGCGATTGTGGAAGGTCTGGCTCTTGCCGAGCAGGCTGATGTAGACCTCTTCCCGCGCGTCGCGTTCGGTGCGCTGGGCCAGCAGCTCGATGGCAAAGGCACTGCCCAGGCTCATCAAGCCCTGCGTCACCCGGATTGCCAGCACCGCCAGGGCCAGGAAGAGCAGCCGGCCATAGTCAGGCGCAGTTGTCACCATGTCGAACGCCCGCCCAATCACCAGAAAGGTCAGGCTAAACAACACAGTTGAGCCAACCGTCCCCAGGAGAGCCATCATTGGTAGCAGCGGATAACGCCGAATATGCGACAGCAGCCAGCGTAGCGCTGAGCGCCGGTCATAGTGATACTCATCGGCCACGGTAAACTCGCGTGGAGCCACGGGTTCTTCTCCAATCACTTGGTATTCTCAGATAGAGACGGTTTACTCCAAAGGATCGTCACATTTGCGATGCTGCCGAGAGTGGATGATTCTGCCATAATTCATCATACCAGACATTATGATGTGTGAGTGTGACAGCCGTTGTTACAAAAAAGCCCGATGCTGTAGCATACTGGCTGCAGCACCGGGCGTATCCCGCGGTGTTCTCGGTATTCTCTGGGGTAAAAAACAGGTGCTGCTAAAACACCCCCATTTGCTCCTCCAGCAACTCGATCTGCCGCTCCAGTTCCCCCGGTATGGCTACCCGTTCGCGGATGATCCAGGGTAGGCCCAGGAATGCCAGTGCCAGCGCCCGGCGCGTCGTGGAACTGGTTAGCGCGTCACGCAGCAGCATACTCGTCAGGCGCAGGTTATGCCGGTTCGAGCGGCGCAGCCAGGCCGTCCAGAGCCAGTTACGCGTTCCCTCGATCTGCCGGCGGTCGGTGTCGCGCTGGCCGGAGGGGTGATGGTGCGCCACCAGCGTGTCGATGTAGGTCAGCCCCCAGCCGTGGCGGGCCAGATCAATTGCCAGCAGCGCCTCCTCCCCACCCGAACCAAACCGCTTGTGAAAGCCGTTGACCTGCAGGAACGCCGCGCAACGCACCAGCGCACCACAGCCGACAAAGCCCAAGATGGGAATGCCGGGGAGATCCGCCGGGCGTGGCAGCGGGCTGCGCTGCATCAACTCGCAGCATGGATCGAGCCGCTCTTCCGGCCCGGCCTTGATGCGCGCCATAATCAGCCCCAGCCGGGGATACTCTTCAAAGATCTGAATTGCCTGTGCCAGCGAGCCCCGCGCCCACCAGGAGTCATCATCGGCGAAGGCAATATAGGGCTGTCGCACATGATACACGCCATAGTTGCGCGCAATCGCGCCGAGGTTCTGCGCCAGCAGGATAACCTCTACTCGTGGAAATCGCTCCCGAATCTCGGCAACCGTTCCATCGGTCGAGGCGTTGTCCACCACGACGATCGGGTACGCCGCCTCCAGCGCATGCAACTGCTCCAGCGTGCGCCGGAGCGTCTTCCGGCGGTTGCGTGTCACAATGACGATGGCAAGCGGTGGCGTAGACATTACGCGCCTCGCGCCAACTCAGCCTGTGCTACCTGCGAACGGTAGAGCTGGTAGAGCTGCCCGTCCCTGGTCAGCTTCTCCGCCAGCGCCAGCAAAACCTCGGATCGGACAATGTTGCGCTGTTCCAGCATCACCGCCTCGTGTAGCCGCCGCAGGTACATCGCACCGATTGTCTGTTCCTGTTGTTCGGCGGCCTTGACTGCAATGCAGGCCGGGTAGGATGAGGCGGGCGGGTCCACGTTCCAGATGCCGGCCGCGACCGGCATGCCGTTCTGGCAGGCCAGCGCCGGATCGGTGAAGGTGCAACTCGGTACCATATATTCTCTCCAGAGGCTGCTCAAACCGCCGAGACGCAGCGTGTGCTGAGGCATCTGCAGCATACTCCACGTCTCCACAACGTAATTACGCATAACCGTTAACCGTTAACCCGTCAGCGGCGAGTGTGCCGGGTACGATTGCACTACCGCATATCTTCACGGGGGGCAACCATTGCACGAACATCTTCCCAGTTCCATCCATCACGCTTGACCAGGGCCAGCAGTAGTTGCCGCCGCCGTGTCAGATGAGTTGTCCTGTGTTGAAAGACATCTGCCGACACCGTTTGAATGTCCTGATCGCGTACACGCAAGAGGTCGGGCAACGGCGGGGTATCGCTGTCCGGAGTGATAAACGCCGTTTCAAGGGTGTTTAAAAAGTGAGTAATTGCCATGCGTAGTGGGCGTACTTCTATGGCATCGAGTTGTTGTGCAGGTTCTAAGCCATATTCGAGCACTGTCAGGGCTTCATCAAGGGTGGCAATCTTTGGTGCAATAGCGCTGTAGTGTTCCCGACTATGATAGTAATGGAGCACGGGATATGCCAGATGTTGCTGTCCAAGCTTCAAGACATCTGGCGTAAGCGCCATCAGGTGTTGCGATAAGGCACTGAAATCTTGCCCATTCCAGGCACAGGTCAGGATTTGCGCAGGCGAAGTTCCCAGACCGGTAATGTATGTAGCAAGCTGACGTTGATGTACCACAGCGGAGACAATCGGCAGCAGATAGGTGATGATGAGCGTCACCAGGAAAAAGCCATTGGTTGACGCAATAACGGTTGCCACCTGCCAGATCGGCCCACCAGCTTTGTAATCGCCCAACCCCAGCGTAATAAGCGTATACCCGACGAAATACACACGATCCGATAGCGATGCGGGTTGGTTATCTTGTGCTGACAGTACGGCGGTTGGTTCGGTAGCGAAGATGCAGACCCAGCCAACCCAGATAAGGCTTATCCAGAGGAAAATGGTGAAGATAATTATAAGCAATCCCACGTAGCCAAGCAGTCGATGCGCCGGCCGTACACGATGCGCAGACAAGGCAACTTTCCATAACATGTTGTTCAGACGGGAGGTGAATGGGCCGCTACCGCGTAACAGCAGTGTTGTCTGGAGTACATCCACTGCAACCAGCAGGACTAATATAACTCCAAAAATTCCTAAAAGCAGGTTCATAGACATATACTTTTTCCACAAGAAACCAGAATCACTACACTCCTTTGCTGATGTTCCGCGAAGCTGTTCCGCGCTCCCGCTGTTCACTCTGGAAGAATCGATAGCATAGCCCGTGACGGGCATTCTTCTGCTGGCAATATCTATGCCAGGGTGTTGCAGGACCATAGCCGCATATGTCACTTTGATCAAAGCTGTCTGTCCACGACTCCTGGCACACATGTTGCGGTACAATA
The DNA here is from genome assembly GCA_034436755.1 of Chloroflexaceae bacterium. Taxonomy (GTDB): domain Bacteria; phylum Chloroflexota; class Chloroflexia; order Chloroflexales; family Chloroflexaceae; genus CAKZQX01. Next base: position 23,164 of record DAOTVB010000018.1, on the reverse strand, counting down.
GCATTTATTCACACGCGTTACGCGGTTGCTCACACAAAAGGAAATTTCGCCTCCGGCAGGGCGGAAGTCCATGAAGTATCATGCTGCCGCAGGCGAATCTGACGTTCATCGGGCGAAATGGCCCGTTTGCATGCCCACGGCGAAACTCGTGTAACCTGTAACCTGTAACCTGTAACCTGTAACCTGTAACCTGATTTGAAAGGTACTTCATGACACGCGTTCTGATATTGCATGCCTCCATCGGCCTGGGGCATCTGCGCGCGGCTACAGCGCTGGAAAGCGCGTTTCAGCAGCGCCAGGTTGAGCAGGTCTGGGTTGAGGATTTTTTCGAGGCCGGGCTGCCGCTGTTTGGGAAGCTCTATGCCGGTTCATATACGGAGGTCTCCGAGAAGTTGCCCGAGCTCTGGTCCTACTACTATGAGCGGGTCGATCAGGGCGACTCGCAGATCGGCAAGCGCTTCAGCGAACTGGTCGTGCGCCTGGGGATCTTCGGGTTGGATAAGTTTGTGCGCCGCTACAACCCCGATGTGATTGTCTGCACCCATTTCCTGCCGCTGGATATTTTGTTGTCGCTCAAGCGCCAGGGCAAGCTCAATCTGCCGATCTATTGTGTTGTCACCGACTATACCGGGCATATTCTGTGGGCCTACTCCCGCGTTGACGGCTACTTTGTCGGCTCGGACGAGACGGCCCGACTGCTGGCGCAGCGCGGCGTGCCCGAGTCCCTGATCACCGTGACCGGCATTCCGGTCGATCCGGAGATTGCGCAGTCAAAAGATCCGGCGCAGATCCGGCAGGCGCATCAGATCACGGATGGCCCGGTGATCACGCTGATTGGCAGCGGGCTTAATCCCAAAACGGTGCGCCAGATGGTGACGGGCCTGCTGGAGCGGGAGATCCACGGTACGCTGTTGGTCGTTGCCGGGCGCAACAAGAACCTGCAGGAACAACTGACCGATCTCCAATCCAGTTCAACGTTGAAGTTGCGCATGGTCGGGTTTATCGACTACCTCGACGATCTGAGCGCGATCAGCGCCCTGGTTGTCACCAAGGCAGGCGGCCTGATCATCAGCGAGTTGATGGCCCGGCAGACGCCGCTGCTGATTGTTGACCCGGTTCCCGGCCAGGAAGAGTGGAATGCCGACTATGTGGTGGCGACCGGGGCCGGGGTGCAGGTGCGCCTGACCGAGATGGTGCCCGTGGTGGTAGAGAATTTACTGAATACGCCTGCCTACCTGGAGGCGTTGCGGGCCGGTGCCGGGCGGGCCGGGCAGCCGCATGCCGCCCTTGATGTGGCGGATGCGATTCTGGCCCGTGTTGCGACAAAGCCGGCATAATAAATCACAGGACTTACGTGGTGGGCGTTCAATTCGGATGTTTGACCAGATGGAAGCCAGAATCGCCTGCGGCAGCGTGGTACTGTTTTATCTTTTGCACAAAATGTTGGCTCTTCGAGCCAACATTTTGTGCAAAAGATCTGGTTTCTTCCGCCCTGCCGGAGGCGATATCTACTTCCAAGGGAGAGACCGCGTAACTCGTGTAAATCACAGGAGTTACGCGGTGCGTCTTCAAACCGGATAGTTACCCCGATGAACGACAGAATCGCCTGCGGCAGCATGGTACGTTTATATGCTTTTGCACAAAACATTTGCACCTTGTGCAAATATTTTGTGCAAAAGATCTGGTTTCTTCCGCCCTGCCGGAGGCGATATCTACTTCCAAGGGAGAGACCGCGTAACTTGTGTAAATTATGGAATATGAAGTGCGGCAGCCATAGCTGCCGCACAAAACGCATAGGTATGGAGTGCGGCAGCCATGCTGCCGCACAAAACGCAGGTATGTCAGGTGTGTGCTTCGCGCACAGTTCGGTGTGGTACCCGCGAGCGTGCCCCCAGATAGCCACCTACCAGGGCAGCCGCGGCCGTCAACCCCAGCGAGAGCAGGGTGCCCCAGGCTCCCCGACTCACAATCTCCGATGCGCGCGCGATCTGCTCTTGCGTTAGATCCTGCGGCACAACCTCGGAAGGTGTGGTTTCTCCGGCCTGGCCGGGAAGTTGCAGGGCTGTATCGTCTCCGGTTGTACCGACAGCCTGACTGGCAACGGGTGCAGCAATTGCTGCGGCGGTACGGGCAAATGTGCCGATGCCGCTGGTCAGCAAGTAGACCAGCAACGGGATCGCTACAAACCAGACCATGGCACCATTCAGGAGACCGTTGCTGTGCCCGCGTACGGCGGCAGTGCGTGCCGCCAGCAACCCACCAACGAAGAATGCCACCAGCGCCGTAAGTGCGGCCCAGATACCGGTACCCAGCCCAAGATTCCGAACCGTGCCGTCAATAGTAGTGGCCCCGATAGCTAACCCCAGCACACTCAGGGTAATCAGGGTTGCCAGAGCCGCCAGCAACCCGGCAATGACCGGCCCCCAGCGAATCAGGTCGGTTGGGGTGGTAACAATCACATCCTGGTCATCTCGGTACGGGAGATCAGGTCGGTAAGGCCGATCGGTATGTCGCTCCCCCGGCGTCCCGTAAACGCCTGTTTTAGTAGTCCGTGATTCGTGTTCAAATTCACGCTGAGTCATAGTCTTCCCCTTCCTTTCCAACGAATGCGGCAAACCAGATATGTCAACCGCTGACACCTGGTCTGATATTTCCGCGATACGCCGTAAGAGCAAAGAGTATGCCACTGTTAACGGGAGCATAAAGACTACCTATGCTACCGCACCAGTCCATCCTGTCGGTACTGCCCATCCTGCCGGACAAGCAGGCGCTGCTGGGGCAGGTATGCGCCGGCATCCAGTTCGCGTACAAAGGCCATCAGCTTCTCGCTGAGCCGGAAGCGCAGGTACCAGGCGGTAAGCGGATCACGCGCGCTGCACAGTGCGCGGATCTCCAGCGTCTCTGCCTGAATCTCGGTGACATACACCTCGGACCATACGCCGTCCCAGTCTTCATCTTCCTGCACCAGTTCCTGGAACTTACGGCGGATCTGTTCCACATCGGTCTGGTAGTCCAGATAGAGATAGATCGGTTTGATCAGTTGTGAGTTGGTCTTCGTCAGGTTTTGCACCGGGTGGCTCATAAAATATTGGAGCGGCACCACCACCCGCCGTTCGTCCCAGGTCCGAATAGTGAGGTAGGTAAAGGTGATCCGCTCAACCATGCCCCACTCCCCCTCAAAGACGACATAGTCGCCGACGCGCACGGGTTGGGTCAGGCCAATCTGCATACTGGCAATCAGATCCCCCAGCACGCGTTGAGCCGCCACGCCAAAGATCACGCTGAGCAGTCCGGCGGAGGCCAGGAAGGATAACCCCAGCCGCTCAAAAACCCCGATATAGTTTAACACCACCGTCATACCAATTAATAATGCACCAAAGAGCAGGACACGCCGCAGCACAAAGAGGTAGGTTGACCACTCGCGGGCGCGGTCCTCATCTATATCGATCTCCCGCTGCACATAGCTCTCGGCCACATAGTCGGCGATAAACTTGATAAGCCGCATGCTGAGCCATGTTCCTGCAATAATGACCAGTAGCAAGGTTGTAAAATCAAACCAGCGGATAACTGGTCCGGTCAACTGTAGCAGCGTTCGGATTGACCCGTACAGCCAGAGCAGCCCGATCAGCACCGCCAGCGGAGTTGCCAGCGTATCCGTCACCCCGCGCAGCCAGAGATTCGGCGAGTGGCGGAAGGCCCGGTTCAAGACCTGATGGAGGAACCGGCCGATACCGCTACTCAGTGTGATCAGGACCAGGATCATAAGCCACTCCCAGTGTGCAATATTGCCCGCCAGTCGCCCCTGTAACCAGTGCGGTACCTGCCTGGACAGGAAGCCAGGGCTATACTGTTCATATAACGGGGGGATATTCTCAACCGTGTTGGCCGAGAAGACCCAGACCGGACGGTTATCGCCGACCTTTATGCGCTGCACCCGCACCGGCACGGAACGCCCATCCAGACCAATCGATCCCAGCCGAATACTCCGTCGGGGTTGCCCAACAATTTCCTGAGGCTCGGCAGACAGATCATCGATCTGGCCGTCGGGGCGGTCAGGGAGTTCGTCCCAGTCAATCAGCGTATGCTGCTGCAAAATGTAGTAGAGCCGGCGGGCTAGTTCGGAGGCGCGTTCGGCCTGCTGCTCCAGCGGCAGCAGATTCAAGTTGAGCGCATACGCCGCCACCGTAAAATTCTCCTGCCGCGCAGCTCTGATAAAATACTCCAGTGTGGCCTGCGGTGTCCGTAGCTCGTCGGCAACATCTTGCTCCGGCAACCCCGCGTTCAACTCCTCCCGCTCAAAGAAGACGCCCTGGGCGGTGGTATCTGCGCCCTCCCAGGTTGCGGGTGGTCGGTTCTCCTGCGCCTGGGCGGGCAGGCTTATCCCCGTTAGTAGAACGAATACTATTCCGATACTGCATAGCAGTCGCATATACATTGCACGTTTCCTCAACCGTAAAACTCCAGAGTTACCAGAGGGCATAACCAGCAACATCTATGCCAGGTCAAGAACCGGGAACCAGGGAGAGAGAACCGGGAACCACTCCGCTGGTTTCTACGCGCTCAGTTCTCAGTTCTCAGTTCTTTATTATGGCACAGATATTGCGATAGTTATCACAAAGCCCGGAGGTGTCTCGTTACATTGTCCACCCTGCGGCCCGGTCACTGCTGACACGGGGCGGGTCTGACGTTGTTGTCACACAGGCTATGGCAGCATATGCCGCATGTTTGTGAAGATGAGAAGACAGGGAAAGGATATCCGACTGTGACAACTCCGCACATTGCCATCGCCTGCCAGGGCGGCGGTAGCCATACCGCGTTTACGGCCGGCGTGCTCAAGCAGATGCTGGAGGAGCAAGTACATCAGGATTACCGTATCGTTGGGCTGAGTGGCACATCCGGTGGCGCGATCTGTGCGCTGCTGGGTTGGTATGGACTCCTCAAAGATTCAGACAGCGGCCAGGCTCCCCGCCGTCTGGTGGAGTTCTGGCAGGATAATGCGACCAATAAACTCTGGGAGAAAGCCTTCAATCGGGGCGTCGTAGGCCTGATGCGCCTGCAGGGGCGCGGCTATCTGCCCAGTGTGGCGATCAGCCCCTCCAACCAGGTGATGTCCTGGATGCAGAATATGCTGCAAGAACTCTCGCCCCGGGATGAGTTTACCGATTTTCAGGAACTGCTCGAAAAGTATGTGGCGTTCGATGAACTTGGCGACCTGATCGGGCCGTCCAGTCCCCGGCTGTTGCTGGGTGCGGCGAATGTGCTGGATGGCAATTTCAAGGCATTTGACTCACACCAGGGCGAGATCACGGTTGAGGCGGTGCAGGCTTCGGCGGCGATTCCCAGCGTGTTTCAAGCGGTGCATACCAATGGCGGTGCCTACTGGGATGGGCTCTTCTCGCAGAACCCGCCCCTGGCAAACTTTGTCGAGGAGTTTTCGTCCGACAACCGTCCCGATGAGATCTGGATTATTCAGATCAACCCGCAGACGCGCTCCGAGGTGCCCGACTCATCTGAAGACATTGCTGACCGGCATAATGAAATGATGGGGAATCTCTCGCTCAACCATGAGATCAGGTTCATCCAGGCGCGCAACGGGTGGATGCAAACCCACGCCGACGGCGCGCAGTCAAACGGTAATGGGATGCAGCCGGTGGTTCTACGGCGGCTGTTTATGAGCGAGGAGCTACGGCGCAGCCTGGACGAAAGCTCCAAGATGGATCGAGGAGACGACTTTATCGCCGACCTGATCGCCGACGGCGCGCAGCAGGCGCAACACTTCCTGGGCAACCTGGACGCGCATCTGATTGCGTAACGATTATGGAGTGCGGGAGCCATGCTCCCGCCAGGCCGACTATGGAGTGCGGGAGCCATGCTCCCGCCAACATCTCTTTTGAAATAAGAAAATAATCCGGATATGCCATCCGGGAGTCCCGGCTTTAGCCGGTTGGATACCTGCCGGGATTGTGGCCGCCTGCCGGGAACGCCTGATCTGGATGATGAACGTTACGAAATAATCCGGATATGCCATCCGGGAGTCCCGGCTTTAGACAGCCGTAGGGTGCATGCTATGCACCGTTGTTCTACTGCCGGGAACGCCCGCTCCCGCTGAAGCCGCGACGCCAGACGCCCTCTTAAGTGTAGACGGTTTCGCCAGAGCGCAGAGGAATGCGGTTGGCGAGACCAGCAGCGACCGCCGCTCCAGAAACCATATCCTGCACCAGGACGGGCTGCGGACGCGCAGAAGCGCGTCCCTACCCTAAAAAGAGCCGTAGGGTGCATTCTATGCACCATTCTTCCATCGCACCCACAGACAGCCGTAGGGTGCATGCTATGCACCGTTGTTCTACTGCCGGGAACACCCGATTCGGCCGCGGCCGCGACGCCAGACGCCGGGGCCGCGCTCTGGTCGTTAATGAACCCTTCTCTTCGCGCCCTTTGCAGCTTTGCGCGCGCTTATCTGCTATGAGTTGAAATCGGTACTCCCCGATCCAGCGCAATCCAGTCTACCAGCACCCCCAGTTCGCGGCCATCGGGAGCCGCAAACGTCGGGCTATGCAGTTCAACCACCCGCCGGGACGTATTCGCCGGGGGCAGGCGCAGCGTGATGCGCTGCCAGGTGGCATCCAGCATCATCGGCCGGCAGGAATCCGCTACACAGACCTGCACCCTAACCGGGGCATTGTTGGGGCGCGGCGCTGCCAGGCGCATCTGCAGCAGCACCGGCTGCTCGATTGATGTTGTCGCCGCCGGTAGCGCCAGCCGAAACCGGGCATGGTCCGTGGTCCAGCGCGCCCGCGTATCTTGTAGAAACTCCGCCGGGTAGACCCCACCGACGTAGCCAAAATCCAGCCCCTCGCCCACCTCAATCCGGGCCGTCGGCACCGGATCGAGATAGGTCCAGCTCCAATCGACAACATCCTGTTCATCAACATATCGCCCGATAAAAGCCTCCCGCGCGGCATCATCCCGGCCCTGTTCGCGTAGCAGATCGCCCAGGCGCGCGCTGGCAGCGATATGGTCCAGTTCGTTGCGCCAGGCTCGCCGGTAAGCCGCTTCCGCGCCGGCCAGGTCGCCCTGTCGGCGACACACATCACCCAGCGCGATCCAGCCATCCGGGGTGGAGTCGGCTGCAAGTGCGCGCTCGTACGCCGCGGCGGCCGCATCCAGGTCGCCCCGGCTCAGCGCAATATTGCCCACCAGCCGATGCGTGCTGCGCGCTGCTCCCTCCACCGCCCACTGCCAGGGATAGCTGATTACAAAGGTGTAGAGCAGTAGCCCGACCAGCAGCGGTGCCAGCAGTCGGGGGATGCACGCCAGCGATTGCTTCGTTCCCGCAAACGGTGTCCGGAAGTGGGTTATTTGTAACGCGGCAAAGGACAGCAAAACCGGGAAGACAAAATGGCGGTAGCGCGACTCGCCATGGGTCAGCAGGGTAATGGCGATCACATAGGCAAGCCAGAGGGCCAGGAGCAGTGCCACCAGTTGCCGCTGCGCCGGCGCCCGACTGATCCCAATCACCCCCGCCACCAGGATGACGACATAGAGCAGATCATCCAGCAGCAGACTAGCCAGAAACACCAGCGGCGGCGGGTCGGAGGAGTAGTCCGCCAGCAGGAAGCGGTCCTGAATAATCTTGACGCGCCAGAGATGCACCCAGTTCGGCCAGAGCTTGCGCAGGAGAATGGCCGGGTCTTCGCGCAGCCGCTCCAGCCCGCGTTCGGTCGCCTCGGCTGCGCGCACGGTCGGATCGGGGATCTGTTCCAGCGTCCTGAAGATCGTCGCCTGATCTTCGCGCGGCTCGTTGAATGCCCAGAGGTTGTAGGAAAGCCCGGTCTCGACCAGCACACACTGCTCATAGGCCAGGCAGTTGCGCAGCGTCCAGGGCGTAATCGGCAGCGCCACCGCAACCCCGAAGATCAGCGCGTTAAGCAGCGCGTTGCGGCGAAACAGCCCGGCGATGCGTTGTCGCACTGTCAGCGGCTGCGCCTCCCCGTCAGTTGGGTCAGTTGGTTCGCCCGGCGGCAGCATGATCCAGAGCAGCACCACTGGCATGAATAGCAGCGGCAGCGAGCGCGTCAGGATTGCCATCCCCACCAGCACCCCCGCCAGTACCAGCAGCCCCCGCTGCTGCGTGCTGCGCTCTGCGCGCTGTCGCTTCCAGTGTATCAGGGCAGCCAGCGCGGCGGTAAAGCAAAACGTGAACAACGTCTCGCTCATGTAGAGGCCGGCAAAGGTGTTGAAGGTAAACAGCAGCGCCGCGCCGAGGGCCGCCAGCAGCGGAGCGGTATGTGCTGCGCGTTGCGCCGCTGGTGGGGGCGGTTGAAACGCGAGGATCAACTCCCGCGTTAACCGATAGATCAGATAGACATTGGCCACACTCAGCAGCAGATTCGGCAGCGCGGCCAGGTAGAGGTTGCCCCGCGCCAGCCAGAGCGAGCCCGCCAGCCAGAGCGGATAGAGCGGCGCGCGCAGCCAGTGGTAGCTTGTATAAAATTCCCAGCCCCGCCCGGCCAGCAGATCGTAGGCCACGGTGACATACTCAACCTCGTCGTTGGCAGGCTGGTGCAGCGGCTGCGACCAGAGCGCCAGCCGGAGCGCCAGCGCCAGCAGCAGCACCAGCAGCAGCGCGTAGGGCATGCGGAAAATCACCGACAACCGCCGCATACGCCCTCCTCCAGCCGGATCTGATCAACCATCACCCCCAGCGTACGCCCATCGGCGCTGGTGGGATCGTAGCGACGTGGCGTGAAAGTTGTACTGCGCAGTTCGATTACCGTTGCTGAAGCCCCATCTGTGGCAGCAGCGGGCAGTGTAGTAGGCAGCAGCAGCGTGTAGTCCCGCCAGCCCGCTGCTACCCGGAAGTGCGCCAGGGATTGCCCGGCAACCCGGATTTCCAGCCAGGGCGCGGGCGCTGCCTGCGGCCGGCCCGAGGCCAGGCGCAGTTCCAACCGATCAGCATCAACTGGAGCGGTCAGGCGCACCTGTGCAACTGCCGTTGTCCAGCGCCAGCCGGCTTCTTCAGGGGCGTGGAAGCCGCGCACCATTCCCAGGTCCAGCCCACCGCCGATATCGAGGGCAGCCGGGGGCGGCGTGGTCAACCAGTGCCAGCTCCAGGTCTGCAAGTCTTGCAGCGAAGCGGTCTCATAGCGCAACTCCAGGTGGGCCGCAGCCGGATCACCCCGCTGCCGCAACTGATCGCCCAGTAGCAGATGGGGCTGGGGATGCGCCGGCAGGATATTAATCGCTTCCCGCAGGATCGTTGCGGCCCGATCAGGATTATCCGCCAGTCGGACCGCGCGGGCCAGCGCTACCCGGGCCAGCACCGATTCCGGATCGTGGGCCAGTGCTGCCTGTGCCGCGTCCGTTGCCGTCGCCGCATCGCCCTGCACCAGTGCCCGCTCCGCCTGCGCCAGATGGATATGCTTCCAGCCCAGTTGCCAGGCCATAGCCGGGTAGGGCCGGTGCAGCAGCATCACCCCGATAATCAGCAGCACCGGGAGCAACGGCAGCATGATCAACCAGCGTCGCTGCCTGCCGTGCGCCGCCTGCCCCACCGGGACAATCGCCAGCGCCGCGTAGGGCAGCAGCACCGGGTAGAGCGGCAGCCGGTAGCGCAGTTCCACATGAAACAGCATGGCCGTCAGCACGATATACAGCGCCCACGGCAGAAATAGCCAGACCGGATTGCGGAGGTGTGCCACGATCTTTTGTCGGAAATTCCGCGCATTCGGCCTACCACTCCCGCCATTTCCTGCCGATGGGGTCAAAAAATCGGCAATTGCGCAGCGGGTGAGGCCCATCGTCCCCCCCAGGATCAGCAGCAGCCAGAGCGCATCCCCCAGCAGCAGCCGTGTCCAGACCTCGGCGGGCGGTATCCAGATCGCCTGTCGGTCGCGCATATCGTCGGCATACTCCAGCGCAAAGAAGGCTTGCAACTCATTCCAGGCTTTGCCGGCAAAGTGCCCCGGATTATTTGTGATAACGTCAATCCCGCGTTGCGCCGCCAGTTGCTGCCGCGCCAGTCGATCCTCACCCAGGGCGTAGAGTTGCGCCTTCACCGCCTCGCGTCCGGCGGGATCATTATCCAGCCAGAGATTCTCCGCCCCGGTCGTATCGATCAGAATCAGCCCGCCATAGGTCGCATAGTTGCGGGCCGTCCAGGGCAGCACAACCAGCAGCGTTCCCACGAGGAAGAACAGAGAACTGAGAACGGAGCACCGGGAAATGAAACCTGAGAACCAGGAACTGAGAACTGAGAACCTGTGCTGTTTCACTTGACTCGTTGTATTGGCTGGTGGCGGTTTTGTGGCGAGTAGCAGCCAGAGCGCGCCCAGGGGCAGCAGCGGTAGCGCGACCGCGCGCGTCAGGCAGAGCGCGCCCAGGATCACACCGGCCATGCCCGCGAGCAGGCGCTGCGGGCGGGCCGCCGTACGCACCAGCAGCCAGAAGAGCGTGGTCAGCCCGAAGAGGAAGAGCGTCTCAGTCAGCAACTCGGTCGCATTGGCCGCCAGGGTATAGCTGGCCGCGCAGAGCAGCGCCGCCAGTCCGGGCAGTAGTTGGCGGGCGCGCCGGCCCAGGTGGTACCAGGTGACCAGTTCTGCCGTCAGCAGCCAGACCGGGATCACCGTCACCGCGCTGATCACCGCCTGGAGCAGCCGCAGGTTCTGCACCAGCGAGTCAAACAACCAGATAGAGCCTGCCAGAAACAGCCCGTAGAGCGGCGGGCGCATCAGGCGTAACTCGACATAACGCTGCTCTTGCAGCAGCGTCAGCGCCTGCCCCAGATACTCCTGCTCATCACCTCCCAGCGGGTAGAACTCGCGCCACTGCCAGACAACCAGGCGCAACACCAGCGCCACGCTAAACAGCACCGCCAGGGGCCCGTACCGCGCAAGTAGCAGGAGCATTGGTGCGCGCAAAGCTACAAAGCGCCGCAGGCTCTGCGGTTCTTCGCGCCCTTTGCGGCTTTGCGCAAGCGTATTTGGAGCAGGTTGTCGTTCGTCGTGTATCATTCCGCGTTCGTTAGCTCGGCCCAATCCAGCCGTACCCCCAGGAAGCGCAGTTGTCCCACCTGCGGCCCCTGCTGCCCCAGCAGATCGGCGGCTCCGGGCACAAAGGTATCCGCCTGCAGCGTTATCACCACGTCAGACCCGACCAGGCCGGCGGGCAGTCGGGCACAGTAGACCTGTACCGCGCGCTGGAGTTCAAAGGTTGCCAGGGTTTGCGCGTCCCGCAGTAGGCGAAACGTCGGTTGCGCCAGATCATCCGGCCAGCCGCGCCCATCGGCCCGCAGGCAGAGATCCTGTGGTTGCCCGCTGCCCGCCTGGGGAAAGCGCAGCCGCGCCTCCGGGCCGGACCAGCGAAACGTACCGTCCACATCCGGGTCGCCCTCGCCCAGGTAGAAGCCCTTGATGTAGCCCAGGTCCAGATCGCCCGCCAGATCCAGCCGGTTATCCGGCAGCGGCGGCGGGTGGAGCCACTCCCAGGCCCATGCCACCGGGTTCTGATCATCAATGGCGGTAGGCGAGAAGGTCTGCCGCGCGGCCTCCCACTCGCCCATCCGCCGGAGCAGTTCGCCGCGCACGAGGGTTGTCTGCCAGGACGCCAGCGGTTTAACCGCCTGCTGCTCCAACTGTGCCAGCCCGGCGGCCGGTTCGCCTGCCAGTCCAGCCAGCAGCGGTCGTGCCACGGCTGCAACATAGGGCGGCACCGCGCCGGTCGCCAGCAGTGCGCGCACTTCCGCCACATCGCCCCGGTGCAGCGCCGCCTGGACCTGCTGCTCGATCCGGTAGGCCGGGCGTGTGTTCCAGGCGATAATGCTACTCGCCAGACTCGATGGGTAGGGACCGAGGTAGGAGGCCCAGTCTGAATCTGCCCCGGCGGGCCGTGGTTCCAGGTAGGCATAGGGCGTCCCGGCAATCAGTGCCAGCAGCAGCGCCAGCGCAAGAGACAGATGCCGCACCCCCGGCACGCCTCGCGAGCGCTCCCCTGCTGTTTTCCTCTCTCCGTTGCCGTGCTTGCCGTTCGCCAGCAGAAAGTATGCCGCAAAGATAAACGCAAACGGCAGCAGCGGCAGGCGAAAGCGGTTAATCGCAAACAGCAGCGGCGCGGTCAGCAGGTTGTAGAGCCACCAGAACAACATCAGCGAACTGAGGACTGAGAACTGAGAACCAAGAACTGAGAACCGCGAGTTGCGGTCGGCGGTCGGCGGTCGGCGGACTGCCCGGTGTTGTCTGGCCCAGCCGAGCACTGCCAGTGGTAGGATCAACACATACAGCGTATCGTCCAGCAGGAAGAGCGCCAGGGTGTAGGGACGTGGTAGCCAGCCCAGCGTAAAGCCGTCGGTCAGGCGTTCCGCGCCGGTGTAGTTGATCTGAAAGAGATCGATAAACTCACCCAGGCTTTTGTCTACGAAGGCCCCCGGTTTCGCCTGCAGCAGACAGAGCCCCTCGGCCAGCATCAGTTGCTGGCGCTGCCCCTGCGTAATTTCACTCACCGGACGATCAAGCGCTGCCAGCAACCGGGGATCATCCTGTTGCCGCAGGCAGGCATCTTCCAGCAGTGCCCGGCGTGCTGCCGGGGTCAACTGCGGATCGAGCAGCGCCAGCACAAAGTTGCGCGGGGGCGCATCCCGCCGCTCGCCGTCGTAGGCGGTGCGTGCGCCCAGCATCAGATTGTAGGCTCCGGTAGTGTCAACCACGATCCGTCCGCCATACAACCGACTGGCATAGAGCGACCAGGGCAGGATCACAACCAGCGCGCTGCCCAGGAAGAGCAGTAGTGCAACTGTAGCCCGCCGCTGCTTGCGATCAGCCGTTCCCCCGTTCCTGTGCCTGCGCCCCGCCAGGAAAACCCAGAGCGCCGCCGGCGGCAGAAAACCCAGCGTCAGCCCGCGTGTGAGGGTTGCCAGCCCCAGCAGCCCGCCCGCCACGGTCAGCGCCACACAATCCCGCCGCGATCCTGGTTGCCCATCCGGCGCGGCCCAGATCCCCAGCGCCACAAATGACCCCAGCATCAACGTCAGAAAGAGCGTTTCGCTCAATAGCATCTGCGCATACAGCGCAAAGGGCAGATAGAGCGCGGCGCAGAGGCCGGCACCCGCCGCAACCCGGCGCTGCTGCGGCAATGCGATCCCACTTGCGTTGCTAATCAGCAGCGCCAACTGGTAGACCAGCCCGACATTGAGCAGACTCAGCAGCGTCTGTGTGGCATAGATCGCCGGCAGGTTGAGCCCGAAGAGCCGGAGATGCCCTGCCAGGAAGAGCGGATAGAGCGGCGCGCGCGTCCAGAGCCACTGCTGATGCCAGGTAAAGCCGCGCCCATGCGCCAGCCAGTCCGCTGCCGCCAGATACTCGGCCTCATCGCTGATCAGCCCGGTGCGCGGCAGGTTGCCCCAGAGCACCACGCGCAGCAGCAGCGCCAGCAGCACCACCAGCAGCAGTAGCCAGTGCCGCGCCAGCAGCGACTGACGGCCGGCACTGGCTTCAAGGAGACGGTTAGGGGCGGGCGGGTTGTATGTTTCAGATCGTAGCTTCAACTGTTGCCACTCAACGTCGTGCGTAACGCCTGGGCTGCTTCCGGGGAGAGGCCGCGTATTTCAGCCAGTGCCAGCAGTGGATCGGGCAGTGCCTCCTGCCACAACCAGTCAATGCGTAGCCAGAAGCCGGGTAAAACCATGGAGTGGTAGCAGTTCCCGGCGTCCGGTAACGCCGCCTGGTACTTTCCATCCGGCAGCAAATGATAAAAATCAACCCGTTCTTTGCCGGGGCGCGGGTCAATAATCCAGTATTCGCGGACACCCGCCTCCTGGTATTCATAAAACTTATCAGCCCGATCACGGGCAACACTATTCTCTGCAATGACTTCGATAACCAGATCCGCTGCTCCGGCCAATCGTTCTGACGTCAGGCGGTCGCGATGTTCATGTGCCAGGAAGAAAAGATCTGGCTCACGCGCGGGCAGATCTGGTTGCGCGCGCATCTCAAATGGCGCAACACGCAAAATCCCCAGATGGTACAGATTGGCAAAGAGCGAGAGCAGAATGTGGAGAAAACCAATCAGCGCCTGATGTCTATCGATTGGTGGCATAAACACTATAACCTCGCCCGCGTCCCATTCGGCATGGGTGTCCTCGTCCGACCAGGCCAGAAACTCCTCATAGCTCATGTTGAGGCGCTGCTCGCCGGTCTGTAGCTCATTTTGCGGCTGATCTTTTGGCAGTGTCATAACCCTGCCTCTCTTTCGCATTTCATCATCAGGAACCGCGTAAGTCCTGTCATCTACTCAGTATCAATTGATGTGATGCCTACTCCGGCGCAATAATCTCAATGGTGCCCAGTCGCAGGCGGTTGTTATCCAGCACTTCCGCACCCTCTACACTGTTGACCGGCAGCCGGGCCGTCGGCGATGGATCACCCGGCCGCATGACTCCCAGCAGCAGCGTGTAGCGTCCCGGCGGCAGATCATCCGGCAGCGGGATGGCGCGCTCATCGTGGACCGGGTTGCCCGGCAGCCAGGTACTCGTCGGCAAGTAGCCCTCCAGCGGCGGGCCGTCCGTGCCGGCAGCGGGGGGCACCGCACAATCCCGGCAGAGATGCAGGAACATGGCATAGTCTTCTGCCGGCGGCCGGGTCATATCCCAGAAGAGCGTAATCGGCAGCGTGCCCCCGGCGCGGTAGACCCCCGCCCCCGCCGGTGTGGTCGCCTTGAGCGTGTAGCCCAGCAGTTCAATCTCCTCGCCAAAGTGAGCGGAGAACTGCGTCGTCGGTTGCGGTACCTCCCCCGTCTCGTAGGCTTCGGGTGAGTCCTGGCAGAAGAGATGCGCGCCGTTAAAGCGCCAGATGCCGCAGGGCCACTTCTGCTGCTCAAAGCTATAGCGAAAGTACAACCCGACCAGTCCATACGCATCCCCTTCAACTGGCGGCCGATCTACCGTGCGCGCATGTTCCGGCGCAATCAGCAGGAAGCTGCGCACATGCCCGGCGAAACGCTCACGGCGCTGCGTGTCCCAATCCTTCTGGCTAAACTCAACTTGCCCCTGTTTAAATGTGTCAAACACCACCGGCTCCGGTGGTGGATCTTCCGTGAACCGTTGCATGTAGTAATTATACAGCGGCCGCAGATAAAACGGGTGGATAATCACCAGGTCATCTGGATGTACTCGCAGCGCCAATTCCTGTAGCGCCGCGCGATACTGCTCCTTCACCGGATCACCCGAGAACAACCCCTGCTCCGGTTCCAGCAGCACCGCCACGTTGACTGCCAGCGCCGTCGCAACCAGTATGCCGGCGCCCCAGGGCAATAAGCGCCGCCGCACAACAACATGTTGTGTAGGGACGCGCTGCTGCGCATCCGCCTGCCGTCCGGTAGGGACGCGCTGCTGTGCGTTCGTCTTCCATCCCGATAAGGGATAGACTAGCAGCAGCAACCACGCCGGGAAGATCAAAATGAGATAGCGCGCCTCATACAGGCGGGTAAACGCCAGTTGCGTCAGAAATAGCCCCGGCGGAATCAGCAGAAAACAGAGCAACACAACTCGCGGCATCGGATCAACGGTCTGCCGGCGCCGCAACAGATCGCGCAGGAGTGTTGCACCGCCCCACAGGGTCAGGACAATCCAGGGTAGCAGCCACCAACCGGAAACCTCGCCCGGCCAGCGGTCCACGCTGAAGCGCACAAAGGTCAACCGGATCGCCTCCAGCGGGGCCGCCGGAATGTAGGCTCCGGTTGCCGCCTGCTCATCGCCCAACCCCTGCACCATCGCGGCGATGACGCCCACACCCGCCGCCGCCAGCAGCACCCACGGACCAGCGTGCAGCAGCCGCTGCCGCCACGCCGTTCCCTTTCCGCCGGGCCGATCCGCCGACACATTCCCGCGTCGCCGCGTCAGCAGGATGGCGGCCCCGGCCGCCAGCAGCAGCAACAGCGCCAGCCGATGCACAAAGATGCTGGTCAGCGCCAGCGCCGCAAACAACCACCAGTCCCGCCGGCTGCCCCTCCGGGCGGCATTGTCAGCGGTAGGGACGCGCTGCTGTGCGTCCACCTCGCCTCGGCGCAACGCCCGCAGCAAACTCCAGAGCAGCAACGTCGCCACCAGCAACAGCAGGCTGTAGGTTTTGGCCTCCTGCGCATACCAGAGCGCAAACGGCGCGACCAGCAGCAGCAGCGCTGCCACCAGCGGCCGCAGATCGGCGTGGGGCTGTCCGGCATGCTCCGGCGGCGGGCAAAAGAGTTCCCGTCCAGCAACATAGAGCGCCACCACTGCGCCCGCGCCCGCCAGCGCCGAGGGAAAGCGCAGCGCCCACGCACTATCCCCCGCCAGCGCTACCCACGCCTTGAGCAGCAGATGGTAGAGCGGATAGGCCGCATCCGGGCTGAACAGCTCGCGCAACAGCCCGCCCCAGGGTTGCTGGATCGTCTGCCAGGTGCTGCCCTCATCCAGCCAGAGACTCTGGGCATCCAGCCGGAAAAGCCGGAGCAGCAGCGCCGCCACGAACAACGCCGGAACCAGGAACCGGGAGTTAAGCAGTGCCACCCCGAAATGGCGCATCCGCGTGCCTGCTGCCGGGAGCGGATTATGCAATTTTGCCGGCGGTTGCTTCGTTTGGAGTTCCTGATGCTTCATACTTTTTATAACAACACAATTTTCTCGCGTCCCTGCGTCACATGGCGCGTGGCATTGCGCGTATCCACAACCGCCGGCGCGCAGGCCACAATCTGATCGTAGTCAAAGGCGCTATGGTCGGTGATAATGACCGCGCAGTCGGCGCTTCGCAGCAGATCTTCGGTCAACGGCACGGTATGATACACCGCCCCGGCGTGCGTTTCAAATGTCTCGATATGCGGGTCGCACAGGACAATCTCGCCCCCATCGGCCGTCAGTAACTCCAGCACCTTGAAGACCGGCGACTCGCGGTAGTCGTCCACATCTTTTTTGTAGGCCACCCCCAGGAGCAGCACGGTTGATCCGTTGAGCGCCTTACGCTGCCGGTTGAGCGCCCGCACCACCAGATCATGGACGTGGCGCGGCATCTGCGTGTTGATCTCCCCTGCCAGTTCAATAAAGCGGGTGGTCATATCAAACTCGCGCGCCTTCCAGGTCAGGTAGAAGGGGTCGATTGGGATACAGTGACCCCCCAGACCGGGGCCGGGCGTGAAGGGCATAAAGCCAAACGGTTTGGTCGCCGCCGCCGCAATCACCTCCCACACATTCAGTTCCATCCGATCACACAGCAGCGCCAGTTCATTCACCAGCGCAATATTGACCGCACGAAAAATATTCTCGAAGAGCTTGGTCAGCTCGGCAACGCGGGGCGAGGAGACCGGCACAACCTGGCTGGTAATCTGGCGGTAGAATGTTGCGGCGAGGTCGGTACAGGTTGCGGTAACACCGCCAACCACCTTGGGCGTATTCTCCACCGTCCAGCCCTTGCTGCTGGTCTGCCCCGGATCGATCCGCTCGGGCGAGAAGGCCAGGAATATATCTTCACCCACCCGCAGCCCGGTCGCCTCCAGGCGTGACTGCACCAGTTCCTCGGTGGTGCCGGGGTAGGTGGTGCTCTCCAGGATCACCAGTTGGCCCGCACGCAGCATGCGTGCGGCATCCTCACTGGCCTGCTCCACATGGCGCATATCCGGGTCGCGTGTGTCGTTCAGCGGTGTGGGCACGCAGATGATCACCAGATCACACGCCCGTAGGCGGCGCATGTCGGTTGTCGCTTCTAGCATGCCGGTCTGCCGTAGTTCCTGCAGCAATCCGGAAGAGATATCGCCGATGTAACTCTCGCCATTGTTCAGTGCATTAACCCGCTCGCGGCTCAGGTCGAAGCCCAGGACCGGGAAGCCCACCCCAGCGGCCCGTACCGCCAGCGGCAACCCGACATAGCCCATCCCGATCACCCCGACCTGGGCCGTGTGTGTCTCGATCTTCTGCTGAAGTTCCTGTTGTACCATCACATGCCTGCTCCCACACGTAAAAGCTCTCACGACTTACGAACCACGGACTACCGACTACCGACTATGGACGCATAAACTCGCTCAAACCGGGCGGCGGTCTGATCCCAGGTTAACTCCTGCTCGATCCGCTGCCGCGCCGCGTTTCCCAGGCGTGCCGCCAGCGCCGGATCACCCAGCAGACGGTTGATTGCTGATGCCAGCAGCGCCGGCTCCTTGTCGGGAACCAGGAGCCCATGCGTGCCATCGTCAATCACATCCGGCACCCCGGCCACCCGCGAGGCCACAATCGGCCGCCCGGTGCCCATCGCCTCCAGCAGCACATTCGGCAGACCATCTGCCCCCTGGTGCCGCACAATCGGCAGGGTAAAAATATCGGCGGCGGCCATGTAGGTGGCGGCCCGGCGGCGCTCCAACTGCCCGGTGAAGCAGACCCGGTGGGCAATCCCCAGGCGATCAGCCTGCTGCTCCAGGGTCGTGCGCAGGTCGCCATATCCCACCAGCGCCAGTAGCGCATTAGGATGCTCCGCCAGCACGTGCGGCCAGGCCTCCAGCAGCACGCCGAAGCCCTTTTTATGCACCAGCCGCCCCAGCGCCACCACCAGCGGCGCCGCGTCCGGCAGGCTCAACTCACTTCGCACCTGCCGGCGGGCCGTCGGGTCCGGCCGAAACTCCTGCGGATTAACGCCATAGGGAATCACATGGCTGGTGGCGACGGGCGTGCCCAGGCGCAAACTCCGCTGCCGCAGATCGGCGCTGCATGCTGTCACCGCCGCCGCCGCCCGCAGGGTCATCCCGGCCGAGGCCGACAGCGCCCAGTGCCGCTCCGACAGATAGACATCACTCCCATGCAGGCTCACCACCAGCGGGATGCCATACTGCCGGGCCACCAGCACCGCCGGGACGCCGTTGGGCAGCACCCAGTGCGCATGGATTACATCAAAAGGACGCGCAAGCCCGGCGTCAGGATGCCGGCTACCATTCGTTGCCTCCGGCCCGTGAACAATCGTTCCGTCGTCAATCGTTCGATGTAGCGCGCGCACCGTTCCCGACAGCGCAAAGGGGAGCGCAGCCAGCGTCTGCGGCTTGATATCAATATCGCCAAATAGCGACTGGGCATACCCCCAGATATTGAGCGTGGGATGGGGCGCATAGCGAAAGAAGTGCAGGTTAACCCCGCGCTCCTCGGAGGCGCGTTGCACCTGCGGATGCCAGGGCGCAACCAGATGCACGCAGTGGCCCCGCGCCGCCACACCTGCGGCGATTTCCTCAATAAAGGGTGCGGTGGTCTCCCCCGGATATTTCGGGTATGAGGAGGTCAGCATCAAAATTCGCATAGTATTCATTCTGCGGTGGCGGGTACACGGCTTCGGAAGGCAGCCGCGTCCCCGTCGCCGCGGCTCTCTGGGAAGCGATAGATCAGCACCCGATTATCGGGCGTCGGACTGGCATAGACCAGGGTAAAATCATCAACCGTTGTGCCGACTGGTGCATCGTGCGCACCGATCAGCGGGGCCAGATTTGCCGCCGCATCGCCCTTGACCCGCAACTGGTTCTCCAGGATCAGATATTCGGCGTCGTAATAGTCCGCCAGGTAGCGTAACATAGCGCGGTCAGCGGTGTAGGGAATCATCACCGCCGGTCGCCCGGTGTGCCAGTTCAGTTGCCAGGGAATGCGCGTCATCATTACCGCGTCGGCTGGTGTGTTCTCGCGCAGCCAGGTATACGCCGCCAGGTCGGGTGCCCAGCGCCCCGGCTCATCCTCGATCTTCTCCGCGATTTCCGGCCACGAAGGCTGGACAATACTTACAATAGTAACACACACCAGGATCAATCCCAGCGGGCTCCAGCGGCCATCGCCAATAGCGGCCAGTCGGTCAAACCCGGCCCAGAGTATCCCGGCCGCAAACAGCGCCAGCCAGGGCAGCAGCATCACAAAATAGCGCTCCTCGTTGGTGCGCCAGTAGGTCAGCAGAAAGAGCGTGTAGAGGCCAAACGCTAACAGCAGCAGACTGAGCAGCCTCCGCCGGGAACGCAGCGCCGCCAGCACGCCCAGGAACGCCAGCCATGCGCCCGTCGGCGTCAGCAGATTTTTGTTCCCGCCCCGGCTGACCAGATCGCTCAGGCCGTCCGGCAACCCGGACCAGGCAGGCAGCAGGTAATCCCGTGCCGCCTGCACCTGCGTCATAAACTTCGCAAAGGAGTGATCAAACCCCCAGCGCAGAATCCAACTGCGGTCGGGCAGCCCCGGCCCCCCCAGCCGGGTCGTGTAGACGCGGTAGATCTCGTCCCAGGCCTCATCACTATCGCCGCGATAACCCAGCACCCAGGCATCGTAGCGCTCCGTCGAGTAGACCGGCGTCTGGAAGAGCAGCAGATTGCGTACCAGGTAGGGCGACAACAGCAGCAGCGCCGGCACCGACCAGACCAGGAACGGCAAAAGTAACGTGGGGAGATGATGCGCCCGCAACCAGGACAAAAAGCGTCGTCCGCTTTCTGCCGTCCGCCGTCTGCCGTCTGCCGTCTGCGCAAGCAACCACAACCCCATCCCCACGGCGATCACCGCGCCGCTCGGCTTTTGCAGCATCATCAGGCCGGTCAGCGCGCCGGAGGCGACCAGCAACCGCTGCCGGGTCATTCGTGCCCACAGCCGCTGCCACCAACGCCTGTACATAGAAAATTCATGCACAACTGCATGCTCTTGCCGCTCCTGCACTGCCCGGTAGAGCAGATAGATCGCCGCCAGCGAGAAGACCACAAACCCCAGATCGCTGGTGGTGTAGATCGTCAGCTTGAAAAAGAGATGGCTGGTCAACGTCAGCAGCGCCGCCGTCACGCCCACACGCCGATCCCAGTAGCGCGCCCCGATCTGATAGATCAGCAGCAACAAGATAATGTTAAAGATAAAATTCGGAATCTTGGCGGCCCAGGCATGCTCCCCAAAGATCGCCAGGAATGGCGCAATCCAGACCGGCTGCAGCAGCGGCCAGGTTTCCTGCGGGCGGGTCACACCATCGTAGAGTTGGTAGAACTGCGTCACATAATCGACCACCCATCCGCGCCCCGCCACCAGGTTGCGCGCCACCACCGCGTTGTCGGCATAGTCCGCATGCCCGACATAGGGCATGTCACGCACAACCATCGCTTCATAGCCCAGCCAGATCCCGCCCAACAGCAGCAGCCCAGTCAGCGCGCCCGCGCGGCTACCCAGCAGCCCGACGATGCCATTCGCCAGGCGCGGCAGTCCCTCGCGCCCCAGCACCAGCGTCAGTGCCAGCAACCCCGTGCCGAACAGCCCATACAGCAGGGAGTCGGGGAAGGTTTCGCGGGCCAGATAGAGCGCGGGAAACTGGTAGTTCAGGCTGACGCGGGCCAGCGCATAGCCCAGCCAGGCCAGCGCCGCCGTCAGCAGGCCGTACGCCAGCGCCTCACCCCGCGTGTAGCGCCGCAAGAGCGCCCCCAGCAGGACGAACAGCGGACGCAGCCAGGTCAGCAGCAGCGCAAGCCCCAGCCCCCAGAGCAACCCACTCAGCGTTGCGCCCATCCAGAGCCGCAGGAACGTCAGGCCGATCCCCAGCAGCGCTACCGCGCCAATCGTCACCACAAACGCGGGTGTAACCCGGCGCAGCAGTCGCAAGAGCAGCAGGTACAGGAACAGCGCCGCCAGAACCAACGCGCCCACCGCGCGCCATGCCGGTGACAGAATCGCCGTCGGATCAGATGGTGGCGGTCGTATCTGCACCGCTGCCAGCCGCAGCCCCTTCGGGCGCGGATCACGCCCAAACGAAACCGTATCAGTGAAGGTCGCCGAGTTATTGAGATCAATCGTCAGATCGGGGCCGGTGCGCGCCGCTGCCGGAACGGTAAAGGTGTACTCTTCCCACTGCGCGGTGGGCGTAAAATTACCAATCCGGGTGCCATCCGCCGCTACCGTGACCAGCGGCTGCTCCACCGCAGCATTGACCACATCATCCGGCCAGCCCTGCGCCAGCAGCGTGAC
This sequence comes from Chloroflexaceae bacterium, assembly GCA_034436755.1. GTDB lineage: Bacteria > Chloroflexota > Chloroflexia > Chloroflexales > Chloroflexaceae > CAKZQX01. Next base: position 1,212 of record DAOTVB010000018.1, on the reverse strand, counting down.
CGCAACATCCGTCCCGGTCCCCACGTTGGGCAGCCGCAGTTGCGCATGTTCGCGTGTCCAGCGGCTGCGACCCGTCGGCGCATCGGGGGTCAGATCATCGGCATAGAAATCACCGCGTGTCACCGCATCCGCCCCCAGCCCGGCACTCGAGTCGAGAAAGAGTTGATCGCCCAGCCAGCCAACCGCCACCGTGCCGCCGGGCGGGGATTGGTAGGCCAGCACGCCCACCAGCAGACTCAACAGCACAACCAGCAGCATCCCCCGCAGGGTATCCCGCCGGGGATGGGCCACCGGGAGCGGGCGTACTGTCGGGGCGGCACGTTCGCCTCCCGCCTGCAATCTATCCCGCACCACCGCCGACCGCGTCCCGGTCGCCGACTCCCGCGCCGCCTGTTGTTCGTTCGTATGCGACTCCGTTTGCATGGCGTCCATTATACAGCGAGTTGTCCACATGAAAAATGATCATCCAGTGATGCCCCGCTTACCGCGCCAACGATCAATCCCCACCGCCGCACGGCTATGCACAGGCGCCCACCGTAGGGTGCATTCGCTGCACAGCTATGCACAGGCGCCCGCCGTAGGGTGCATTCAATGCACCGTTTTACTGCCGCTATCATCCGGGGAGCCCGCCGTAGGGTGCATTCAATGCACCATCCTGTTGCTATCACTGGGGAGCCCGTTGTAGTAGCCGTAGGGTGCATTCAATGCACCGCACCGCACAGCCCGCCGTAGGGTGCATTCAATGCACCGTTCTTCTTCGCCGGATCGCATTCATTGCGGTCGATGGAACCGGCAGGACTGCTGCTCCCGATCAGCATTTCCCGTATCAGGATGTGCTGCGGACGCGCAGAAGCGCGTCCCTACTACAAAAAGCCTTCACCTGAGAGCACTCGCTCCCTCCGCGTCCTGGGCGTCTCGGCGGTGAATAATGCTGCTACTCGATCCTTCTGCGTCTCGGCGGTGAATAGTACGGCTTATTTGACGCCCCTCCCCCTGCCTGGTATGTTATGATCCGAAGTTCGAAATCCGAAGTTCGAAATTCGAAGTTCGAAATCCGAAGCCCGAAATCCGAAGCCCGAAATCCGAAGTCCGAAATCCGAAGTCCGAAATCCGAAATCCGAAGTCCGAAGTCCGAAATCCGAAGTCCGAAGTCCGAACGTTGCACACGGGATACGGGATACGGGATACGGGATACGGGATACGGGATACGGG
>DAOTVB010000017.1:0-47154 GCA_034436755.1 Chloroflexaceae bacterium | reverse complement strand
TGCACTGACCATAGTCGGGTCGCGGCAAATGGAGGCTTTGGAAACAGCAAAGAAGCCGTAGGTGTTGTCTTTGTTGCACTGACCATAGTCGGGTCGCGGCAAATGGAGGAGCCGCCCGGTGTCACAAACACCCGCCAGCCTCTCAGGTTGCACTGACCATAGTCGGGTCGCGGCAAATGGAGGACGGACCAGGTGATCGTCTGACCATCCCGGTCGGTCCAGTTGCACTGACCATAGTCGGGTCGCGGCAAATGGAGGAGATTGAGCTACTGCCAAAATGGGTTTTTGAAATGGGTTGCACTGACCATAGTCGGGTCGCGGCAAATGGAGGCGCTGGTGGGGCGGGTGATGGCGCGACTGAAACGGCGTTGCACTGACCATAGTCAGGTCGCGGCTAATGGAGGGAGGAGCCGGAGCCGGCGCGGCCGTCCCGCGATGCGGACGTTGCAATGGCCACTGGCGGGTCGCGGCAAATGGAACGAGCAAGCGATGATAGTAAATCCCCTGAGCAGGACTTTCCCAGGGGATTTACTTTACCATAAACGTGCGGTATAATCCTTTACACTGTCTTCTAATGTTCTGGGCTATCCAGGCACGTCACGAGAAAAATCCGCCAAAAAGTGCATGACCTGCCACGATGTCTTTTGAGCGAGAGCCGTTTTAGGGCTAGATGGAGAGACATCTGAAAACTATGCACAGGGTGCATTTTTCACGGATTCTGACCTCGCTTCAGGAGCAATTTTCAAGGCATTGATGGTGTAAAATATTTCTCGATATTGCGCATAAGGAAGCCATCGAAAGAGGTATATCAGAATTACTGCAAAGAGGTGTATCAGAATACCTGCAACGACACGCGAGATCCGGGAGACCTTCTTCCGGGCCTTTCATCCGTCCCAGAACCTGGCCGAGAAAGCCGACGTCCTCACCATGACCCTGGAGATGATAGTGCTCCAGGACGCCGATACCCCGCTGGACTTTTGTGTATGATCGGGGCCGCTCCTCCGCTATGCATCGCGTGCCAGGTACTGCCGAAAGATGACGGGGAACAGAAAGAGGGGAGTACCGTGCCGGACGAGTCGACACAACCTGCCCACCAGATAACTGGCGAGCAGAATCAGGCCATCACCACTGGCAACATCTGCGATGTCAGCGGAACCGTAGCGGTTGGGCAACATATTACTCAGATACAAACCACCCATGTGCCTGAGCCGGCACGCGCCCTTCACCAGCTTCGCGCTCCTGTTAATGATTTCATTGGACGGGAGCAGGAGATCGAACAACTTGTGCAGATGCTCTCGGCCGGTGATGGCACCGTGGCAACTATCACCGGTATTCGCGGGATGGGGGGTATTGGTAAAACTGCCCTCGCCGATGCCACCGCACAACGCCTGATCGATACCTTCCCCGATGCGCAGATTGTCCTGCAGCTCCGCGGTGCCACTGCGACTCCCCTGTCGCCAGAAGCGGCGCTCCAGCAGGTACTCCGCGCATTTGAGCCAGCCGGGAAACTTCCTGAAGATTTATCGACACTGGAGCGCATCTACCGTTCACATCTGCATGGCAATCGTGTGCTCGTGCTGGCCGATGATGCCTGTGACGAAGCCCAGGTCCGCTCGCTATTACCGCCTCCCGGCTCGGCCCTACTCATTACCAGCCGTCAGCGCTTCCGTTTGCGTGGAATGGAGCCGCTTGACCTGGGTTCACTACCACCAACCGATGCTGAAGCGCTTCTGCTACAGATTTGCCCGCGCATTGGAGAACATGCATCCCAACTGGCCCGGTTGTGCGGCTACCTGCCACTGGCCCTTCAGATAAGCGCCAGTGTGCTATCTAACGACGCTACCCTCCCAGTTGTGGATTATGTCGAACGGTTAACACGCGAGCGGCTACAACATCTACGCGACCCTGATGGTGACCCCGACGATCCCCAGGCCAGTGTTGCCGCATCGCTGGCATTGAGCTACGCCGCATTACCAACAGCGGCGCAGGTAGTTCTGGCCAAACTGAGCATATTCGCAGGCAGTTTTGACCGGGAAGCACTGGTCGCGGTCGTTCAAAGCGTGGATGAGGTTGAGAAGATTGCCGGATTGCTGTATCGCCGTAATCTGCTGGACTATCGAGATGAACGTTATGCGTTGCATGATCTGGTGCGGGAGTTTGCGACTGCTCAGTTGGATGCGAATATAGCCTGGACTGTTCAGCAGCATGCCTGGCATTATCTGCGGGTCGCTCAACGTGCCGGCAAGCTTTATGCAGAAGGCGGGGAGAAAATGAAGGTAGGGGTACTGCTGTTTGATTGTGAACGTGATCAGATCGATGCAGGTTAGCAATGGCTATGCAAGCAATCTATATCAGATAGTATTTTGGCACAGTTACTTGTCGATACAGCCGAGAACGTTGCACTTGCACTATACAATTATGGCCGGCGTGTTCAGATGCTCCAGTGGTGTGATGAGGCATTGCGTGTAGCGGTTTCCATTCAACATAACCCCGGCCCATTACTGATTGCAAAGGGAAGACTAGAGGCAGCACTTGGTAATGGAGATGCTGCAATCCAGTGCTATCAACAAGCCATAAATGTTTCCGACAGATCAAGCCTGGTCTATGCCCAGGCGCTACTTGGGCTTGTAAGTACACCTCTTTACCAGGGGAAATATCAGGGCATCCTCGAAGAATTACAGCGTATCGCCTCCCTGCTTCAACAGCAAGGGCATCCCGAATATGCTATCCTTGTAGATTATCACACCGCTATGTATGACTTTAGACATGGAAAATACGAGACAGCACTGAGTTCTTTTGTGAAGTTAGATAACATGCTACAACAGAACGCTAAATTAGCACAACTTTATCCTGGAACTGAGGTGGTAGATTTACAGTACAATGTACGGTTTGCCATTGGCTGTGTTTATCGAAAGCGTGCATTTAGACGTGTTCGTGACAGACACCATAACTATCAAAAAGCGAGAGAGTATCATGAGTCATTGTATAAAGAAAGCAAGGAGCAAGTACATCGCGAAATGGAAGCAGCCACGGCCCACCATCTCGGTTGGATACACCTTCATCAAGAAGATACTACGCAGGCACTCAAGTATGCGCAAGAAGCTCTAGAAGGTTATCGGAAGCTGAACCAGATATCAGGAATGGCTGATGTGTATGAGCAGTTAGGTCTTATACACATTGCAATTGGTCAACCAGAAACCGGGCTACCCCTGATACAATGTTCCCTGGACCTTCGTAACCAGATTGACAATAAGCATGGTGCAGCAAGTAGTATGCGCCGTATTGCTATTGCGCAATTCCATCTCAAACAATGGTGGCAGGCAATTACATCCTTACGACGCAGCCTCCATATGTATCACAGTGCAGGTCTACTTAATTTGAAACGTTTTATTGGTATTATTTTGGAACTCCTGGAATGGACGATAGGGCGAAAACGGCTCACACTTTGAGTAGAGTGTGCAGTCGGAAGGTATTTCCTGGTTTGTAAAACAGCCGCGACAACGAATGACAACAGTTGTAACAGAAGGAGAACCGCCAGCATGACCACCTTCACACCCGGACACGCCCTGCTTATTGGTATCGGTGGCGATTTGCCCACGACTATCGATGATGCGCTGGGCCTGGCGCAGATCATGCACGACCCGACTCGCTGTGCCTATTCTCCGGACCAGGTGCAGGTACTTACCGGGCAAGAAGCCACCCGTACGCAGATCTTCGCCGCACTGGATAGATCGGCCCAGGCAACCGATGACCAGGCGACCGTAATCATCTATTTCTCCGGGCATGGTTACCGCGTGACTGCTGGCAATGGTGCGGCCTACTACCTGCTGCCTTTCGGCTATGACATGAAGCACCTTTCCTAAACAGCTATCAGTGGCAGTGAGTTTGTCTCCCGGCTGCGGGTCATCCCGGCGCAAAAGCTCGTGCCGCTGCTCGACTGCTGCCACGCAGGCGGTGTGGGCGAGACCGATCGGGTAACCCTGGCGAAAGCGCCGCTGCCGCCCGAGGCGCAGCAGATTTTGGCAAACGGACGTGGGCGTGTGCTGATTGCCTCCTCGCGCGAGCATGAGCTTTCCTATGCCGGCAAGCCCTACAGCGCGCCTTCACGCTGGCATCGATTGAAACCCTCTGTGGTAAAGGTGTATCCAAACAGGATGGTTATGTGCGCGTGGCCGACCTGGCGTTGCATACCCGCTAGATGGTGTCGGGTCGCACATACGACAGGCAGCACCCCATCTTACATTTCGAGCAGGCCGACAACTTCGCGCTGGCCTACTACGCCGGTGGAAATACCGAGCCAAAAGGGCTGCCCTTCAGCGGTGAGCCACAGATCGAGCCGGAGCCCGGTATACTGGATCGTGAGCGGCGACAGCAACTGGTCAGTGGCGCGGGCACGATAGGTATTGGCGGCAACGTGCGGAACAGCCAGATTGTCCCCGGCAATAGCAATACGCTTACCAGCACTGGCGACATCAGCAAGGTGCATGGACAGGTCACGGTTGGCTCAAACATCGCACAGGTGAGCAAAGGCAGCAGTACGCACGTCGATAACTCATGGTCGGCGTTTTACCAGCGAGGACAACAGGTAGGTGTTAACCAGTACAACGCTGCACGCCATATGACGATTGGGCCGATGGATCGGGCCAGTCAACGCCCGCGCCTGAGCGATAGTCGTCTGGCGCAGATGATCCAGGCTGCCATGCAACACCACGGATTGGATGGACTGCTTTTCGCCCTGGGAAGCCATACAACCATTGCCATTGACCCGGCAACGCTGGGTGCTGAACCCGCCGCACAGGCGCGCACGCTTATCGCCACCTGTTGTTCCCAGCACCAGCGCAGCGCACTGGTTGAAGCTCTGCTAGATATGGATGCACAAATCCTGGGTACACCGGAGGAACAGGATGACTGGCTGGCATGGGCACGGAATCTGGATAACCATTGAACTAAAGATTAAGAACCGCAGAACTCGGAACTCCGAGCACGGAACGTAAAGCGCGGAACCGAAAACACCCCGACCACTATCAAACGGAGGGGTGTTTTTTTACGGACTATAGGCTACTGATAATGAAGTCACATTACTATAAATAGAACCAAAAAAACCACTCACACGCGGGACAGTCGCATGATCTTCGCGTGGGTATATTCAGGCAGGCATTGGAAGAGTGTTCATCACTCTGCCATCATGCCGGATGCACATATCCCTGATCCCCACTCCACGCAATGTCGTACCGGCTCAACATCAGGCGCGCGTGGCCGCAGCGATTGCTTCGATTTGCGCCGGCGTAAGCGTCCACCCCAGTGCCCCGGCGTTGTCGGCGGCCTGACGGGTATTCTTCGCACCCGGAATAGGCAGCACATTGCCCTGCGCAACAAGCCAGTTCATCGCTACCTGGGCGGGGGTTTTCCCGCCATGCTCCTGCCCAATCTGCCGCAATGTCGCCACCAGATGCTCAACATGCTGCATATTTGTCGTTGCCGACATAAAGAAGCGTGGGCCGGACGGCCGGTTGCGGGCGGTATACTTCCCCGTGAGCAAGCCCCCTGCCAGCGGGCTGTAGGCAATCAGGGTAACTTCCAGATCGCGGCAGGTAGCCAGTACCCCATCGCCTTCGGGTGTACGTTGCAACAGGCTATAGCTGACCTGGTTTGAGGCCAGTGGTATGTCATACTTTGCCAGGGCCGCATGCGCCCGCTGCATCTGCTCCGCATTATAGTTGCTGACGCCCACAGCACGCACTTTGCCATCCGCCACGGCGTCCGCCAGGGCATCCATCAGGGTCTCAATCGGAATGATCGAGTAGGGATGATGGATCTGGTAGAGATCAATGGTTGGCACACCCAGCCGTTCCAGGCTGGCATTGAGCGCCTGCGTCAGGCTACGTGCAGTAAGCCGCCAGGGAAGGGGGGCAAACTTGGTGGCAATCACTACTGGTGCCCGGCTCTTCCGTACCAGCTTCCCAAGCAAGCGTTCAGAGGTGCCGCCACCGTAGGTTTCGGCCGTATCAAACAGGGTAATACCCTGGTTCACACTGGCAACAAAAGCCTCGTTAATATCCTGCTCGCCGTAGGTCTTGCCGTAACCCCAGTAGCCCTGATCGCCCCAGGCCCAGGTACCAACACCGAGCGGCGCAACCCGAATATCGGTACGGCCCAGCGTTATCTGTGCAGTTCCCGTTAACATCCCGGTATGTTCCTCCTCCTGACTGTGCTTCTATCGCATGCGGCTGTCCCGCATAGTACCGTAAGTCACGGAAAAATAAAAGTAGCGCTCAATGCAATTAGCGAAAGCATACACGGACAACGGCTGTATGTAAAACATACTTAATTTCTCTTAAAGAGAATTTAAAATTTAGTTAACTCAGAATTAAAGCGCACCTGCTACGCTAGTCACGGTCATAAGCTACAAGCTAGTTGATGACTAAAACCCATTGCAGAAATTCAATCGTGATAAAAACGATTTGCTGATGATATCATAAGCACGTAAACTAGAATTCCACCCTGGTCAAAAAATCAGTATCACCAGGTAAAGAACTTACACCAACATCACGTTTTCGGTCATTTCCTTTCCATCGAAATGACCGAAATTTAGTGTGCGATTTGCCGGTACGGACTGATGTAGTAAAATCCTGATACTCGACCTGATCTTCAACAAACTATGATGACAGGAAGACCGTAACCAGACATAACCGGCATCTGTTGGGTAATACCGCAGGCTTCCTCATGAAGGTCGTTGTGATAACATCCGATAATCCCGATCAGATAAGACCAGAATACACGACGACCAACTTATGTTTAGCACTATGACGATGAAGTCAAACACCGGCTGGGTAGCCATCCTGTGTATGCACCGGCACTGTTCCGGGCCGCCTATCCGATAGCGATCCTGACATTCGTTGTTCTGTTGCCTTTCGATAATAGACAGGAATCACTTGCAGGCGGCACGCCATGTTGCGTACAATCCATTCCAGGTAGGTTGGCTATCGTCCATCTAATCCAAATCTTCTTCTAAAAAATTATAGCGACATTGTGTACCGTAGTCATTTCTAGCGTGTAAGTTTACACTATTACGTGTAGTTTATCACGACTGTTCGCTCTGTCTCGTTTCAAACTATGCCCGGGAGAGGTTGTTTGGAAAGGGAGAATCTGTCAGAGCCGGGATGCTATTGACAGCGAACAGTATGCTGCCGGAAAAGCATTTCTGGATGCGCCGGCATTCTACCGGCGTGCCGCTTTCTCCTACATGCTGCACCACGAAGTGCAATATTTTCAGTGCAGCATGACTTCACACAGAAGAAGCTGCGCTCAGCGACCAGGTCCGCCACCAGCGACAGAGCAATTGACAGTGTGTAAAAGCCGGTAGCAGCGTTGCGTGCCGTAGTCATTTCTAGTGTACAGCTTTACACTTTTACGGATAGCCCATTGTAATCGTTCGTATCGCCTCGTCTTCAACCTATGACTGGCAGAGGTTTTTTGGAGAGGTAGCCCAATGAGTTATCAACCCGTACCCGTTGATTCCTATGCATCGGACAGAGCGGCGAGTATGGCAGCCTATTCATCCGATCCGGAGCGGGACGCCATCGCTATTATCGGCATGAGTTGCCGGTTCCCGGGTGGTGCGCACAACCTGGAGGCCTACTGGCAGTTAATGTGTCAGGGCCGGGATGCCATTGTTGCGGTGCCCCCGGATCGCTGGAATATTAACGTCTTTTATGACCCCAAACCGGGCAAACGGGGCAAAGTCATCGCCTACCGGGGGGGCTTCTTGCAGCAGCCTATCGACCAGATGGATGCGCAGTTTTTCGGCATTTCGCCCCGTGAAGCCGCTTACCTGGATCCGCAGCAGCGCTTGCTGCTGGAGGTGGCCTGGGAAGCCCTGGAAGATGCCGGGCTGGTTCCGGAACACCTGGCCGGTTCACCGACGGGTGTTTTCATGGGCGCATTTACGCTCGATTATCAGACTCTCCAGTTTAGCCGCAACGAAAATAGCCTGATCGAAGGGCATACTTCCACCGGCAGTGTGATGACCATGGTGGCGAACCGTCTCTCATACGTCTTCGACTTTTGCGGGCCGAGCATGGCCGTGGATACGGCCTGCTCATCATCACTGGTGGCGCTGCATCTGGCCTGTCAGAGCATCCGAAATGGCGAGAGTACCCTGGCCCTGGCCGGCGGCGTGAATGTGATGATTGGTCCAGAGTTTACCATTGCCGAGTCGCAGGGGGGCTTCCTCTCGCCCGATGGGCGCTGCAAGACCTTCGATGCCCGCGCCAACGGCTATGTTCGTGGCGAGGGTGCCGGTGTGGTCGTGCTGAAGCCATTGGCACAGGCACTGGCCGATGGCGATCCGATCTATGCCTTGATCCGCGCAACGGGCGTCAACCAGGACGGACACACCAACGGCATTACCGTGCCCAGTGGAGCCGCGCAGGAACGACTGATGCACGCGGTCTACCAGCGCGCAGGCCTCGCGCCCGGTCAGATCCAGTATGTTGAAGCCCATGGCACCGGCACGCCCGTGGGCGACCCGATCGAGGCCAATGCCCTGGGAAAGGTTCTCTCGACCGATCGTCCAGACGGCGATGTCTGTGTGGTCGGGTCAGTCAAGACGAATATGGGGCATACCGAGGCGGCAGCCGGTATCGCCAGCGTTATCAAAACTGCGCTCTGCCTGAAGCACCGGCAAATCCCGCCGATTTTGCATTTCCAGCAGCCCAACCCGGCGATCAACTTCGAGCAACTGCGCCTGCGTCTGCCGAATGGGGTCGAACCCTGGCCCGCCACCAACGGGACAGCACTGGCGGGTATCAACAGCTTCGGCTTTGGCGGCACCAATGCCCACGCCGTCCTGCAGGAAGCTCCCGCACAGCCACTGCCGGCGACTGCCGCCGACGATACCCGCCAGACCTATCTGCTGCCGCTGTCGGCGCGTAGTGCCCCGGCCCGCGAAGCCCAGGCGCGCACCTACCGGGACTTCCTGGCGCAGAACGAGCATGTGAACCTACACGATATCTGCTACAGCGCTGCGTTGCGGCGCAGCCACCACGACTATCGGCTGGCGCTGGTGGGCGCTTCGCGGCAGGAGATGATCGAGAAACTGGATGCGTTTCTCGCGGGCGATGCAAGCGCGGGTCTGGCCACCGGCCGCAAGCTGGTGGGTGATTTGCCGCGCATGGCCTTTGTCTTCACCGGGATGGGGCCGCAGTGGTGGGCGATGGGCCGCGAATTGCTTGATCAGGAACCCCTCTTCCGCAACGTGATTGCGACCTGCGACCAGTTGTTGCGCCAGTACACCTCCTGGTCGCTGCTGGAAGAACTGACTGCCGACGAGCATGCCTCACGGATGCACGAAACCCAGATCGCCCAACCGGCCAACTTCGCATTGCAGGTGGCGCTGGCGGCACTGTGGCGCTCCTGGGGCATTGTGCCCGATGCGATCGTCGGCCACAGCGCGGGCGAAATTGCGGCGATGTATGTGGCCGGCGCACTCAGCCTGGAAGACGCCGTACGTATCATCTACTACCGCAGCAACTTGCAGCACCGCACCACCGGCATGGGCAAAATGGTTGCGGTCGGGATATCGCAGGAAGAGGCGGAGCGTGCTATCGCGGGCCACGCGGACCAGGTTTCGATTGCCGGGATCAACAGCCCGAGTGCCGTGACGCTGGCAGGTGATGCAGCCGCCCTGGAAGAGGTGTTGCAACCGTTGCGCGCGCGTGAGCATGATCTGTTCTGCCGGTATCTGCATGTCGAGGTGCCATACCACAGCCACTACATGGAACCACTGCACACGGAACTGCTTGACGCGCTGAAAGATTTGCAGCCGCGCCCGGCAACCATTCCGCTCTACTCCACCGTAACCGGCGCAGAGGTAGACGGCAGCGAACTGCACGCGGACTACTGGTGGCAGAACGTGCGCAACTCGGTGCTATTTGCCAAAGCCGCCGATGCGCTCATCCTTGATGAATGCAGCATCTTTGTCGAGATCGGCCCGCATCCGGTGCTGGCCGGCTCGATCACCGAGTGCCTGATGCAGCGCCAGGAGCAGGGCGTCGTGCTACCCTCGCTGCGGCGCAAAGAGCCGGAACAGCGCTTTATGCTGGGTTCGCTTGCCGCGCTCTACACCCAGGGCTACGCGGTAAACTGGGAAACATTCTACCCGAACAAAGGCACGTTTGTCCGCCTGCCCACCTATCCATGGCAACGCGAACGCTACTGGGTGGAGTCGGACGACTCGCAGCGGCGGCGACTCGGCATCGAAGATCATGCCCTGCTGGGCCACTACCTCCGCGCGGTACGGCCTTCGTGGGAGTTGCAGGTTATCAAGCGGCGGTTGCCCTACCTCGATGACCATCGCATTCAGGGTACCGTGCTGATGCCGGGCGCAGCTTTTATCGAGATGGTGCTGGTAGCGGCACGTGAGGCTTTCGGGGCAGGTACCTATGTGCTGGAAGATATCGAGTTCTACAAAGCCCTGTTCCTACCGGATGACGAAGAACCCGTGCTGCAGACGGTGCTGGAGCCGGAAACGGCCGCGTTTGAAATCTATGGGCGTGCCGGTGAACAATCAACCGAGTGGGTGCGACACGTCAGCGCCCGGCTGCACCAGTATCAAAACCTGCCGCCGCAGCCGGTAGACCTGGAGCAGGTGTGCAGCTACCCGATGCAGCCGGTGACACAGACGGAGTGTTACCAGAGCTTTGCTGAACAGGGTTTTGAGTATGGCCCCTGCTTCCAGGGAATCGCCCGGCTCTGGAAAGGCGCAGGTGAGGCACTGGCCGAAATCCGAGCCCCTGAGCAGGTGGCAGAAGATACCGATCAGTACCAACTGCACCCGGCCATCCTCGATGCCTGCTTCCAGACGCTGATTGCGGCTGACCTGCCCGCTGGTGCCGGCAGTAAGGCAGATGCCGGGACATACCTGCCGGTTGGTATCCGCCGTATTCACTATTATGGGCACATCAGCCGCGCGGAGATGTGGGCCCGCGCGCATCTAGTCGAATACAACGATACGCTGATGGAAGGCGATATCCGTCTCTTTGACAACAAAGGCAACCCGCTGCTGCTGATTGAGGGCTTCCGCGCCCAATCACTCAAGACCGCCCGCAGCGTGGTTTCAAAGGGACTGGATGAATGGCTGTATCACCTGGAATGGCAGCCGAAGGCTTATGCCGGCACGGAGCAGAGCAACGGTGTGCAGCCGACGACGCAGGCGGGAAGCTGGCTGATCTTTGCCGACAGCAGCGGAGTCGGGGCAGAACTGGTGCGGCGGCTGGCAGCGCAGGGCGAAACCTGCGTCGTGGTGCTGCCGGGTGAGGCCTACCAGTTCGATGCAGCGGAGCGACGAGCATGGATTAACCCCACCGAACCGGGCGACTATGTCCGCATAGTTGGAGAAGCCCTGCCGAATGACGTAGCCTGCCGGGGGATCGTGCATCTCTGGAGCCTGGAGGCTGCGCCTGCTACCAACGATATGACGATGGAGGAGCTTGATACCGCGCAGCACCTGGGAAGTATTGCGGTATGCCACATCGTGCAGGCGATTTCGGCGGCCGACTGGCGCTCCTTGCCGCGCCTCTGGCTGGCAACCCGGGGCGCCCAGCCGGTATGCCCACCCGATGCCGCACACCTGGCGCTGGCCCAGTCACCGTTGTGGGGCACCGCCCGTGTCCTGGGGCATATGGAGCATCTCGCGCTCTGGGGTGGCATTATTGACCTTGACCCGACCAACCCGACCGCCGACGCCGACGCACTGTTTCAGCAGATCTGGCAGTCTGACGGTGAAGACCAGGTTGCCTTCCGCGATGGCGAGCGCTATGTTGCCCGGATGATGCCGGCGAAAAACCTGGCAAGCCCCATTCCGCCGCGCTTCCGGCGTGACGGCAGCTACCTGATAACTGGCGGCCTGGGGGCCCTGGGGCTGCTGGTGGCCCGCTGGATGGTGGAGCGGGGTGCGAACCGCCTGATCCTGATGAGTCGCCGCAAGTTCCCGGCGCGCTCCACCTGGAGCCAGATTGCGCCCCAGAGCACACAGGGCCGGCAGATCGCCGCGATCCGCGAACTGGAAAACCTGGGCGCAAGCATTCATCTGGCTGCGGTAGACGTGACCGACGAAGGGCAGCTTACCGACTTCCTGGAAGAATTCCGGGGCGAACACTGGCCGCCCATCCGGGGCATTATCCACTCGGCCGGGGTTATTCAGGATCAGATCATCCTACGGATGGATGCGCAGAGCTTCAACCAGGCACTGCATCCCAAGGTGCGTGGGGCCTGGGCACTCCACCGCGTGCTGGCAAACGAACCCCTGGAGTTCTTTGTGCTCTTCTCGTCCATTGGTTCGCTAGTGGTATCGGTTGGGCAGAGCAACTATGCTGCCGGGAACGCATTTCTGGATGCCATGGCATCCTACCGGCGCGCGCAAGACCGCCCGGCGCGTAGCATTGGCTGGGGGCCGTGGGCCATGGGGATGGTCACCGAGTTCAATCTGATTGAAAGCTTTGCGCGCCGGGGTATGTACAGCATCAGTGAAGAGCAGGGGCAGCAGTTTATGAGCCGCCTCCTGGGGCGTGACTTTACCTGTCTCGCGGTGATGGATGCTGACTGGCCGCTGGTGTGCCAGTCATACTCGATGGGCATTGTGCCGCCAATGGTCGCGCACCTGGCAGAAACCGAAACCATCAGTATGGCCTCCGGTGACAACGCCCAGCCCGCCGTTTCCATTCTGGAGCAGTTGGCAGGCACTGAGGAACAGGAACGGCAGACCATGTTAGCCGACTATCTGCATGAACTGGTAGCAAAGGTGCTGCGCATCCAGCGTTCACGCTTTGATCTACAACAGCCGCTCAACACGCTGGGGATGGACTCGATGATTGCGATTGAACTCAAGAACCAGATCGATCATCATCTGCGCGTCAATATTTCGGTGGTAGACCTGCTGCAAGGGTCGAGCGTAATGCTGATTACGTCGCGCCTCCTGCCGCAGCTTGCGTTCGAAGAACAACCTGACGAGGACGATATCGAAGCACTGCTGCAAGATATTGAGCAACTCTCGGACGAGGAAGCACAGCAGTTGCTCTCCATTGATCAAGACTAAGCCGCAGACCCGGTCCCGGTCGCCGAGCGGGGGCTGCCCGGCCGGCGACCGCGATCCCCGACGCAGCGATATCGTCATAGAACAACCGTCGATGTTCTCTGGTAATCTGGCAGGAGCATGATATGAGTGACATTTCACAGCGGATTGCATCGCTTTCGCCCGAAAAGCGCGCACTGCTGGAGAAGCGATTGGCGCAAAAAGGCGCCGAACCGGCGCGGGCCGCGATCCCCCGCCTGAACCGTGAAACCAATCGATTTCCGCTCTCCTTCGCGCAGCAGCGCTTATGGTTTCTCGAACAGCTTGTTCCGGGGCTCCCGCTCTACAATATGGCGGGCTTCGTGCGCTTCACGGGGCCGCTGAACCGGCAGGCCGTCCGGCAGTGTCTTGCGGCCGTGGTGGAACGGCACGCGGCACTGCGCACCACCTTTGCCACCGTCAATGAGCAGCCGGTGCAGGTGGTCTCGCCCACGCTAACCGTGCCGATTGATGAAATTGACCTGAGCGGCCGGCCGCATACATCCGCAGACATTACCAACCTGGCCGTGGAAGAAGCGCGCCGACCGTTTGACCTGGCAACCGGACCGCTCTGCCGCATCAAACTGCTCTGCCTGGCCCCGGATGATCATATTGTCGTGCTGACTATGCACCATATCATCTCGGACGGCACCTCCATCCGCGTGCTGTTCGAGGATGCCATCGCGGTATACGAGGCCCTGGTAAACAACCGGGAGCCGCACCTGCCTGAATTACCCATTCAATATGTAGATTTTGCCGCCTGGCAGCGTGACCGGCTCCAGGGCGAACCGCTGGAGCGCCTGCTGCGCTACTGGAGAGATCAGCTTGGCGGCGAACTGCCGGTATTGCAACTCCCGATTGACCGCCCCCGACCGGCGGTGCAGACATTTGTAGGCACGCGGCAGAACTTCAGCCTGAGTCCCGGGCTGACCAGCGCGCTACGCGAACTCAGTCAACGTGAGGGCGTTACCCTGTTTATGGTGCTGCTGGCGGCCTTTCAAACCCTCCTGGCGCGCTACACCGGGCAAGACGACATCCTGGTCGGCTCGCCCATCGCCAACCGCAACCGCAGCGAAATCGAAAAACTGATTGGGTTCTTTGTCAATACCCTGGTGCTGCGCACCGACCTGTCGGGCAACCCCACCTTCCGCGAGTTGCTCAACCGTGTGCAACAGGTAGCGCTGGGAGCCTACACCCACGAGGAACTGCCCTTTGAGAAGCTGGTGGAGGAACTGCAACCCGAACGGAATATGAGCCATACACCCCTCTTTCAGGTACTCTTCGGCTTGCAGAGCGACCCGACCGGAGCGGTAGAGCTGGCCGGCCTGACCATGCAGTTCCAGGAGATCGACAGCGGCACGGCCAAGTGCGACATCACGCTCAACATGACCGAGCGGCCTGACAGCATTGAAGCCTACCTGGAATACAACACCGATCTGTTTGATGCGGCCACGATGGCGCGGTTGATCACACACTTCGAGACAATCTTGCAGGGCGTCGTTGATGACCCGGCCCGCCACCTGTCCGATATGCCGTTACTGACGGACACGGAACGCCACGACATCCTGGTTGGCCTGAACAACACCCGCACAGCGTATCCAGCCGACCAGTGTGTGCATACATTGTTTGAAGCGCAGGCGACGGAGCGCCCGGATGCGCCGGCAATCATCTTCGGGGAGCAGCAACTGAGCTATGGCGAACTGAACGAGCGCGCCAACCGGCTGGCCCATCACCTGCGCGCGCGCGGTATTGGTACCGAGGGATTTGTTGCCGTCTTTCTGGAACGTTCAGCCGACCTGATGGTTGGTATCCTGGCAATCCTCAAGACCGGCGGAACCTATGTCCCGCTGGATACGAGCTATCCCAAGGAGCGGCTGACCTACATGCTCGAGGACACCCAGGCAGCCGTGCTGCTCACGCAAGAGCACCTGCGCGGTGAACTGCCGGCCCACAACGCCGAAGTGGTATGCATCGATACCCACTGGGACGCAATTGCGCAGCAGAGCGGCGCGAATCCCGTGAGCCACGCCACACCCGCCAACCTGGCCTATGTGATGTACACCTCGGGCTCGACCGGCAACCCCAAGGGCATTGGCATCCCGCACTATGCCATCAACCGCCTGGTCTTCAACACCAACTACATCGATCTGCAACCGGATGATCGCATTGCCCAGGCTGCCAACGCCTCCTTCGATGCGGCCACCTTTGAATGCTGGGGCGCGCTCCTGCATGGGGCCCTGCTGGTAGGGATCACGCAGGATGTCGCCCTCTCGCCGCGTGAGTTTGCCGCACAACTGCGTGAGCATGGTATTACCACGCTGTTTTTGACCACGGCGCTCTTCAACCAGCTTGCCCGCGAAGTGCCGGACGCATTGGCAACGCTGCGGCATGTCATGTTTGGCGGTGAAGCGGTTGACCCACGCTGGGTACGGGCGGTACTGCAGCACGGAGCACCGGCGCGCCTGCTGCATGTTTACGGCCCGACGGAGAGCACCACCTTTGCCACCTGGTACCTGGTACCGGACGTAGACCCGACCGCCACCACCGTGCCTATTGGCGGCGCGCTGTCCAATACGACCACCTACGTGCTTGACCGGCATATGCAGCCGGTGCCGCTGGGAGTGCCGGGTGAACTCTACATCGGTGGCGCTGGCCTGGCACGTGGGTACTACCAGCGCCCGGCACTGACGGCCGAGCGGTTTGTTCCGCATCCCTTCAGTGACGAGTCGGGGGCCCGGCTGTACAAGACGGGCGACCTGGTGCGCTACCTGCCGGATGGAGCCATCGAGTTCCTGGGGCGCACCGATCATCAGGTGAAGCTCCGCGGCTTTCGTATTGAGCTGGGCGAGATTGAGGCCACCCTCGCCACGCATCCCGCCGTGCGTGAAGCGGTGGTGCTGGCCCGCGAAGACAGCCCCGGCGAGCGGCGGCTGGTCGCCTATCTGGTGCCGATGCAAGGACCGGCTCCCGGCGCGCATGACCTGCGCACCTTCCTGAAAAAGACCCTGCCCGACTACATGGTGCCGGCCCTGTTTGTCACCATGGACGCACTGCCACTCACCCCCAACGGCAAGGTTGATCGCCGGGCACTGCCGGTGCCCGATGGAGCCCGCCCCGATCTGGCGAGTTCGTTTGTGGCCCCCACAACCCCGGTCGAAACAACCCTGGCAGCTATCTGGTGTGAGGTACTGAAGCTGGAGCGCGTCGGGATCGAAGATAACTTCTTTGATCTGGGGGGCTACTCACTGGCTGCGGTGCAGGTTGTATCACGGGTGCGCGAAACATTCCAGGTGGAACTGGCATTGCGGTCGCTGTTTGAAACGCCCACGGTCGCCGGTCTGGCCCAGGCTGTCGCCGCGCAGCAAACTGGTAGCGCGGCAGCGCGGGGACCGGCCCTGGTGCGGGTTGATCGCAGCAACTACCGGGCGCAGTCATCCTCGGAGAATAAAGGGTAAGCCGAACGGTGCCTGAGTTGTTGACAGGAAAAGGAGTGGAGAGCGCCATGATTACCGAGGATGTCTATATCTTTCCGGCATCGTTTGCGCAGCAGCGACTCTGGTTTCTTGACCGCCTGCAACCCGATACGCCTTTTTACAATGTGCCGGCGGCCATCCGTATCGCCGGTCCACTGGATGTGTCCGCGCTGGAGCGCAGCCTCAGCGCTATTATCGCGCGCCACGAAAGCCTGCGCACCACCATACCCATGCAGGATGGTCAGCCCGTCCAGTGTGTTGCGCCGCCGCAGCCGGCCGCGCTGCCGGTGATTGACCTGGAACGGTCACACGCCGGCATAGGGGATGCCGTGATAGCAGAACAGATACGCCAGGAAGCGCGCCAGCCTTTCGACCTGGCACGCGGCCCGCTGTTGCGGTCAAGCCTGCTGCGGTTCAACGCGCACGACTATCTCTTGTTACTCACCCTACACCACATCATCTGCGATGGCTGGTCGATCGGGGTGCTGATGCAGGAACTCGCTACGCTCTACACCGCCTACAGCAGTGGGCAACCAGCCCACCTGCCGCCGCTGTCCATTCAGTATGCCGACTACACCATCTGGCAGCAGCAGGTCTTGCAGAGCGGCGACCTGGAGCCCCACCTGGCGTACTGGCGCGAGCAACTGCGCGGCGCGCCGACGGTGCTCGAACTGCCGACCGACCGCCCCCGCCCACCCGTACAGACCTTCTGGGGCGACCGGCAGACACTGATCCTACCCGCTACACTACAGCAGCGGCTGCAGCAGTGCAGCCGCCAGACCGAGGTAACGCTGTTTATGACCCTGCTGGCGGCCTTTCAAGTGTTGCTATACCGCTATACCGCGCAGGAAGATATTGTCATCGGCTCGCCGGTTGCCAACCGCACTCGCACCGAACTGGAACCACTGATCGGCTTTTTTGTCAATATGCTGGTGCTGCGCACCGATCTGGCAGGCAACCCGACCTTTCGGCATCTGCTGGAGCGCGTGCGGCAGACCACGCTGGCCGCCTATGAGCACCAGGAAGTCCCCTTCGACCGGCTAGTGGATGAGTTACAGCCCGAACGAGACACCAGTCATACGCCGCTGTTCCAGGTGGTTTTCATCCTACAAAATGCACCGATGCCACCCCTCGAACTGACTGATTTGCAGTTAACCCTGGCAGATACCCACAGCGGCATTGCGAAGTTTGACCTGACGCTGGAAGTCACTGAGCGCGCGGATAATCTGGAAGTCGCGGCGGAATATAATATCGACCTGTTTGATGCCGAAACGATAACCCGACTGCTTCAGCACTACCGGCAGTTGCTGGAAGGCATTGTCACAACGCCCGACACCCGCATTGCTCACCTGCCTATGCTCACAGATGGCGAATACCAGCAACTGGTTTATGACTGGAACCAGAAGCGTGTTGATTATCCCACCGATGCCTACGCACACAGGTTGTTTGCCGGGCATGCGCAGCGCACCCCCGAGGCATTGGCCGTCGTTGATAGCAGACAACGCCTCACTTACCGCACCGTCAACCGCCGGGCCAACCAGCTTGCGCATGCCCTGCGCGGGATGGGGATCGGGGCTGATGCAGTGGTGGCGCTCTGTGTGCCGCGCTCTGCCGACTTCATCATCGGGCTGCTCGGCATACTGAAAGCCGGCGCAGCCTATCTGCCGCTTGACCCCTTCACACCACCGCGCCGCCTGCAAACGATTATGAGCGACGCGGGCATCTCAGTCATACTGACCCACGCGGATCTCCGCAGCCACTTCGCGGAGCAGGCGACCCGGATCATCTGCCTGGATGCCGACGCGCAACTGCTCAATCAACAACCGGACGCAGATCCCCAGGTTGCGCTTTCCCCCGATAACCTGGCCTATGTGATCTACACCTCCGGCTCAACCGGCACCCCCAAGGGCGTGCTGCTGACGCACGGCGGCCTGTCCAACCTGATCTTCTGGAATAACCAGAACTTTGGCATCACCGCGCAGGACCGCACGACCCAGATCGCCGGGCTCGGGTTTGACGCAACCGTCTGGGAACTGCTGCCCGCCCTGGCTGCCGGCACAACGATCTATATGCCTGACGACGAAACCCGCAGCAGTCCCGAACTATTGCGCGACTGGCTGGTTGCGCAGGGTATCACCGTGTCGTTTTTACCTACCCCGCTCGCTGAACGGCTGCTAGCGCTCGCGTGGCCGGGCGACAGCGTGCTGCGGGTTGTGCAGACGGGGGGCGAGGCACTCAAGCGCTATCCGCCGCCGGGACTGCCGTTTACACTCTACAACAACTATGGCCCTTCCGAGTGTACGGTTGCTTCCACCTCGATGCCGGTTTTGCCGCTGACCGATCAGCCGTTCCCGCCCGCCATCGGCTACCCGCTCACAAACACGCAGGTCTACATCCTGGATAAGCAGATGCAGCCGATGCCGATTGGCGTGCCGGGCGAACTCTATATCGGCGGTGCAAATGTGGGGCGTGGCTACCTCAAGCGACCGGCGCAGACTGCGGCGCAGTTTGTGCCGGACCCATTCAGCGGCAGCCCTGGAGCACGGCTGTATCGCACGGGCGATCTGGTGCGCACCCGCCGCGATGGACAGATTGATTTTCTCGGGCGCATCGATACTCAGGTAAAAGTGCGCGGCTTTCGGATCGAACTGGGGGAAATCGAGGCGGTGCTGCTGCGGCATCCGGCCGTGCGTGCAGCCGTCGTCCTGGCGCGGGAAGACCTACCCAATGAGCCTTACCTGGCGGCCTATCTGGTGCTCAGTGCAACTGGGCAACCTGAGCAACCGGAACCGGAACAGCCCGAGATCAATTCGCAGGAGTTGCGCGCCTTTTTGAAAGAGACGCTGCCCGACTATATGGTGCCATCCGTCTTTATTAGCCTGGACGAACTGCCGCTCACGCCCAACGGCAAGGTTGATCGCAAAGCGCTGCCCGCGCCCGAACAGAGCGCCCATCTAAGCCGGGGCGTTGCCTATGTTGCGCCCCAGAGCGAACGTGAGCAGGCGATCGCGGCTGTCTGGCAAGAACTGCTCAACCTGGAACAGGTAGGTATTGAGGACAGCTTCTTCGACCTGGGCGGCAACTCACTGCTGATGGCGCGGGCCCAGAGCATGCTCAGCACGAACATGCAGCGGGATATCTCCATTCTTGACCTGTTCAAATATCCCACCATCAAGGCGCTGGCGCAGTTCCTTGAGCAGGGCCAGACAGCGCAGCCGACCGGGGCGTCGGTGCGCGACCGGGCACGCCGGCAAAAAGAAGTCATCAGTCGGCACAAGCAGAGCAGCAAGGGGAAAAGGTAATACACGATGCAAGACGCAACACAACCGGTGCAGCAGAATGAACTCGAAGGGATTGCTGTGGTTGGTATGAGCGGGCGCTTCCCGGGCGCGGCTACGCTGCGGCAGTTCTGGCAAAACCTGTGTGACGGCGTGGAAAGCATCACATTCTTTTCTGAGCCGGAACTGCGCGCGGCCGGGGTTGAGCCGGAACTGCTGGCGCACCCGAACTATGTTCCGGCACGCGGCATGCTGGAAGATGCCGACCAGTTTGATGCGGCCTTCTTCGGCTACAGTCCGCGTGAGGCCGAACTGCTCGACCCGCAGCATCGCTTATTTCTGGAATGCGCCTGGGAAGCTCTGGAGTGTGCAGGCTACGACCCGGAGCGCTACGCGGGCATCATCGGGGTGTTTGGTAGCGTCAGCCTGAGCACCTACGCCATGCGCAACATCTACGCTAACCGTGACCTGATCGCCATAACCGGCGACTACCAGGCATTACTCAGCAGCGACAAGGACTTTATCGCAGAGCGCGTTTCCTACAAGCTAAATTTGCGCGGCCCCAGCCTGACCGTGCAAACTGCCTGCTCTTCCTCGCTGGTTGCGGTGCATATGGCCTGCCGCAGTCTGCTCATGGGCGAGAGCGATATGGTGCTGGCGGGGGGCGCTTCCATCAGCGTGCCACAGCGCGCCGGCTACCTCTACCAGGAAGGCAGCATCATGTCACCCGATGGCCACTGCCGCGCCTTCGATGCGCGGGCGCAGGGCACGGTTCGGGGCGAGGGTGCCGGTATCGTCGTGTTGAAGCGGCTGGAAGATGCCGTGACGGAGGGCGATACGGTCTATGCCGTCATCCGCGGCTCGGCCATTAACAATGATGGCGCATTCAAGGTGGGCTTCACTGCGCCCAGCATTGACGGTCAGGCGGAAGCGATTGGCCTGGCGCTGGCCATGGCCGATGTTGACCCTGATACCATCAGCTATGTTGAGGCACACGGCACCGGTACTCCGCTGGGCGACCCGATCGAGATCGCCGCGCTGACGCAGGTTTTCCGTGAATACACCCAACGCAAACAGTATTGTGCCATCGGCTCGGTCAAGACCAACCTGGGTCACCTGGATGCGGCGGCAGGTATCACGGGGTTACTCAAGGCGGTACTGGCGCTCCATCACCGCACCCTGCCCCCCTCGCTGCATTTTGCGCAACCCAACCCCACCATCGACTTTGCCAACACTCCGTTTGTGGTCCAGCAGGCGCTAACCCCCTGGGAGAACGGGCGCCACCCGCGCCGCGCCGGGGTCAGTTCCTTTGGCATTGGCGGCACCAACGCCCACGCCGTGCTGGAAGAAGCCCCCGCGCCGCCGGCCACCGGCCCCGCCCGCCCCTGGCAGGTGATCCCCCTGTCCGCGCGGAGTGCGACAGCCCTGGAGCAGGCTACCGCTAACCTGGCGCACTATCTTCAGCAGCAGCCCGCGCCGGCTATCGCGGATGTGGCCTATACCCTGCAGACCGGCCGCCGGGCCTTTCCGCATCGGCGCGTGCTGGTCTGCCGCGACCACGCCGATCTGCTTACAGCACTGGAGACCCAGGCCACCAACCGGCAGTGGACCGCTCACTGCGACACGCAGCAGCGCCCGGTAGCATTTCTCTTTCCCGGCCAGGGGGCGCAGTATGTCCAGATGGGCGCGGAACTCTACCAGTATGAGCCGCTTGTCCGCGACATTGTCGATACGTGCGCCGACCAGGTGCGTTCCCACCTCGATCACGACCTGCGTGACCTGCTCTTCCCCACCCCGGAGCGCAGCGATGCGGCGGCCCAACTGCTCGCCCAGACGCAGTACACCCAGCCGGCCCTGTTTGTGATCGAGTATGCCCTGGCGCGGCTCTGGCAGACCTGGGGCGTCACTCCCAGCGCCATGCTCGGTCACAGCCTGGGGGAATATGTCGCCGCCTGCCTGGCCGGGGTGCTTACCCTGCCCGATGCGCTGGACCTGGTGGTCCGGCGCGCCACCCTGATGCAGGCCATGGAGCCGGGCGCGATGCTGGCGGTGCCCCTGCCAGAAGCGCAGGTCCAGCCCTTCCTGAGCGCGCAGGTGGCCCTGGCCGCCGTCAACGCCCCCGAGCTGTGCGTGCTCTCCGGGCCGGTTGCGGCCATCGACGCGGTGACCGCCCGGTTGCAGCAGGCGGGTAGCGACGCGCGGCCGTTGCACACCTCACACGCCTTCCACTCGGCGATGATGGAGCCGATGCTGGCGGCCTTTCGGGATGCCGTGGCGCGTGTGCCGCTGGCCCCGCCACAGCTCCCCTACCTCTCGAATGTTACCGGCACCTGGATCAGCCCGGAAGAAGCCACCGACCCGGACTACTGGGTACGGCATGTGCGCGCCGGCGTGCGCTTTGGACCGGGGGCGGCAACGCTGCTGGCGCAGGAAGAGTTGGTCCTGCTGGAAGTCGGCCCGGGACGTACGTTGAGCAGCCTGGTGCGCAAACAGGGCGCGACCGCCCGGGGGCGGCCCATCCTCACCTCGCTACGCCACCCGCAGGATGATGATCCCGCAGGGCTGAGCGGCGACGAGGCGTTGCTGACCCAGACACTGGGGCGGCTCTGGTTGACGGGCGTGGCGGTCGATTGGGACGGCGTCGCGCAGGATAGCGCGCGGCGGCGGGTGTCCCTGCCGACCTACCCCTTTGAGCACCAGCGCTACTGGATCGATCCACCGACCACTGATATCCCGGTGGCAACACCGGTTCGCACCCTGGACAAACAGCCGGATATCACCAACTGGTTCTATACCCCGGTGTGGCACCAATCTGGCCCGGTCAGTCTGTCATCATCGGTGACACAGGCTGAAGAACCGCAGTGCCGGTTGCTGTTTGCCTCCGCTACACCGCTGGTTGCGCAGTTGCGCGAGCAGGGCAACGCCATCGGGCATAATCTCATCTGCGTGTACCCGGCAGACCGCTTCGCGCAACTGGACGAGCAGACATACACGATCAACCCACGCCAACCGGACGACTACGTTACCCTGCTTGCCGCCCTGCGCGAACGTGACCAGCAACCGCGAAAAATCATTCACTGCTGGAACGTGCCGGCGGAACATGCAGCGGCAACGAATGGAGCCTTTCATCTGCCGGCGCAGGATACCGGCTTCTACAGCCTGCTCTTCCTGACGCAGGCGCTTGCGCAGACCGGCCGGCAGGACCGGCTGCATATTGCGGTGCTGACCGCGCAACTCCACGAGATTACCGGGAACGAGCAGTTGCGCCCGGAGGATGCCCTGCTGCAAGGGCTTTGCACCGTCATTCCGCAGGAATATCCCCACCTGACCTGCACCAGCATCGACATAATGCCACCCGTGCCAGGCAGCCGCCGGCATCAGCAGTTTGTGCATGCGCTGCTGGCGGAACTGGCGGCCGAACCTGCCGACACGCTGGTGGCGTATCGCGGAACACAGCGCTGGCTGCAAACATTCGCGCCGCTGCCGCTACACCCGACCAGCAGTACCCGGCTGCGCGACGGTGGGGTCTACCTGATTCTCGGCGGACTGGGCGGGATCGGACTGACCCTGGCGGAACATCTGGCGCGCACCCGGCAGGCCCGGTTGGCGCTGGTGGGGCGTTCGGCCCTGCCCACACGCGATGCATGGGCCGACTGGCTGGCAGAGCATGATGCACAGGATGCCACCTGCCAGAAGATTCAGGCAGTGCAGGCACTTGAGGGGCTGGGTAGCGCGGTGCTGCTGTTGAATGCCGATATTGCCGACCTGGAGCAGATGCAGGAAGTAGTTGCACAGGTGCGCCAGCACTTTGGGGAGTTGCACGGGGTTATTCACGCGGCGGGCATCACTGGCGAACGCTCCTTCGAGATGCTGCAAGCAGCGAACCTTACCAGTTGTGAAGCCCAACTCCATGCCAAAGTAACCGGGCTGTATGTGCTGGAGCAGGTGCTCGATGCTTACCCGCTCGACTTCTGTCTGCTGGTTTCGTCGCTGGCTTCCGTGCTGGGCGGGCGCGGCCTGGCGGCCTACACCGCCGCCAGCCGGTTTATGGATGCCTTTACGCGCAGCCACAACCAGCGCCACCCGGTGCCCTGGCTCAGCGTCAACTGGGACAACTGGCGTGTACTGGCGGACAGTGCTACGGAAACTCCGGCAGCGGTAGGCGGGTTTGCCGAACTGGCCCGGCTGGCGATGTCAAAGCAGGAAGGACTGGAAGTAGTCGAGCGTGTGCTGGCAACGGACACCCTGACGCAGGTGATAACCTCGACTGCCGATCTGCCGACGCGGATCACGCATCTGGCAGCCCGCGACCAGGAAAAGCAGCAGCGCAGCCAGACGACCGGGGCATCGCCCTTGCATGCGCGCCCCGAACTGCCCACATCCTATGCGCCGCCAACCAGCGCAGCCGAGCAAAAGCTGGTGACTATCTGGCAGGATTTGCTGGGCATTACACCCATCGGCATCGCCGACAACTTCTTTGAACTGGGGGGCGACTCGCTTATCAGCATCCAGGTTATTGCCCGCGCCCGGGAAGCCGGCCTGGAGTTCACGCCCAAACAGGTGTTTGAATATCCGACTATCGCCGGTCTGGCGGCGATGGCGGGGACGGCGCAGACGGTCCAGGCAAACCAGGAACCGGTTACCGGCGCCGTGCCGCTGACCCCGGTGCAACACTGGTTCTTTGCGCAGGATATTCCTGAACGCCATCACTGGAACCAGGCGATGCTCTTTACAGTCACGCAACCACTTGACATGGCCCTGCTGCAAGCGGTGCTCCAGCAGTTGCTGCGCCATCACGACGCACTCCGGCTGCGTTTTGTTCACGCGCAGACCGGCTGGCGACAGTTTTATGCAGAGCCGGCTGCAGACGAAGCCGTTGAACTGGTTGAGCGCATTGATATCTCCACACTGCCCGCACCCGAACGCGCCGCCGCCATCCAGACCATTGCCGCCGAACGGCAGAGCAGCCTGAACCTGGTGGAAGGCCCGCTGCTGCGCCTGGTCTACTTTGACGGTGGTGCGCAACCGGGCCGCCTGCTCTTCATCCTGCATCACCTGATTGTCGATGCCGTTTCGTGGCGTATCCTGCTGGAAGACTTTCAGGCTGCCTACCAGCAGCGCAGCCAGAGCGCAGCGCTGACCCTGCCGGGTAAAACTACATCCTTTCAATATTGGAGCGAGCGGTTGCATGAATATGCCCAGAGTGCCGATCTGGAAAATGAACTGCCATTCTGGAGCGATCCGGTGCGCACCCGGACGCAACCACTTCCACGCGATTATCCCGACGGGAAGAACAGCGTCGCTTCGCTGCAGAGCGTGACGGTAGCGCTCGACGCCGACAAGACCCGGAGCCTGCTGCACGAAGTGCCGCAGATCTACCGCACCGAAATCAACGATCTGCTGCTCACGGCGCTGTCGCAGGTAATTATGCGCTGGAGCGGTGTGCCCATGCTGCTGGTAGACCTGGAGGGGCACGGGCGTGAGCCACTCTTTGATGATGTTGACCTGTCGCGCACGGTAGGCTGGTTCACAGCGGTCTACCCGGTAGCGCTTGAACTGGCGAACAGAGACGAACCCGGCCCGGCGTTGCAGTCGGTCAAGCAGCAACTGCGCCAGATTCCCCGGCGCGGCATAGGCTATGGTGCCCTGCGCTACCTTAACCGGAATGAGCAGATTGCGCATACGCTGCGCGACCTGCCAGAAGCGGAAATCAGCTTCCTCTACCTGGGGCAGTTCGACCAGGCCCGCGCGGACCATGCCTTCTTAACGCTGCTACCCGACGCCGACCTGCCCACCCGTTCGCCGGCAGGCACACGGCAACATCTGTTTGAAATCAGTGCCCGGGTGGAACAGGGGCAACTGCATGTGGAATGGCGCTACAGCGCAAATCTGCACAATCTGCACACTATCGAACTGCTCGCCGGAGCGTATATTGACGCGCTGAACCAGTTGATTGACCACTGCTGCTCAGTTGAGGCCGGTGACAGCGCTCCCGAAGACTTCCCGCTGGCGGGACTGAGTGCGCAACAGTTGAGTCAGGTATCGCACCTGCTGGAGCAGATCGACAACTTTGATCTATCTGACTGAGGAGCCAGGTTCATGAAAATGCGAAATGTTGAAGATATCTACCCGTTGTCGCCGATGCAGCAGTTGATGCTGATGCAGAGCCTCACGGAGACCCAGGCGGGGCTGCTGTTTGAACAACTGCTCTGTACATTGCAGGGGGCGATCCAGCCCGAACTGTTGCAGCAAGCCTGGCATCTGTTGATTGAGCGGCACGCTATGCTGCGTACGGCTTTCCTCTGGGAGGGGTTGGAGCAGCCGCTGCAGGTGGTGCGCCGGCAGGTGAACCTCCCCTGGACTGTGCATGACTGGCGAGATCAATCGCCGGATGCACAGCAGGCCGAGTTAGAGCGTCTGCTCGAAGCTGATCGTGCCCAGGATTTTCACCTGGGGCAGGCACCGCTGCTGCGCATCACACTGATCCGGATAGCCGATGATCTATCCTGGTTTGTCTGGAGCCGCCACCATATTCTGCTTGATGGCTGGTCCGGCTCGCTGCTGCTCAAAGAACTGTTTGAACTGTACGATACATTGTATGCGGACCAGCCAATGCATCCACCAGTTGCGCGCCCGTTCCGCAACTATATCGCCTGGCTGCAACAGCAGGATCAGGCGGAAGCCGAACAGTTCTGGCGGCAGCGCTTGCAGGGCTTTCGGCGGCCCACGCCGATCAGCATCGAAGCCGTACCAGAGCAACGGGCTACCCTACCAGCAGGCTATGCCGAAGAAGCCTATGCGCTGCCGGAGGCAACCACAACAGCCCTGCACCAACTATCGCGCCGGCAGCAAATCACGCTAACCACGCTCATTGAGGGAGCCTGGGGGCTGCTGCTCAGTCTGTACAGCGGTCAGCGTGATATCATCTTCGGTGGCACGGTTTCCGGTCGCCCGGCGAACCTGGCAGGCGTCGAAACCATGATTGGGCAGTTTATCAACAACCTGCCGATCCGTGTGCAGATATCGCCGGAGACAGTGCTGCTGGCCTGGCTGCGCGAGCTGCAGGCAAGCGAACTGCAGGCGCGCCAGTATGAACACATTCCCCTGCCGCAGATTCAGCAGTGGAGCGAGGTGCCGCCGGGTCTGCGCCTGTTCGAGAGTATCGTGATTGTGAACTATGTGGACGAAGCGGCGCTCAAGGGGATCAGCCGCAACCTGGAACTGCGCGATATGCGCCCGATGACCTGGACGAACTTTCCGCTGACGCTGCTGGTTGTGCTGGGCAATCCCATCACGCTGCGAATCAAGTACGACCGCCGCCGCTTTCCAGTTGCCGGCATCAGTATGATCGCCCGCCATTTTACCCGCCTGCTTGAGCAGATCACCCACAATCCGCAGCAGCGCCTGGGCGATATGTCCCTGTTGACGGAGCAAGAACGGCAGACCCTGCTCATCGACTGGAACAGCCGCCGCCTGGAGTATGACCGGGAGCACCGCCTCCATCACCTGGTTGCGGCGCATGCAGCCCGCACCCCGGATGCCCCGGCAGTGCTGGCGGGCGAGCAGCAGTTGACGTACGACGACCTGAACCGACGTGCCGATCAGGTGGCACAGAGCATTCAGGCACGCGGTGTCGTACCAGGTACTACCGTGGCACTCTACATGGATCACACGCCCGAACTGCTGATCGGCCTGCTGGCGTTGCTCAAAGCCGGGTGCGCTGTGCTGCCGCTTGACCCCCACACACCACCGGAGCGGATCGCCGCACTGCTCACATTGGCCCAGGCGGGCCTGCTGCTGACACGCTCGGAACTGGCGGCCCACCTGCACGATCTAACCGCGCAGATTATCTGCCTGGACAGCGAAGCCGAACTCCACCCTGACAGATACAGCGCGGCAGCACTGCCGGCAACCAACGCGACACACCCGGCGTACCAGGTGCCCATCTCACTACCCACGGGTCAACCGGGCCTGGTGACGCTTGATCACGGCGCACTGGCGCATCTGGTTGCGGCCCGGCAGGCAACGTTTGCCCTGCCGCCCACCAGCCGGGTGCTGCTGGTTTCGCCGCCGGGTCTGGCAAGCGCCCTCTTTGAGCTATGCCTGGCCTGGTCGGCGGGCGCGGCGCTCTGCCTGGACCCGCAGGCATCCTGGCTGCTGGATGCCGAACTCCAGCGTATCGCCCAACAGTATGCGCTTACCCACCTGACGCTGCCCGTCTCAGCGCTGCCGGGGCTGTCGGCGGCAACGGTGGCAGCGCGACAGCTTATCCTGCTGCACGATACCCCGATCACGGTCAAGGATGAAGCGATCCTCTCGGCCGCCGCAAGCTGTGTGGTGGTTTACGGCACACTCGAAACGGCTACCCTGACCAGCGCCTTTACCTGGCAACCCGGTACCGCGCCACGCACCATCGGCTATCCTGTGGGCAATACCAGTGTGTATGTGCTTGATCCCGCGCTGCAGCCCGTGCCGATAGGCATACCGGGCGATCTCTACATCGGCGGCGATAGCCTGGCGCATGGTTATGTCAATCATCCCGATCTAACTGACGCGCGCTTTGTACCCCACCCGTACAACGCAGACCCGAACGCGCGCCTGTACCGGACGGGCGACCGGGCACGCTACCTGCCCGATGGCCGGCTGGAACTGCTGGGCCGGAACGACCGGCAGATGAACATACGTGGTGTGCGCATCGAGCCGGCCGAAATTGAGCAGGCGCTTGAGCAGCACCCCGCGATTGAGCGCGCTGTTGTTGTGGCGGGCGAACAGGAGACCGGCAGCCGGCAGCTTCTTGCCTACTTCGTCGCACATAACGGAAACCCACCCGCCGCCGATGAGCTGCATACGCACCTGCGCCGCACGCTGCATGCCGCAATGCTGCCCACAACATTTCTGCCGCTGGAGCGTCTGCCCTTGCTGCCTGACGGCAGTATTGACTACCAGGCTCTACCGGCCGCGCGCGGCAGCCGCCCCGACCTGGCAACCGATTATGTGGCTCCCGCAAGCGAGATTGAGCACCTGCTGGCTGACATCTGGCAGGAACTGCTGGGCATCAGGCAGATCGGTATCCACGACAACTTCTTTGCCCTGGGCGGCAACTCACTGCATGCCACCCAGATGATCTCGCGGATGCGTGAGCTGTTCCCACTGGAACTGCCGCTGCACACGCTGTTTGAACATGCGACTATCAGCCGGCTTGCCGCACAACTGGAAACGCTGCTGCTGGAGAAGCTCGAAGCCATGTCGGAAGAAGAGGCCCGGAACCTGGTGTAACGCTGCCCGCAATAGCGTGTATCTGAGAGAGGTAGGTATGGCAAACAAGGAAAGCGTCGCCCGGCGACAAGACCAGCTATCATCGGCCAAGCAGGCCCTGCTACAAAAATGGCTTAAGGGACAGTCCGGCGGTCATACTATTCCGCGCCGCCCCGAACACGCGTCTGCGCCGCTCTCGTTTGCGCAGCAGCGGTTGTGGTTCCTGGAGCATCTGCTCCCCGGCACACATGTCTACAATATGACCGAGGCCATGCGGCTGAACGGCAACCTGGATATCGCGGCACTTACCCGCAGCTTGCGTGAGATCTTACGCCGCCACGAAACGCTGCGTACCGCGTTTGTCGCGGTGGATGGTCAGCCGGTGCAGGTGATTGTGCCGGACCTGGAGCTTGATCTACCGGTTGTGGACCTGCGCGATCTGCCGGCGGACCAACGCGCGGCAGCGGCGCGACAGCACATGACCGAACAGGATCAGCAGCCGTTTGATCTTACTCAGGTGCCGCTGATCCGCATGCAGTTACTCCGCCTGGCTGATAACGAACACCTGCTGGTCGTGACCATGCATCATATTATTTCGGATGGCTGGTCAATGGGTGTGCTGATCCGCGAACTGACGGCACTCTACAGCACCTTTGCCACGGGTCAACCTTCACCCCTGCCGGAACTGCCCATTCAGTATGCCGACTTTGCCCACTGGCAGCAGCAGATGGCCCAGAACGGCGCACTCGACACCCATCTAGAATATTGGACAGCCCGGTTGCGCGATGAACCGCCCATCCTGGAACTGCCCACCGATTACCCGGCCCCCGCCGTGCCCGCCTTTCGCGGGCAGCGCCGGAAGATGGTGCTACCCCGCGACGTGCAGGCAGCACTGCATAGCCTGGCGCAGCAAGAGGGCGGTACCCTGTTTACGCTGCTGCTGGCGGCCCTCGCCACCCTGTTCTATCGCTATTCCGGGCAAGCGGATATTGCTATCGGCACGCCCATTGCCAATCGCAACCGCGCTGAACTGGAAGAACTTGTCGGCTTCTTTGTTAATACGCTGGTGCTGCGGGCTGACCTGTCGGGCCGGCCGACCTTCCGCGAACTGCTGCGCCGCGTGACCGCTACTGCCCTGGAAGCTTACCAGCATCAGGATTTGCCTTTCGAGAAGCTGGTGGAAGCGTTGCAGCCTGAGCGTAGCCTGAGCCACTCGCCACTGTTCCGGGTGATGTTTGTCCTGCAAAACGCGCCCTTCCCGGCACTGGATATGGCGGGTGTCACTGGTACGCCGGAAACGCCGCCCCACGACACGGCTATGTTCGACCTGATGGTGACGGCCATGGAAACGGCTGAAGGGCTGCAGTTTTCGCTGGAATATAATAGTGACCTGTTTGCGCCGGAAACAATCGACCGGATGGGGCAGCATCTGCGCGTGCTGCTGACCGGCATCGCGGCACGGCCTGATGCTCACCTGCGGGCCCTGCCGCTGCTCACCTCCGCCGAACAGCAGCAAATCCTTCACGACTTCAACGATACCGCCGTGCCCTACGACCTCTCCACCTGCCTGCATCACCAGATTGAGGCCCAGGTTGCCCGCACCCCCGACGCGCCTGCCCTCAGCTTTGAGGACCGGCAACTCTCCTACCACGACCTCAACGCGCGCGCCAACCAACTGGCCCATCTGCTTCAGCAGCAGGGCGTCGGCCCCGAAGCGGTCGTCGCCATCTGCCTCGACCGCTCACTTGACCTGGTGGTCGGGCTGCTGGCGATCCTCAAAGCCGGCGGGGCGTACCTCCCGCTGGACCGGGCCTATCCCACCGACCGCCTGCGCATGATGCTCGAAGATGCCCACCATCCCCTGCTCCTGACCGATACGCCTGCCACCGCCGAGCTGCTCCAGCAGCAGGGGGCCTGCGTCTGCCTGGACACGGTGGAACCCCAACTCGCCACGTTTCCCACCAGCAACCCCACCAGTGCCACCGCCCCGGACAACCTGGCCTATGTCATCTACACCTCCGGCTCCACCGGGCGGCCCAAGGGCGTGCAGAACATCCACCGCGCCATCGTCAACCGCCTGCGCTGGATGCAGGCCGCCTACGGCCTCACCCCCGCCGACCGCGTGCTCCAGAAGACCCCCTACAGCTTCGATGTCTCGGTCTGGGAGTTCTTCTGGCCGTTGCTGACCGGCGCATGCCTGGTCATCGCGCAGCCCGGCGGCCACCAGGACAGTGCCTACCTGGTGCGCCTCATCCAGCAGCAGCAGGTGACCACCCTGCACTTTGTGCCCTCCATGTTGCAGATCTTTCTCCAGGAGCCGGACGTGGCGGCCTGCACCAGCCTGACGCGGGTGATCTGTAGCGGCGAGGCGCTGCCGATGGACTTGCAGCAGCGCTGCTTTGCCCGGCTTGAGCATACCGAACTGCATAACCTGTATGGCCCGACCGAGGCCGCCGTCGATGTCACTTTCTGGCCCTGTCAGCGGGACGACCCGCGCCTGAGCGTGCCGATTGGCTACCCCATCCACAACCTCCAGATTTATATCCTCGACCCGGACGACCAGCCGGTGCCGGTGGGGGTGCCGGGGGAACTCTACATCGGCGGGGTGGGGCTGGCCCGGGGCTATGCGCACCGTCCGGCGCTGACCGCCGAGAAGTTCGTGCCGCACCCCTTCAGCCTGACCGGGGGCGAGCGGCTCTACCGCACGGGCGACCTGGTGCGGTACCTGCCGGATGGGGCGATTGAGTTCCTGGGGCGCATCGACCACCAGGTGAAAATTCGCGGGTTCCGGATCGAACTGGGGGAAATCGAGGCGCTGCTGGCGGCCCACCCGGCGGTGCGGGAAGCAGTGGTGCTGGCCCGGGAAGACACCCCCGGCGACAAACGGCTGGTAGCCTATCTGGTGCCGGTTGAAGCGGACGGAGCTGCGGCTCCGGTGCTCAACCCACAAGAACTGCGCGCCTTCCTGAAAGAACGGTTGCCCGAATATATGGTTCCCGCCGTTTTTGTCCCTATGGATGCGCTGCCGCTCACACCCAACGGCAAGGTCAATCGCAAGGCGCTGCCCGCACCCGCCACCGATCGGCGCGATCTGGAGCAGGCCTATGTGCCACCCCGCACCCCGCTGGAGGAAGCGCTGGCGACTCTGTGTGGTCAACTGCTCGGCGTAGAGCGGGTGGGCATGGACGATAGCTTCTTCGATCTGGGTGGGCATTCGCTGCTGGCAACCCGGTTTATCTTCCGCATCCGCGACACGCTGCAGGTCGAGTTGCCGCTACGTCTGCTGTTTGAACAGCCAACGATTGCGGGGATGGCCCGGGCCATCGAGCAGATGCAGGCCGGAACAGCACAGGCCGCAGTGGAGATCGACCTTGAGCAAGAAGCCGCACTGGATGCAACGATTGGCATCGGTCAGGCACAGCCCGCCGACCCACAGCGTATGGCGCAGCGCGTGCTGCTCACGGGCGCAACCGGCTTTCTGGGTGCGTTCCTGCTCGCCGATTTGCTGCGCCAGACCCAGGCGGAAGTCTACTGTCTGGTGCGCGCGGAAACGGTTGCGGAGGCACACCGGCGCATTCAGGCCAACCTGGAACACTACCTGGTCTGGGACGATCATTTCAGTGAACGGATTATTCCCGTGCCGGGCGATCTGGCCCAACCGCTACTCGGACTCGCGCCGGAGCGGTTCGCGGAACTTGGGCAGACGATCGACAGCATTTATCACAACGGGGCGCTGGTCAACTTTATCTATCCTTATGCCGAACTGAAAGCGCCCAATGTGCGTGGTACCCACGAAGTGCTACGCCTGGCGAGTACCCATACCGTCAAGCCGGTCCATTTTGTCTCGACGCTCTATGTCTTTGCGCCGGCCGATGCAGATGGGCGCGCGGCCATCGGGGAAGACGACATACCGGCGCACGGCAACACGCTGCCGACGGGCTACACCCGGAGCAAATGGGTAGCAGAGCATATGCTCAACCAGGCGCGCGCGCGGGGCCTGCCGATTGCCATCTATCGCGTAGGGCGCGTTGGCGGTCACAGCCAGACCGGCGCCTGCCAGACGGACGACTTCTTCTGGCGCATGGTCAAGGCGGCGCTGGAGGTGGGCAGCGTACCCGATATGAATATGCTGCTCAGCATTGCGCCGGTAGATTATGTCAGCCAGTCGATTGTTGCCCTGTCGCAGCGTGCCGCGTCCTGGGGCCAAAATTTTCACCTGCTCAATACGCACATCCTGCCGTTGCGCGATTTTCACCAGATCATCAACCGGCTTGGCTACACAACAGCCGCGCTGCCGACCGAAACCTGGCGGCAAATGCTGCTCGAACGCGCACAGCAAGATCAAACCAGTGCCGCCTATCCGCTGCTTCCGCTGTTAAGCCGGGGCAACCTGGAAGACTGGGAAGAACATGTTCCCTTTGACGATCACCACACCCGGCAGGCGCTGGCAGGCACCGGCCTGACCTGTCCGCCGCTCGATGCTCGCCTGCTTGAAACATATCTTGCGTATTTTCGCAACCAACGCTTTTTGCCTGACCCCAGGTGATAAGCAGGAAGAGATAGGCTATGACCAGTGCGCAACTGCCGGTCAATCCAAAGGTATTTATGTTCGTCTGGATCGGGC
Source organism: Chloroflexaceae bacterium (assembly GCA_034436755.1). GTDB lineage: Bacteria > Chloroflexota > Chloroflexia > Chloroflexales > Chloroflexaceae > CAKZQX01. The sequence continues at coordinate 13,416 of DAOTVB010000017.1, read as the reverse complement.
AACTCGTCTCGATTATCGGGTCCGGGCTCACCACCTTTGCGCTCGGTGTCTGGATATTTGAACAAACCGGTTCGGCCCTGCTGTTTGCCCTGATTATGCTGTTTCGTACACTGCCGGGCTTACTCATATCGCCCCTTGCCGGGGTACTGGTTGACCGCTGGGATCGGCGTATTGTCATGCTGGTGCAAGATGTCGGCTCACTGCTGACAATCCTGGGCCTGCTGCTGCTGGTCGCAATCGGGCAACTGCTCTTCTGGCATGTCTACCTGGCAACGGCGGTGCTCTCGCTGCTGCTGGCCTTTCAGCAGCCGGCATTCCTGGCGTCCATCACACTGCTGGTACCCCGAGAGCAGTATGTACGGGCCAACAGTATGTTGCAAATTGCGCTTGGGGCCGAGCATATTCTCTCACCAGTGCTTGCCGGGATCATGCTGCCGCTGATCAGTCTGTCGGGCATCCTCATACTGAATGTAGTCACCTTCATATGCAGCGCCTGCATCCTGCTGCTAGTACGCTTCCCCCGACCCGCCGTGAGCGTTGAAGGCGCCGCCGGCCGGGGCGCACTCTGGCACGAACTATGGCACGCCTGGCGCTACCTGACGGAGCGCCAGGGCTTGCTGGGGTTGATGCTGTTTCTGGCACTGGTCAACTTTCTGTTTGGGTTTTTTGTGGTCCTGGTTGGACCGATGGTGCTCTCCTTTACCACCGAACGGGTACTCGGCATTGCTACCTCAATCGCGGGCAGCGGCATGCTGGTCAGCAGCATTCTGCTGGGCATATGGGGCGGGCCGAAGCGCCTGATGCAGGGTGTCTATGGCAGCGTTCTGTTGTTTGGTATCGCCCTGATTGTGGTGGGGCTCCGGCCTTCCGTGCTGTTCATCGCAGCGGGTGGCTTCCTGGTGCTCTTCAGCCTGCCTATTCTCAATGGCTGTGTGCAGGCGCTCTTGCAGCGCAAGGTGGTGGCCGATATGCAGGGGCGGGCATTTGCCATCGGGCGCATCCTGGCGCAGACCAGCGCGCCGGTCGCGTATGTATGCGCCGGGTTGCTCGCAGATAGGATCTTCAATCCGCTGCTGGTAGCGGGTGGACCACTGGCGGACACGCTCGGTCAGGTTATTGGAACCGGGCCGGGACGCGGCATCGGCCTGATGTTTATCATCATTGGGTGCCTTACGCTGGGCGCGGTGTTGCCAGGTTATCTCTACGCGCCCCTGCGCCGGGTCGAAGCAGACCTGCCCGATGCAGAGCCGAACACCAGCGATGTAAGCCCACTGGCTGATCCGACACCGGCAAACCTGCCGATCTAAGCGAACGAATAGTGCATGCTATACCGAATAAAGCCACGGAAATCGGATTGCTCTTTGTAACCGTACAGCGTGTACATATCAGGTAAAAAGGAGGATGCTATGAGCGACGAAACCATTCAGTACAAAGTGGTAGTCAACCACGAAGAGCAGTATTCAATCTGGCCGCGCGAACGCGAGAATCCACCTGGCTGGAACGATGCCGGGAAGCATGGCACACGCGAAGCATGTCTGGCCTACATTGAAGAAGTGTGGACCGACATGCGCCCGCGCTCGCTGCGTGAGCGTACGGACGCAACTGCGCCGACAAGCTGAGAGGGAGATCGGAATGCACCCTGCCACGAACACAAAGACCTATATCACGCGCCCGCGCTCCCGGCCCGCTGCCGCGCTGCGCCTGATATGTTTTCCCTACGCCGGGGGTGGCACGGCGATCTACAGCGCGTGGCTCGACGCTATGCCGGAATGGATCGAGGTCTGCCCGGTCAAGCTGCCCGGCCGCGAAGACCGGCTGTTTGACCCACCGCACACCAGCCTGGACGGGCTGCTGGCAGGAGTGGCAAACGAGCTTGCCACCTTCACCGCCCTGCCGTTTGCCTTCTTTGGGCATAGCATGGGGGCGATGATCGCCTACGAACTGACGCGCTACCTGCGCCGCCGGCAGTTACCGCTTCCGGTACAACTGCTGGTTTCCGGGCATCGTGCCCCGCAGCTGCCCGAGCTGCGCCCGCAGATCTATCATCTGCCGGATGTCCAGTTTATCGCCCGGTTAAGCGCTATGAATGGGACACCCCGTGAAGTCGTCGAACACCGCGAACTGATGGAGATGCTGCTCCCGGCGTTGCGGGCCGATTTTACCCTGTGTGACACCTACACCTACGTACCCGATGCCCCACTGGAGTGTCCAATTGCGGCGTTGAGCGGTACGGATGATGCCATTGCCAACCCTGAACAGATGGAACCCTGGCGCAACCAGACCAGCGCGGCGTTTACACTGCATGCATTCCCAGGTGAACATTTCTTCTTGAATACGTTACAGCAATCGGTAATCAAGACGGTGACGGAAGAACTGGCAAAGGCCGACAGTATGAAGCATCGTTAGAAGGAGGCGTGCCATGCGTTCCCAAAAACGCGACATCTTTGGGGGCATCAGTTCGATCATCCTGGGCCTGTCCTACATTCCGGTTGGCATCGCTGCCGCGCGCAATCCGGCACTACGCGCAACCACCCCGGCGGAGTTACTGCAAGCTGTGGCGCACGAACCCCTCTGGACCCGGGTCGAAACAATGTCCTTTGGTATCGGCAGTCTGTTTGGTCTTGCCACAATCCAGGCGGTAGGGCAGCGGGTCGAACCCGAGAACGAAAGTCTAACACGCTGGTCAGGCGCGGTGGGAATGCTGGCGTTTGCGCTGATTGCGGTTAAGGATTTTCGCTCGTTTGTTATGACAGCCGAAACAGTTCGGATTCATGAACAGAGCGACCCGGCAATCCAACAGACGTTCGCCGACCTGATGACACCAATTACTGATCTCGACCCGTTAGGCTTTGGCTATGGTGGCGTGGGTACCTGGCTCACGCTGGTCAACACCCTGGCAATCCGATCGGGTGCCTGGCCGCGCTACCTGGCCTACACCGGCGCGCTGGGCGGGCTGATGTATGTGGCGATTATGCTGGGGCAGGCGTTCCGCTCAAAGCCGCTATTTCTGATTGGCGTGCTGCTGGGTAGTTTTCTGGGACCGACATGGTATATCCTGATGGGCTTGCATCTCCTGCGTGACCGGCAGCCGGAGGACGCCCTGAGCGGGCAACCTGCGTCGGACGCGACGGCAGAGGAATAACCGAACGTATTCCTGGGGAACCAGAAGTTAACCGGGTGTAACTGCCGATGATCGACGACCCGCGCGTACAAAAAGTATTCCGCGACCTGAGCAGCAACAAAATGCGCACGTTGCTGGTCGTGCTCTCGATCGCCCTGGGCGTCTTTGCCGTCGCTACCATGGCAATATCGCAGGTCGTGTTATCGCGCAATATCCACAACAGCTACATGGCGGTAAACCCACCGAGTGCCCGCCTGAACACCAGCCTGTTTCAGGAGGATCTGCTGCACGCGGTGCGTAATATGCCGCTTGTTGGCGAGGCTGATGCCCGCTACCGCCTGACCACGCGGGTGCTGGTAGACGACAACGAATGGCGCACGCTCATCCTCTATGCTGTTGATGATTATGCAGATATCCGCATCAACACAATTACACCGATCAGCGGCGCGTGGCCACCGCCCCGGCGTGCAGTGTTGCTCGAACGCGCAACGCTGGATTACCTGAACACGCAGGTGGGCACCTCCCTGTTAGTGGAAACGCCCGGCGACAAGCAGCGCCGGCTACCCGTTGCCGGCCTGGTAGAAGACACGGCTCAGGTTGCTCCGTCGCTGATGGGGCAGGGCTACGGCTACATCACGATGGATACGCTGGAGTGGCTGGGCGAGGAGCGTGGCTTTAACGAGCTCTACCTCATCGGCGCAGCAACCCCCTACAACCGCGCGGCGGCACTGGATGTTGCCGCAACCGTGCGCGATGAGCGGATCGAGGGTAACGGTGTGACGGTCTTCGGCGCGCTGGTTGCGCAACCCGGGCAGCATCCCCTGAATGATCTGCTCCAGACGCTTATGGTTATGCTCAGTCTGTTTGGCTGGCTGTCGCTCATCCTGAGTGGATTCCTGGTGGTCAACACAATTGGCGCGCTGTTGACGCAGCAAACCCGCCAGATTGGCGTTATGAAGGCGCTCGGCGCGGGGCGCGGTCAGGTTTTGCTGATCTACCTGATGCTGGTGCTGCTCTTCGGCACTATCGCCACCCTGATCGCCCTCCCGCTTAGTGCCCTGGGAGCCTACGGCTTTTGCTATCTGCTGCTCAATTTGTTCAACTTTCACCTGAACGAGTTTGTGGTTCCCCCGATGCTCATCCTGGGCATGGGCGCGGTGGGCATCGGTACGCCGCTGCTAACAGCACTCTACCCGGTGCTGGCAGGTACCCGCATCACGGTGCGCGAGGCACTGACCAGCCATGGACAGGCCGGAAAAAGCGCCAAAAATCGCGGTATCGACGGCCTGCTCCAACGGATAACGCTGCTGCCCTATCCGCTGCTGCTCTCACTACGTAACACCGTGCGGCGCAAGGGCCGCCTGCTGCTGACTCTGTTTACCCTCTCGCTGGGGGGGGCAATGTTTGTCAGTGTATTCAGTGTCTATAATTCACTCTTCAGTACACTAGATGATATCACCCGCTACTGGCAGTACGACATTGAGGTAAATTTTCACGAGCCCTATCTGATCAAGCGTATGGAGAATAACATCCTGGCTTTACCCGGGGTAACTGCGGTGGAAAGTTGGAGTGTGAAAGATGCGTTTCGCTTACGCCCGGATGGCAGCGAAAATGAAAACATCCGCATCATTGCACCCACGGCGGGCAGCGACTTTATCGAGCCAGTGGTATTGGAGGGGCGCTGGCTGCTGCCGGAAGACGAACATGCCATTGTTATCAATAGTGACATCCTGCGTGACGAGCCTGATATTCAGGTGGGCGACATGCTCACGCTCAAAATCGACAGCCGGGAAATTACCTGGCAGGTGGTGGGCATTATCACCGGGCAGTTGAACGGCTCAATTGCTTATGTCAACCATGACTACCTTGCTCGTGCAACCCGCGATCCCGGCCACGCCAATCGGCTGGTACTGCAACTGGAAGAGGACGATCGTCAATCGCTTGCAGCAATGCGGACCCAACTTGAAGCCTATTTCCGCCACACCGGCACGTTTGTCTCTTCCATTGAAACCAGCACCGAAAAACGTGCTCAGCTTGAAGCACTGTTTAATATTTCGACCAGCGCCAGTTTTATGATGGCAATCATCATTGTGATGGTCGGCGGCATCGGCCTGACCGGTACCATGAGCCTGAACGTTATGGAACGCACCCGTGAAATTGGCATTATGCGTTCGGTTGGCGCGTTAAACCAGGACATTTTGCAGATTGTGATCAGCGAAGGGATTTTCATCGGGGTCATAAGCAGTGGCATGGGGATTCTCGGCGCGTACCCACTGGGCAAAGTTATCAGCGATCTGGTCGGTGCAGCCTTCTTGAATGCCCCATTGCGCTACAACTTCGGCACGAATGGCGCGCTGATCTGGCTCCTCGTAGCAATCGTCCTCGCAGTGCTGGCAAGTTTTCTCCCCGCCTGGCGGGCTACCCGCCTCAGCGTGCGCCAGGTGCTGGCATACGAATAAGCAGGCGGCACTGGTCTGCATAGTTTATATCACGGGAGGAGCAACCTTTATCATGGAGCATACCTGGTTTCCCTACGCAGTTTCCAATCCGGGCGCGCGGATGCGGCTGTTTTGTCTACCGCACGCAGGCGGCGCATCCGTGCTGTTCCGTCCCTGGGCCGACATGCTGCCGGCAAGCATCGAGCTCTATCCCCTGGAACTGCCGGGACATGGCACACGCGCGCATGAGCAGGCACTATCGCGCATGCGCCGGCTGACCCAGGCGATTGCCGAGGGAGTATATCCCTATCTCGATAAACCGTTTGCGCTCTTCGGACATAGCATGGGGGCGCTGGTCGCCTTTGAACTGGCGCGATTACTGCGCCGGACCTACAGCATCAGTCCCAACTGGTTGTTTGTTTCGGCCCACCGCGCCCCACACCTGCCCGACCCCGACCCGACTACCTATATGCTCACGGAAGAAGAGCTGATCCAGAAGCTCCGCACACTCGAAGGTACGCCGCCGGAGATTCTGGAACAACCCGACTTACTGCGCATGGTGCTGCCGAATCTGCGCGCCGATTTTGCTGTCTGCGATACCTATACCTACCGGGACGAGCACCCGCTCGACTGCCCGATTGTGGCCCTGGGGGGGGAGGCAGATGCCGCCATCCGCCGGGAAGAGCTTGAAGGATGGCAGCAACAGACCAGCCGTGCATGTCACGTCCAGATCTTTCCGGGCGGACATTTCTTTATCAACTCAGCGCGCACAGCCGTTTTGCAGCTTCTGACGCACAAGCTGGAACAGACGGTATAAGCTGTCTGGCTGCTCCTGATTGACTGATGGGAGGTTGGCATGTTTGGCCGTTGGCGCAACCATAAGACACAAGCCGAAACTACGGTAAATGGACATTACCGTCACGGCAATCGGCAGCTTATCGAACTGCGCCAGGTCGTGAAGACCTATCACAGCGCGGCCGGCGAGTTCACCGCCCTGAAGGGCATTGATCTGCAGGTGAACGCAGGCGAGTTCGCCGCAATCATCGGCAAGTCAGGGAGTGGAAAATCGACATTGATCAATATGGTAACAGGCATTGATCGTCCAACCTCCGGCGAGGTACTGGTGGGGGATACCGCAGTTCACACGCTAACAGAGAACCAGATAGCCGCCTGGCGTGGGCGCAACGTGGGCATTGTCTTCCAGTTTTTCCAGTTGCTCCCAACGATGACCGCCCTGGAGAATATTATTCTCCCGATGGCATTTTGCCGCCGGATGAGCAGCAGTGAGCGGCGCACGCGCGCGCTGAAATTGCTGGAAGACGTGGATATGGTCGATCACGCCTACAAGCTGCCCTCTGCCATGTCGGGTGGGCAGCAGCAACGCGTAGCCATTGCCCGGGCATTGGCCAATGACCCACCGTTGATTGTTGCCGATGAGCCGACAGGTAACCTGGACACCAAAACAGCCAACGCGGTGTTCAGACTGTTTGAGCATCTGGTAGAGCAGGGCAAAACCATTGTCATCGTCACCCACGACAACACCCTTGCCGAGCGGGTCCACCGCGCCATTACCGTGATTGACGGCATGATCACAAGCGATATTGCCTGTGAAGTCAGCATATCTCACATCCCACCTGAGCATGGATAAACAAACGCCCGGTGGGTGACATCTGCGACCACCGAGACACTGGTCTTGAGGACGATGTCGCCACGCACGCCCCGTTCGCGCAGGTCACGACACGGAATGTGCAGATGCGCCGCCGGCGTCAGAGCATAGACCAGCACATTTACATCGAGCATTACGGTGGTGTTGGCAAGGATCTGCTGGAACGAGCGGCTCATTGCGGCAGGTCATCCATATCCACATTCGTCAGTGTGATCAGGGATCGGCGAGCGTAGCCTCCAGGTCAGGAATGGTGACATCAGCGAAGCAGCGGGTTAGCCGTTCGAACGCTGCACGGGCCTCGTCCGAATTTGCTGGTGGCACCGCTTCAATCACCGCTGCGTCAATTTCAATGAGCGTGAGGAGATCAGGCCGGAGCAACTGCTCAAGCAGTTACTCCGGCGTAAGCTGAAGCCGAGCCGCCCGCTCACTGAGACGCCGATACGCTGCTTCTGAGACCTGAATGGTATGCAGCGGCATCGCATGCTCCTTCATCTATGCGAATAACTTCGTAGTCGGTATTGTAGCACACACGGGCGTTGGGCCTTGCATCCAAACTCCAGAACACTGCAGCTAAAAGTCACACTCTACAACTTGACACACACCATCACCGCTTCCCCAGCACCAGCAGCAACCAGAACGCAAACGCCAGGTCCGGCACAAAGTAGAAGTTATCGACCAGACCGTGCAGCAGGGCCGCAAGCATTGCCGCCGCCACCCCCGCCAGGAGATAGTTTTGAGTGTTGAGTGTTGAGTGCTCAGTGCTGAGTGTTGAGTGCTCAGTGCTCAGTGATGAATGGTGAGTGCTGAGTGTTGAGTGTTGAGTGCTGAGTGTTGAGTGTTGAGTGCTCAGTGCTGAGTGCTGAGTGTCGAGTGCTGAGTGCTGAGTGTCGAGTGCTGAGTGTTGAGTGTTGAGTGTTGAGTGTTGAAGGCTACGTTGCGTCCAGAACCTCACCAGCAGCCAGCCGAACGCCACCAGTCCAGGCAGGCCCATGCGCAGCCAGATATTCAGCACAATGTTGTGCGGATGCGAGGTGTTGATCTCGTTTGTATCCAGCAGCGTGGGGTGAATATAGTCGGGATACAACCGCCCGAACTGGTCCAATCCGACCCCAACCAGCGGATGATCGCGCAGCATCGCCAGCGCCGAGGCCCAGGTCTTCAGGCGGATACTGCTGGTCGCGCCCAGCGGGTTGAGCCGCTCAAAGCCGAGCAGCAGCACCAGCAACCCCAGCCCGCCGGCAATCAGCCCCAACGTCAGCGGCACCCGGTAACGCCGCCAGAAACGCCAGGGCAGATCCGCCCCCAGCCAGACCACCAGCAGCAACAGTGCGCCCACCGCCCCCAACAACGCCCCCTTCGAGAACGAAACCAGCAACCCACCCAGCGAGAACAAAGCACAAACGGCAAAGAACAGGGTACCACCACTTAAACCAGGCAACCACCTGCGTCGGTTCTCAGTTCTCGGTTCTCGGTTCTGTGCAAGCGCCAACGCCGCAGCAATCGGCCAGACCCGGCCCAGAAAGAGTCCCAGGTTGTTGGGATGCCCATAGACGCTCGTCACCCGGCGCACGCCCTCGGCTAACACGCTATCCGTGCTAAAGCCGGCCTTGGTGCCAAGCAGCGGTACCAGGTTGATCCCCAGGAACTGCAAGATCCCCAGGAACCCGACCAGCGCGCCTCCCAGGACAAACGCCCCGACCAGCACCTGCCGGTATTCCATCCCCAACACCCGCCGCGGCCGGCGCAGGTAGCAGCGCAGCAGGCCATAAAACAGCAGCGGCTCGACAATCAGCCAGCGCCACTCGCGCAGCGCGGCCCCACGTCCCTCCGGCCAGGCCACGAGCAGCCCGAGCGTCCCCGCCAGCAGAAAGAGCAGGATCGGCGCATTTTCTCGCAGATAAGGCGTGAGACGTGAGACGTGAAACGTGCCAACCCGCCAACCCGCCAACCCGCCAACCCGCCAACCCGCCAACGTGTTAACAAACGTTGCTCCGACAACGACCAGCAGCAAGATTTCGTGCAGCGGGAAGCTCAGACCTTCCGGGCGAATGCCGAAGCGTGCATCCCAGATGCCTTTGGGCATAAAAAAGAGCGGCACGGTCAGCGGCACCGCCGGCAGCGCCAGATCGGGCCGCAGCAGCGCCAGCCCCCCAAACAGCGCCAGCCCGACCAGCGTTATGGGCAGTTCGGTGGAGGCGCGGTAGAACAGCGCGACTCCCAACAGCATCCCCAGTAGCAGCATCCGCTCCCCCGCCGGAGTATTCAGCCAGGGGCGCAGTCCCATCCGCCCCGGCGCGCTGCGGGCCAGGGCCGCATCGGCCACCCCGAAGAATGCCTGCATCGTCGCCACGCCACTGAGCAGCAGCAGCCCGATCAGCAGCGCCGGAGCCGCCACCCAGAACCCGGGCAGCGGCTGGTCGCGGCCAATCACAAAGCGCTCCGGCGGCGCTTCCCCCGGTGCCCGAATCGCCAGGGTGTGGGTCGTGTCGGGCAGCCCGGCGAGTTGCAGCGCCGGCTCACCCGTCGCCGTCCGCTGCGCCGCCAGCGTGACCGGCCGGCCGTTGAGCGTTACCTCCTCCGGGCCGGGATTGAGCCCACCGATCAGCGTGACGCGGCTGCCGGTAAAGCGCAACTGCCAGCCATCCGGTATGGCGGTAACGGCGGGATGTTCCCAGGTATGCGCGCCCACCCCGGCAACGGTCGGCTGGTTCAGGTATTCTTGCAGTCGGGTGTAGGCCGGCAGCCGGGTCCAGTCACGCGTGACCAGCGCAAAGTAGGGCGTGGGATCGTTCGGGTCGGGCTCAAGGTAGCCCCCCTGACGCAGCATCCAGATATGCATCACGCCCATCCAGGGCCACTCACGCTTCGCCCGCTCAACCTGGTCAATGATATACTGCGCCTTGACTTCTTCGCTGACCGGCGGCCCCCAGGTAAAGCGCCGCTCCGGCGGGATCGTCTCCGGTGCGCTGTTCCAGCCAAACTCGCCAATCCAGATGGCTTTGTCGGCATCGCCATGGCGCTCCATCACCTCGCGCAGCAGCACCACCCGGCTGACATCAACGCGCGTGTCGATTGGCCGGCTCCAGACCCAGTCACCCGGCGTGCGCAGCCGCACATAGCGATGCTCATCCGGCGGCTGGCCCAGGCCGTACGCCTGCGCCGACATGATATCGAAGCAGTCCCCGCCACCATCCCGATAAAACTGATCCAGAAACTCCAGGTCGGTCAGCGGCGCGCGTTTGTCCAGGCCATCCGTGGGAGCCAGGCTGGGGAAGAGCACCACCGCCTCCGGGTTGGCATCATTCACGGCATAGTAGCCCAGGCATTGCAGAGTGACAAAATCGCGCGGGTTGGGCGTCTGCCAGTTCCACTCATTCAGCAGGTTGGGTTCATTCCAGATCTGGAAGAAGCGTACCTTACCACGGTAACGTTCCGCCAGGGTGTACATGAAATTCTGGAAATCAACAAAATCGTCCGGCGGCCCGGTTGAGGTAGGGTCGATCTGCAAGCCCTCCTGAAACGCGGGCAGATTCTTGAAGAATTCGCCGGCCCACATCGGCGCGCGGTCCACCCGCATCACCAGTTCCAGGTCAAGCTCATGTGCCAGGGCCACGATCCGATCATACTTGGCCCAGGCCGAAACCTCCCCGATGCTGTCAACATTGCGGCGATCGGTAAAATCGCCCCGCCCGTGGATCTCAATATCTTCCCAGGGGATCTGCATGCGCACATAGCGCACCCCCAGGTCATGCGCCAACTGCAGCGTGCGCGTGACAACGGCGGGGTCAGGTTCCAGATGGAGGTTGTAGGCATTCACCCCCACCTGCACCTCATTCGCCCAGGGAATCGGCGTCGGGTCCGGCGTATAGGTTATGCCCCGGTTGACCGCGTTATCAAACCAGATAACCGCAGCCAGGGCAACAAGCAGCAGCAGATCAACCAGCAGCAAAAAGAGCAACCGGGCATCTGTGCGACGTGGCAGCAAACGCGTTCTCATCAGCGCAGAGTATAGTCCTCTCTTCAGCGGATGTCAATCCAGGCGGATGTTCCTGCTGATCATGACGAAGAACCCCCCGGCAACTATGCACCGGTTGAGGTTTCATCTCCCCGCGTTACGCGGTGGTTCATCAAACCGGGCGTTTCACCCGGTGAACGGCAGAATCGCCTGCGGCAGCGTGGTACTGTTTCCAAAAAGGATGTCTGTTTCCGCCCTGCCGGAGGCGATATCCCCCGCCAAACGCGGGATCGCCTGATACCTATCAGCACTGGTCGTTTCGCGGGTTTCGCTCATTGCGTGTTGTTCGTGGTCCAAACGCCTACCGCGTAAGTCGTATTATTTTACACGAGTTACCCGGTCGGTTCCAAACCGGGCGTTTCACCCGGTGAACGGCAGAATCGCCTGCGGCAGCGTGGTACTGTTTTTATCTATTTCTCCAAACATTTGCACGCTGTGCAAATGTTTGGAGAAATAGATCCAGGTTCTTCCGCTCGTCAGTGGTGATATCGCTGACCCGATGCAAAATCGCGGAACGCATGTCCAGACCGACCGTTGCGCGTTTTTCGCTTATTGCGTGTTGTTCGCGGTCCAGCTCCCACCGCTGGATGACAAAACCGTTATCTTATGACTATATTATCACCATTTGTCGTAGCTCCTGCTGCGTAAAGACAAAATTGCATCCCTTTGTAACGCACAGAAAAGGCGACAACCCGGTATAATATTCCTTACAGGCAGCGTTGAGCGACTTAACAAATCCTTAAGGTAGGTTTAATGTTGCCATGTTTTACTGGCACCTGCACATAGGTCCATTGAAGTAAAAACATCCCCGCTTGTCATAGCCGTTACACCCATCTGCAAGGAGCACACGATCGGGCGGCAGTTGCTGTGCGTATTTCACACGATGCAACTGACCGCTGGTTCTGCATGTGCTACACCTATGCCAGGATTCCTTGTCTGGAGGGCGAGACGCTTTCGCCCATGTGTATCTGAGGAGGGAATTAATCAATGAGGCAGTTCGAGCTTTCCACGCGAGACTCAAACAAAGTACGACCGGGGTCACTTGCACTCCTGGCGCTACTCCTGCTGATCGGCCTGATTACCATCGGGCTACTGCAGCCCCAGGTCGCCAACGTAACGCAGGCCAGTTCCGCACACGCTCCCGCTCTCGCCGATGGTGAGGTGACACTCACCCTGCTGCACAACAACGACGGCGAGTCGGGGCTGCTGCCGACAACCAGCAGTGTGGGCGACCAGGAGATCGAGGTGGGCGGGGCGGCGGCCTTCAAGCGCGTTGCCGACCGCGAAGTCGCAGACGCTACTGACGCGGGCAACGCCGTGGTGATGGTCTACGCCGGTGACGCATTTCTGGCGAGTGCCACGCTCCAGTGCAGCCTGCCCATCGACTCGGACAAACCAATTTATGATGCGATTGCGCAGCGGCAGATGCCCTACACAGCGCATATCCTGGGTAATCACGAGTTTGACTACTCACCCGACTTCCTGGAGCGTTTTATTCGTGCCTTTGAAGTCAATGGCGAACTGACCCAGCCGTTTCTCAGCACCAACCTGGATTTCAGCGGCGAGCCGGGCCTGGCTGACCTGCTCGATCCCGATGGGCTGATTGTGGGCACACCCGCTGACGGAGAGGTGCTGGCCGGTTCGCTGATCTATACCGACCCGACAACCGGGGCGGAGTTTGGCATTGTCGGCGCAACCACCCCGGCGCTGGATTCGGTCTCTTCCCCCCGCGATGTAACGGTGGTTGAAGATACCGTGGCGGCAGTGCAGACGGCAATTGACCGCCTCCAGGAGCAGGGCGTTGACAAGATTATCTTTGTCAGCCATCTCCAGGATGTCGAGAATGACCAGGAGTTGATCCAGCAACTGGAAGGCGTTGACCTGGCGGTTGCAGGCGGTGGCGATGACTTCCTGGTCAATCCGAACGTTGCTCAGGATATCCAGCTTCTGCCCGGCCAGGATGCCGGGCAGATCGAAGGCGACTATCCGCTGGAGGTCACTGATGCGGCCGGGCGGACGGTCTATATCGTCACCTCAATCGACAAGTATCGCTTCCTGGGCCGCCTGGATGTGCAGTTCGACGCCGAGGGTGAGGTCGAAACCATCGTCACCGAGGAGAGCTACCCGCGCCGGGTGGTCAATGCCGGCGATGTGGCGGACTCCCTGGGGATTGAAG
>DAOTVB010000016.1:0-51230 GCA_034436755.1 Chloroflexaceae bacterium | reverse complement strand
GATAATCGCCAGCGGCAGGTTAATAAAAAAGACAGCGCGCCACGAAATGGTTTCGACCAGCCAGCCGCCCAGCACCGGCCCCAGCGCGGCGGTGATGGCGGTAAAGCTGGCCCAGGTGCCGATTGCCCGTCCGCGCTGTTCGCTGCTAAAGGTTGCGCTGATAATTGCCAGGCTGCCCGGCACCAGCAGCGCAGCGCCGACACCCTGAACTGCGCGGGCCAGGATCAGTTGGGTCGCGCTTGGCGCAAACCCACACCAGAGCGAGGCCAGCGTGAAAAGCGCCACGCCGCTGCTGAAGATACGCCGCCGGCCATAGCGATCACCCAGCGAGCCGCCCACCAGCACCAGCGCCGCCAGAAACAGTGCGTAGGCTTCGACGATCCACTGCAACGCGGCCACATCGGCATTCAGACCGGCCTGGATTGCCGGGAGCGCCACATTCACCACCGTGCCGTCAATAAAGGCCATGCTTGATCCCAGGATGGTCGCCGCCAGCACCCACGCCCCCAACCCCTGACTGCAGGGATGCCGATCCGGCGCGGCGCGGATCACGCCTTCGTCGCATGGTCGTTTCAGACTGGTGAACATTGGTCTATTCCTTTCACGCTATCGAGAGAACAAAGAACACAGAACAAAGAATAAAGAACACAGGAACCGAGAACTGATACCGATTTGTTGTCATAGCCACAGAGCACACCGAGGACGCAGAGATGATAAACGGGAACGTGCCGCCGTTGCGCCCGTCGCGCCCATTCCCGTTGATTGCTGGTTTGCCGGCACATTCCTCTGAAAATAGGCTGTATTCAGCACGCATGTACTGACCGCTCATTTTCATGCTTCCTGGTGGCTCGTAGAGCCATGACTATTGGTATGAGAACAATCCAGAGGGCAAAGAACAAATGACTAAACACTGCTCACTGCCCACTGTCCACTGTCCACTACAATTCACGATATCACAAAGAACGTGGCGGCGTTACCAGCGCTGGTCGCAGGCGGGCTAAGGGAATGTTGTAGGAAGAACTGAGAACTGAGAACGGAGAAGCGCAGAGCGTAGAGCGCAGAGCGCAGAACGTAGGAGCGCAGAACGGAGAAGCGCAGAGCGCAGAACGCAGAGCGCAGAACGTAGAAGCGCAGAACGTAGAAGCGCAGAATGTGGAGTGTGGAAACAGACAAAGAATTCGGACATCACTCCAGAAGGCCCGGCTTATGAAGACCAAAAAACAGTCAATATATAAAATATCCTGGAGTCCCGGCTTCAGCCGGTTGCATGCCGGCCGGGTCAGTGGCATCCTGCTGGGAACGCCGGAACCGGCTGAAGCCGGGACTCCTGAAAGGCGACATCTGGATTGACTTCTCAATGTTCCTGAGCCGGTGGGATGCCGGCCGGGGCAGCAGCATCCTACCCGATTGTACCCACTATGCAGCCGTTCGTGTTCCTTCGTGTGCTTCGTGGTTGGTCTGATTTTTGCCGTACGGGAAGCAAGAACGTTGTCGCCTGAGCGCGGGTTGGCTCAGGCGACGGGGAGCGGGTGAGGCGGTTAGCGCACAACCAGGGGCAGGTAAAGCTGGTGCGTGCGCGGCAGTAATGCGCCGTCTATATTGCTGGCGGGCGAAACCATGGTACCGTCGGCGCTGACGGCCCGGACGCGGTAGGTGTAATATTCGAAAATCCCGACCATAGTATCGTTGTAGCTGGTTGTTCCGGCATCAACCGTGGCAATAACTTCCCAACCATCAGTGACCGGAGCGGTCATCTCAATATCGATCGAACGCTCGATCTGGATACGCTGACCGCTACTGTTCCAGGTCAGGGTAATCACCGGGCCATCACCCGGCACCGCCTGCAGATCGGTGGGAGTGGGCAACGGCGATGTACTCAGCAGCACAATCGGGCCGACATGCCTGCTGCTGCCGGTTGCCGTGTTGCTGCCGGCATCCACCGTGGTGGGGAGCAGCACCCACTGCTCCAGGTTCTCGTCATAACCGGCCAGAGCAGGCTACTCTCGTCGGTGATGCCATGCTTTGCCAGGTCTGCATCGGTGTAGGTGACGGCGATGGCGTTGTCCGCGCTGAACCGCGTAACCGCTCGTCCATCGGCTCGGGTTGCCGCCAGCGTGAAATACTGCACAACGGGCAGGGTCTGATCCAGCTTCGGCGGAGTGCTGGTCTGTTTGGTGACAGTAACGGTGTAGGGTTCCGTCCCCCCAACAGCGCCGCCGGGCAGGGTGACTTCCAGGTCGCTATCGCCGGTGGCAACCGTCCCGCCGTTCGGGTTAATCTGCCCACTGGCGGGTGGCTCGATGGCAACATTAAGACTGCGGGTGGCCTGCGCCTGTGCCGTGCCGTCATCCACACGAAATGTCACCACGCGGGGGGCAATGCTGGGAGCGTTGCTGAGATTGCGGTAGGTGACGCTGCGCAGCGCCGCCTGGTATGCCGCCGGGGTCACATTCCCACTGAGGGTGAGCGTGCCACTGACCGGATCGAAGCTGCCGGTTATGCCACTCTGCGCGCTAAAGGCCAGCAGATCCTCGTTTTCGACATAGCCGCCGGTAATCTGCACCGTTGCGCCGCTCAATATGTCGTTCCCATCAACCACTGTCAGCGCGGGATCGATTGGCGTGGCCGGGTCATCCTCGGCGTAGGCCAGCGGTGCGGTGGTCGTGGTGATCTCCGGTTGATGTTCGTAGCGATACTGTCGCGCATCAACTGAGTATGTAGACGGATTGGTCTCGAAATCGTCCTCCTTCCAGGCAATCACAAAATCGCCGACATCATCCATGGCCAGGGCTGCGTCGCCGACGAAGACACTCCCGGTCGGCAGATCAGCGTTGACGGTCATCGGGTCCGTTAGTTGGGGTTGGGCCGCGCGGTTGTAGCGCTGCATCTCGATACCAGAGCCATACCCGGTGGTCCAGGCGACGATAAAATCGCCATCGGCATCCATCGCCACCGCCGGTTCATTCGCATTCGTTGTGGTTACGTCAAAGGCCGGGTTGGCCGCACCGTTGTACTGTCGCGCCCGGATCGTGCGACTCGGCCCCCCACCTTCCTGCCAGACGATCAGCGCATTGCCGTCCGCATCAAGCGCCACATCCGGCTGGTCTACCGCTGTATTGCCGGCAGGATTAGCCACCTCCAGCAGTGCGCCGTCGGTCGCACCAGTGCGGGTAAAGCGTTGCGCCTCAATTTGCGGATCGTCGCTGCCGGCATCACCCGAACGCCGCCAGGTGACCATAAAATCGCCATCGGCATCCATTGCCACCGCCGTGTGGGATACCTGGTCAGTGCCGGTCGCGGTGGCTACCGTTTCCGGGTTGTTTACCGGATTGCCCTGCGCATTGTAGGCGCGCGCCTGGATCTGCTCTTTGGCTTCGTCCCAGGTGACCACAAAATCGCCATCGGCATCCATTGCCACATCAGGACTGCTCACGCTCGCCCCAACGGGGTTGGCGCTGCTGACTGGGCCCGGATTGCCCTGGCTATCGTAGGTACGCACCCGCGTGTAGCCGTCGTCGTACGGATCTTCTAGCCAGACAACGACAAAATTGCCGGCGTCGTCCATAGCCACGGCGGGCGACTCCACCTCACCACCCGTGGAAACGGTGATGACATTCCCGACGGTCTGTCCCGCCTCGTCATAGCGTTGCGCCTGGATCGAACCGGGATCGCTGTAACTCGTCCGTTCCTGCCAGACGACCACATAGTCGCCATCCGCGTCCATGGCGGTATCCGGCGCGCTCACGGAGGCGCTGCTCTGCACCGCCACCACGTTGAAGGCGGAATTTGAGGTCAGCGTGCCGGCGGCCTGAGCAGGTTGCGGCATGGCCATCGCAAGTGCGATAGCCGCAGTCGCGCCGGTACGCAGCAGGCAACGCGTTATCCGCTGCCGCCAGATGCGGCTCCGGGTCAGGGCGGCCTGCACACGCATCCGCAGGCGGGCGAAGGTCTGGTTTTCCCAGAGCGGCGCGGTCGCAGGCGGTGAGGTTGGTGTGCTCAAATGCGGCGCATACGGCCGGTGCGGTGCAGCAGCACCAGCGTCCGACGTGCGGTGCAAACGATCGTGCGGGCCTGGTTGCATGGGGCGGTTCCTCCTCCAGACCAGGAACCGGGCCGACGCAACGGTTGATACCGATTTGTTGTCATCACCACAGAGAACACCGAGAACGCAGAGATGATAAACGGGAATGTGCCGCCGTTACGCTGATTGCGCCCGTTCCCGTTGATTGCTGGTTTGATGGCAATTGGCATCAACCGTTCGAGTGCCTGGGCTCCTGATTGCCTGGTATTACTAAAATTGTAAAGATGCCAGGCAAATATACCAAAGAGGCATTACCAGTCAATTACACGCTGGGGTTATGCCTGCCGCGCCCGTGCCAGCGCCATGTCGAAGAAGTCGGCCAACTCCGTCACGGCGGCCACATTCTCGAAGAGGACCGCGCCGGCATCGCTGATGCGCCGGCTGATCGTGGCGCGGTAGGCCGGATCGCTGCCGAGCTGCAGGGCGATATCAACATATGCGTCGGGCGTGGCGGCGATGCAGTCCTCCATCCCCATCGTGCGGTAGGCCGCCGCCGTAAACAACCCGCGCAGGTAGCGCGTCGGCAGCGTGACCACCGGCTTCCCGGCGGCGAAGGCGTCATACATTGTGTTGACCCCGCTGTAGTGCGGCATATCCAGAATGACATCCCCCTGGAGCAGCAGGCTCAGGTAGTCGTCGCGGCCCATGCGCGGCAGGAAGTAGATCCGCTCCAGCAGATCGGGCATGCCGGCCTGGAAACGCTGCCGCAGCAGATCGGTAATTGCCGCCGCCTCGTCCGCGATAAAGACCAGGAGACCCTGTGGATCACGCCGCAGGATCGCGGCCAGCAACGGGTCGGCGTCGGGGTGGATCTTGCGCAGGTTCTGCAGACAGAGGTAGAGCCGCCGATTGGCGGGCAGGCCAAAATGATCACGGGGGCGCGGGTTAGCGGGCAGGGTCGGGCGCTCGTAGTACAACGGCAGATGCTTAAACCGCACCAGCGTCTCGGTGTAGTGTGCGTCAATCTCCGGCGTCTCTAGTTGCTCTGCCGAGAGGTAATAATCCATCTGGGGAATGCCGGTCGTCACCGGGGTGCCGAAGGAGAGGCACTGCACCGGAGCCAGGCGAAAAAAGGGCAGCACATAGTTGAGCAGATCGCTGCCCACCTCCCGATAGTAGAGCAGATCAAAGCGCGCCTGCCGGAGTTGCGCCACCGCCGCCTCCAACTGGTCGGAGAGTTCCAGGTAGCGCACGGTTGGGTGAGACATGTGCGGGCTGATGCTGCGGGCATCCTGCGGGCTGCAGA
This sequence comes from Chloroflexaceae bacterium, assembly GCA_034436755.1. GTDB lineage: Bacteria > Chloroflexota > Chloroflexia > Chloroflexales > Chloroflexaceae > CAKZQX01. The sequence continues at coordinate 45,903 of DAOTVB010000016.1, read as the reverse complement.
CAATGGTGAGCCGGAAGCGTTCCGGTGGCAACTGGTTAAACAGCCCGCGCGTGCTCTTAAGAAAAACCCCCGCGTGCCCGGCAGTAATCACCACGCCGATATGCGGCCTGCCCTGGCCCGGCTTTGCGCGCTGCTCCGGAAAATGCCCCTGGAACAGCCCGGCCCACATCTCCTTGATCCGGCGGTCATCGCGTCCCTGGTACATCAGGTTGTAGGGCGGCAGCGCCCCGGAGCGTTGCAGTTGCGGCAGGGTAAACTGCAAGTCGTATTCGGCATAGCGCGTGAGGGTGGCATGCAGATCGGCGCGGTAGGCATCAATCGCGGCATTGCCGGCGGGGATCGGCGGGCAGAGCGTCGCCAGATGCAGGCGCAGCAACTGGTCATCCGGCTCCAGGGTCAGCACCTGCTGCAGGCTCTGGCGGGCGGCCTCCAGCCGGCCCAGTTGCTCTTCGGCGCGGCCCAGGTTCAGATGCGCCTCGACATACTGCGGGTTCAGGGCGATGGCCTGGCGGTAACAGGCAGTCGCGGCGGCAAACTGGCGCTGCCCGAACAGCGTGTTGCCCAGATTGTAATAGGCCTTGAGGTAGTCCGGCCGCAACACCAGCGCCCGCTGGTAGTGGACCGCGGCTTCGTCGGCGTGGCCCTGCAGCCGGTAGACATTCGCCAGGTTGTAGTGCGCCTCGGCAAACTGCGGGTTCAGCGCCAGCGCCTGCCGGTAACTATTGACCGCCTGATCCAGCCGGCCCTGTCGCCGCAGCACCTCGCCCAGGTTGTTATGAAAGATCGGGTTCTCCGGCTGCTGCTGCAACGCCCGCCGCAGATACTTGACCGCCTCGGGGTAGCGCTGCTGCTGACTGCAGATCAAGCCCAGCAGATGCAGCGTATCGGCATGGTAGGGCGCCTGCGCCAGGATCTGCCGGTACAGGTCGGCGGCGCGCTGCAACTGGCCGGACTGGTGGTAGCGCTGCGCGGCGGTGAACAGGTGGGTGACATTCGCGGGTGACTTCATAGGGTTCTCGCTCTGGCTGTGCAAGGGTAGCTCGCGCAAACTGCCGGGTGATTGTACTCGATTTTGGGGCGGGATGCCAGGGGGAGTTAGAATGGAGAAGCCGTAGGGTGCGTTCCACGCACCAACCTGGGCCAGAAGCCGTAGGGTGCGTTCCACGCACCAACCTGGGTTCCACGCCCCAGCCTGTAGCCGTAGTCATGCAGTGCATCGAATGCACTCTACCTGACCGTCGCCGTAGGGTGCGTTCCACGCACCAAACCCCTTGCATCATCCTGTATACGTCTGGGCCACGCCATTGCCTGGGGTCACGCCAGACGTCATGCGGTGCATCGAATGCACCCTACCTGACCGTCGCCGTAGGGTGCGTTCCACGCACCAGCTCGCAGCCGTAGGGTGCGTGGAACGCACTTTCATCTTCGTTAAACCTCACGCCAAATGCAGATGGCCCGGCAGTATGCTATAATCACATTGATGGCAACCTCCCAAATTGCCCGAATTCTGCGTATGTCTTTCGAAACTAAAGTTCAAATGGCTTGTAGTAAACGAGACTTATGTCATCGCATCATCAGCAGTCCAATCCAATGCAACCCCTGCACGTCTTCCTGTGCCATTCCTCTGATGATAAGCCTGCTGTGCGTGAGCTTTACCAGCGACTACAGATCGGGGGTATTAAACCCTGGTTTGATGAAGAAGATCTCTTACCTGGTCAGAACTGGCAGGAGGTGATCCCCAGGGCCATACGTGAGGCCAATGTTGTACTGGTTTGTCTCTCATGTAGTTCGGTGAATCGGATGGGGTACGTACAGAAGGAGATCAAACTGGCCCTGGACACGGCCGATGAACAACCTGAAGACAGCATCTTTGTCATCCCGGTGCGCTTGGAGGAGTGTGATATTCCTGATCGCCTGAGGCATCTGCACTGGGTAAATCTCTTTGAGGAGCGTGGTTATGAGCGACTGATGGGGGCGTTGCAGCATCAGGCAGATCAATTGGGACGGGTGATCACCCCCCAAAACGACGAAGAGACCGAAAAAATACTTAAATATACAATAGAAAAATATTGCATTTTTGACCATGCAGAACACTGGAAAGAAAGAATAGAAGTTGACGAACAACTAGTTGCAATAGGAAAACGCTTAACTGCTGATAGACTTGAGCAAATTCTACACGAGTCGCCTTATGACCGTGAAACTGCTATGGCTATTGCAGTATCGCTAGGAGTAAAGCATCCACTTGGGGATGATTTGAAAGATGCCTTACTGCTAAATAAGCTATTACAGTTCCGATCTGAGCGTGTTCGTTATCGATCAACTCATGCGGTAGCCCGTAGAGACTGGCTTTCTGACACATCTCGAGAAGCCAGTGATATTTTAACTGAAGGCATTCGGTTGGCTTTAAAAAAAGAGCATTCAGAGGAAGTCAAGAGAGCACTTCAAAAAGCACAAGATGCCCTGGTTTTGCCAAAATAGATAATCTTCATGCATGATTGTGTGAAGTGCTGGCGGGAGGAAGCATTTCGCTGTTGGAGCAACGCAGACCTCAACGAAGCTCCAAGTCATGCTGACGGTAGGAAGCATCTCGCCGGGTGGCATGGCGTTCCATGATGCATGGCGTTGCGATGCAGAATCGGTGAGATGGTTCGCTCCACTCACCATGACAGGGCGGTTCGTTGGAATTTTCATTGGTGGTGCGCTGGAGGGCCACGCCGACTCGGTGAGATGGTTCGCTCCGCTCACCATGACAGGGCGGTTCGCTGGAGTTTTTCATTGGTGGTGCGCTGGAGGGCCACGCCGATTCGGTGAGATGGTTCGCTTCACTCACCATGACAGGGCTTTTCATTGGTGATGCACTGGAGCGAATAGCTGAATCAGTGAGATGGTTCACGGAGTTTACCCTTGAACCATGCCCTCGAACGCAGTGAAGAGGCAGTGAAGGGCTCACCATGACAGGCTTCTCTTTGCCGGCTTTGCGGTGGCGCTGCACCAGGGGCGCGCTGACGGGCCGGGCTGATGCGGCACGATAATTCCCCCCTCTCGGTTCTCAGTTCTCGGTTCTCGGTTCTCAGTTCTCGGTTCTCAGTTCTCGATTCTCAGTTCTCAGTTCTCGGTTCTCGGTTCTCTCCCGCACCACCGATGTGCAATGTCGTTTACAATGGTGCCGGCGTTTGCACCTGTGGAGTGTGGAGTGAGGACAACGACATGAAATACTTTATCACCGGGGCGACCGGCTTTATCGGCGGGCATGTGGCGCGGCAACTGCTGGAGGCGGGGCATACGGTGGTGGCGCTGGTGCGCAACCCGGCGAAGGCGCAGGATCTGGCGGCGCTGGGCGTGGAACTGCATCAGGGCGATATTACCGACCGCGAGAGCATGCGCGCGCCGATGAGCGGCGTTGATGGCCTGTTTCATATCGCGGCCTGGTATGAGGTCGGTGTGCGCGATACGAGCCGGGCCGAGCAGATCAATGTGGCAGGTACCCGCAATGTGCTGGAGTTGATGCGCGAGCTGGGCATTCCCAAAGGCGTCTACACCAGCACGGTCGGGGTCTTCTCCGACACGCGGGGGAAGCTGGTTGACGAGAGCTACCGTTATCAACCGGACGGCGCGTGGATCAGCGCGTATGAACGCACCAAATGGCAGGCGCACTACGAGGTCGCCGAGCCGATGATGCGCGCGGGTCTGCCGCTGGTGATTGTCCAGCCCGGCGTGGTGTACGGACCGGGGGATACCAGCATTGCGCACAAAACCCTGGTGCAGTATCTGCAGAAGAAGTTGCCGATGACGCCCCGGGGCGCGGCCTTCTGCTGGGGCCATGTCGAGGACACGGCACGCGCGCATATCCTGGCGATGGAGCAGGGCCGGCCAGGCGAGAGCTACATCATTGCCGGGCCGGTACATACGCTGGCCGCGGGGCTGGCCCTGGCCGAGCAGATCACCGGCGTTCCCGCGCCGCGCATGCAGGTCAACCCTGGCGTGGTGCGGGCGCTGGCGAGCGTAGCCGGCCTGGTTGAGCGGGTGGTGCCGCTGCCCGAGCTCTACAGCGCCGAAACCCTACGCTCATCGGCGGCGACCTACACGGCCGGCAACGCAAAAGCACAGCGTGAACTGGGGTTTACGCCCCGCCCGCTGGAGGAGGGCCTGCGCGAAACGCTGCACTACGAGATGGAACGACTGGGGATGCCGGTGAAGGCGGAGGCGCAGAGCCGGTAAGCGTGCGCAAAGCCGCAAAGGTTGCTAAAAAATGCTTGTTTTGCGGCTTTGCGCCTCTGCGCAAGCGGAGGTCGGTTGAGATCAATAGAATGCGCGAATAACCAGCGGCGAGAGCAGCCCCTCCACCAGCGCACTCAGCAGGATCAGCGGCAGCAGCAGCAGCAGCCAGACCTTCCAGAAGTTTGCCATTGCCCAGAGAATGTTCTGGCCGACGCTAAACCCGCTGGGGGGTGAGAGCAGCGCCGCCCCGATCCGGATGCCCAATGCCGCACTCAGAATAAAGGTCGGCAGTTCAATAATCCCATGCGGCAGCACATAGGTCAGCACAAACTGGAGCGGGCTGTCGGCCCCCAGCGCCAGCCAGCTTCCGCCGCGCGCCTGGAGCGTGCTGGCGACAAAGCCAACCTGGGTAAAGGCGACCGCCGGTACCAGGAAGGCGAACAGGCCAAAGCTGAAGATCGAGAAGACATTCGAGAGCACGGACACGCGAATATTATTGGCAAAAATCAGCAGCGCCAGGCCGGGCGACGGGTCGGCAACAGTGCCGATGCGCGCCAGCACCTGATCAAATGCGGTGATGTCGTAGGTATTGCCGATAACCCCACCCATCACTGTCCCACCAATTGCCCCGATCAGCGCAACGAGCAGTGGCAGCCGTAGCTCGCGCAGCAGGGCGGGCAGCTCTTTGCGGTAAAACCGGCCCGGCGCAAAGGGCAGCCCGCGATAGAGATCCGGGGCTACGCCGGCCGGTTGATACTCCCGAAAAAAGGTCTTGAATGTTGCTATAATGCTCTGCAGGTTCAGGGTTTCGTGTTCGCGGGAGAGGATCTCCTCGCGGTTGAAGGCGGTCATGCCCGTACGCACCAGCGCGATGGTGATCACGATCAGAGCCGCGATAATAATCCAGAGCAGATCCCAACGCTGCCCGATGATCAGGATGGCCTGCAACTGCAGCATCACTGCCGTGGGAATCAAGACAAAACTCGCCATCAGGTTGGCCGCCCGAATACTGCCGGTGTGGCTGGAAATAATCACCGCGCCCGCCACCATCAGCAGCGTAATAATGCCGATCATCAGCAGCAGTTGGAACATGCGCACCGGCGTCATGGCGAAGAAGTAGAGATCCGGCTGGGCCATTGCCATGGCTGTGGCAAAGACCAGCATCGCCGTAAAACTGGAGAGCAGCGGCACCAGCAACGACGAACAGAGCTTGCTGACATAGAGATCATTATCCGATACCGGCATTGCCAGTAGCGCCTCCAGACTGTTGCGCTCGCGCTCGCCGACGAACGACTCCAGCGCGGTGATCAGCGAGAAGCTCGCCGGGACAAACCCCACCAGCAGCGTGGCAAACGGTACCAGCCGCCCGATCAGCGTGGCATCACCGATAAAGTTGATCGCCAGTTCGGCCCCACCGACCAGCGCCAGCGGAATCACACAGGAGAGAATCCCGACGGGCAGCAGCACCTTCCAGTCGGTCAGCGTCTCGCGCAGTTCGCGCTCGGCGATGGTCATGGTTGCGGCGAGGCGGGGAAAGCGCTGCAACCGGAAGCCGCGCTGGCGGGCGGCCGCTTTTCGCCGGTTATATGGCAGGCGTTGCGCCAGGCCGCGCAGGAATGGCGGCACCAGCGACTGCTCCTGCTCCCGCGATAGAATCTCCTCCCGGTTGAAGGTCATCAGGCCGGCCCGGACCAGCAGCGTGGCAATGATTCCAAATGCGACAATGGCGGTCCAGAAGACATCCCAGCGCCCATTGATAATCAGCACGGCTTCCAGTTGGACGGCCAGCGCCATCGGCAGCAGGATAAAGCTGGACATCAGGTTGGCGGCCCGAATACTGCTGATATGGCTGGAAATCACCACCGATCCCGCGACCATCGTCAGCGCCATCAGCCCGATCACCCCGAAGATCTGGATCAGGCGCGGCAGGGTCATCGCGCCCAGGTAGAGATCCGGGTTGACCAGGTAGAGCATGAAGGTGTAGACCAGCATCGCCAGAAAACTGGAGATCAGCGGCGTTATGAGCGACGCCCCCAGCTTTCCCAGGTAGAGCTGATCATCGGAGACCGGCATCGAGAGCAGCGACTCCAGGCTGTTGCGCTCGCGTTCGCCGACAAACGACTCCAGCGCGGTAATCAGCGAGAAGCTCGCCGGGATAAACCCGACCAGCAAAACCACGAAGGGTACCAGGCGTTGAGCCAGGCCCGCATCATCGACAAAGCGAATAACAAAGCTGGAGGCTGCCACCATCAGTTGCGGCATCAGAAAGGTCAGCAGGGCAATCGGCAGGAGAATACGCCAGTCGCTCAACGTATCGCGCACCTCGCGCCGAACAATGATCATCACTGCATCGCGGTTCACGATGTAACCTCCTCCTGGCGGGACGGGGCCGCCAGCGATACCGGGGCTACCTCCGCCGGGGAGGGGCCATCCTGCCGGGCCGGCTCATCGGCAGAGGCCGGGCGCGCATCCCGCCCGACAATGCTCAGGTAGACATCCTCCAGGCTGCGGGGCACCTCGGCCAGCGCAACCAGCGCCAGGTTCTGCCCGGTCAGGCGGGCGATAATCTGCGGGTTGATCTGTTCCGGCTCGGGGCAGCGGTAGCGCACAAACTCTGGGGTAACGTCTTCCACCGTGACCAGATCCTGCAGCAGGGGTTTGACGGCGTTATGCGCGGCGGGATTCGCCAGGCGCAGATCCCAGAGCGGATCGCCCAGCAGTTGCCGGGTGATCTGTGTAATCGTGCCCTCTACAATAATCTGCCCACTGCTGATAATCGCAATCCGGTCGGCCAGCACTTCGGCCTCGGCCAGGTTGTGGGTCGTCAGCAGAATTGAGCGGTCAGCGGCGCGCAGTTCGCCAATTGCATCCCGGACCGTCCGGGCACTCTGCGGGTCCATAGCGGTGGTCGGCTCATCCAGGAAGAGGACAGGCGGATCATGGATCAGCGCGCGGACGAGGGCGATCTTCTGCTTCATACCCTTAGAGTAGCCGTCAAGCCGCCGCTCGCGCGCCTCCCAGAGCCCAAACTGCTTGAGCAGCAGTTCGGCGCGCTCCTGGCTGCGCCGCGCATCCAGCCCCAGCAGCGCCCCAAAAAAGTAGAGATACTCCAGGGCATCCATCCGATTGTACAGCCCCGGATACTCGGTCAGCAGGCCCACCTTGCTGCGCACCTGCTGGGCTTCCTGCACCACATCGTGCCCGCCCACGCGCGCCCACCCGCTGGTCGGCTTGAGAATCGCGCCGAGCATGCGTACGGTGGTCGTCTTTCCCGCGCCATTATGTCCGAGCAGGGCCAGCACTTCGCCGGGCGGGATCTCCAGCGAGAGACTGCGGACGGCGTGGAACCCGCCGAATTGCTTACAAAGCTGGTGTGCTTCAATCATGTCGGCTCCTTCACCTTTGTTTGTTCTGTTCATGAAGTAAATAGCGTGATGTTACAGGAGTTACGCGGTCGGTTCCAAATTAGATGTTCATCTGTTCATCTGGATGAACGCCCCGATGCGCCTCCGGCAGGGCGGAAGATTCCATTCTTTTCCACAAACATGTTGCACGAAATGCAACATGTTTGTGAACAAGATAAAAACAGTACCATGCTGCCGCAGGCGATTCTGCCGTTCACCGGGTGGAACGCCCGGTTTGATGAACCACCGCGTAAGTTCTGTGATGTTATAGAGCCATCAGGTCAACGTTGGGCACCGGAGCGGATGCTTGCAGCTTCCGCACGCGGCTGCAAGCCGCGTCTACCGTGTATATGTCCGACGTCTATCTGATGTCTCTATAGTTGCCGGCGCACAGCAGCGGTGCGCCGTTACCCAGGATAGCCGCCTACCATCCTGTGCTACTGGCAGTATAGCAGAAGTCCATTACCATGACCCGTAGAACAGAGGTGAAGATATGGTTGAGGATAGGGTTACACAGGTTCAGCAACGATGGACATGCGTTACACGGTGGTGGTCTGGACCACGAACAACACGACATGAGCGAACCCCGTGAAACGGCCAATGCTGATAGGAATCCGGCTTCCAACTGGTCAAACGTTCGGTTTGAATGCTCACCGCGTAACGCGTGTGGGTGAGCGAAAACCGCGCAAGCACACCGTGAATGTCAAAATTTTCAGGTTCTTGACAAATTCAACCCGAAATAGTATCATTAGCACAAATTAAGAACCAACTCATCCAGAGGGGCAGAGGGACCGGCCCGTTGAAGCCCCGGCAACCCCCAGGACGTTTTGCACGGTACTGCATAGCAGGTTATACGTTTTCCACCACTCATCTGCTCTGCTGATACGGCAAACCGGACCCGGGTAGGTGCCAATTCCGGCAGAGGTGTTCTGGAAGATGAGTGGCGGTACAGCAAACCGTTGACGTTTGTATGCCCTCATCATCCCCGGATGAGGCTTTTTTTTGCCCACTTTTGGTCTATCCGTACAATTGAACTGGTGCTGGTCTGCTTCCGGCCTCCCATGCGTGGGAGGGTTTATCGTGTAACCGGCAGTATGAAGCAGAAGGGAGAATATGCACATGTCTGACACGCCGCAGTTTACCGGCTTTGAAACGCTTGCGCTCCACGGGGGCCAGCAGCCTGACCCCACCACCGGATCGCGCGCTGTGCCGATCTATCAGACCACCTCGTATGTTTTTCAGGATACCGACCACGCCGCCCGGCTGTTTGCCCTGGCCGAGCCGGGAAATATCTACACCCGCATCATGAACCCGACCAACGATGTGCTGGAGCAGCGGATCACCCTGCTGGAGGGCGGTGTCGGTGCGCTGGCGTTTGCCTCCGGCCAGGCAGCCGAGACGACGGCCATCCTCAATATTGCCGGCGCCGGCGATAATATTATCTCCTCGACCAGTCTCTACGGTGGCACCTACAACCTGTTCCACTACACGCTGCCCAAACTGGGCATTAGCGTGCGCTTTGTCAATCCCGACAACCCCGATAACTTTAGCGCGGCGGTTGACGAGCACACCCGGGCAATCTACATCGAGAGTATCGGCAACCCCAAGCTTGATGTGCCCGACATCCGCGCTATCGCCGATGTAGCGCATGCGCACGGGCTACCGCTGCTGGTTGATAACACCGTGCCGACGCCCTACCTGCTGCGCCCATTTGAGCATGGCGCGGATGTTGTGATACACTCCGGAACGAAGTTTATCGGCGGGCATGGCACCGCCATCGCCGGTCTGCTGGTTGATGGAGGCACGTTTGACTGGGCGGCCAGCGGGCGCTTCCCCGGCTTTACCGAGCCGGACCCATCGTACCATGGGGTGAAGTTTGCCGATCTGGGCCCGCCCGCCTACATTCTCAAGGCGCGGGTGCAACTGCTGCGCGACATGGGCGCATGTCTCAGTCCGTTCAACGCCTTCCTGCTGCTGCAGGGGCTGGAGACGCTGCCGCTGCGGGTGGAGCGCCACGCGGCCAATGCACTGCAGGTGGCGAAGTTCCTGAGCGAGCACAAAAAGGTTGCCTGGGTCAACTATCCCGGTCTGCCGAACCATTCCGCGCATGCGAATGCGCAGCGCTACCTGCCGCGCGGTCAGGGTGCGCTGGTCGGGTTTGGGATTGTTGGTGGGCGCGAAGCCGGACGATCATTTATTGACCGGTTGCAGCTCTTCTCGCACCTGGCAAATATTGGTGATGCCAAGTCGCTGGCAATCCATCCCGCAACGACCACTCATCAGCAGTTGACCCCGGAAGAGCAGCGGGAAACCGGCGTGACCGATGATTATGTGCGCCTGTCGGTCGGTCTGGAGGCGATTGAGGATATCCTGGCGGATCTGGATCAGGCGCTGGCCGGCGTATAGTGAAGGAGATGGTATGAGCATTGGCGATGTTCCAGTTGTTGAGACCGCTACCTTTGGGCGTTCAGTGGGTACTGTCCGGACGCAGCAGATCGACTTTCAAGAACCACTGCCCCTTGAAAGTGGCGCGCAACTGGCAGCGCCATGGACGCTGGCCTATGAAACCTATGGGCAGCTTAACCCCCAGCGTTCAAATGCAATTCTGATCTGCCATGCCCTGTCGGGGGATGCGCACGCTGCCGGGCGGCATGCCTACAATGGCCGCCGCCCCGGCTGGTGGGATGCGTTTATCGGGCCGGGCCGCGCCTTTGACACGGAGCGCTACTTTGTGATCTGCTCCAATGTCATTGGTGGTTGTTCTGGTTCAACCGGTCCCGCATCGCCGGAACCGGGCCGGGATCAGCCCTACGGCAGCCGCTTCCCGGTCGTCACCATCGGCGATATGGTGGCGGCCCAGGCGCGCCTGCTGGAGGCGCTGGGGATTGAGCAACTGCTGGCGGTGGCGGGTGGCTCGATGGGCGGCATGCAGGCGCTTCAGTGGGCCGTCGCCTACCCCGAGCGCGTGCGCGGCGTGCTGGCGCTGGCGACAACCGCCCGCTCCAGCGCAATGACGATTGCACTCAACACCGTTGGCCGCCAGTCAATTATGCGCGACCCACACTGGCAGGGCGGCGACTACTACGCCGGTCCCCGCCCCCAGAACGGGCTGGCGGTGGCGCGCATGGTCGGGCATGTCTCGTACCTGAGCGAGGATACCCTGGCCGAGAAGTTTGATCGCAACCTGCAGTGGCACCCTGCGCCGCAGTATACCATCGGCCCGGAGTTTGCTGTCGAGAGCTACCTGGATCACCAGGGCGATGCCTTTGTCCAGCGCTTTGATGCCAACTCCTACATGGTTATCACCAAAGCGATGGACTATTTCGATCTACCGGGGCGGTATGGCTCGCTGCGGCAGGCATTTGCCCCGACGCGGGCGCGCTTCCTGACGCTCTCCTTCACCAGCGACTGGCTCTACCCCACGAGCGAACTGCGGACGCTGGCCGCCGGGTTGCGTGCCGCCGGCCGTTCCGTGCAACAGATTGAACTGGACAGTCCCAAAGGACACGATGCCTTCCTGCTGGAGGATGCCCAGATGCAGCCCATCCTGACCAGCTTCCTGGATGAACTGGCAGCGCCGCTCGAGCGCTGTGCGTAACCGCACCTGCAAGGGAGGGACGCGCAAAAGCGCGTCCGCCTGCGGTGGTGGAACGGTTGTAGTTGTCAAACTTTACACGATATGCAATCGTTTGGGAACAAAGATAATACAAGGTACCATGCTGCGATCATGGTGCCTTTTGTTCATTTCCTACGTTATTTACCTGTTGCCAGATACCGAACGCACCAATTTCAAATGTGAGCGGTTGTGCCACCCGCTTCACCACGCTACCGGGAACGAAACAGATTGTCGCCGGAGAGAGACGCCAGTTGCTGCCAGTGTCGGTATTATTGCGTTCCCATCCCACTAGCGGCTCGACCCGACCGACCAGATCTGCCCCATGCGTGTGGACATGCGCCTGGACAGCATCGTCGGTTTGACAGGAAACGGATGGCTCGTCTACCTGCTCGTGCCACCGATCAAGGGGTGATGCCAGGCGTACCCGACCCCAGCCATACTTCCGCTCTCCGCCTAGCTCGATACGTTGTAACGCCTCCTTCCAGCTATTCAACTCGTTTGGCAACTCTGCTTGCGTGTACACCGCACCCGCCAGATACACCGGCAGCGGTTCCCCATCGTCCACTGGCTCGGCATAGGAGCGAATGAACTCAACTTCGTGCAAGAGACTATCCTCCGCCGCCTGCCGGTCGTAGTTCAAGGCGGTGCCGGCATAACTGCTCAACAAGCGATAGTCGAACAACTCGGGATCGTGCCAGGGATAACAGACCGTCACATCAGCCGTCGAGGTTACATTCTGTGTGGAATTTTGGGGCAAAGCCGGATAGAGATAAGTAAAGCGGAAGTGTGTTTTTAGCATATCTCCGATGCATTGATAGGCATGATACGTTGCGCCGGGAACGTGATCCCGTGTCAGGCGGGCAGTGAGTGCGGCCCAGAGATTCTTGCCGGGCAGATAGCGGCGCGTCTGCATCAGGTTGCCCGTCTTGCGATAGCCGACATGCAGCGGGCTCAGCAGGCGAAAGACAAGATCATATCTGTGCCAGGTCATTGGCCGGCCTCCGATTGCACCTGACCAGCACCTTTGCCCGCGGCCTTTGCGCCATAGCGGGCATAGATCAGGGTTTGCTCGTACAGATCCTTGACCAGCAGCAAGGTATCCAGGTTGCTGCAGACGGCTTGAACGTAGAATTGCAGAACTGGCTCGGCAGCGGTACTTGCACTAAAATCAGATAGATTGGCGGATAGTTCCGCGTTATTTTGAAACACCGGCAACTGCTGGAGCAGTATGTACAGCGGCGCGCGGATGTGGGGTGCGATCTTCTCTTCATCGCTCGTGCGCGAGAAGAGGAAGAGCATCATCGCGTAGACGCCCTGTTCTTGTAACACCCCCAGTGTTTTGGTAATCAGGTTTTCCGCCGCTTTGGCATCCTTTACCTTAACACCCTCACGAATAATGATCTGGGACTGAATCGCAGCCTGTTGATCCAGGTTTAGCATATTACTGCTCACCGGACGCCTCCTTGTCATGCAACAAGCGCACCCGGCCAAAGCCGCGCGTGCCCATGCCACCGATGCCCAGGTGCTCGGCCAATCCTAGACCTGCCTGGACGACACTCAGCGGCGATCTCCAGGTCTCACCGTTGGGAAACGGCTTGCCGCACTTTGTCTGGCTGACCGGAAATGTTTCAGGTTTCTGGGAATCTTTACGAAATTCATCCTCCACCACCTCCATCCAGAGCAGCGTGGCACGAGGGATGGCTTCGTAGGTAAAGAGTTTCCCCTCACTCGCAGCGCCTGTGTCCGGGTCAATGCTGACCGAGGTGCGCACTTCCAGGTTTGAGTTGACCACCTGGCTGAAGAGCTTATCGGCGACCAGGACCGCCCGTGCGCTGATTTCCGCAGGCACGCCCGGGATGGTATCCGGCCAGGCAAACGCTTTATCCGCCTTTTCCAGCATCAGCCAGCCCAGGTTGAGATGATCGTGCTGATCGAGAGCCGGTGGCAGGCGCACCTGTTCGCCAGGATCATTTTCCATAACGCCCGACTCGCGCAGGATGCCGGGACAGGTGACCCATACCGGCCCGGCCAGCGAATAGACCGGGAAAAGCAGAATGCGCGCATCGCCAATGCTGACCATGCCGCTCTGCCCACCATCCGCCCCTTTGAGATAGCCAAACGTATAGCAGACCGGGCACTGCGCTTCACGACAATGGCTCTTATCTCCTTCGCTCTGCCCCGCTCCGGCACAACGCCGGCTCTCGTAGCGGTACGCCGCATACTGGCGAATAGCGCCACTCAACGAGGTGCCGGGGATCTTGGGCAGGCGGGTGCCCGGCTCGCGCACAATGCTGTTATCGACCCGACCCAGGCGCATACCGCCCGTGCCGATATGGACCGGATCGAGTGTCATCAATACAAAGGTTTCCTGCTGATAGAAACTCATAGTGTCTCCTCGTTGCGCTCGGGTTTTGCTTTCATAATACTCATAAAGAGTTCAACCATATCGGCGAACAGGCCACTGACCAGCCAGGATACAACCTGGTCTTTCTGTTCGTTGGACGGCGTCTGTTTCCACTCGGCGTTGACCACCGCATCACGGCACAGTTGGCGGAATGGCTCACTGGTAAGCGATTGCGCCGGCTGGTCAAACCATGCTGCGCGCCTGGCCTCAACCAGGTCGCGCAGGGCATAGATCTGACTGCTGGTCAGGCCCTCCTGCCCGCCGATACACTCCCAGGCGGCAGCCGGCGTGGAGAGGTCATCGAGCAGATAGGGCCGGGTGAGCCGCCCCCGCCGCCGGCCGCTCTGCTCATCGTAGGCAATCGCAAAGCGGCGCGCGGCGGTGTCGAGCCACTCGAAATCCAGCGTGGCCGGGGTGAAGTAGACCTGATCACCCGCCTTGAGTTCGCCGGCATGCACCAGCCGGCACGCTTCCGTCTGGCCGTTGGCGGTGGGGCGCACGCCTTTGAAGACCCGCAAACGCTTTTCTGTGGCCTGGGTGGGGTCGGTATTGCCGGCTTTATCAGCCTGGAAGAAGACATAGGGATACCAGTTATCATCTGTTTGCCCATCACCCATCACCGCCGGCACATACCAGGTGAAAAAACGTTCGCCCTGCTCCAGATGCACGGCTATCGTTTGCTGGAACTGCTGCGTACCCTGCGCCAGACATTGCTTCGCCCCAGGCAAGGCTACTCTGGTTGCATCCGCCTGCACCCGCCAGAGCTGATCGCCGCCGGGTGGTTTTTGCCGCAGCATCCGCTGCCCGGCATCAAGGATGGTGCGCAGTGGAGTGCGTCGGTGCGCATAAACCAGGCCCAGGTGCAGGGGCAGGCGGTTGCGCACCTTGCCCATCTCGCGTTCGTATTTCGCCTTGATCGCCTGCGCAACCTCCAGGGCTTTGTCGGCGGGAACCAGCGCCATAAATGTGCGCGGCTCGGCGAGGATGGGGATGGCCGGAGTATAGATACTTGCCGGAAGTGTTTCCACTTCCTGGATAGTGATCTCACCCCAGATTTTGTTTTGACTGCCGTACCCCGTCGGTTCTTCGATACTAATGGTTTTACCTTCGGGCAAAAGGTCTGATACCGGGCAGCCGAGTAACTCAGGCTTTGCCAGGTATTCCAAATTATCGCAGGTGATAAAGCAAGCTTTCAGTGGATCCCAAACGACGCTCAGTTTGACGCTGCCGGTAAGTTTAAGGTCATACGCGTGGTAGCGTCCCAGCGTTTTCTTTGTGCCCTGGGGCGTGAGCGTGCCGGTAATCTTCAGCCGGGCGGGCCGGGCTTTGATCGTTTGCCCAACGAGTGATTGTCCGATGTCCTGTTCAGCGTCCGTGGGACACACATCCTGCCAGAACTGACGGGTAGTTTCCCACACACGGCGGAGACGGGCAAAGGAGGGATTTTGGCGCACAAAATGCATAGCAGCAATAGTTTCTTCAGTGATGGCAGTTGTTGTCAAATGCTGCCACTCAGGTTGAATAATCGCCTCAAAGTAAGGACGAAACTGGTTACTGAATTGTTCACGCGCTTTTTTGGCTACTTTTTCAGTCAATAAACCCTGGAATTCTTGTGGATTACCTTTTCGAGTTGTTGCGAGAGATTTACGACAATCTTGTTCAAGTTGAAGAAAATCTACGCTGGATGCAGCGATGATAGTACTGATAAAAGTGCCGTCTAGCCACTGTGCGAAATCCCACCACCCTGCGAGAAGGGCTAAGCGACCATTGTTGTCTGCTACTTCATCCAGCCATATGGTACGCTCAAGCTGATTAGTCGCCCAGTCTTTAGACCGTTCATCACGTCTTTCGAGGCATATATCACATAGTTTGCGTCCGCTTGCCTTATCTGAAGGATCTTGTGGACGTAAACCACAATTTGCACAAATTTCACAGTTGTGTGCTCGATCCCACGCTTCCGCAATTCGTGCAGCATCCGAGGTTAGCTCAACCTTGGACGAGGCATCAAGTTGTTGTCCTATGGTATAAACTGTGCGCGTACCATGTGGCATCAAGCTATCTTGCAGATCTGGATATAAGTCACCTTTTGTAGTTTCAACTACCTGTTGTTGTATTAGTGTTTTCAGACTTTGTCCGTTTTTATCTTGCCATTGTAACAAACCAGCTTCATCGGGCACCAGGAATATGGAAGTTTGCTCATCCCGGTAAATCTCTTGTCCGATGGGATAAGTGATTTCTATCAACGTTCGCAGTTCGTTTTGTGCCCTGGTCAATGTATTTTTTCGCCCTAATAAGTCGACAATACCAGAGACGTTTTGTAGGTAGGCCAGGCCAGTAAAGGGAATAGTCAGAGTGCGCCACTGGTACTGGGTTACAGAGTCAGATATAAGTGGCTTCCACTTGCCGGCTACAACTCTTTCGGCTAAAGCAGATTTGAAAAAAGATACTGATGATGCAGTCTGGTCAAAGAGGGTTACATCATTAAAAGGCAACCTGGTTTCCGCCAATGCTGATCGAAAGTGACCGTCAATTTTTTGACGAAGCTCACCAATAATATTGTTCCAATTATGATTTGGCAATTGTGAGATCACTGCTTCTAGCTCATCATGTAATGCAGATGTTCTGTAACGGCACGGACTTAGTTGATACTCAAACCCAAAAGCGGTAGAAAGATAGATGTTGGGTACAGTTTGTATGGGAAAATCCGCCTTAATTTCGCTTTTGTCAATGTTCGAACCGCGACCGTGTGCATCTACTAACAACATAGTGAGTTCATCAGCCAGGTTGTTTTGACGTGCCTTATTAGTTTCCCGGTGGTCACGGATGAATACCCCACCGTTGGTTGGGGCAGTAATAGGTAGTGTGGAAAAAATTGCTTGATATTCAGATGATGCAGGATCCAGCAGACCAAAAAGCTTTGGGTATTGCGCACTTAAGTTAGCCATAAAGTTTTGATAGTCATAGCTAGTTGTTCCGCCACACTGACTTTCAATAAACTGCCAATCGTATTTACCCAACATATGCAACCATGCCGCAATTTCCGCCAGCAAGATAGCGTCTCGGTGTTGTGCCAGATCTTCCAGTTGACTCATCCCTCATCTCCTCTCAACAATTTCGCCAATGCGGCGGCCTGGTCATGCAACTCCTTCCAGTTAGCAAATGTGCGTTCAGCGATGGCAGGGCGGTGTAGTTCTGCAACGGGGGACGGTTCTGGTTGCTGTTCTGACTGCGCGGTGAGCGCTTTGCCCGCGCGCTCCCACCAGTTGCGGGCTTTATCGTAGAGCTGACGGTCGCCCTTCTTCATATGCTTTAGCTCTGAGTCGCTGCGATAGCAGAAGCTGCCATCATCGGCACGAAAATCGGGATGCAGTTGTCCCGGCGCGCTCAAGTAACGGGGCAAACCAGGCGCAGGTTGGCTCACGTCATCTGGCGGGGGTGGGTCAGGTGCCTCCAGGCCGACCAGTTGCAGGCAACCATCATTGAGCGCATCATTTGCCACCCCAAACCCGCTGCTCGTCTTGGCCCCAAAGCCATAGGTCGTCATCATGGCCTGGATGCCCGTGGCAACCAGTTCCAGGTCGGCGGCTACCTGTGCGCGCGTTTTGGGTTCATCTTCTTCGCCGATGCGGTCAAATGGCACGTAGAGTAGCGTGAAAGCGCCGGCAGCGTCGGCAGGCACGCTCTCGAAGTAGATCGGCTGCCGGCCCACGCCGGTCTCGCGGTCGTGCGGGTTGATCACCTCCAGGCCGATACGGTCAAAGAAGGTTGGGTAGAAGTGGAGGCGACCGGCATAACCTTTATCGTCACGACTCTGGCCAAATAAGCGCAGCAGATCAGGGTGCTCATTCGGCCAGTCATTGTTTTGCCGGATAGCCGCGCGCAACGCCCCCTTCCACTGGCTGGGAGCGATGTAGGGCAGCTTGAAAACCCACTCCTTTTTCACCGGGTTATCCAGAATGTAAAAATCCATATCATCCCGGCTGAGATAGGCACCGGCCAGGGTGAAGGTAACATGGAACGCAAAGCTATAATCGGGCAGCAGCGCCAGGTCAGGTGCAGCGGGCACAAGCCCTAACGGCGCCAGGTATGTTTCCTTTTGCGCGGCAAAATAGGTATGCGCTCTGCCCGACATAATCCAGTGCCCCAGGCCACCGGCCTTGCCTTTTTGCTGTCCCATCCGGGCACGTTCCTTGTAAGCCGCGGCCAGCGCCTGTGCCAGCAGTTGCAGGCGCGCCCCGTCATCGGTCACAGCGGCCAGAGGTTGCCACTGGCGCGGCGGGTGCGCCTGCACGCCGGTCAGGAAATCGATCGCCTCCGCCTGCGTAATACCGTGCTGTTCCGCGAAGGCATAGTGAGCGTGAAAATCGTATTTCATCGGCCTCCTCTGATAAATTCACAGGCAGCTACCAGCGGGGCAAACACCGAGCGAATACGCTCATCTGTTACGTGTGCCAAAACCTTTTGCGCAAAGACCGGCGGCGATGTGTGTTCCTGAATAACGGCTGCATACAACCGCACGTAATCCTTCGCTTCCTGAAGGGGGATGCCATTGTTACGAAGCAGTTCAGGAATTTGCCTGGTGACTTTATCGATAATATGCCCGGCTGAAGCCTGCCATGGTTTGTGGGCAATCAGTGCTGCTGCCGTGGCAGACTCCAGCGCCAGGGTCAGCACATAATCGTCAATAGTAGCTTTGATGAACTCTTCGCGCCAGCGGTAGGTAGCAATATGCAGGGCCAGCCGCAAATCAGGATCAGTCATTGCCAGCATAAAAACATTATCATGGTCGGGATGCTCGCTTATCGGGTCGATAGAATGCTGAACACCGCGCTTTTGAAACTCGTCGCGCCAGGCGTCCTGAATGCTCTGCACTAACCGTTCTGTCGTCTCGTGATCATGTTCATCCAGATCGCGCAAAATCAGACAGCGAATCGGCTGTTGCTTCGTCAAGAATGGCCCTAATTTTTTACGCATCTCTGCATTAATCTGCCGTTTGCCCTGACCTGAGCCAGTATCAAGATCCAACTCCGACATGATCCTGGCAATACGGTTACACACATGTTTTTCGGTAGCACCCTCGAAAAAAACAAATGTCTTCATTCCGCTTCCTCACGCAGATGGAACTGTACGGGTAGTTCGAAATCATCCAAATTCCAGATGCGCGGGTCCATTCCTGACTCGAGCCAGGCAGTAAGATTTTCAACGTCAAACCAGGCAGAAAGCAACGCGCCATCACTGAGGTTCAACTGAAACAACAGCGTATCTTCGGCAGCCAGACGCCCCCGCTGTAGCAACGTCGTCACATGAGCGATCACCTCCAGGCTGTGGGATGCGATAAACACCTGGATAGGGTTGCCATGCATGATGTCTACCACTTCCGCCAGCAAGCGTTCCAGTGTTACCGGGTTCTGAAATGCCTCTGGTTCTTCCCACAGGAAAAGGGCCGGATGCTCTTCGTCGGCAACGGCTACCAGCGCGGTGAGGGCCGCCAGCACTTTGAAGGCGTGGCGCGCACCATCACCAAACGCATCAATCGGTAATGGTCGTTGTCCCGGTAGCCGAATATGGCCCACCATCCCGGTCTGGAGAGCATCAGCCGGGACAAATTCTACCCGACAGTTGTCCATCTCCGGGAAGATGCCGGCCATCGCTGCAGCAATTCTGTCCGGCCAGTCAGGCAGTTGATACGCAAATTGAAAGAAGGGGAGTTGCAAATGATCGTGTGCCGCGTGGAAATCAAAGAGAAGAACATGATCGGGGGCGGGGAGAGCGCCACGCAACGACCAGACGGCCAGCGAGCTGTAATCATCCGGCGGTTGGGACGTATGATTATTCGCCGCAACGCCCTGGTTACCAGACTGGTTAACAAAGGGCGGATACCAGAGATAGGCCAGTCGGGTAGCGGCAGTATCCGTCACCACCTCGTTTTGCATGCCGGCCGGCAGCAGTTCCGGCGGAAACCCCTCCGGAAACCCCTCGGCGAACGGCAACACAAAGAGGGCGTTTGTCTCTACATCCTCCTGGTTAAAGCCGCCGTAGTCTTCCACCCTTTCTGATGGAGGCAGGATCAGGCGGAACGAACGGAGCGGATGCTCTTTCGGAAGTTCTGGGAGATTGTAGATGAGCGAGCTTTGTTCGGTGAGTTTACCGGGACTCGCTTCCCAGGCAGCCGGCTTGCCGTGTCGCCGCCAGAGGCGCGGTAATGGTTTGTAGCCCAGGAAGTCGGACGGCAGCGGCACATACGCCTCCGGCACATCGGCTGATGAGAGGTTCTCGGCCAGCAGGCTACCGCCGCGGCCACTTACGCCCAGCAGATAGAGCATTTCTAACACAGCCGTTTTGCCACTGTTATTCGGCCCAACCAGCAGGTTGAGCCGTCCAAAATTTTCCAGAACCCCCTGCCGAATCCCGCGAAAGCGGTGAATTACCAGTTTATCAATCATGTCTCACCGTTACCCAATCTTGTACTGCCTCTGGATTCTGAGTTGCAAATACCGGGGTGTCAGGCCAGGTTTCTAGCACACCCTGTTGCACCTTCAGAATCTCGCGCCAGACCTCAGCATTACAAATAATCTGCCACAGTTGTTGCGCGTAGGGATCGTTCAGTTGCGGCAACCAGGCCCAGCCACGAATTTCCCAGACATCCTGGCGTTGATATGCCCAACTGATCGCGACTTTACTGCGTATCCGTTCGTTCTTATCAACGGTACCAAACAGGTTCTTCTGCACGCGAAAGGGACCTTGCCACTGCTGAAAGCGCCAGGCATTCTTGAATGCCGGCATAACCGGAACGGTATGTTGCCGGAGCAAGGTCTGCACTGCCTGAGCCGTATCACGCCGGCCCATCAGTCGCTCCAGACCATCAACATAACTCCACCAATCGGGCTTATCCGGCTGAAAGCGAAAGCGAAAAAACCCGAAGCGGCGCAGGTCGGGCAAGTTATCCTGATGCGCTTTAGTGCCTGACTGCCATACATCATCTTGTTTATGCACCAGTTGTAATAACTCAGTGCGATTTTCTAGCCGGAACAGACCATACCCCAGTTGTGGTTTAGCCCCAATATTACCCCACTGTTCCAAAAACAGAAACAGCGCCGCTATCTGCTCACATGTGCGTTGATCACTAGAGATAGTTAATGTTAGATCACCCATGTAGCCGGGCGGTAAAAACCATCCGCGTGAACGATCCGGCGGCCGCACATTCAGCATATCGCGAGGACGCTGCCAGGCTGCACTGGTCTGGGCATCGATCTGGAGGCGAAAGCGCCGTTGCCACCCTGTTGCCCCAAACACCTGACAGACAGCACAAAGCCCAGCCGCGCTCAGTGCCTCAGAACCCGTTTTTCCCTGTTCCTTTGCTTTTGCATACGCCTTTTCATCAAAGTGACAGGTAGCAGATGTCGGATCGCACACTTCTCCCCCCAGACCGCGTACAATCGCCTCGTACCACCAGCGCAGGCTCCCAATAATGCCGCTCGCATGGACGCGCTCCATCTGTCCCGGGATGACACCTCCCGTCCATAGGGGTGTCAAAGTAGAGATCTGTAGTTGCAGGTTCATAGATCTTTACCTGTTCTATGACTCTAGTACTACAACGAGCATGTATTACAATCATGCGTGCCGCAGCCACAGAGCATGCTGATCAGTCCATTCCGATCCTGGTCATCTCTGCGACCTCTGCGTCTCTGCGGTAAGAAAGAAATCTCGTTGTAGGACTAGTTACCATCAAGGTT
Source organism: Chloroflexaceae bacterium (assembly GCA_034436755.1). Lineage (GTDB taxonomy): Bacteria > Chloroflexota > Chloroflexia > Chloroflexales > Chloroflexaceae > CAKZQX01. The sequence continues at coordinate 24,528 of DAOTVB010000016.1, read as the reverse complement.
ATCACGCAAGGTTATCAAGTCTTCGGAATGCAAGCGAGCGTAACTAACAGGAGTTACGCGGTCCCTGACCTGGAAGCTCATGTCGCCTCCGGCAGAGCGGAAGAAGCCATCTTTTTTCACAAAAATGTTGCACTATGTGCAACATTTTTGTGAAAAAAGATAAAAAAGTACCATGCTGCCGCAGGCGAAACAGGCTTCCATCGGGTCAAACGTCCGGTTTGGATCTCAACCGCGTAAGTTCTGTAACTAACTGCCATTTCTCTATAGATTAAGATCTCGCCTGATACTACGGTGTGGCGGTACACGACAAAGTACCCGAAACCTTCCGGGGTCAACTCATACTGAAGAGCGCAGGTCAACTACTTCACAGCAATATAATCGTCCACTGCATTCAGGATTGAGCAGCAATTATAACATTATATCATATCAAAGATCTGAACTCACCGTTCGTTTATTTTCAGCGCATGTTCATACGATTGCACGTCGGTGGATTAAAAACAGTCACCTGGAAGGTTTTTCACCCGGCAAATTAGCCAGACAATTAGACTTATTTGCTGCCCCGGCCATAAAAAAAGACCACGCTAGTTTTTCCGTAAAAGAATATTGTGTAACAGCCGATTGTAACGAATCCTTTGTCGTGATACAGATTGATGGCGCGGGCCGATACACATCGGCAGGGTTGCAGGTACCTGAGCATATCCGCCTGATTGTACAATTAGTTTATAGCCTCCATTTCAATCTGGTTGAGCATCTCTGGGAGGTTGATGATATGCGAGAACTTCCTTTCTCGCATGTCCTGCATGCGTCCCTCCCGCGCGTATTATAGATATGAACACCCCGCCTCACGCTTGACGAAAGCAGAGATCTCGATACAATCGTGTCACCCATACCGCCCGCTGGAAAGCCCGGCATTGTCTGGAGGATATATGAGCGACGATTTCAAGTCGGTCGGTTCGGAGTCTGCCTACCCGGAGGAGCGTTCCGTGCCGGAAATACAGGAGCCAGACCTCCCGGAGCAGCCGGAGCAGCCGGAACCCGACTCCCCGGAACCGGAGAAGCCGCTGCCGGCGCTCCGCTCCCGCACGGGGCGCTTCCTGGCTGCCGCCGTTATGCTGGCTCTGGCGGTCATTCTGGCGCTGTTCGCCATCAGTCTGGTTATTACCATCGGGTTTGGCGATGTGCTGGTCCAGCCCTACCGGGAAGTGGGCGACCTGCGCATCGAACAGCGCACGCTCCAGGCACAGGTCGCCGAGTTGTCCCAGGCGGCATCCGGCAATAATGCAGAGATCGCAACCATCAGTGCAGAGTTGTCATCGGTGCAGCAAGCCGCCGAAGATCTGGATCGCCTGAGCGGTGACCTGGGCCAGCAGATTGCTACCGCCTCGGCGTTACAGGAAGAGGTCGGCGAAGAGCGGATGAACCTGGCGGTCATTGCCACAATTCAGGTGGGACGCCAGGAGGAATTAGCGCGTATCCAGGCCAATGTTGATGAACTGGAAGACCGGACCCAGAGTCTGGTGAACTTTATCGAGCGGCTCAACAATCTGACTGCCGATACAACCCTTGATGTGGAAGATGACGCAGCCCCGGCGGTCCCGGCAGCACCAACCAACACGCCCATTCCGGATGAGGCCGAGGCCAGTGATCTGGTCACGGCCACCCCCGAAGCGGAAGCCGGCGGGGCGGAACCCGAAGCCGAAGAAGCAGCCGAAGAAGCAGCCGAAGATACCGCCACCGCCACCGCTACGCGGACGCCGCGCCCGACCCGCACCCCGACAGCGACCGCAACGTCCGAACAACTGGGTCCACCAGGACCACCCGAACCAACGCCGGCGGAAGAGGCAAACCAGCCGACATCGGCCACGCTGCAGCAGGCCGCCAATCCGGATGGACGCACTTATGTGGTGCAGCCGGGTGATACGCTGCCGGCGATTGCCACGCAGTTTGATCGCTCGGTCGAGCAGTTACGCGCGGCCAACGAGTTGACGGGAAACCAGGCTGATACTATTCGGCCGGGACAGGAATTGACGATACCTTAAGTACGCTAGTGGGTAGCAGTGCCATTGGACTGAATTCTAGTTGTGGAGGATAGCATGAGCGACCAGCCAGAGACAACTCCTCACGCGTCGGATCAGCACGCGCCGGATCAGCACGCGCCGGATCAGCCCGACCAGCAGCCGACTGCCGGGGAGCAACGCATAGCAGAAGAACATCCTGGGACGGAGACAGCATCTGCCGGGGAGCCGGCCGCAGCACAACCGGAGACGCAAACAACCGGCACCCAGGAGCAATCCCTGCCGCTTGAAGAGAATTTCGAGCCGAAAGAGACCGACCGACCGACCTCGCCCCTGTCCCGCATCACCGCCGGCGGATGGTCCGGTCGTGCCGGGACGATTGCTATTGCGGTTGGGGCAGCGGTGTTTATTATGCTGCTCATTGTGATTGGCATGGGTATTCGCCCGGGTGAGATGGCGGCACTACGCGAGCAGAATGCCCTGCTCCAGACGCAGGTTGCGGAAGTGGATGTTGAGGTTGACGATCTGGTGGTCATGGTTGAGGCCGAACTGGCCACCAATCAGGCCGCGATTGCCACGGTGGCCGCGTCCCAGGCCGGTCAGGAAAAGCAGATCGCGCAACTGGCGGAATACTCCGAGCGGCTCTACGTCTTTCTCGAAGTGCTTGGTGAAGTTGCCAACCGCACCGTAGCCGGCGAAGATCCGCGTCTCCTGCACTCAACCGACACGGTGCTCTTGCGCCAGACACCCATGGCGGGTGAGGCCGCGGGGGCGGATAGCGAAGAAGCCACTTCCACTTCGGTGCCCCAGCAGGATCTGGTAGGACCGCCCCCCCCGACCCAAACCGCCACGCCGACGCGCAACAGCGTGTCACGTTGATGTCCTGAAAGGTTGAATAGTTAATCCGGGTAGATGTCTGTCCGTAGGTCACGCTTCCGGCGTGACCTACGCCAATACCACCGGCTACTCGCGTCCCCACGCCAGATCCTCCAGCACCTCCAGGAAGCGGTCGATCTCCTCAAGCGTGTTGTAGTGCGCCAGACCGACGCGCACCAGGCCGCCCTTGTCCGCGACACCCAGCCGCTCGCTCAGGCCAATCGCGTAGAAGTGACCATCCCAGGCAAAGATACCCCGCTGCCCCAGATAGTCGGCAATTGCGCGGGGCGCATGCCCGGCCAGTTGAAAGGATACCGTGGGCGTACGCTGATCAAACCGCTCCAGCTCCCGAATGCCGTAGAAGGTCAGGCCCGGTATCTCCAGTATCCCCGCAATCAGTCGCTCGCTCAGGTCACGCTCGTACGCCTTGATGCTGTTCATGGCCGTCACCAGGGCGGCGCGGCGACCGGCTCCGTTCGGGGGTGCGACGCCATTCGTCCCCTGGCTGCCCACGCTTAACGCACTCTGCGTGCCGAGGTGCGCCAGGCCGGCCAGGTAGTCAACCGCCGCCGTCGTGCCCGCCAGCCCCTCGTGGTTCTGGGTGCCGGTCTCCCAGCGCCCCGGGCCGCTCTCGGCGGCCGGCCGAACCTTGTAGGGGCGCAGCCGCTCCCAGTGCTCGCGCTTCCCGTAGAGGCAGCCAACATGCGGCGCAAAGAATTTGTAGGCGCTGCATGCCAGGAAATCACAGTTCAGCGCGCGTACGTCAATCGGGCCGTGGGGCGCGTAATGCACCGCATCCACAAACGTCAGCGCACCAACACTGCGGGCCATATCGATCATGCGCTGGATGTCGTTGATGGTGCCGACGGCGTTGCTGGCATAGCCTACCGCAACCACGCGCGTACGCGGGGTGATTTTGGCGGCAAAGTCTTCCATGTCGAGGGTGCAATCCTCAACGTCAACATCTACCGCCCGAACGGTGACACCGCGCTCTTCCAGGGCATACCAGGGAGCAACATTCGCATCATGATCGAGGCGCGTAACCAGCACCTCATCGCCGGGGCCGAGATCCCGCGCAATGGCGCGACTGACCGCAAAGGTGAGCGAGGTCATATTCTGACCAAAGATCACCTCGTCGGGATCGCAGCCAAGCAGATCGGCGATAGCGCTGTGGGCGGCATCAATCACCGCATCAGTTGCCTGACTGGTCAGAAATGCGCCATGGTCATTGGCATTGGTATGGACCAGATAGTGCGCCATGGCGTCAATAACCACCTGGGGCACCTGCGTCCCGCCGGGGGCATCAAAGAACAGCGCGGGATGACCATTAATCTGGCGTGACAGTGCCGGGAACTGTGGACGGATGCTCATCGGAGCAAAGCAAGACATACCTGTTTCCTTTGTGATAAAGATACTACGGTCTGGGGTGGCAGTTAGTATACCCGAACTTTTAGGCAAGCCTGCATCAGCCCCATCAGATTGACAAAACCCCATTTGATCGCTACGCTACATTCTAATCTGCAAGATATTGACCAGCAACGCAGGAGGGGACTGCATGGCTGAATCGAAACAGTCAGTTGCACTGGCTTCGGTTGGCTCGAGTGCCGTGCTTGCCGGCATCAAGTTTATCGTTGGCCTGGCGACCGGCAGCCTGGGTATTCTGGCTGATGCGTTTGACTCGCTTCTGGACATCATAGCGACGGGAATTACATTTCTGGTTGTGCGCTTTGCCGATCTTCCACCGGACGAGAATCACCCCTACGGCCACGCGCGCGCCGAGAACCTGGGCGCACTGGCCGGCACGGTGCTGCTCTTTGCCACCGCCGGCTGGGTCTTGTGGCAGGCGTTTGATCGCATCCTGTTTAATCCCGCCATACCGGAGATTACCGTCTGGTCCTTTCTGGTGATTCTGATCTCGCTGGTGATCAATATTCTGCGGGTGCAGGCGCTACGTCGGGCCGCCACCCAATTCAAGAGCCCCACCATCGAGGCGAATGCTGCCAACTTTACCACGGATATTCTGAGTTCCCTGGTGGTACTGTTCAGCCTGGCACTGATCGGGCTGAACTACTGGCTACCCCTGCCGGGGTGGTTGATCCAACGGGCCGATGCGCTGGCGGCCCTGGTCGTCGCCGGAGTGCTGCTCTATGTTGCCTGGGATCTGGGCACGCAGGCGGTTCGGGCGCTGATGGACGATGTGCCGCAGGATCTGAGCCGTCGGCTGATCTATCGGATTACCGACCTGCCGGATGTGGTTCCGGACAGCGCGCGGGTGCGGTTGCGCTTCGTCGGGACGCAGCCGTTTGTCGAGGTGACGATTGGCACGCCGCGTGGACGCTCGCTGGAAGAGGCGCACCAACTGACCGAGGATGTCGAGCGGGTTGTGCGGGCCGAACTGCAGCAGGCCGATGTGCTGGTCCATGTGGAACCCGCCCGGACCGCCGCCGAGTCCTACACCACGACGATCTATGCGACGGCGCATCGCCTGGGCATGAATATTCACAACCTGGATCTCTACCAACTGGCGGGGGAGGTGCGGGTGGAGATGGACCTGGAACTGCCGGTGCATCTGACGCTGGCCGAGGCGCATACCCACTCCGAGCGACTGGAGACGGCCATCGCGGCGGAACTGCCCTGCCACACGGTTGTGGAGGTACATCTGGAGCCGCGCCGCGATGATGTCCAGCCGGCCGTGCGCTATGCGCCAATTACGCAGCAGGTGCGACAGGTGATCAGCGGGCTGCCCTACGCCGAGATGATCTGCCGGGTGGAGACCCTGCTAACCGAGGAGGGCATTATCGTGACGCTGCACTGCCCCTTCCCCGGTGCAACCCCGCTGACCGAGGTGCATACGCAGATGAGCCGGATTGAGCAAGATCTGCGCCGCGCCATCCCGGATGTCGTGCGGGTGCAGATCGACCCTGAGCCGACCCCGCTGGAGAATGGGCAAGCCGTTATCGAGACCCGCGAATAATCGTGTCACGTTACCCGCTCAAGCAGCTCGCGCACCGGCTTAAAATTCAGCTTGGCATAGCGCCCGAGGGCGGTGGCACCCTGGCGCGCGATAATTCGGCGCGCAGTGGCCTGCAACGCGGCAATCGCGGACGCGCCTTTGGGTAAGGGGTTCGGCAGACCGGCTTCAGCGGCCAGGTCCGCCAGCGCGTTGGTAAAGGCATCACTGGCGAGGATCGAGGCGGCCGCCACGCCGATGCTGGCGGCCTCGGCGTGGTGCTGCTGCTGCGGGCGCGGCAGTTGCCGGGCAGCAAACGCCTGCTCCAGCCGGTCAGCCCGCTGGGAAAACTGATCGCACACGATGGGCAGATCCACCGGCGCGGTGGTTTCACCAGTTGCGGATTGCAGTGCCTGCCGGAGTTGCGCGGCCACCTGTGCATACGCGGCAGCAAGCAGCAGGTTGATATTGCCGTGCTGCGCATACAACCGGTTGTACTCCTCCGGCAGTATGCTCCAGACCAACCGCTGCTCCGGCGGAATGATCTGCACGATCTGCGCGGCGACCTGCGGCAGGAGCGCCGCCTCCAGTTCCTTGCTATCGCGTACACCGGCCCGCCGCAGCAGCGGTATCGTCCGCGTATCAACATAGACCGCCGCGACCACCAGCGGCCCAAACCAGTCGCCCTTGCCCGACTCGTCCATCCCGATGTGCGGCCCGGTAAAAACAGTCGGTTGTGCCCCGGTTCCCGCTGTGGCGGCCGGCTCCTGCCCGCGTTCGACCCACGCCTGCAGGTCGGCCTTGAGCGACGAGGCATTGCCCTGCACCTGCATCCGCCCACGCTTCGGCCAGAAGTTGACCAACGCAGTTGCCGCCCCACTGGTGACGACAATCTGTTCGCCGTAGGGAATCGTCGCTCCCGGTCCCCAGTTCCAGCCCTGTCCGGCAACATAGGTCTTGAGCGCATCCAGCCGGGTACCGCCGCCGCTACCCGAGGCACGCGGTGCTGCCGGCGGAGGCGTTGTGGGCAGCGCGGCGCCGGTGCTGGTCGGCTCCGGTTGCGCCAGCCAGTCCGTCAGCGCGGCTTTCAGCGGCGACTCCGGCCCGCCGGGAACTAGCTTGCCCCGCCGGGGATAGTAGTTGAGCGTCACCTGCTGGTCGCCACTGGCGATAATGATCTGCTCGCCATGCTGAATGGGCTTCCCGCTGCGCCATTCCCAGCCCTGCGCCTCAGCATAGGCCCGCAGCGCCTCCAGTCGGTTCTGTGTCATACCTCTCCCGTGGTGCTCGTTGTTCGTAGGTTAGCATGGTAGCACATGTGCGCATGTAACGCGATCCCTGATAATCCCGGATAATGGCAGGCATTTCGCCAGGCAACGGTTGAATAGTCGCATAATCGCCGTATAATGTCCATGTGTGGGAATACTAGTCATACCGATTTGTTATCATAGCCACAGAGAACACCGAGGAAGCAGAGATGATATCCAGGAACATGCCACCATTGCGCCCGTTGCGCTCGTTCTCGTTGATTGCTGGTTTGCCGGCACATTGGTATCACACGGGCATGGAGCCGGATGTGCCGCTCAAGTCTCGGCCTGTTGTAGTAGGGACGCGCTTCTGCGCGTCCGTCGCCCGTCCCAATGCGGGAAATGCTGGCCTGGTGTGGCGGTCTCTGTCGGGAGGGAGGACATTGTGAACTCAGAACAAGAAAGTAGCAGTATGAGTCAGACGCCGGCATCCGATGTGTTAACCCTGGAGGAGACAGCCGCATACCTGCGGCTGCCACCAGAACTGATTGCGCAACAGGCCAGTGTGGGACAGATTCCGGGACGGCAGATTGCTGATACCTGGCGATTTCTGCGTTCCGCTATTGATGACTGGTTACGTAGTCATGATCGTCGCATGATACTCTTGCACCAGGCAGGCGCGCTGGCCGATGATGAAACACTCTCCGCGCTTCGGGCAAATATCTACGCACAACGCCGTCGTGCAGAGTATGAGGACGATACCTGATGCATCTGCTTGACACCGACACACTCACGTATTTACATGCAGGACACGAACGGGTGATCGAGCACCTCCGACTTCTGGAAGATCCAGTGGTTGGTACGACCATTATTACCCGAATTGAAATCCTGCGAGGACGGTTTGATTTTGTGCTCAAGGCCGCAACTGGTGCAGAACTGCTCCGAGCGCAGCAACTGCTTGCACATAGCGAGGAACTACTTGCACAGATTCTTATCGTACCACTTGACGAAGCCGCTGCCATCCAATTTGAGCGTTTGCGTTTAACCAAAGGTATCCGCAAAATAGGGCGTGCTGATCTGCTGGTTGCCAGTATTGCACTTGCACAGCGGGCAACGCTGGTGACACGTAATCTGCGTCACTTCCGGCAGATTTCGGGACTTCGCCTGTCAAACTGGGTTGACGAATGAGCCTGACGGGAGGCAATGGGTGTAATCGGTGGTGGTATGGGCGTGGATGGAGATGCCATTGATGGTGTGTTGACTCCCGCACCCCAGACGGGTCACTCTTCCGCATCCTGGTCGTGCTGATCAACCTGCGATTGCCCCTTGTGCCCGATGGCCCCGCCCGGGCCGGAAACATCGCCCGTCGTGATATCGCCGCTGATCTTATCGCCGCCGACCCGGTCGCCAAAGCTGGTTGCGCCGATGATCAGGCTGCCCTGGACATCACCCGCGATGGCGGTGCCAACCTGCGCCTGGTCGCGCACGGTGATGGAGCGCTGCTGGATCGGCGTGCCGCCCGGCGCGGCCTGAAGCTGATGCACCAACCCGGCAAGCTCGGCGATAGCGTCCGGTCGTTCCCCAAAGCAGGCGATGATCTGTCGCAGCAGGCGGGCCTGGCTCTGCGGGTCGCCCGGCTCATCCACAAACACCGTCAGGGCGGCTGCGGCCCGACGATTGCCCTGGAACTGCCGGTTCAGCCACTCCAGCGCGCGCTGGACCGGATCGCCCGCCTGATCCTCAAATGTTGTGTCGGCAGCATGCACTAACCGGGGCGCAAGCGCCGCTATCAGTTGTTGACCTGCCGCAGAGAGGTGCGTCTGGTCCATAAGTGACCTCCATTTGTCTTCCAGTGATCAGTGATCAGTGGTCAGTGGTCAGTGGTCAGCACTCATACCAATAGTCATGGCTCTACGAGCCACCAGGAAGCATGAAAATGAGCGGTCAGTACATGCGTGCTGAATACAGCCTATTTTCAGAGGAATGTGCTATCAAACCCGCAATCAGCCGAAATGGGCGCAACGGGCGTAGCGGTGGCACGTTCCCATTTATCATCTCTGCGTCCTCGGTGTTCTCTGTGGCTATAACAACAAATCGGTATCAAAACTCAAAACTCAAAACTCACTCGATCCACAACCCAGCGCCGCATCAACTCAACCGTGTAGCCGTAGCGCCCATCGGTGCGGAGCGCCACCACAGCGTGCCGCTCGAGTGTCGCCAGAGCCGCGCGCAGTTGCGCCGGCGCCAGATCGGTGACGCGGGCCAGCTCGGCCTCCGTGAGCAGCGCATGGCTCAGCGCGCGCAGCACATCCAGTTGCCCCGCCGGTTCACTCCCCTCAGCCTGCGCCCAGACCCCGCTGAAGTAGGCGTTGCCGTCGCGGTAGAACTCCGGCGCGGTAATCACCGCCTCCACATCGGCCTGGGCAAAACGGCGGGGTCGCTCCTTCCCCTCCTCAAAGGTCTGGCGGTTAAAGCGCGTCACCAGCGCATGCCCGACCAGTTGCACCAGATAGGGCTGGCCGTTGGTCAGGGCGATAATCGCCGCAATTGCGGCCTCATCATAGTCGATATTAAAATCCGGTGCGGGCTGCGTGATCAGTCGCCGCGCCGCCTCCGGGGAGAGGAAGCTGACATCAATCGCGGTGATGCTGCCGAAGAGCGGGTGCCAGTAGTCGTGGCGCAATTCTTCCAGCGTATGCAGCCCGGCAAAGGCCATCACAAACCAGGGGTAGGTCTGGATCAGGCCGCGCCAGTAGGCCAGCAGCCGCGCCTCCAGCGTACCCGCGTCGATCAACTCCTCGATCAGTTCAAACTCGTCCAGGGTAATGATAAAGCGCTGCTCGCCGCGCGCCCCGTCCAGTTGCCGCAGGAAGCGGTCAAAGGCGGTGTAGGGATTCTGCGTGGTAAAGCGCTCCTCATCCGGCTCGGTCAGGGTGGTTTGTTGGGGTGGGGGGAGCGCGTCGTAGAGCGCCAGCGCCAGGTTAGCCAGCAGTTCCCCCGTGCTGCCCACCAGCCCGACCCGCTGCATATTAAAGTCCACAATCGTGGTCTGTGCGCCAAAGCGCCGCCCCAGGTTTTGTAGAATCGACGACTTGCCCATGCGCCGATGCCCGTAGAGGATCACCGACGGCACCTGCCCGGCATTGCGCCAGAGTTCTTCCAGGCGGCGCATGATCTCCTCGCGCCCCACAAATAGCGCCCCATGCACCGGATTGCCCGCCACATAGGGATTGGGCACCGGCTCCGCCACCGCCGCGCGCCCCTCCGCGCCGCTGACCTCGCTGACCAGTCGGCTCCACTGCTGAATGATCCGGCGCAGAATAGGTTGCTCCGGGGTCACCACCTCGGTTGCAACATAGGTATCCAGATCATCCAGACAATCGGCAGCACGGCCCAGCGCCGCCAGCCTGGTGACCCGGCTGGTAGCATCGCAGTAGGTTGCCACCTCCCCGCCAATCGCCCCCAACCGCTCCAATGCCTCCAGCACGGTAGGACGAATGGGGTTATCGCAGGGGAGGAACGCGGTCGGTTCCCCAGCCTGCGCCAGATCCGGCAGGTCCGCATAGGCCAGAAATGCCGCCATTGCTGTGAATGAGCGGGCAATTTCCCCGCCGCCGGGATAGGCTTCCAGGTCAGTGTAACAATCGCGGTAATGCGTCAGATCAAACTCCGCGTCCGCCACCGTCGTTGCATCCAGCAGATCATAGAACATCCCGGCCAAACGTGTCAGCGCGGTTGGTTGTAGCCGGCGCCGGCGTCGCGTCAGGTTCCAGACCCGGCGTTCACCCGGCTGATTGGTATCGATCCACCGCCCGGCCAGTTCCGCCAGCAGCAGTTGCCGGACGGCAGGCACGCGCCACCAGTCTGATTTCACAGCAGGTGCGAAGACATACTCGTCCAGATTAGGATTGACCAGCAGATCGTAGAGCAGGTGCAGGGGCGCGGGACGGGTATGCAGATAGTCATACAGGACACGTTGCGCAAGCCAGCGCTGAAAAGGGTTACGCGCTACCTCTATCAGCCGGCGTAACCCTGCGGCCTCATTCTGTTGTAATTGCCGTGTCAGTGTTCGGCATCCGCCGGGCAGTGGGATTACCAGCAGTTCATCCCACTCAACCGGGTGCCGGATTCTCTCAAAGCGGCTGAACAGAACCAGGACCAGTTGCAACGGATAGAAGAGACCGCGCATCCCACCCGCCACGCCAAACGCCACGCCAAACGCCACGCCAAACGCCACATCCCACCACTGCACTGGCGTCCCCTGGAGCCAGCTTACACCCAGCACAATTGGCAGGGTTAGTAACAGAGCCAGCAGCGGCAGCATCAGGTAGAGATTGCGGTAGGCCGGGACGCGCCACTCGCGGCGAAAGCGCGCCCATCCCTCTTCAACCCGATACAGGTCAGGGTCAGCCCCATAGAGGTAGCATTTAAGCGCCGTGGGCCGGAAGTAGATCCAGTAGGCCAGCAGCAGGTAGTGGCGCGGGTTTAACGGGTGCAGGCAGGCGGGCAGGTTGCCGCAATAGGTCGGGAAGGTTGGCATGCGTACCTCGTGCAATGGTTATGATGACGGGCAGGGTAGGGGCGCAGCATGCGCGCCCGGGACCGACAGGACTTGTTGCAAGATTCGGTGAGATGGTTCGACAAGCTCACCGTGACATTGTTTCTTCGTTGCTTTTCATGATTACATTGTAAAGCGTTGAAAACCCATGTCATGCTGACGGTAGGAAGCATCTCGCTGCATTGCATTGCTTTTTCATGGCTTTACGTTGCTAGATCGGTGAGATGGTTCGGCAAGCTCACCATGACACTGGTTTTCGTTGCTTTTCATGATTGCGTCGCAGATCCTCCTCATCGAACCAGGGCTGCACCCCGGCCGCACGCAGTTGTCGGTACAACTCGCGCACACGGGCCAGATCCGGTGGGGCATAGCAGAGAAAAACACGTAGAGAGCGGGGTGATGGAGTCGGCGGATTGGTGGGTGTTATCATGGGTTATCACTTCAGCATGGGATGGGTCTTCTTCCGCTTCAACTATAGCAGGCGGGTAGCCGGAATGCAAGCCAGGAGTGTCGTTCCGGGGTTTCGGTAGGGGCAACCCCCAGTGGTTGCCCTGGATGGCATTTTCCGCGTCAGGACGCCCTGGGCAGGCACGGGGGCCTGCCCCTACGAAAAAAGGGGTGGGTAGCATCGTGGGCAACCGGCCAGACCGACTGGGCAGGCACGGGGGCCTGCCCCTACGAAAAACCCCTACACTTGAAAGTCGAGCACACGCGGGGTCACGCCATGCCCGGCGCTGATCTGCGCCAGATCGAGGGTTGCGCCGCTCTGGGCAAAGCCGCCCACGAAGGGATTCTCGGCCAGGAAGAGCGGCGTATCCAGGTCGATGTAGGTAAATCCGCCCTGGCCCGCCGCAAAACAGGCCGAGGTGGTCATCGCCAGGATCGACTCGACCATTCCGCCGATCATCAAGCCGATCTGCATGCTGCGGCAGAGCGCCGCGATATCCAGGGCGGCAACGATGCCACACTTCATCAGCTTGATATTCACCACCTGGGCCGCCTGCGTTTGCGCCACCCGCAACGCATCGGTCACATTCTGCACGCTCTCGTCGGCGGCGACCGGGATACCGCCCCAGTGCGTCACCTGATACAGTCCATCCCAGTCCTGCTGGGGCACCGGCTGCTCAAACAGCACCGGCCGGATGCCCTGTGACTGCAGCAGGGCCAGCAGGTGCAGCGCGCTATCGGCGGTAAAGCCGCCGTTGCCGTCCAGGATCAGCGGGGCCGCTGGAGCCACGGCATGCACGGCGGTGATGCGCGCCAGATCTAGCGCCGTATCGCCGGAGCCGACTTTGAGCTTGATCATCCGAATGCCGCGTGCCAGGATGTCCTGCGCGGCGCTGGTGGCCTGGTCTACCGTGCCGGTGGTGATGGTCATGTCGGTTTCGAGTTGGGTGGACGCGCCGCCGAAGAAGGCCCAGAGCGGCATACCCGCCTGCCGGGTCAGCGCATCCAGCAGGGCCGTCTCCACCGCACAGCGGGCGCTGGCGGCTTTGGCGATATGCTCCTCCAGCCAGGCCGCAATCCGCCGCCACTCGCGCACATCCGCGCCCTCGATCCCGCTGCGGATGGCGAGCAGCGCCAGCATCGCGCTCTCCTGGGTTTCGCCATTGACCACCGCAAAGGGGGCCGCCTCGCCATAGCCCCGGGTGCCGTCGGCCAACTTGACCGTGACCAGAATATTGTGCGCAACGTCCTGTGTGCCGGTTGCAATGCCAAAGGGCGTGCGCAGCGGAATGTCGAGTGCCTCGGCGGAGAGCGCGACGACAGTTGTCGGTGTAATCATGAAAGTCCCTTTTACCTGGTGAAGACCAGAACTCTGCTTGCGGATGCTTTGCGCACATCGTATCACAATCGGTAGCGGTAGTCTATGGTGGAGTACCTTGAGGTGGGTTTAAGGCAACATAACTGCCTGATGAAGTTTGAGAAAATAGTCCAGATATGCCATCCTGGAGTCCCGGCTTTAGCCGGTTGCATGCCTGCCGGGACTGCGGCCTACTGCCGGGCAAGCCCGATCCGGCTGAAGCCGGGACTCCTGAAGATCGCCTATCTGGATTAAAAGTTCAACCTTTATAAAGCGGCATGACCGATGCCCACGCATTTGTCAGCTCTGGTCGGCGGGAAACACCAGCGTCTCCAGGAGCAGAGCATCGGGACCGGCGCGGGACGGATCGGCGCGGGGACCGGCCGTTGGAGTGAGGCGGGTACCCGTTGCCGCGTCGTAGAGCCCCAGCACCAGCCGGTATTCGCCGGCGGGTAACTCTGCCGGCAGCGGCAGCGGTAGCGGCACGCTGATCTGCTGGCCGGGCTGCCAGGCGCTGGTCGGGGGCCACTCCGCGCCGCCGGGGGGTAGATCAACCTGGGCCACCCGTTGCCCCTGCGCATTGAGCAGATGCAGAAAGAGGTTGTAGTCGGCGGGAAGGTTATCGCGCACATCCCAGGCGGGAATGACCGTTACCTGATCGGGTGTACGGGCCACGGTGATGCCGCGCAGATGCAGCGCCGGGCCAAACTGCGCATTGATCGGCTTTTCAAAGGGCCGGGGCAGTTGATGGATCTGCGCATAGTCAATCCCGTGGAGGGTAATGGTTGCCAGCGGTACGGTCTGCCGGATCTGCACATAGATGTCCGGGTGTGCGCCGCGCTGGAGCGACTCCAGGTAGACCACGGCATAGTTCTGGGTATCCTGGTCCAGCTCATGCACATTCTTGACCGGAACCGGCACGAAGGGCCGCAGCGTACGGGGCAGCGCCGTCAGCACCGGCCCATACTCGAGATCGGGACGCGTGCGCAGGTATGCACCGATCGCTCCCATCCCCTCGCCCCAGCCGATCAGCAGGTTGCGTTGGGCCGCCGCGCCGCCCCCCAGCAGCGGGTTGTAGTAGCTCAGGTAGTGCGGATGGTAGGTCAGCGCCGGCTGCAGCAGCACCCCGACCAGCAGTAGCGCCCCGCCTGTTGCGATAATCTTCTGCACGCCGGCGGAACGCCGCGACCAGCGCAGCAGCGCCGCCCCCCAACTGCCCAGCGCGTGCAATCCGGCGGCGGCCAGAACCAGGAGCGCAGGCCAGGTCGGCAGCACATAACGGTCAAACTTTTTGGGCCCCAGCGTCATCACCAGCGTCCAGAAGGCAACAAATGCCGCCAGCGCCAGCAGCACCTGCCGTTCGCGCGCCTGCCGCCGGAGCGCCAGCGGCAAGGCCAGCAGGCCGATCAGCGTTGCCGGGGTCATGCGAAAGAGATTGGCCACCGGGTAGAAGAGCGGGCCGGGATCGTCCACCGTCCGGCCCAGGAAAAACTGCCCCGCGCCGTTGGGTCGCCCGCCGTTGTCGATAATCTCGCCGGTGTATTTGACAATGGCACGTCCGGGCACTACCCAGAGCGCCGGCCAGAGCAGAAACACCACGAGTAGCGCCACCCCCAGCCAGAGCAGGTACCAGGTGAGCGCGCGCCGCAGTCGTTGGAGCAGGCTGTTTGCCGGAATTTGCCAGAAGAGCAGCAACCCGGCGATGGGCAGCAGGATCAGCGCCGGTCCTTTGGTCAGCAGCGCCAGCCCGGCCAGCAGCCCACCGCCGACAAACCAGCGCAGCGGATGTTCGGCGCGGGCCGCGATCAGCACGCACAACAGGCTGAGGGTGACAAACGTTGTCAGCAGGGCATCCAGGTGCAGCAGTCGGGCGTGCGCAACCAGGTAGGGCGCGGTCGCCCAGAGCAGCGCCGCGATCAGCGCGGTCGCCGGGGCAACCAGGCGGCGCAGCAGCAGATAGCCGACCGGCACCAGGGCAGCCTGGAGCAGAGCCGTGGGCAGCCGCAACCATGCCAGATGTTCCAGCTCCGAGGTGAGGCTGACCCAGTTCTGCGCCAGTGCGAAGCGCTCCAGGCTCAGGCCCAGGCTACCCAGCCACATCAAGGTGACGCCAGGATGCCCGGTGATGCGGGTGTCGGCCCAGTTGCGCTCCGTCAGCGCCAGGTGAAAGCGCTCGGTACGCTCGATCCAGTGATAGGCCTCGTCGGTAGTGATAAAGTCGTTCAGCCCGATGATGCGAGGCAGCAAAGCCAGCCCGCCAATCAGCAGAACGGTCAGCAGCCGCGGCCAGGAGATCGCAGCTTGCGCCAGAGATTGCCGGGCCGGTGTGGCCTGTGAAATATGCATATGCCTGGTCAGTGTTTTTAATCGAATCCACTCAGTGTGTGCCGGTCGTATTCTAGCACAGGATAATGATCGGGAGTCTCAGCTTCAGCCGATTTCCCAGTGCGGCGGCAGGCCGTAGGGTGCATTTGTTGCACCGTGCTGCGGTTTCAGGCCGTAGGGTGCATTTGTTGCACCGTGCTGCGGTTTCAGGCCGCAGGGTGCATTCGATGCACCGTGCTGCGGTTTCAGGCCGTAGGGTGCATTTGTTGCACCGTGCTGCGGTTTCAGCAGCCAGCCGTAGGGTGCATTCGCTGCACCGTGCTGCTGCCGCTGTCCCGGCAAGCCGTAGCCGTAGGGTGCATTTGTTGCACCGTGCTGCGGTTTCAGCAGCCAGCCGTAGGGTGCATTCGCTGCACCGTGCTGCTGCCGCTGTCCCGGCAAGCAGGCCGTAGGGTGCATTCGCTGCACCGTGCTGCTGTGGTAGGGTTTCGGTGTGCGAACGGGCTGCGGACGCGCAGAAGCGCGTCCCTACCGAAACATGTTCCCCGTGAGCGACAACCTCCCACCGGCTGAAGCCGGGACTCCAGGATATTTCATATAACGATACCTGAGCATTAAATCCAGTCATCGCCGGGCAGAAGGCGGCAGCCATGCTGCCACCGCCTCAATCCCCGGAACCGAAGCGGAGCTTACCGCAGCGCAGACTGATTGCCGGGCAGTTCAACCTGCGGCGGCAGCAGCACCCCGTCAATCACATGGATAATTCCATTCTCGGTTTCGATACCTGCCTCGATAATCTGGACATCATCGTTGAGCATAAGCGTATCGCCCTCACTGCTGACCCAAATCATGCTCCGCTGCAAGGTCAAAAGCTCGTCCATGCCGGCGATCTCCTCGGCGGTCAGTGCCTCGTTTGCTACGTGATAGGCGAGAATGTCACCGAGCAGATTGGGGTTCTCCAGCAGTTGCTGCACAGTTCCTTCCGGCAGTGCGGCAAACGCATCATCGGTGGGCGCAAAGAAGGTGTATGGCCCGGCCTCCTGCAACGTCGCGGCCAGATCGGAAGCACGCAATGCATTCACCAGCGTCATAAACCGACCATCGGCTGTCACCAGACCCATAATGGTATTCTCGGTAGCACCCGCAACACCACTGGTCGCCGTAACCGTCGCCGTGCCCGCAACCGTTGCCGTATCCGTCGGCAGGATCTCAACCTCGGCGGATAACGGCGTACCTTCGGTTTCGGCGGGAGCAGGCTCTTCAATCGGCGGCGCGGCGGGGCTGGTCATATCACCTGGCGCAACCGTGCTGACAATATCCGGGATCGGTGTGCCATCCAGGGTGATGGGAGTAGTGGTCGGCACTGGCTCGCCCGCGGCCGCGGGTGTTGCTTCATCTGCCACCGGTCCCTCAACCAGGGGAAGGGCTTCGGTCATGGTGGTGGCATCTTCAGCCGGCATGTCGGCGGGCGGCGTCGCGGCGGCGTCACCAACGACGGGCGGGCGGGGCGCACTACAGGCGCTTACCAGCAGCACTCCAATGAGCAGAACCAGCGGTAGCCCGATCAGTCGTTTCATGCAGTTTCTCCTTATGTGTTCTAGTAGGGGCGAGCATTCGCTTGCAATACCGACAAGATCTCTCAGAGACTGTCTGAAACGGTGGTTCGCGTCGGTAACACGTCCATGTCTATGATGGTTGCACAGATACCGAACAGCGCCCCAGGAGTCCCGGCTTCAGCCGGTGTGCGGCCGGAACCGGCTAAAGCCGGGACTCCCGCGCCGGGGCCGTGCGGAAGCGATCTCCATCCACCTCCCCCGCTCCGGACTCTTGTTCACGATCGCTCCCGCATGCCGGACGGGACAGGGTGCCAGGCCAACATTCCCATGACACACCCTTTTCAGACAATCTCGCACAACGGGAATCGCGCCCCTCTCAGCCGAACTTTCTATTCTCCCAGGCGAATGCTGCGCCCCTACTACGTTCCGCGCTCCATGGTTGCCTGGCAGTCAATGCAGAGGATCACGTAGGGGAGGGCTTCCAGGCGCTCCGGGTTGATCGGGCGGCCACAGCGCGCACAGGTGCCGTAGGTGCCCGCATCCAACCGCTGCATGGCCTGATCAACCTGCGTCAGCAAATCCTGGGCGTTGCTGCGAATGGGAATATTCCGCTCCCGCAGAAAGAGATCGGTCGCCTCGTCTGCGGGGTGCTGCTGGGCACCATACGAGTCCTTCTGGTTCTGATTATCAATTGGGGTTGCATCGATCTCCGCCTGCAACGCCTCGCGTTCCTCTTCCAACCGCCGGCGAACTGCCTCCGATGAGTTTAGCGTAGCCATATGTTTACCTCCTCGTTGCTGGTATGGCTCTATCCTGGATGACTCTGCAAGCTCTGTGCCAGGAACCAAATCGGTTGCAACCCGCAAATATATCGTATAATAGCTCTCTGGTCATCACACCTCTCGCGGTTGCACGCTATTTGCATAGACTCCTGGATTGGATGGGCGCACCCGGCGGCGGCACTGGCGGATGGGTGCGCGTCGCGCTGAGCAAAAGTAATGGAGTAGAGCACTATGGAACATTCTGGGACAGCCGTCGCGCGGGTATCGACCGGCGTTAACGGTATTGATGAGATTTTGCACGGTGGGCTGAAACCAGGCCGCGCCTATCTGGTGCGTGGCGGTCCCGGCTGTGGGAAAACAACCCTGGGGCTGCATTTTCTGAGTACCGGCGCGGCACGGGGAGAACAGTCGCTCTATATTTCGCTGGGGGAGCCGGAAGCCCAGATTCGGGATGATGCCCAGGGCTTGCATATCCCTCTGGATAACATTACCTTTCTCGATCTCAGCCCTTCGCCGGAGTTTTTCTCCGAAGGCAGCAGCTACGATATCTTCTCGCCCGCCGAGGTTGAGCGTGAGCCGATGATGCAGAGCATCAAAGAGGCCATCGAGACGCTGCGACCAGCGCGGGTGTTTGTCGACTCGATGACCCAGTTTCGCTACCTGAGCACCGACTCGTTCCACTTCCGCAAGCAGGCGCTCTCGTTTATGCGCTACCTGGTCGAACAGGATGCCACGGTGCTGGTGACCTCCGAGGGTACGCAGGAGATCCCGGACGACGACCTCCAGTTTATGTCGGATGGCATTATTCACCTGACCTTCGGTGCGGAGGGGCGCACCATTACCGTCTCCAAGTTTCGCGGTTCATCGTTTCGCTCGGGCGCGCACTCGATGTCGCTGTCGGAGCATGGGATGGCGGTCTTTCCGCGTCTGGTGCCCAGCAAGCAGCGGATCGAGCAGGTGCTGGAGCCGCTCTCCTCCGGGGTACCCGAACTGGATGAGATGCTGCATGGCGGGATTGATCGGGGCACGTCCACGATCATTAGTGGGCCAACCGGGGTGGGCAAAACGACTTTTGGGATGCAGTTTATCAAAGAGGCGGCGGGGCGCGGCGATAGCTCCGTGGTCTACACATTTGAGGAGGGCGTGAACTCGCTGCTGCGGCGCTGTAGTACGATCAGTATTCCGGCACGAGCCATGGTGGAGCGGGGGACACTGCTGGTTGAGCATGTCGAGCCGCTGCGCTACTCTCCGGATGAGTTCGCCACAATGGTCCGGGAGGAGGTCTTGAGCAACAGTCGCCGGATCGTGATGATCGATAGCCTCTCCGGGTATCGTCTCTCGATGCAGGGCCGCGATCTGATCAGCCATGTGCATGCGCTCACGGTCTACCTGAAAAGCCTGGGCGTGACGGTGATTTTAATCAACGAGGTTGAGGCGATTACGGGTGAGTTCCGCGCGACCGACGACAAAGTAAGTTATCTGGCCGATAGTGTCATTTTTATGCGCTACCTGGAACTGGGGGGCGAGTTGCGCAAGGCCATCGGGGTGCTGAAGAAGCGCTCCGGTGATTTTGAGAAGACGCTACGTAAGCTGGAGATTACCCGCTATGGTCTGAAGGTTGGGCGACCACTGAGTGAACTGCGCGGTATTCTCTCCGGCTCACCCGAGTTTGTAGCGCCGAATGAGTAACGCATTCGGGCGCAGCGCGAGAGGAGCTTACTGATGAATCGGATCTTACTGCTGCTGGATCATCGCGGTAATCGCAAGCTCATTGCCGCAATGCTGGATCGTCAGTATGAGGTGACGACCGCCGAGACGGATGATCTGCGCCATATTCCGTTTGACCTGGCAATTCTTGATGGAACGGCGCTCATACGACTGCGTGATCAACTGGGGGAGCGACGCGCCACGGCAGAACCATGTATTCTGCCGGTCCTGCTGGTGACACCGCAGCGGGGTGAGGCAATGGCGGCCCGCGAACTGGGCACAACAGTTGATGCATTTATTGTCACACCGGTCGATAAGATCGAATTCCAGGCGCATGTTGCCAACTTGCTCCGCCTGCGGCAGCTCTCGGTCGATCTGAAAAAGGAGCGCGACACGGTGCAAAAGCTCTCCCTGACCGATGATGTCAGCGGCTTTTTCAATACGCGCTTTCTGCATCAGCATCTAGATCGGCTGCTGGCGCTGCCGCGCGCCCGCGAACAGCATATCTCGCTGGTCTTCTTCGATATGGACCGCTTTAAGAGCGTGGTCGATACCCATGGGCATCTGCTGGGGGCCAGGGTGCTGCGCGAGGTGGCCGAACTGTTTGATCGCCACCTGGGACCGGAGGATCGGATTGTGCGCTATGGCGGCGATGAGTATGTAGTGATCCTGCCCTGGCAGACGCGCGAAGCGGCCTTTCAAAAGGTTGAGCAGTTGCGCGCCGTGCTGGTCCAGACGCCGTTTCTCCAGGCGGAAGCGATCAATCTGAATGTCACCGCCTCGTTTGGGATCGCCACCTTCCCGGAGGATGCCCAGACCAAGCGCGAACTGCTCTCCGCTGCCGACCAGTGTCTCTTCCAGAGCAAGGAACTCGGCAAGAATCGGGTGACAAGCAAGGGAGCACAGTAGCGATGCATTTCATTCGCCCATGGCTGGCGATTGGGAAGCGCTACAGGTTACAGGTTACAGGTTACAGGTTATAGGATGAATGCATCAGCCGACGGCGCTTGCCGGCATAGCAAAACGATTGCGAATTCGGTCTTAGCCAGAATTGCAGCAGCAGCCATCGCCATTCCCACAGCAACAGCAGCCACCGCAATCGCAATCGCAATCACAGCCATCGCCACCACTGTAATCGCAACAGCAGATACTGCGGCGCCGCCTGCGACTCAACATCCGGCAGATCATGTCACACTCGGCAAACGATGTACCACACCTATCACAGCAGGTATGCGACCCGTGGCGCGTGTGACCGGCACGCCGCCCGCGTCTGCGCTGCTGCGACTGCCCGGTTTCCGCCTGATCCGGCGGATGCTCGATATCCGTCGCCAGCGTGTGCATCCCAATGCGATGAACCTGGTGCAGCAGCAACTCCCGCGCCAGATCGGGCTGCGGGAGGATCAGGGTAGCAAATGCCTCGGACAGTTCTGCATGCGCCTGCGTAAAGATCTGCCGGGCCTGCGGTGAAAGCGCTGCGGTGGGAACGCCGTGGGCCAGCGCGTTGAACCGGCCCCGCGCCTGGTCGGTGGCATAGTCCCGGTAACTATCGAGCAGATAGATAATCCGCCCATACATCCGCCCGATCCGGTCAAGCGTCGCTTGGTTTGCCGGCTGATCGGCCAGCAGTGCCGTCTGGCAGAAGGCTGCACCAACTGCTGCCTCGGTCGGCGCGGCGCAGACGGCAAAATCATGGCAGCCCTGCTGCTCGACGGCGGCCTGTTGCCGGATCGGTCCGGCAATCGCCTCCAGCGTGATCGCCGGTGACGCAACAACACGCTGTGCCTGCTGCTGCCAGCGCTGTGACAGGCGGGTCGCAACCCCCGGCAGCAGACGCGCCCAACCCTCGGCATCGGCAATATCGTCGGCCAACCGGGTGGCGGCTATCAGCAGCGCCACCGTCCCGGCATAGCGCGAGCCAGGCTGATCGACAGCGATGACCTGCGCAGAGCCGCCGCGCCGCGCCGGGCAGAAGTGCCGCATCTGCGCCGGGGCCGTCGGACACTGCGCCGCGTAGAGCACCGAGAGCAGCGCCGCGTCATAGTTGGTCGTCAGGCGGGCCAGGTGCCCATGGTCGTGCCGCAACGCCAGGCATACCCCACAGATATGCGCGACCCACGCCTGACGTTCGGCGGCGCGCAGCCCACAACCACTGCTCCTCAAAAGACCAAACATTGTTTAGGAGTTACGCAGTTGAAACGCCTGGTCAAGATAGACTGCATTGGAAAGCCATAAAACGGACCTCCTGGTTCGATTTAGAGTTTGGCTTTGTGATGCGCTAAAACGACAACGATAGCCGTTTTTGTTCCCCAACTGCGTAAGTCCTAATTGTTGTTAACCTCAGCTATGCCGCATGCAACCGGGAATATAGCAGTCCTAATGTTATGCATAGGACGTAGTGCCGCCGTATAAACTTTGAATGTTAATCCGGACATCACTGATCGGGAGTCCTGATCAGGAGTCCCGGCTTTAGCCGGATCAAGCTTTCCCGGTAGTGTACCGCTGCCGAGGCTGGCATCCCACCGGCTAAAGCCGGGACTCCAGGATGGCCTATCTGGACTATTTTCTCAAACTTCATCAGGCGGTGAGGAGCGAATCTATCAGCATGCCGCTCCAATCAATGTAGGACAGCTACGCCTGCATTGTACCGCCGTTCCAGCCCATCAATCAACGCCTGTTTCAGCCTGCAACCGGGGCATCGGTCGGTACCGGGTGCCGCGCCAGCCACTCGCGCACAATCCCCTCCCACTCGTCCGGCTTCTCGATCTGCGGCGCATGACCGGTATGCTGGAAAACGCGCAACGTCGCATTGGGCAGATGGTTGTTCAGCCAGTGCGCCTGTTCCGGCGGTACTACCGGATCATTTGCGCCAGTGATCGCCAGCACCGGTGTTGCCACCCCGCGCAGCAGCGGACGTATATCGCAGCTTTCGAGCATTCGCAGCAGGATCGCCCAGTTTGCCGGAGACTGCCGCCGGTAGTCGGGATACCAGTCCCGGTTGATGCGTAGCGCGGTCGGATTATGCGCGAACCGGCGAAAATCGTGGACATACGAGCGCGCCCCCTGGAACATCGACCAGGACGATTGCTGCGAGACCCACCAGAGGAGCCGGCACAGCGGGGAGAGTCGCCGGCGCAACATCCACTGGCATGTGCCAATAATGCCAATCAGCGGTCCCCAGACCACGCCGTCAATGCAGATCACTCGCCGCACCTGTTGGGGCAGCCGGGCCGCCACACCCAGCGCAACCAGTCCGCCGGTTGAGTGCCCGATAATCGTTACCGGCCCGTCGCCACAAATATGCTTGATGGCTTCCATCTCAATCTCAATCAAAAACTCCTGTGACAGGCGCGCATAATCCGGGGGAGTCTGGGCCGGGTAGTGACCGGGCAGATCCAGCGTAACACAGCGCCCCAGATCGCGCAGACCCTCAATAGTTGCCAGCCACATCGTGCGCGCGCCATACAACCCATGCAGAAAGAGAAAGGTATGCTCACCCGGACTATGGATCTCCCAGGTCAGCGTGTGCCCGGCATACTCGAACGTTTGCATAATAGCTCTCATTTCCAACCAGAACGGGAAATGCGGAGCATAGCCCCCCACTTCCGATCACAATCTTTGCGGAAGCAATGAAGTCGTTTCGCGTTTGTCACTCATTTCGCGGTTTTCGTGGTCCAAACCCCCACCGCGTAAGTCCAGTCAATCAATGTCTGGTCGCCGGCCCGACCATAGCAGAATGATACCATGTCCCCGACACTGGTGGGGGGCAACCCACTCCAATAGAACTGCCACCCCTGTCCAGGAGTGACAGTTCCGTGTGATCCGGCGAACAAGCCTGCACCCGAAAGATAGCCAACACCCTTTTGCGCCCTTGCGCAGGCCGATGCCGATGTAACCCGCGAGCGCGCTATGCCTTGCGCGCCATCAGCAGAGCGGCCAGCAGCGCCAGCAGGCAGGCCAGCGCACCAAACAGGAATGTCTCACCTACCACCTGCGCCGCCACATTGATCAGGAAGAGCGCCGGGTCGCCGGCGGCCAACGGATCAGTAGCTCCTGCCGCGCGCAGCACCTCCTGCCGCTGCACGCCCCAGAGCGTCAGCACGGCGACCCCCAGTGTCATCCCCACCAGGCGCAGAATAATCACCAGCGCCGAGGCGCTGCCCCGATGATCCGCATCGGCAGTGTTGATCACGCTGGTTGCCACCGGCGAGATCACCAGGCCCAGACCAATGCCCACCAGGATCAACTCGGCCACCATCACCGGGTAGCCGGTGTCGGCCTGCCAGGTACTGAGCAACAGATAACCAACCAGTGCCGGCAGCAGTCCGGCCATGGTCGGCAGGCGCTCGCGGAAGCGGCTTGCCAGCCAGCCACCCGGCACCGCCGTCAGCGCCATGGTCAGAGTTAGCGCCGAGAGGATCCAGCCACTATCCCATGCACCGATCCGCAAGATGTCGGGGTCAGTCAGGTTGAAGAGGGCCAGGCGGGTGTTGATAAAGAGCGGCACATTGGCGAGGGCCAGCGCCAGCGCAAAGCCAACCAGCATGTTGACCACACAGGCCGCCGCCGCTGCCCGATGCCGAAACAGTCCCAGGTCGAGCAGCGGGTCACGCGCCCGCCGTTCCACCCAGACAAAGGCCGCCAGCAAGAGCAGTGCGCCGATGACCAGCGGCAGAGCGTAGGGCGGCGGGCCGAACCGTTCGCCGTAGAA
>DAOTVB010000015.1:0-120515 GCA_034436755.1 Chloroflexaceae bacterium | reverse complement strand
CGCCCGGTGCGCATCATCTCCTTGATGCCGAAGGGCCGCAGCACCTCGATAAAATTCTCAACCTTGGACGGCGTGCCGGTCATCTCGATAATCATTGAGTTGGCGGCAACGTCCACAATTTTAGCATCAAAGATCTCAGACAGGGTGGCAATCTCCGCCCGGTTCTTGCTGCCGGCCTGCACCTTCACCAGCGCCATCTCGCGGTCCACGGTCGGATCTTCGGTCACATCACTGACCTTGATCACATCAATCAGCCGGTAGAGTTGCTTGACCACCTGCTCGACATCTTCCGACTCGACCACCACAGTCATACGGCTCACGTTGGGCGTCTCGGTGTGGCCCACGGCCAGGCTGGCGATATTGTACCCCCGGCGGCGAAACAGGTTCACGGCGCGGCTCAGCGCACCGGGTTGGTCTTGCATCAGCGCGACGATTGTATGCTTATGCATGGGAGGGTTCTCCTTGAACTGTTCAAGAGTAGGGGCAAATAATTATTTGCCCTCTGCTGTCAGATTCGGTTATGGTTGGATTGCCTATCGTCGTCGGAACGTAGGGACGTAGGGGCGAATAATTATTCGCCCCTACCAAATTATTCGCCCCTGCCTAGACCGACTCGGGCTCCGGGTTGGTGACGATGGAGACATCCGGGTTAGCCGGCTCGATAATCGGGGCTTCGGTGATCATATCGCCGATGCTCTTGCCCTGCGGCACCATCGGGAAAACATTCACCTCGCGCTCCACCCGGAAGTCAATCAGCACCGGGCCGTCGTGGTCGTAGGCTGCCTGGATGGCCGTCTCAACCATACTGGTATGCTCAACGGCGATCCCCTTGATGCCGTAAGCCTCCGCCAGCTTGACAAAGTTGGGGCCACTGAGCGGCGTACCGCTGTAGCGCTTGTTCTCGAACAGCTCCTGCCACTGGCGCACCATGCCCAGGTAGCCATTGTTGATCACGGCAATCTTGACGTTGTTAAGCCCCTCTTGCACAATCGTGGCGATCTCCTGATTAGTCATCTGGAAGCCGCCGTCGCCGCAGACCGCCCAGACGGTCTCGTCGGGGCAGGCAATGGCCGCGCCCATCGCCGCCGGAACCGCAAAGCCCATCGTGCCGGCACCCCCGCTGGTCATGTGCGTGCGCGGACGATGCCAGTCGAGTAGTTGCGCTGCCCACATCTGATGCTGCCCCACATCGGTGACCACGCGGTAGCTGCCGCGCTCGTTGAGCATGCGCGTCAGGATCGCATAAACATCGTGTGGCGGCAGGTACATCGGCGTATCCGGTCGAGCCACATACTGCTGCTTGTGCTGGTGCTTCGACTGCATCTCGCGGATATGCTCCATCCAGTTGTTGGTGTTGCCATGCAGGTCAGCCATGCCTTCCTTATCCGGCATTTCTTCCAGGATGGCGGTCAGCACATTGCGCGCATCACCGACAATCGGCACGGTGACTTTCACATTCTTGCCGATTTCGCTGGGGTCAATATCAACGTGGATAACTTTTGCATTGGGCGCGAAGGTGCCGGCCTTGCCGGTCACGCGGTCGTCAAAGCGCCCGCCGATGTTGAACAGCACATCGCACTCCTGGATGGCGCGGTTCACATGCACCCAGCCATGCATGCCGGGCATGCCGATACTCAGCGGGTGCTCTTCGGGGAAGGAGCCGATGCCGTGGAGTGTAGTAATCACGGGGATGCCGGTGCGCTCGGCCAGGGTGCGCAACTCACTATGCGCACCGGACATAATCACGCCGTTGCCGGCCATAATCAGCGGTTTCTTTGCGCCCAGCAACAGCTTCAGCGCCTCGCGGATCTGCTTGCGATTGCCCTGGTAGGTCGGCCGGTAGCCGGGCAGAGTCAACTGCACATCCCAGTTGGGCACCATGCGGGCCTGCTGGGCATCTTTGGTGATGTCGATCAAGACGGGACCGGGACGGCCCGTGGCGGCAATATGGAAAGCTTCTTTAAAAACGCGGGGAAGATCTTCAATATCTTTGACGAGATAATTGTGCTTGGTAACCGGCATCGTAATGCCGGCAATGTCGGTCTCCTGGAAGGCATCTTTCCCGAGAACGGAACTTGCCACCTGTCCGGTAATGGCGACGAGCGGCGTACTGTCCATCATCGCGTCGGCGATGGCCGTCACCAGGTTGGTTGCGCCGGGACCGCTGGTGCCGATGCAGACGCCCACCTTGCCGGTAGCGCGGGCGTAGCCCTCGGCGGCATGTCCTGCGCCCTGCTCGTGGCGGCAGAGCACATGCCGCAGCCGATCCCGATAATCCCACATCGCAAAGTAGAACGGCATAATTGCCCCGCCGGGAATCCCGAACATGACCTCCACACCCTCGCGGATCAGGGCTTCGCACATGATCTGCGCGCCGGTAAGCTGTTGATCGGACATGAGAACAACCTCCTGCTAAGCTGTTTGAACTACTACGGTTCTATAGTACGGTAACGACCACACATAACGATACTCTGACGGGTATGCCTGCGGTTCCAGACCTTGTTGATTTCCGCGCGCGGCGCGTTTTACACAAGGTCTGGAACTTCACCCAATGATTTTGAGGCTTCATCACACTCCGGGTGAAAAAACAGGCAACCCGAAGCCACCCAGTGCTCCACACACTGATATTGCAACACTGCTATGGGGCTTGTACGAACATTGCGGGAAAAGGCCGCCAGATGAATGCAATCCATCCGGGCCCTGAACAATCGGGCAACACCGTCGCTCACTGCGTTGTGGTGTGCGCAACGGCGGGGCGATGCTGCCGCGCACAGACGGTGGGTGGACTATCGACTGGTAACAGAGCGCCAGTCGTGCGGATCGGGTCCGCCGCTCTCAGCGCCGTGGGAACCGTCGCCGTACCGGGACCGGGACCAACACCGGCACAGGGCGTTGTTGTGGGACGGCAAGACCGGCAAGCAAGCCTTTGATTTTACGTAAAAAAGATTGCATTTCCTGCTCCAGTGTTGGCAGTAAAAAAACCCCCCAGATTGCCTGGGAGGTTTTGCTTCCAAATCTCTTCGCTTGCCAGGGGCTGCTTACTTCGTTCCTCCCAAGTGCCGATAACTCCACCCAATAAGGAGGAGTACAAGTACTACACTAATAAGAATGAACGAAAAGTTTATGGGCAACATATCTATCACAGACCCCTGTTTGGTTGTATCGTCTGCACAAGAATACCACGGTGGGCAGTCTCTGTCAAGTGCAATCTGGCGGCATATCACTGCGAATAGTGTGGCGGGAAAAACGCCGTCAGTTTCGACCGCATCCGTTGCCAGAGCGCGCGCGAATGTGGTAGGATAGGCGCACATACGGCAAGAAGACGCGTGGGTTGGGCGCGGGTCAGGTGAGAACCGCTATGCGTAATCCGGCTGCTCAATCCTAAACTTTACATAAAATATGCAAGAACGCGATCAGATTATCAACCTGGGGAAGGTACTGGCCGAGGAGGAGCGGCGCGGCTGTGATAACAGCGCTGTCGATGGTGGGTTGCAGGCGTTTCTGACCGCCTGGCAGTCCAACTCCAACGGCGCGCTGGAGGTTCCGGCGGTCCGCGCCGCGCTGGATCTGTTGGCAGCGTATGACGACCAGCCGGTTTCCGCGCGCCAGGAGCAGTTGACTCAGGCGCTGGCGGGGTTGCGTGCGCTGTTTAAAACCGCTGAACCCTCCAACTCGGCCAAAGCAGCGGCCCCGCGCCAGCCGCGCCAGCCGGCCCGATCAAACCAGCCAACCCCCGCATCCGGCCCGCTGCGTCCCGACTCGCCGATTGCGAACGTGCCGGGGATCGGGCGCACTACGGTCAACGCCTTCAAGCGGCTCAAGCTGCATACGGTTGCGGATCTGCTCTACCATTTTCCGCATCGCTACGATGATTACACCTCGCAGAAATGCATTGCCGACCTGACCATCGGCTCGATTGAGACGGTTGTCTGTCAGGTGTGCGATGTGCGGACCTTTCGCACCAAAACCGGGCGCGACGGCGTTGAGGTGCAGGTGCGGGACGAGAGCGGCCTGCTCAAGGTGGTCTTTTTTGGGGCGCGCTGGCTGGCCCAGCAGTTCACCATCGGGCGTAAGGTGGTACTGAGCGGCAAAGTGACTTCCTATCAGGGGTTGCGCCAGATGACCTCGCCGGATTGGGAGCCTTTCAACGCCGACCAGTTGATCCACACCGGCCGGCTGGTGCCGGTGCATCCGCTGACCAAAGGATTGTACGAGCGCAACGCCCGCCGGATTATCAAGCAGGTGGTGGATCTGGCGGCCCCGCAGGTCCACGACTACCTGCCGGCCGCAGTGCAGGAGCGGGCCAATCTGCTGCCCCTGCCCGAGGCGCTGGCCCAGATGCACTTCCCGGATAGCCCCGAGTTGTTGGAGCGGGCGCGGCATCGTCTGGGATTTGACGAGTTTCTGTTTATTCAACTGGGGGTGATCCAGCGGCGCATTCTCTGGCAGGGCGAACTGGGCTATGCCGTCAATGTTGATGAAGCGGTGCATGCCGATCTGCTGGCGAAGTTGCCCTTTGCCCTGACCGGAGCGCAGCAGCGCACGCTGGCAGAGATCTTCGCCGACATGCACCGGCCGGTGCCGATGGCGCGCCTGCTCCAGGGTGATGTGGGCAGCGGCAAAACGATTGTGGCGGCGGCGGCGCTCTTGCAGGCAGTGGCCGCCGGGTTGCAGGGCGCACTGATGGCCCCCACGGAGATCCTGGCCGAGCAGCACTACAAAGGCCTGCGGCAGTTGCTGGGGCAGATCCGGGTGCCGCGCAAGCCAACCGACAGCGAGGGACAGCCGCTGGATGACTGGAAGAGTGAGGCCGACGCGGAACAACTGGCCCGCCTGGAAGAACTCAAGCGCCTGCTGAATATGGTGCCGGAGGATGACCTGGGCGGCGAAGGCGTGCGGGTCGCGCTGCTGACCGGCAGCCTGGGGGTGAAGGATCGACGGCGGGTGCTGGAGGCGATTGCTAACGGCGAAGTGGATCTGGTAATCGGCACCCACGCGCTGATTACCGAGGGCGTGCAGTACCAGAGCCTGGGCCTGGTTGTGATTGACGAGCAGCACCGCTTTGGGGTGGAACAGCGCGAGCGGCTCAAGCAGAAGGGGCTGAACCCGCATATGCTGGTCATGACCGCCACGCCCATCCCGCGCACGCTGACCCTGACGATCTATGGCGACCTGGATACCTCGGTGCTGGATGAACTGCCGCCGGGCCGTCAGGAGATTAAGACACGCTGGATCACCCGGGGCGAACGGGAGAAGGCGTACCGGCATATGCGCAAAGAGATTGGCAAGGGTCGCCAGGCATTCGTGATCTGCCCGCTGGTGGAGGAGAGCGAGAAGATCGATCTGCCCTCCGCCGAGGAGACCTATGTGCAGTTGCAGAACGAGGTCTTCCCCGATCTGCGGGTGGGCCTGATCCATGGGCGCATGCTGCCCCGCGAGAAAGATCTGGCGATGCGTGCCTTCCGCGATCACGAGTTTGACATCCTGGTGGCGACGGCGGTGGTGGAGGTCGGTATTGATGTGCCCAACGCCACGACAATTATGATCGACGGAGCCGAGCGCTTCGGGCTGGCGCAACTGCATCAGTTCCGCGGGCGCGTCGGGCGGGGTGAACATCAGAGCTACTGCATCCTGGTCAGCGATATTGATAACGAGGTGACGCAGCAGCGGCTGGAGGCGATGGAGGGCACGCACGACGGCTTCAAGCTGGCCGAGATCGACCTGCAACTGCGCGGCCCGGGCGAGTTCCTGGGCAAGCGCCAGAGCGGTATGCCCGACCTGAAGGTGGCACGCCTGGCCGACACTCGCCTGCTGCATGCCGCCAACCGCGAGGCGCAGCAGATCCTGGCAGAAGATCCGCAGCTCGAGCGCGCCGAGCATGCGCCGTTACGCGCAAAGGTGCAGGACTTCTGGGAGAAGGCCGAGGGGTCGAGTTGAGGACCGGATGGTATAATGCCCCGCACACGATCATGCCGGAATGGTTCGACGCACTGATAGCCTGTGGAAAGGTGGGACAGCAAACGGTGGAGACGCTCTGGCTGGGCTACAATGGATTGACGGTTCCCTACCACAGCGTCGTTGCTGTGCTGTTCTATCGCGCGGTGCTCGATCCGCGCATCGAACGTGCCTATGGCATGGTGCCGGGGGGCGTTCGCTCGGTGGTCGTTACCAGCGATGGCGATTACTTCCCGGCGCGCTGGCGGGGGAGTCATGTGCGGCAGCGCTGGGTTCACTGGCGCATGCGACAGGGCGGTCCGCCGTCTGTGCTACAATAGAGCTATGGCACGCTACGAAATAAATGCTACAACCATCATTACCGCGCCGCCCGAGGTGGTCTGGTCGGTGCTGGACGACTTTGGCGGCTGGCCCGGCTGGATGCCTTCCATGCAGAATGTGCGCGTCGAGTTGCTCTCGCCGGGTGCGCCCGGTCCGGGCTACCGCTTTCGCATACGCGGCCGTGTCGTCTATGCCGACCTGGAAGTAACGACCTTCACGCCGCAGGAGCGGGCGACTCACTTTCGCCTGAATATCCCGCCGCTGACCGGGGCGAACCGCTGCCGCGTCATTCCCCTCGAGGATGGGCGCTACCGGCTGGAGCGGCAGGATCATATCGACATGCCTGGTCCGATTGCCTCCTTTCTCAATGCCACCCAGCGTGAGCGCTTCGAGCGGCTGGCGGCCGAGTTTCTCCAGGCGCTCAAGCAGACGGTTGAAGCACGAGGTTCCCATGTCCCCAACCGACCAGCATCATGAGGCGCTCCAGCATCTGGCGGATCATCTCTCCAACGCCGGGCTGCGTGCGCCGGTCAGCTTCGCCCTGGATATGATCCGGCCCTTCGACTTCCTCAGCAGCCAGTTGGCCCTGTTCGCCCGGCCTTTTACGACCGGCTGTAGTTTTGAGCGTTACGCTGTGGCCCTGACGAAGGAGGCCGGCTGGAAAGAATTACGCCGTCTTTTAGCCCGTCAGGAAAGTTGACAAAGCCGATCTTTTGGGTTACACTCAAAGGCACGTTGCCCGCCAGGGCTGTAAAGTGTTGTGTGTAATTGCACACATATTGTGTAGTATGTACACTATGCCCCGCCCCACATCTGCTGTGTTGACAAGAATGAGCGCCGCAGAGCATGAGGAGTGTCTATGCCTCTCCTGAATTTCCCCCCGGAAACGATTCTTCTTTTAGTTGTTGCGTTGGGTGTGTTGATCCTGACGCTCTGGTATCATGCGCGTATCCGCGCCGGATGGACACCCTTTCGTCGGCCGTTGCCGGCACTCGATCTGCTCTGGGCCGCCCTCGGGCGCGGCGCCGAAACCGGGCGCGCAATCCATGTGTCGCCGGGGGCCGGGACGATCGGTAATCGCGCAACTACCGCCGAAACGGTGGTTGGGTTGCTGACCGTTGAGCGGGTGGCGAGTGAAGCGGCCTTCAACGGCGCGCATATCCTGGCAAGCAGTGGCGATGCGGTGTCGCATCTGGCACTGCGCGGGGCGATTCGCCAGTCCTACCAGCAGGCGGGACAGGGGCAGGATTACCATCCGCGCAATGTGCAACTGCTGGCCCACGATGACTCGATGGCCTATGCAGCCGGGGTTGCGGCGATCTATGCCCGGCAGCGGTTAGAGGCCAGCCAACTGCTGGGGAGCTTCGGGCAGGAGTTTCTGCTGCTGGGCGAGGAAGGCGCAATGCGCCAGGTGCCCCAGGTGACGGGTAGTACCTCTTCCGCCGCGCTGCCGGTGATGTTTTTGAGCAGTCGGTCAGTCTTGATTGGCGAGGAAGTGTTTGCGGCGGAGGCCTACCTGGCAACGATCCCCGCGCCCCAGTCGCGGCTGTTGACCCAGGACTTCTTGCGTACGCTGATTATCCTGTTGATTATTGGCGGACTGCTCTACAGTCTGCTCCAGCCGACGCTCGGCCTGCCGCCGCTGCCGGGGCTGTTATAGCGTGAGAGGGTAGTGAATGACCTTTTTCCGCGATCCAAAACGCCTCCTGGCAACCCTGATTGCCGGTGTCGCCGGGGCCATCGTGTTGTTAGACTTCGCCCGGGCTGCACCGGGCGTTGGTGGCCTCTCCAGCTATCTGGTGGAGTGGGCGGCGATCCTGACGGCCCTGGCCCTCCTGGTCGGGTTGATTAATGTGGCCTTTTCGCATGCCGCACGCGTGTTCCGGCGCGATGCCGACTGGATCTATAGTGCCGTGCTGCTGTTGGCAATGTTTACGGTGATTATTGTCGGTCTGGCTGGTCCGCCCGGAGTTAATCTGGCCGAGGAGCCAATCCGGCGGCTCTTTGAGGCGGTCTATGTGCCGCTTGCCAGCAGTCTGCTGGCGCTTCTGGCCTTCTTTAGCCTGAGTGCGATCCTGCGTACGGTGCGGGAGCGGAATGTTCCGGCGATGGTGATTGTCGTGGTGGCGCTGCTGGTGCTTATTCTGGGGTTGCCGCCGGTTGCCGCACTGCCCCTGGTCGGCGAAGCACTTGGCTGGTTTAATGAGTATGTCACGCTGGCGGGGGCGCGCGGGTTGCTGCTGGGGGCCGCCATCGGTACGCTGGTGGCAAGTGTGCGGGTGTTGCTCGGCTTTGATCAGCCCTACCTTGACCGATAGGATCGACAGATCGATAATGTCGCTGGGAATAAATGTTTTATCGCTATACCAGGTGAGGATGGAAGCAGTTGCAGGGTTGATTGTGCCTGCTTGCATGCTCGTATAACGGAAGCATATGGATCGGATATCTCGCGGATCGCAATTTGGTGACTCAGACGATGCAACCTGGCTGCCACCCTGGCTGCGGGGCGTACCTCTACCTCCCCGTCCGCCTTCGCGGGCCGCTCCGCCCGAGGAGCAGGCCGCCCCACCCGATGAGCCGGAGGAGGCGGTGCCGGACTGGTTGCAGGGGGCTGCGGCTGCGGCTGCGGTGGACTCTGACCAGTTCCGCAGTGAGGAGTCAGCCCCGTCCAGTGCTGCGGATGCGGCTATTCCGGACTGGCTGCGTGACCTGCAGAGTGATATCGGGGCAATGGAAGAGGACGAGCCGCTGCCGGTTGATGATCAGCCGGATTGGCTCACCAGTCTGACGGCCGCGCAGTCGTCCGATCTGCCGGCGGAGGCTGCCCCGTCTGATAGCTCGCAGCCCGATGACGCAGAAATGCCGGACTGGCTCCGCGCAACTGCCCAGCCGGAGGAGTCGGCACCGGCGGAGGCTGCCGATAGCTTCCCCACCGAAGCAGCGGCGGCCGATCAAGCCGGGGATCAGCCTGCGTCACGGGTGCAGATGCCCGTCGGCGCAACCGACTGGTTGCGCAGTCTGGGCCGGGAAGATGATGCCGAGTCTGCGCCTGCGCCTGCCGAGCAACCGGAGATGGGTGGCCCAACCGCAGCCCCTGCCGAGCAGGCGGAGCGCCCAGAGGGTGAGGGTGATACCGGTGTGCCCGACTGGCTGCGGGATATCTCACCGGACGAAGTAGCCCGCGATAGCGCGGAACCGGAGCCGTTCACGCCACCCGCCCCCGCAGAAACGGAGTCATCTGATTGGATGGTGGCCGGCGCGGCTTCGGCTGCGGACGCAGCCCACCAGCACCAGGAGGAATTATCCGAAGAGCCCGGTATCCCCGACTGGCTGCGCGATATTTCGCCGGACGAGATGGCCCGCGATATTGCGGCGACGGAAGGTGGATCTCCCACCACGCCACCTGGGGCCGCAGAGTCGCCGGACTGGTTTGCAGAGGCAGCACCGGCGGATACGCCGTCCGCATCCCCTGCCGGCGATGAGCCCGGTATCCCCGACTGGCTGCGCGATATCTCGCCCGATGAAGTCTCCCGCGATATTGCCGAAACTGGTTTGGATATGCCGGCAGCACCACCATCATCGGCTGAGTCGCCGGACTGGTTGCAGTCGCCGGAGCAACCCCCCGGTGTCACAGAAACCGGTATCCCCGACTGGTTCCAGGGTGAACCGGGGGCACCGCCGGAAACTACCGCGCCCACCGCGTCGGGCGGCGAACCGGAGATGCCCGCCTGGCTGAGTGGCGCGACTTCTGAAGATCCATCAACCGGAGCGGGGGATACGACCAACTGGTTTGACCAGCCCGCCGCGTCGGGCAGCGAGCCGGGTGGTGCGCCGGAAATGCCCGCCTGGCTGAGTGGCGCGACTCCTGAAGATCCATCAACCGGAGCGGGGGATACGACCAACTGGTTTGACCAGCCCGCCGCGTCGGGCAGCGAGCCGGAGATGCCCTCCTGGCTGAGTGGTGCTTCCGCAGATGAGTCGCCGACCGAAGCCGGCAGTACGCCGGACTGGTCTCCTCAGTCCGAGGTGCCCGCAGCCCCAACCGCGCCGGAAGATGCCGCGATACCCAGTTGGCTGCGGGGCGTTGATGAACCACCCCCCATGCCCGAGAGTGATGAGGCTGCGCCACCCGAAGAGGGCGGCGCGATGGCGGACGCCGGGGCAATGCCTGACTGGTTGCAGTCGATAGATGAACCGCCATCCGTGTCAGAGGCCGATACACCCGCGCCAGCAGACGCGGCTGCCGAAACGGAACTCCCTGACTGGCTGGCGGATAATGTAGGTTCAACCGGTGCGGCAGCCTCCCAGGAAGATTTGCCCAGTTGGCTGCGGGCTGATGTGAGCGCGGAGTCGGACGCGGAACCGCCCCGCATGCCCGATGTGGTCGAGAAAGAGGAGTTGCCTGACTGGCTATCCGCCGATGCACCGTCTGCGCCGACAGCCGAGGCACTGCCGGAAGCCGAAGAGCCGGACTGGCTGCGAGATGCCGGGTCGGCAGCCCCACCGTCTGCGCCGGCAGCCCCGGATGTGGATGTTCCCGACTGGTTGCGTGATGACGCGGCAACGGCGGAACCGGCTGGACCGGCGGATACCGGGTCGGCGGCCCCACCGTCTGCGCCGGCGGCCCCGGATGCGGATGTTCCCGACTGGTTGCGTGATGACGCAGCAACGGCGGAACCGGCTGGGCCGGCGGATACCGGAGCCGAAGATATCCCTGCCTGGCTGACTGGTGGCGAGAGCGCACCTCCGGCTGCCGGCAGCGACACAACCGACACAACCGATAGCAGCGATCTGCCGCCCTGGATGACCGACGAGTCCAACGATCCCCTGGCGGACCAGACCGGCGGGCTGCCCTCCTGGTTGCAGGGTGCCGATACCGAGTTAGAAGAGCCGGCACTCCCGCCGCGCTCGTCCGCACCCCCGCCGCCACCGGCACCATCCGGCGCAGAGCCGGTTGATGACGCACTGCCGTCCTGGCTGCAGGATGAAGGGTCGGAGGAGGATGTTCCGGACTGGTTGCGGGAGGAGCCGGTAGCGCAGGCCCCCGCTCCCGCTGCGGTGCAACCACGCGGTACCGCTGATGAGGGCAGCAGCTTCCTGGGTGGAGCGGATCTGCCGGAGTGGTTGCGGCCCACCGAACCGGAGCCCCGCGTCAGCACCAAAGAGTCGCAGCAGGTAGACTGGCTGTCGAACCTGGGTGTGGGCGAAGAAGAGGCCGAAGGACCAGTCGTGGCAACTACCACCTCACCAACCGTGCTGCCCCGGCCAACCTTCACGCGCAGCCCGGCCCAGATGGAAGCGGCCGCGCTGCTGCAACGCCTGGTGGCCCGACCATTTCCGGAGACGACCCTCACGCCGGCACCCGCCGAACCGGCGCGCTGGCGGCGGGTTGGTCTGGAGCGCGTCCTCTACCTGTTGCTGGCACTGGCGCTGCTGATTGGGCTGTTTGTTCCGTCCGTAACAGGGTTTCTGGGAAGTGCCAATCCGGCGGCCCCCGCTGCCGGTGAGTTGTCCAGCATTGTCGCCGGGCTTTCGGAGGAGGATGTTGTGCTGGTGGCCTACGAGTGGGATGCCCAGCGCAGCAGCGAACTGCGTCCGCTCGAGACCGCCGTTACGCAGCATCTGATTGAGCAGAATGTGCGCTTTGTGGTGCTCAGCACCGATCCGCAGGGCACACTGCTCTCCTTCAACTTTCGTGATCCCCTGCGCGCCGCCGGCTACAATACCGACGAGCAGCGCACCGCAGACCTGGGGGGGCGGGACTATGTGCTGATGGGCTACCAGCCGGGAGGCGAGTTTGCCCTGCGCCGTCTGGTTCAGCAGAATTTTACCGAGTCATTCAGAACATTCTCGGGTGCGGATGCTACCAGAAGCTGGATGGTCGAACAGACTCAACTGGAAACGGTTGCCGACTTTGATCTGATCCTGATTATGGCCGATCAGCCGCAGGATGTGCAGGGCTGGATTGAGCAGGTGCATACCAGCACCCCCGACGTGCCGATGGCCTTCCTGCTGCCGTTTGAGACCGCGCCGGTGGTGCAACCCTACCTGCGCTACCCGAATGTCTACCAACTGGTCGGGCGGCAGGGCGCGCTAAATTATGCGGCGGCCAGTGGCGGCGGTGTGGATGATGTGGCGGCTATTCGCTCCAGTGGATTGCAGCATTTCGCCGCGCTGGTCTTTGTGGTCCTGATTATCGTCGGGGGCATTGCCGGCCTGCTGCTCCAGCCGAAGCCGAAGCTGCACCCGGAGAGCGAGGAGTAATGGCGACGGCGCTTGTAGTCAAAATTGTTGGCGTTGTGCTGACCCTGTTTGTGTTCAGCCGGATCGTCTGGGCGGAAAATAATCCGCTGTTCCGGCTGGCGCAATACCTGTTTATCGGGGTGTCGCTGGGCTATGCCTTTGTGGTGCTCTACCATCAGGTGCTCTGGCCGGCGGTCGTTCAAGTCTTGCTGGGGGCGGAGAACCCGCAGAGTCTCGATCTCTACCTCACGCTCGTGCCGTTTATCCTGGGTCTGCTGCTGCTGCCCCGGATTACCGGGCGGCAGGGCTTCTCCTGGCTGGCAAATATTCCCCTGGCGCTGCTCTTTGGGGTCGGCGCGGCTCTGGCGCTGGGTGGCGTGCTGGTGGGGACGCTCTACCCGCAGTGGATCGATACGGTGCAACCAGCCGGAAACACCCTGCCGCAGCTTATCGGCACGGCGGTGCTGGCTATAGGCGTGATCCTGACGTTGAGCTACTTCTACTTTACGGTGCGGCGCGATACGGGTCTGGGGCGGCTGGTGGCGGGCAGTGCCCATGTCGGCTACTGGCTCCTGATGGTTGCACTGGGCTTCTTTCTGGCCGGGGCGTTGCGCACCTACCTGGCGGCGCTGAGTGAGCGTCTCGAGTTTCTGGTGACCTGGACCTTTTGAACGGGTAGACGATAGATAAATTGATAAACTGGCAGTCAGTAGATCGCTGACTACTCAACTCTGACGGTTGAAATACCTATGCCTGATACACCACCACCACCTGATTCGATCCTTATTGCCGAAATTGGCAGCCTGATCACGCGTGTCACGCTGGTTGATACGGTTGATGGCGAGCACCGCATGATTGGTCGGGCCGAGGTGCCGAGCAGCCTGGAGCCGCCACACCAGAATGCCCTGTTCGGCATCCTGGAAGCCGCCGCGCAGATCAGCGAGACTATCGGGCGGCAACTGCTGCGCGAAGGTCAACTGCTGATGCCGCAGAATAACGAGCGTGACGGCGTTGACCGGCTGATCTGTGTCACCAGTGCGACCGGCACGCTGGCGCTGGTGGTGACGGCAATTGCCAGCGATGTCTCGGCCCGGAGTGCGCTGCATGCCTGTCGCAGCACCTACACCAGCATTCTGCAGGTGATTACGCTTGATGATGCCATGATGCGCTCCAGTGGCGGCGGCGCTTCCTGGATTGTGCGGCAGATCCAGGCGATGCTCTCCCTGGAGCCGGATGCCGTCTTTATTGCGGGGGGGCTTGAGGGTGGCGCAACCGATGCGCTGCACCGTCTGGCGCATATCGTGGGGTTAACCGCGCTGCGTACCTCGGTTGATGCCAGCGGCCAGCAAAGCCAGAACCTGATGGCCCGTCCGGTGATCTATGCCGGCAACAGCGATGCCCGCGATCAGGTTGTCGAGGCGCTCTCTGGGCGGGCCGAGACGCTGGTGGTAGATAATGTGCGACCATCGCTGACGCAGGAGCGGCTCGAGCCCGCCCGCGAGGCGCTGAGTCGTCTGTACGACGAGCGCGTCCTCACCCGTCTGCCCGGTCTCCCGACGTTGCGTCGCATGTGTCATGTGCCGGTGACAACGGTCTGTAGTATGTCCGGGCTGATGACCCGCTTTATCGCCGAGCGGAATAGCCGCAAGGTGTTAACGCTGGATGTCGGCGCGGCCGGCAGCAGCGCCTTCCACGCCGGCCCCGGCAGTTATACCCTATCGATCCTGGGCGCATGTGGCACCGCGTATGGCATTACCAACCTGCTCAAAGCGCGCGGTGTGGCCAATATTGCCCGCTGGCTGCCCTTCCCCATCAGCGAGGCCGACCTGACGCACTGGCTGCTGAATAAGCTGTTGCGCCCGCAGATGTTGCCCGCCAGCCGCGAAGATGTGTTTATCGAACAGGCCATAACCCGCGAGGTGCTGGCACTCCTGCTGGAAACCCTCACCGATGAAGATCCTGACCTGGACTATGATCTGGTGATCGCGGGTGGCGGGGTGCTGGCGCATGCGCCGCATCCCGGTATGGCGGCGTTGATGTTGCTGGATGTCCTCCAGCCGACCACTGGGGAGAGTCTGCTGGCGCTCGATCTGCATCTCGATATCCTGGGGCTCTTGCCGGCCTGTGGGGTGCTGGCAAAACTCAATCCCGATGCGGCGGTGACGCTCTTTGAACGTGATCTGCTGCGTAATGTGCCGCTGGCAACCTGCGTGGTACCGCTGGGGGAGGGCAAGCCCGGTGAGGTCGCGGTTGAGGCCGAGTTGACTTCCCGGCGCGGCAAGTCGCGGCGGGTAACGGTGCGGCATGGGCAGATTGCCCGTCTGCGGCTGGATCAGAGCAGCAGCGGGCAGTTAACCCTGCGACCGGCGGCCAATGTGCGGATCGGGCAGAATGAACCGGGGGAAGAAGTTCAGACCGATATTGCCGCCATCAAGGGGAGCGCGCTGGGTGTGGTCATCGATGCGCGCGGGCGACCGCTGCGCCTGCCGGAGGATGCCACGCAGCGTTGCGCACAGATCTGGGCGTGGTTAGTCGCGCTGGGTGCGGCGCAGGCTCCCAGTCCCTATGTTGATGCGGTCATCTCCGCCCCCGTGGTAGATGAACAGGTGGGTGTGGCGCGGCCGGCAGCACTGCGGTCGGTTAATGGTCAGGCGGGCGCGCCGGTGGCTGAACCGGTTGAACCGGCGCAACCCGAGCCGGCTATGCCGCCGCTGCCGGAGCAGCCTGGTGCGGAAATGCTCCCGGCGGATCAGCCCTTCGCCCCGATGCTGGAGGAACCGCCCGCGGCCGCAGAGACGCCCGAAACCACCCGCTTTAAGCCGGGCAAACGGATCTCGCTGAGTGACCTGGCGGCGCAGGAGGAGCAACCGGAGCAACCATCCCCCCCCCAGCCGGTGGATCTGCCCGAACCGACAGCCGAGACGACCACGGGTGCGGAAAAGATCAAACCGGGCAAACGGATCTCGCTGAGTGACCTGGCGGCGCAGGAGGAGCAACCGCCCTCGCCCCGGCCGGTGGATCTGCCCGAACCGACAGCCGAGACGACCACGGGTGCGGAAAAGGTGCAGACGGGCAAACGGATCTCATTGAGCGATCTGGCGGCGCAGGAGGAGCCGCGCCAGCCGCAGGAACCGCCCGAGCGTGAACCGGAACCGGAGCCGGACGAGATCCAGAATGATCTGGCGAAATTGCGCCAGAGCGTTGAGGAGCCTAAACGCGGCTGGGTCCGGCGCAAGAAATAAGCGGCACATGTGCCCTGGTTTGAAATTCTGCCACACAGCGACGCCCCGGCGCATTCCGCGCCGGGGCGTCGCTATGCCCCCGTGAGTGACACGAGTTACGCGGTGGGGATTTGGACCACGAACAACGCGAAATGAGCGAAGAACGCGAAACGGCCAGTGCTGATAGGTATAAGACGATCCCGCGTTTGGCGGGGGTTATCGCCTCCGGCAGGGCGGAAGATATCATTTCTTTTTCACGAAATGTTGGCTCTTCGAGCTAACATTTCGTGAAAAAGAAAGATCAAGTACCATGCTGCCGCAGGCGAAGCGGGTGTTCATCGGATCAAACGCCCGGTTTGCATGCCGACCGCGTAAGTCGTGTCATTTGACACGACTTACGCGGTCGTTGACCCGACAGGAGATTCCGCCTCCGGCAGGGCGGAAGAAACCATCTTTTTTCACAAAAAATTTGCACTTTGTGCAAATTTTTTGTGAAAAAAGATCAAAATGTACCATGCTGCCGCAGGCGAAACAGACTTCCATCGGTTCAAACGTCCGGTTTGGATCTCAACCGCGTAACTCCTGTCAAATGACAAATGGCGATAGAACTCACACCTGCACCGCGTAGCGCTCCGTGATCAGCGCCTGCACCTGGTCGCGGCTGTCTGCCGGGGTGACATCCGC
This sequence comes from Chloroflexaceae bacterium, assembly GCA_034436755.1. Taxonomy (GTDB): domain Bacteria; phylum Chloroflexota; class Chloroflexia; order Chloroflexales; family Chloroflexaceae; genus CAKZQX01. The sequence continues at coordinate 104,091 of DAOTVB010000015.1, read as the reverse complement.
CTCCTGCTCAATCTGCGCGGCGGCGTCGGCCAGTTCGGCATCCGCAACGACATAGCGAAACCAGTTGCTATAGTCGCCCCGGTGCAGATGGTAGATCCAGGTCGTGTCGTCAACCGCTGCACTCTGCTGGACAAAATCGGTCAGATTGTGGACCGCGTGGTGCGCTTGATCGTCAGGTCCGGTGAAATAAAAGCCGGCCTCTGGGCCTACCGCGCCGATATCTTCCCGGCGGGGCGGTTGCGGGGGGCTGACCTCAACTTCTACTACACTATCCACCGCGCCGTTGGTGACAGGTGTGGTAACTGCTACCGGCACTTCCGGGGAAGCATCAATGGTTGGTTCTGCCGGCGAACCATTGCCATTGCCATTGCCATTGGTTATGGGCCGGTTGTCCACTGGGGGCGCTTGCCGGGCATACATGCCGTTCTCTGGCAAGAGCGTTGTCTGCCAGTCATAGCCATGAACCCGACTTATACTGAAGGCATTCTCCAGGAGCGTCTGCAGCAGGTGCGTATTTGTTTTCAACAGCGCAGTGGTGGTATAAACCCCCATCCCAACCATATGCAACCCGGTGATGTTAGTCATCTGGAAGAAATCATACCAGACCTGCATGGCTTCGGTCGTCTGCTGCGCCAGGGTACACCATGCATCCGGCTGCTGCGCGATCGGCTTATGCTCGGGCATACGGTTAGCTCCTTTCGCTAATCTTGGCACGATATGGGTCTGGATAAGAGTGTACCACACCTCGGCCCGCCTGCGGTTATGACATCACAACAACCCACCAACAGTCAGGGAGGCAACCTACAACTGGTTGCCCCCCTGACGCTGAAGCCGTGGAACCGACAGCGAAGCGCGCTTATCCCTCGCTCTCGGTAATGGTGATTTCAACAATCTCTTCGCCGGGCTCCGTTGCCATAGCCGGGTCGCGCAACGGAATGCTGTTCACAATCTCCTGGCCCTCAAGCACCTCGCCAAAGATGGTGTACTGCCCGTTCAGCCAGGGTGCCTGTGCGGTGGTAATAAAGAACTGTGATCCGGCACTGTCGGGATTGGCTGAGCGAGCCATCGCCACCTTGCCGGGTTGGTCAAACCGCAGTTCATCCGAAAACTCGGCGGGAATGCTATAACCGGGGCCACCCGCGCCGGTGCCGGCCGGATCGCCACCCTGAGCCATAAAGTCTGCAATAACCCGGTGCCAGGTCAAACCGTCGTAGAAGTCGTTCCGGGCCAGGAAGACAAAGTTATTGACGGTCTGCGGGGCAACCTCCGGGAACAGCTTGATCCGAATATCGCCGCGTGGTGTCGTAATCGTCGCGGTATACTCATGCTCCGGATTAATGGTCATTGGGGGCGGTGCATCATAGGTTCGCACGATAGTTTGCTCCTCTGCTTCTCCCTCGGCGGGAATAACCTCTTCTGCCTCAGTAACTTCTCCGTGGGCCGGTTCTTCGGCGGCTGTGTCACCCGGTTGTAACGCTTCCGCCCGGTTGATCAATAGCCAGGCGAGGGCGATAAAAACAGCCAGCACAACCAGCATTGAGGCGATACCGCCAGGTGAGAGCGATGGTTTCATGTCCTGCGCTTCTTTGGCCTGACTCACGCTAATCCCTCTTTCATCTACACAACCTTCATCTCCAGCAGGGTATTATAGCATGAAGCGGCCCACATGGAAGAGCGATTTAGCGAAAGAACAAACAAACAAAGGACAAAGAACAAATTGTCTGGTCGATAACGATGCGCCAGATGTGTTTTGCTTGGAATGCGGTTGGCGAGACCAACAGAGACTGCCGCTCCCGAAACCATGTTCCGCACCAGGACGGGCGGCGGACGCGTTTCTGTGCGTCCCTACCACAAAAAGCCGACACCTGAGAGCTATCCCCTATGACCTGTCCCCTGTCCCCTAACCTCAATATCTTTCAAATAACCGGGCTTATGTGATTCCTTACCTGGAAGAGGATACCGCCTCCGGCAGGGTGGAAGAAATCATCCTTGTTTCACAAAAAATTTTTCACTTTGTGAAAAATTTTTTGTGAAACAAGATAAAAACGTACCATGCTGCGGCAGGCGGAACCGTTCTGTATCGGAGCAACCACCCGGTTTGTCATGCTACCGCACAGGTTCTGCTATTTGAAAAGTATTGCCCCTAACCTCACTTACCAATCGCGCGCTCCTGTTGCGCGTGCTGGGGCTTCTTCATTCCGGTAAACAACTCGACCCGCCGGTACTTCTCGTTCATCTCCTCCAGCGCGTTCAGTACGATCTGCTCGATATCTTCGGGCGCAAGGTTGACGCCCTGATCCTGGATGGCTTTGATCCAACTGGCAATCGCGTGGGCCTGCACCTGGGCCTGCGCTTTGCCCATCATCTCGATCTTCTGGGCTTCGATCCGCGCGGCACGTTCGGCATCTTCGATCTCGCGCTTGATGGCATACTCGCGCTTGCTACGCTTGATCTGTTCCGGATCAAGCGTCACGGAGGGGATTTCCAGGAAGTGAATGGTGATGCCCCAGTGCTGCACCGACTCGCGCAGGCGGGTCTCTACCTCGTCGGCCAGTTTATTGCGCTCGTTACTGCCATCGACGGCCCGGTTGATATGTTCATAGACCGCCGACCGTAGCAGGCCGTCGATAACCTCGCGGATCTGCCGATCCAGCAGGCGCTCCCAGAAAGCCGTGCGCAGCATGGCGCGCTCCGGACTCTGCTCCGTTTCACTTGCCATCTCCTCAATCAGCCGGGCCCGGTTCGGCAGGTTAGCCAGCAGCTTGAGCGGCAGGCGTATCTGATAGCCTACATCCAGCGCAATCCCGTTGATATTTTGCAACGACCGCGTGTTGAGATGCTCAACGGTAAAATTACTCGACAACTCGTAGGTAGGCATGGTGGCGATATGCCGCTCAAAAGAGGGTAGCGGCGGAATAATGCGCGCCGGTCCTTCGCGCAGTCGGATACCGTTAGGGTGCCGGATGACCATAACCGTCCCGCTGGGGATATCGATGGTATTGTTCCAGGCCCACGTCAGAGCAGCATAGAGCAGCAACACCCAGATTAGCGGTACAATCAGTGCCCCGGTTGCGCCCCAACTGGCCTGACCAATCAGCCCGGCTGCCGCAATTGAGAGCAGCAGGGAGAGGCTCCCCAGCAGCAAAACCTCGCGCTGTTTGCCCAGGAACGCCAGCCCCGCACCAACGGCCAGAATAATAACGCCAATTGCCAGCAGCAGGGCGGTTGGCTGCGCGATATACATGATTGCCAGGGAACCAAACAGGAGTACGAGTGATGCAACGGCGATAGTACGCATACGAACCTCCTTCGTCTAAATCGGCATGCGTTGTTGTTTCATGCAAAAACCGATCCACCCCCGCGCTGCACGTTAGCACAAGGGGCCTGATGGGTGTGGTCAACCGAACCGGCCAGGAGTTACGCGGTGGGCGTTCCGCCCGGCTACTGATCAAAGCAATGCTGGTTGATACTGGTCTTCGTCGGACTGGTCGGCCTGATCGATCTGATCGATCCGACTGATCGATACGGGTATTGGCAGAAAGGCCTACAGGCAGGGGAGAAGTGAAGGTAGAATGATGCCTGCTGATGCTACACGGTAGTTGATCTCAGTTTGCATACATCTGACAGCGTACTACCCCTGGTCGTTAACGTCAATAGGAGAAAAGTACCTGCTTATCTACTATGACTTGTCGTAATGCTGATGATTTATATGTAGAAAAAACAAAACAAAACGATACAGAACGATGGTGTTATGCCAGCCGTGCGGCCAGCGCCGGATTTATGCGGGCAATATCGCTACGCAGCCGCAGCAGCGCCAGATCGCCGGCCTTGGCTTCCAGCATCAGGTCGAAGGGCGGCAACCCGCGCGCCGCGTCGAGCAGGTGCAGTAGATCGGCGGCAGCGATAAAATCGGCGTGCTGGCCGGGACGGGGGGGCAACACGCGCCCACTCTGCCCCGCCGCCGCCGGCAGCAGATGCGCCTCGCTCCGTGCGGTGCTGAGATGCACTTCCGGGCGTACTCCGGGCGGCCAGGTTGCCAGCGCCAGCCCTAGCGCCAGCCCCGGTGGCAGTCGCTCCGGGTTGTGGATCTGCCAGTGGAGGTAGTCAAAAACGACCGGGATACCGCACTGCTGATGCAGCCTGAGCAGGCGTCCCAGACTAAAGCCGCCCGTGTCATGCTCGACCACCAGGCGCGCGCGGGCCCGGGGCGACAGCGCCTGGTAGCGCCGGGCAAAGCGTTGCAGCGTGGCGGGGGTATGCGTCGGGCCGCCCACATGCGTCACCAGTACACCCGCAGGCGGCATGCCCGGCGACTGCCCGGCATCGAGCCGCTCCAGCAGGGCGGCCTGGGCTTCGATGGTTGCCAGACTGCGCGCCGCCTGGGTATCATCGGCACTGCCCAGGGCGATATGGTGATCCAGATGGAGCGTGAGCCGGACATCCTGTGCCGTGACCTGGGCAGCCAGCGCATCCAGCTCAACTGCACATGCGGTCAGTTGTTCAAATGCGTTTATGCCTGGTGCATCCGGCAGCAGCGTGGACGCAATGCGGTAGAACCGGATGCCCACGCGCTGCAGGTAGACCAGCACATCGCGCAGATAGATCAGATTGATACTCAGATCGGGGGCCGGGTGTCGTCGCCGCTCATAAGCGCGTAGCGCCGGCTGCCCGACCACCCGCACCGCGAAGCCCAGACGGATCATAGCATGCTGCCTTACACGGTAACGTAACAATAGAATAACACGAAATCGTGTAAGCTGCAACACGACGCAAGCGGATTTCCAACCTTTTGCAGCAATGTTGCGTAAGGCGCAACATTGCTGCAAAAGTATAGATCAAGTACCTGCGGCAGCAGGTGCTTCTGCCGTTCACCGGGTGAAACGCCCCGTTTGATGAACCACCGCGTAAGGCGGGTAACTGTAACAGGCGTTGCGCGGTGAAAGTTTGGACCACGAACGCCGCGAAATGAGCGAAAAACGCGAAACGACCCGTGCTGATGTGCGTTACGCGATCTTGTGTTTGTCAGTGGACAGTGCCTCCGGCAGGGTGAAAGAGGACCGTCTTTCTCACAAAAATGTTGCATAAAGTGCAACATTTTTGTGAGAAAGATAAATCAAGTACCATGCTGCCGCAGGCGAATCGTGCCGTTCATAGAGGCAACTGCCTGATTTGAATGCCCACTGCGTAAGGCGGGTAACTGTAACAGGTGTTGCGCGGTCATCAACCCGGCAGGAGATTTCGCCTCCGTCAGGGTAGCAAAACCCCGATCTTTTTCAAGAAAATTCACATTGTGAATTTTCTTGAAAAAGAATACAAAGTGTACCATGCTGCCGCAGGCGCTGCTGCCGTTCACCGGGTGAAACGCCCCGTTTGGAACCGACCAGGTAAGGCGGGTGACGGTGAAAAGTTATAAAATGAAGCTATGGACTATGGAGAAGTTTGGTGATAAGCCGGAGCGGTGCGGTGTAATCCGGCACGCGTCAACGCCTCACACAACCGTCTGCTCGTGGAGTAGCGAGAAGGTCAGACGGCGGTGATTACGGGTGTAGTAGCGCACCTGACGCGGCAGGTTGGCATCAAGCGGAGTTTCGCGGACGGCCTGATCAATTGCGCTGATGGCATAGTCCAGACAGGCGTCGATCTGGGCGGCGGGCGCACCATCGGCGCGGAGGCGGCGCAGTTCGGCCTCCCAGGGCACGCTGCATGCTTCCTGTGCCACAATCCCGATCACATCGGGCAGAATCTTGTTGTGGCGCAACCAGTTGAGCCCCATACAGAACGACACGCTCTGGCAAGGGGCGCGTTCGATGGTCAGCGCCAGCAGTTCGGCCTCGCGCGCCACGGCCATCACCAGCAGGGCGGTATCGTCCGGGTTGAGTTCAGTCACCGCCCGCAGGGGCAGGTTCAACAACTGGCTGAGGCTGACGGCCAGCGGGTAGGCCAGCTTATCGACCGCCACGACCGCAGTAAAATGCCAGCGACATCCCTGATGCAGCGCCAGCAGGCGCTGGACGGTCGTCCCGATATCGGGATAGGTGAAGTGGTAGTCCTGGGCGGCGGTAATGCTGAGTCCATCGTCCTGGGCCGATCCCAGGTAGACCACGCCATCCTGCGCATAGACCTGATCTTTGGTACTGTTGAGATTACGAAACTCGCGATAGCGTTCAACCGTGTTGATGTTTTCGAGGAGAATAGCCTGGGTCTCGGGGATGTGGGCCAGTATCAGCGCTCGTCCAAAGGCACTGAGCGCTTCGTCATACTGGCGCAGTTCCAGATGGCACTTCCCGATCAGATTGTGTACTTCCCAGTCTTCCGGATAACTCCGCAGCGGCCGCTGCAGATGTTCCAGCGCGGCGCCAAACTCGCCCCGCGAGAAGTGGATCAACCCCAGTTCATAGTGTGTGGCCGAGTCTTCCGGGGCAAACTGGAGGCAGCGCTGAAATGTTTCCAGGGCTTCTTCATACCGTTCCAGCTCGATCAGGACATAGCCCAGGTTAAAGAAGGAGAGAAAGTCCCCATCAAGGTTGGTGACAATGCGAAACTCATCGGCGGCCTTCGCCAGTAACCCATGGCGCTGATAGTAAAAGCCCAGCGCATCGTGGGCCTCGCGCAGGTGTGGATAGTGGGCCACGGCCTGCCGATAGGCTTCAACGGCCTCCATGACGCGGTTGGCGCGTTCAAGGGTTAATCCTCGATGGAAGTGGCGCAGACCCTCTTCCCGCTTAAAGTCTTCCAGCATTGCTGGCCTCTCCAGTTACGCATACGAACCGGGTATTGGGTACTATTATAGCATACCAATCTACCGTTTGGTGAGCCATGCGGCCCGATAGACTGTTAAAATCGGTAAACTATTGGGTTTGTGCGCCGCAGTTACTCGATAGCGGACTGCGGTAGCTCCAGGACTGCGCGCTGCAGCGCCAGCAGTTCGGTGATGCCCTGCCCGGCGCGGTCCAGCAGCCGATCCAGTTGCTCGCGCTTGATAGGTGTGCCTTCCGCCGTGCTCTGGACTTCCACCAGTTCGCCCGCGCCGGTCTGCACCACGTTGCAATCGACATCCGCCTGACTGTCCTCGCTGTAGTCCAGGTCCAGCAGAATCTCGCCGCCCACCACCCCGACGCTGACGGCCGCAATGGCCTGGTGCAGCGGGTTGATCTCTAACCGGCCGGCAGTATGCATGTGCCGCAGGGCCAGAGCCAGGGCCACATACCCGCCCGTAATCGCGGCAGTCCGTGTCCCGCCATCGGCCTGCAGCACATCGCAGTCAACGATGATCATCTGCTCGCCCAGCACCGTCAGGTCAACTGCGGCACGCAGGGCACGCCCGATCAGCCGCTGGATCTCCTGCGTGCGTCCGCCGGCACCATTGCGCTCGCGGCGGGTGCGGGTAAGGGTTGAGCGGGGCAGCAGCGCATATTCACCCGTGATCCAGCCGCGCCCCTGCCCGCGCAGCCAGCCGGGAATTGTGGGCTCAACACTGGCGGTACAGAGCACCCGCGTGGCACCCATTTCGATCAGGGCCGAACCCTCGGCGTAGGGTGCCGCCTCGGGCGTGATTTGCACCGGGCGCAACTGCTCCGGCCGTCGCCCATCGTGACGTGGCATCATTCGCTCCTCTACATAGTGTTCGTGACCGATACGAGTTGCGTGGTTCTCCCCGAGCGAGTGCTTTTCGCCGCCGGCAGGGTGGCAGAAAAAGAGTACCATCCTGCCGCAGGCGCAGCCGGCGTTCAGGGTTGTCACCAGGCCAGAATAGGCCGCACCACGTAACTCCTGTGCATGAAATGCATCATAACATAGCCGTCCCCCACACGCCAACCCGTAACCCGTAACCCGTAACCCGTAACCCGTAACCCCTGGCCGTATGCAACGTTTATGCACAGTATTGCGTATCATATAATACAGCTAATAGAGTGAAGCGCGTCGGGACATACACAGCAGACGAGAAAATTGCATAACTGTACAAAAGGTGCCAGTTTTTGCTACAATATGCAAAGGAGCGCTGCAGATTAATGACGGCGTGTGGCGCAACCATAACGCCGTCCGGTCTGTGGCAGTTACGCATATCTTTATCCGTGGCCGGTTTATGTATAAGGAGGAGTTGGTTATGATCGTTCAGGGTGTATCCATTGATGAGATGCTCAATCAGAGCATTAATGTTCTGACCCGGCCCAGCGTGGCGACGTTTGAGCAGTACGAAAAGCGCGGCGGCATGCGCGAGGCGCTGGTCTATGTCGGGGTGGCGGCGGCACTGGCGGCGATTGTTGCCTTTGTGTTTGGTCTGTTCGGCGGCTTCGGATATGCGTTGCTGCGGCTGCTGGGTGGCTTTATTACGCCCATTGTCGGCTTTTTTGCATTCTCCTACGTGCTCTACTGGGTGGGCAAGCAGCAGGGTGGTACCGGAACGCAGGATGAGGTGTTTTACACCATTGCGCTCTACGCGGCCCCAATTATGGCCGTGAATGGCATTATGAGTAATATTCCGCTCTTTAACATTATCTTTATTCCCACCGTCGTACTCATCCTGAGCCTGTATATGCTCTACCTGGCCTATCTGGCATCGCGCTCCAGCATGAACCTGACCGATACGACGAAAGCGGTCATTTCGGTGGTCGCAGCGCTCGTTGCCTACTGGATCGTCACCGGGGTGGTGTTTTCGATTTTTTACGTCGCGTAGAACCATCTGACCAGGGTCTGCAAATGGTATGACACGCCCGGTCGTCCGCTCTGCCGGGCGTGCTGGGAGCAGTTCAAAGGGGTCGCGTTATTGACGCGACCCCTTTGCGTATGTTGTGGTCTGACAACGGATGCGGAAAACTTTGTTACAATAGGCCAGAGCGCATTGACCGTTACAGAACCAGTTTATCGCGGCCTGTGCGCCCCCAGCGTGCTGTCCTGCTGCCGCCGGTTGCTCTTTTTATCAGGGAGATCAACCCGAAGACGGAGGTGCCCGGTAGGGTCGGGCATTTAGCTCTGCGCGGCTCGTCTCGTGCGGGCCCCGGCTGACGGTAGCAGTAGCGGATAAGGGTAAAGCTCGTGTTGCATAGCAGAGGAGGAAGTGGCCATGATCGTTCGGGACACGTCGCTCAGCGCCCAGCTTGACCGGGGCCTGGCGATATTGCGGAAGCCGGAAGCGGAGACTTTCAGGCGGTTTCAGAAAGAAGGCGGGATGCGCGAGGCGCTGATTTTTGTGAGCGCGGTGTCGGTTGTGGCAGCGCTGTTTGCCTTTGTGTTTGGCCTGATTGCGGGCCTGTCGCCCTTTATTGCGGCGGTACCCTATGCCTTCCTGAAGTTGCTGTTTGCCCTGGTGACACCCTTTGGTGCGTTTTTTATCTTTGCCTTTGTGCTGAATGCACTGGGCCGCCAGCAGGGGAGTTCATTTGCCCAGGATGAGATTATCTACACCACTGCGCTCTATACGGTGCCGATTCTCGGCCTTAATGCCGCGGTTGGCAGTATTGCCCGGATTGGCTGCCTCTATCAGCCCGTTGCGATTGGCCTGATTGCCTACGTGATCTACACAGCGTATGCATTTTTCCTGACCGACCCGGAGCTTAATCAAAACAAAGCATTGACGGTTGCCGGGGGCGCTGGTCTGGCGCTGGTCATTTTCCTGGTTGTGCTTGGTCTGGCTAGCGGTGCCGCCCTGCCCGCAACCAGTGCGACGGTTGCCAGTTGTTTCCCCCTGCCCAATGCGCTGGCGAGTGTGGGCAACGGCACCTGCCTGGCGCTGATTGCGCCCTGAGTGTGGGTTACAACTACACGAGTTATGCGGTGGTTCATCAAACCGGACGTTTCACCCGGTGAACGGCAGCTTCGCCTGCGGCAGCATGGTACTTCTTTATCTTTTTCACAGAAAAATTTACAACGTGAATTTTTCTGTGAAAAAGATCTGTTGGCTTCCACCCTGCCGGAGGCGAATCGGGCCGGTTGTCCAGGTAGATGCCTGATTTGGAACCGACCGCGTAAATCCTGTATATAACAATCCTCCATTGGTTGTGAACTAATTCTGCGGGATTCGCTCTCAACCGCCTGAAGGCGGCATACGACCAATGGAGGGTTGCTCTATTATGGAATCTTCCGTCTTGCCGGAGGCGCAAAGCTCCGTCCACAGGGCAATGCATAACATCTGTATGTCACCACTCCTCCATTCTCCTGCACAAGTGCCGCTGGTGTGACTTTGTATATTGTGGCTCTTGTTGTCGCCGCAGCAACCAGGTATACTGGCCTGTAAGCTACGATGTCTGAATCTGGTGCATGGTTGCCCCTTGCCGCCCATAGAACCGGCGCGACAAGGGGCTTATTGATGTTTGGAGGCATCGATCAATGACAGGCAAACGCGTTTTGATAGCGGAAGATGAGTCGACCATTCGCGCCAACCTGCGCAAAACGCTGGAGCATCTGGGCTACCTGGTTATTGGTGAGGCCGGCGATGGGATGAGCGCCATTCTCTTGATCCGCCAGCTTCGGCCCGATGTGGTGTTAATCGACCGCGATATGCCGCGTATGGACGGCATTGAGGTTGCCCGGTTGCTCCAGAATGAAGGGCTGGCTCCGGTTATCTTGATTACGAACTCCAGTGACCGGGAACTGGTATCCCGCGCGCGTGACGCCGGTGTGCTGGGCTTTCTGGTCAAGCCGATCCACGAGAGCACCTTGATGCCGATCATTGAGGTCGCCTGTGCGCGCTGGCAGGAGCAGCATGCGCGCAAGCAGGAGTTGTCGCAACTGCAAGAGCGGCTGGAGACGCGCAAGGTGATCGAACGCGCCAAGGGCTACCTGATGGATAGCCAGGGACTGCGCGAGGCGGAGGCATTTCGCCGCATTCAACAACTCGCAATGAATAGCCGCAAGTCGATGAAGGAAGTCGCCCAGGCGATCCTGCTGGCCCAGCAGATTACCCCGGATTATTAATTACACGACGCGCGCGGTGGGCATTCAAACGGGTCGTTTGCTCCCGATAATGGTGTATTTCGCCTGCGGCAGCGTGGTACTTTTCTGTCTTTTTCCGGAACATGTGACACACCGTGCCACATGTTCCGGAAAAAGAATGTTCTATTCCGCCCTGCCGGAGGCGAGTCGGGCCGTTTATTCAGGCACATGCCGGATTTGGAACTGACCGCGTAAGTCCTGTTCATTATTAGCCTGCTCCCCCCGTCCAATCAGAAGCGCATTGCGGTGTGCTACCTCCGCAGTGGGCTTTTTCATTAGCTGCTTTTGCAGTATAATGTCGTGTCAGTCACCGCTATTTTTTTCACAAACCTGGCACAAGCAGTAGTACCGGCTCTGTGAGGCGCGCATATGCCATTGACAAACCCGGATCAATGTTCGACCCGCCACGCCGTGATCCTGGTCGCCGGTGAGTCGCGGCGTACCCGGCCCCTCACGCTGCACCGGCCCAAGCCGCTTATTCCGCTGGTTGGTCGTCCGCTGCTGGCCCATATCCTCGATGAACTGGTTGGACTGGTTACGCATGTCACGCTGGTGGTGGGCTACCGTGCCGCCGATATCCAGGCGCACTTTGGTACAGACTACCGGGGGATGGAACTGCGCTACGTACCGCAGCAGCAGGTCAACGGCACCGCCAGTGCGCTGCAGGCCGTCGCGGGCCGGATAGACGCGCCCTTTTTCCTGCTCTACGGCGATAACCTGATCAGCCGGGTGGACCTGGAGAACATCTGCCGGGAGCGTTACAGCATGGCTGCCCTGCGCGTGGCTGATCCGCAGGCGTTTGGCATTCTGGATATTGTCGATGACCGGGTGCAGCGCATTATCGAGAAGCCGCCCCACGCGCAACCCGGCGCGCTGGCGAATCCCGGTATCTACCACTTCGACGCGGCGGTCTTCCCCCTGCTGGAGCGTATCCGGCCCTCTCCCCGTGGCGAGTATGAACTGACCGATCTGATTGCGCTGCTGGCCGCGGAGCATCCCGTTCACTACCAGCTCTGCGCCGGTCACTGGGTGCCGGTGGGTACGCCCTGGGAGGCGCTGATTGCCAATGCGTTTCTGCTGGAGCAGCAATCTGACCGGCCCGCCGTTCAGCATCCGGCAGCAACCATCGCGGCGACCAGTACGCTCAACGGAGCAGTAGCGGTTGGGCAGGCCCGCATCGGCGCAGGTAGTCGCATCACGGGACCGGCAATTATTGGCGATGGCGTTGTGATCGGCGCAAACACGGTTATCGAACGCTCGGTGCTGGCGGCGGGAGTTACGGTGGGCGCTAACTGCGTGATCGAACATGCGATGCTGGGAGCCGGTGCGGTGGTTGGGGATGACTGCCTGGTGCAGCACAGTCTGCTTGATACCGGCGCGCGTCTGGGAACGGCTACCCGGCTGCCGTCGCGCATCTTTGCCGATGTGCAGTCTACCGCCCAGGTGGGTGACCGGCTTGATCCGGAGGTGCTCTGCCGGCGCGGTGCGGTCCTGGGGCCGGGGGTTACGCTGCCGGCGGGGAGCAGTGTTGAGCCGGGGAGTGTATTGTTTCCCACGGAGTAGAAATGTGGCCCGCGATGTCTGGCGCTCTGCCCCGCCCAATTCACCAGGCCGCGCGCAGCAGTTCCAGCAACTCTTCTTGTGTGGCACTACGCGGGTTGGTGAAGATGGCGGCATCGGTCAGCGCTATCTCGGCCAGTTCCTCCAGTGCCGCTTCCGGTATATCCAGATCGCGCAGGCGGGTGGGCATGCCCGCGTCGGCGCATAACGCGCGTACCGCCGCGATGCCGTCCGTAATCACCTCGGCCTGGCTGCGGCCTGCGCTCGGTACGCCCAGGGCCTGCGCAATTTTGACATAACGCTCCGGCACAACTGCCGCATTAAACTGCATCCCGTGGGGCAGAAAAAGCGCATTCGCCATCCCGTGATGCACACAGAACTTGCCCCCGGTTGCGTGCGCCAGCGCATGCACCACGCCCAGAAACCCGCTTGAGAATGCGATCCCGGCCATACAGGAGGCCAGCAGCAGGTTCCCCCGTGCGACCATATTCGTTCCATCCTGCAGGGCATCCCGCAGATGGTGAGCGACCCGCTCAATCGCCGCGAGTGCCAGGCTATCGCTGATCGGGTTACTTTCGCTCGAGGCAATCGTCTCGATAGCATGCGTCAATGCATCCAGCGCGGTGGCGGCGGTCAGGGTCGCGGGCAGGGTGCGGGTCAGTTCCGGGTCGAGGATTGCCAGCGTCGGGGCCAGGAAGGGGCTGGCAAAGGTTAGCTTGACCTGCGTGGTCTCATCGCGGATCACGGCAAAGGGCGACACTTCGCTCCCGGTTCCGGCGGTCGTGGGGATCGCAATCATCGGCAGCAGCGGCTGCTCCAGCACATTGTAGCCCTGGTAGTCCAGCAGATCGCCGCCATGCGTCAGCAGAATGCGCATACACTTGGCCGTATCGAGCGGACTACCGCCACCAACTGCCACCAGCAGATCAATCTCCTGTTCACGCGCCAGCGCCGCACCATCCGCAACCACCTGGACCGATGAGTTCGCGGGTACCTGGTCGAAGATTACAACATGGGTACCGGCACTACTCAGGCTTGCCTGGATCGGCTCAAGGAGCCCGGCGGTGGCAATACCCGTGTCCGTTACCAGCAGCACGCGTTGCGCGCCCATTCGTTCTATCTCCTGCGCACACTCACGCGCCAGGCCAACGTCGTAGAGTACCCGCGTCCCCAACCCAAACTCAAAAAACGCCTGCATCGCTCCGCGTTACTCCTCTCGCTTGATGCCAACAACGCCAACCGCACCCGGCCCGGCGTGGGTGCCGATAACTCCGCCCATCTGGACCAGTTGGATGCGCTCGCGGGGAAAGATCTGCTGCGCCACAATCTGCTCAAGCAGCGCCTCGGCCTTCTCCCGCTGTGACGTGTAGAGCAGCGCCAGTTCTTCCACGGGGGTCTGCGCCTGCACCAGTTCAACCAGGCGGGCCATCATCCGCTTGCCGGTGCGTACCTGCTCCAGCGGATGCACCTCACCGTCGCGCACCTCGATCAAAGGCTTCACATTGAGCAGCGTTCCCAGGAACGCCCGCGCCCGGCCAATCCGCCCGCCCTTCTCCAGATAGTGCAGCGTATCCAGCCCGACATAGAAAAACGCGCGCTCCCGAACCCGGTTGACCAGCGGTATCAGTTCGTCCACTCCCGCGCCATTGCGCGCGGCGGCCCCGGCTGCAACCGCCATATAGACCATCACCATTGCCAGCGAGTGCGAGTCGACCACTTCGATCCGCACCTGGGGTACCATCTCCGCCGCCTTGCGCGCAACCCCAACCGTGCTACTCAACTTCCCCGACAGATGAATCGCCAGAATTGCATCGGTTTCCCGGGCCAGCCGTTCATAAACCTCGACAAAGGCACCGGGTGGCGGTGTCGAGGTGGTGGGCAAGGTCGGGCTGGTGACTAAGCGCTGGTAAAACTCATCCCGGCTGATATCGATGCCATCACGAAAGGCCTCATCGTCAAAGCGTACCTGCAGCGGTACAACCTGTATATCGAACTCACGACACAACTCCGCCGGCATATCGGCGGTACTATCGACAACTATCTTAACCACACATAACTCCTCGCACGGCGTACAGCGGGCATTACAACATGCCTCAAGCTTCCTCCAGGCCCTCAAAAACCGCCACCCCCATCGCGCCGGGGCCCAGATGGGCGGCAATGCTTGGGCTAAACTGAACCGCCTGCACGCGCTCCGGGGGGAAGATCGGCTCAACCTTCTCCAGCAGCTTCTCAATATCTTCCGGTGTGGTTGAGTAGAGGGCGACCACCTCCTGTACCCTGGGAAAATCCTCGATAAAGGTATACAACCCCTCAATCGCCTTGGCGCGAGTACGGGTGCGCTCGTAGGGCACAATCTCGCCCTCGTCGAGGATCATGAGCGGCTTGATCCGCTGCATGGAACCGAGCACTGAGGCCGCAACGGTCAGGCGTCCGCCCCGTTCCAGATACTCCATAGTATCAACAAAAAAGACCACATGCGTATGCTGGATCATATCGTTGATGAGTTGCCGGACCTCGGCGGGCGAAGCGCCATTCCGCGCCGCGCGTGCTGCCGTCAGCGCCACCAGCCCCATGCCCATCGAAGCCGATTTGCTGTCAATCAACTCGATCCGGGTTAGCGAGGCGGGCAGCTTAGTCCGCGCCTGATTTGCATCCCGAAACACCCCCCCGAGGCGGCCACTCAGATGAATCGAGAACACATGCTCATACTCGAGCACCAGCCGGCGGTAGAGATGCTCAAAGACCAGCACACCCGGCGACGAAACTGCGATATCACAGGTGTTGCTTTGCAGCAGTTCGTAAAATTCTTCACTTGATATGTCCAGGCCAGCGCGGTAGATCTGATTATTAATGTGAAGCCGCAGCGGAACGATTTCTATTCCCAGTTCCTGCGCCAGACTCGGCGGAATATCAGCCGCACTATCGGTAACAATTTTTATGCTGGCCATAACACACTCCTGACACCATCTGGATTCCCCTGCTCACTCATTACGTTCTATTCGGCTGAGAGAATATAGTCGTAGAAGGGCTGCCCACCCGACCTGACCTCGATTTCATACTCAGGATAGCGGCTGTTGAGGCGGGTCGCCAGTGCGTGGGCATGTTCCGCCGATACATGGTGACCATAATAGACTGTCAAGATCTCGAACGCTTCTAGCCCCATCTGCGCTAAAATATCATCGATCACCTGATCCCGGTCATCCCCCGCCACAACCAGGTCGCCATTCAGCAGCGCAATCGTCTGCCCGCCGCGTACCGCCACGCCATCGATCAGCGCATCACGCACTGCCGTGGTAATTTCCGCCGTGACAACGCGCTCGATCTCGCGCTGCATCGCAGTGAAGTTGGTTTCCAGGTCACGCTGGTAGCCAAATGCCATCATCGCCGCGATACCCTGGGGCACCGTTTTGCAGGCCAGCACCCGTACCTGCTTGCCGGTAACTTCCGCTGCCTGCTGTGCCGCCATAATAACATTACTATTGTTGGGCAAGACAATTATTTCATTCTGGGGCAAGGATTCAATCGCCTCGGCCAGTTCCTGCGTGCTGGGATTCATGGTCTGCCCGCCCGTCACCACCGCCCCGACGCGCAGGCTGCGAAAGATTGCCGCAAACCCGCTCCCCGGCGCAACCGCCACCAGCCCGATGGCATTCTGCGCCGCTTCACCGGCATCAACCGGCGGTGTCGGCACTGCGTCACGCATCCCTGACCGCGCGTTCTGTCCATTGCCCTGGTGCAGGGCCGCGCGCTGCTGGTTCATGTTGGTGATTTCGACGTTGAGGAGTTCGCCAAACTGTACCGCATAATTCAGGATATCCCCCGGACGCAGCGTATGAATGTGAATGCGTATCAGCGCCGCATCCCCCACCACCACCACCGAGGTTCCCACCGCATTCATATGCCGGCGAATCTCTTCAAAGGGCAGATGCTCACCCCGCAACAGAACGTTGGTGCAGTAGCCAGAATCATCCTCCGTGTGAATATCCCTGAAGGCCATGCCGAAGTTCTGCGTCAGCGCCGGATCGTGGGTCGGCGACACGCTTTCGTCCTGCGCCCAGCGCAGCATGCCCTCCAGAATGACATACAACCCCTGTCCACCGGCATCAACCACCCCGGCGTCCTGCAGCACCTTGAGCAGCGTTGGTGTTTGCTCAACGGCAACGCGCGCGCCGACAACCGCAGCGGATAGAACCGTGATCAGGTCCGCATCGGCGGTTTCCAGGGCAGTCTGGGCCGCCACACTGGTTTCACGGATCACCGTCAGGATGGTGCCCTCGCGCGGCTCGCTGGCGCCGCGATACGCGGTGGTACTGGCCTGCACCAGCGCATTCGCCAGTTCCGGCGGGCCGCACCGCTCATGCCCGGCCAGCGCCTGGGCCACGCCCCGCAGGATCTGCGAGAGAATGACGCCGGAGTTGCCCCGGGCCCCCATCAGCGCCCCCCGGTAGACCTGTTCACTCACCTGGGCACAGGAGCCATGCGGCAGCACCTCCCGCAGCGCGGCGGCCAGCGTCATATGCATATTCGTACCGGTATCGCCGTCGGGAACGGGGAAGACATTCAGGGCGTTTATCGTAGAAACATGCTGTTGCAGCCACTGTTCCGCCGCGTTTAATGCATCCAACAGCTCCGTTCCGGTCCAGGAGACAGGCCGGGTGCTTACTGCTGCATGTTCACTCACAACACTTTCCTCTCATGGCCGGCTAATACGCACACCCTGCACCCGTACATTTACCCGCGAAACCGGTAATCCCAGCGCATGCTCCACTGCATAGCGCACATTCTCCTGAACATTCCGCGCTACTTCGACAATGCGTGTTCCATATTCGATAATGACATACAGATCAATCGCGATCTCATCATTTTTGATAAGAATATCAATACCTTTATACTGGTCTTCTTTATGCAACACCTGCGCGACACCCTCACGCAAGTTACGCGGGGCCATACCAACAACGCCATAACACTGGAGCACAGCGCACGCCGTGATGGTTGCAATCGCTCGGGGCGCTACCTCGATCTTGCCGTCCGGTAACACCCGGGCATTAGGATGTGAAACCTGCTTACTCATACGTTTGCCAGGGGTTGTTAGATATGGTATAGTCTACAAAGCTCATTGCGATTGTAACCGATAACTATCGATAACTGAGGTATAGCTCATGGCAAAGTGTCAATTTACGGGCAAAAAGCCCTCAACCGGGAATAATGTGAGCCACTCCAAGCGGCGCACAAAGCGCACCTGGTACCCAAATGTCCAAACCAAAACCATTATTGATGCCGATGGGAAGCGCCGGCGGGTCAAGATCAGTACTAGCCACCTGCGTACGATGTACAAAACCCGCAACCGCTAACCCCCACCCGTTCTCTCATTCATCCAAATAGTTCATAGTTCATCAGAACAGAACATACGCCAGAAACCAGGGCCAGCTTCCGCAAGTGGATGCTGGCCTTGTTGCTTTTGCGCACCATGGCCCAAAATTCGGTTTTGTCACGCCTGATCGTCCTGTGAATGCGCAAAACATTATAGCCGATGGTCTACTGCGTTGCAATACCTTATTTCAGGCTTCATCGACATATTCTAACCAGTTGTAGGTATCCGCGCGCTCGCCCTGCACGATCCCAAAGAAGGCCGACTGCACCTCGGCCGTCAGCGTGCCCCGCTGCCCCGTTCCTACCGCAATACCATCAACCGAGCGGACGGGCGTGATCTCGGCGGCGGTTCCGGTAAAGAAGATCTCATCGGCCAGGTAGAGCATCTCACGCGGAATCACCTGCTGGCGCACTTCAATCCCCAGTTCATGCAGCAGCGTGATCACGGTGTCGCGCGTAATGCCCCATAGAATCGAGGAACTGGCTGGGGGCGTCATTACCACGCCATCGCGTACAACAAAGATATTCTCGCCGCTGCCCTCGCTGACCTGGTTTTGCGAGTCGAGCACAATTCCCTCGCTGTAGCCATCCCGCAGCGCCTCCATTTTGACCAGTTGCGAGTTGAGGTAATTCCCGCCTGCCTTCGACAGCGCGGGCAGGGTGTTGGGCGCAAAGCGGTTCCAGGAGGAGACACAGACATCGACACCCTGCTCCAACCCCTCATCCCCCAGATACTTCCCCCACTCAATCGCCGCGATAGCCACTTCAACCGGGCAGGGCATCGGATCAACCCCCAGGCTGCCAAAGCCCCGGAAGACCACCGGGCGCACATAGGCCGACTTCAACTGGTTCGCGCGCACGGTCTCTTTAACGGCGGAAACCAGTTGCGTCAGGGTGTAGGGGATCTCGGTGCGATAAATCTTAGCCGAGTCGAACAACCGCCGCATGTGGGGCGTCAGTCGGAAAGCTGCCGGACCGCGCGGGGTGGCATAGCAGCGAATGCCCTCAAAGAAGCTGCTGCCATAGTGCAGCGCATGCGATAACACATGCACCGTGGCCTTTTCCCACTCCACCAGTTGACCATTGAACCAGATAAACTCTGTCTTCTGCATCGCCATCGCACAACTCCTTTGCGTGGGGCAGGTGGATACGCCTACCCGAACAAACTCTTCTGTTTGAGCATACCATCGCTGCTCCAGACGGCCGTGCCCGGCGGGGCCAGTGTTGCCCGGTGGGGCAGCGTTACCAGCCGCAACCCGGATATTCCCGCCATCTGCAGGACGCGCCCGACACCCTTCCGCGCCCGCTCCGGCGTGTTGGCCTGTTCCGAGAGATGGGCCAGCCAGACATCCCGTTCGCGCCCGTCCGCACCGATACGTGCCAGCAACTCGCCGGTCTGAACATTATCCAGATGGCCCAGTGAACTAAAGATGCGCCGGCGCGTCGCCTGGGGATAGGGTGCTACCTGCAACTGTTCCCGATCATGATTGGCCTCGACAATCAGCAGATCCGCCGGGCGCAGATGCTCTACGATCTCCTCGGTCCAACTACCCAGATCAACTGCCAGCCCCACCGTAACACCTGCCGCAGTAATCGAGTAGCCGACCGGCGCAGCGGCATCGTGCGGCAACCGAAAACTGGTGATATCGAACGGCCCGATCCCGGCCACCGCGCCAATCGGCAGTAGCTCAACGGCGGCCCCGGCGAGTTGTTCGCCCAGCGCGACGCGGGTTGCAGCATTACACACCACCGGCAGACCATAGCGCCGCGCCAGTTTGCCCGCACTCAACGCATGATCGCCATGCTCGTGCGTCAACAGGATCGCATGCAGATCCGCCGGGTCCAGCCCCGCCAGCCGCAGATGTCGCTCAATCGCGCGCATCGACAGCCCGCAGTCGATCAGGATGGCGGTCTGCTCCATGCGCAGCAGGATGGCATTGCCCTGGCTGCTGGAGGCCAGCGCGGAGACGACCAGGGTCATAGGTGGCCCTCGGTATGCCAGCGCTGCAGCACGGCCCGTGCCGCGCGTGCGGCCGCGGCGCGATGGCTGATGGCGTTTTTATGTTCCGGCGGCAGCTCCGCCAGGGTCTTGCCCGCTTCCGGCAGATAAAAAACCGGATCATACCCAAACCCGCCCGTCCCCCGTGGTGCCGGCGCAATCGCACCGGAGAGTGTACCCTCGACAAACTCGGTTGCACCACCGGGCCGCGCCAGCGCAATCACACAGACAAAGCGGGCCTGCCGGGCCTCAACCGGGACACTTTCCAGTTGCTGCAACAGATAGGCGAGTTGCGCCGCGCCCGTAACACCGCCGTAGCGCGCCGAGTAGACCCCCGGCGCACCATCCAGCGCTGCCACCTCCAGCCCGCTGTCGTCGGCCAGCGCCGGCAACCCGCTCAGGTGCATGTAGCCTTCGGCCTTCAACTGGGCATTGGCGGTAAAGGTTGTACCGGTCTCTTCAATCTCCGCGCTGATCCCCAGATCATCGAGCGAGCGCAAGTTCATTCCCAGGTCGGCAAAGATCTGGGCAAACTCGCGCAGCTTCCCCGGGTTGCGTGTGGCTATCAGTAGATCGCTCATATGTACTCGTATGCCTCATGTGCAACTCAAAACAGGACATCCTTTAACAGCCGTCCCGCCATTGCCACGGGAACAAAGCGCACGATCTTCCCGGCAAGGCAGGCCAGCAGGTATGCGCGAAAGGGCAGCCGCAACGTACCCGCCGCAATCCCCGCCAGATCAATCAGCGGTGAGGGGATGGCCGCCAGCACAAACACGGTCAGCATGCCCCAGCGCCGCACCCAGCTTTCTACCCGAGCATAGAAACGCGAACGCATCGCCAGCCCGCTCCCGCTGTAGCCCGCCGCATAGCCGGTGGACTCGCCCAATCCCGCCGCAATTCCCGCCAGCACCCCGACAATCCAGGGGTTCAGCACCGCGCCCCCCGCCAGGGCCGCTCCCAGGGCCGGCGACGGCAGCACAATCGAGGCACTGGAAAAGAGCGTTAGCAGGAAAACCCCCAGGTAGCCAAAATCCCCCAGACGCTCAAGCACATCCAGCGGCACCAGCAGAATCGCCCCGGTCAGCAGCAGTGTGCCGAACAGCAAGAAGAGCGCCCGCCATGGCCGTCGGGCCGGTGGGGATGCAGCCGCCGTGGTCGGCGTTGCTGCCGGTGGATCGGGTGTAATCGGGTTGGTCGTCATACTGAACCAGGGTCGCTTTGCAGAATAACAGTAACAAAGATAGAGGGTACATTTTTTCTGTCCGGCTGTCAAGCGCTATCAGTTACAGGGGTGTGACGTATGTTTCTGCACACGGTTCTGGTGTACCCGGTCTGCATGCCTCCGGTATGCGCTTCCCAGGACGGGTAAGGGCGAAAAATCTTTCGCCCCTACGGGCCGGCGCAGAACTTTACGTCACATCCCATATCAGTTACTCAATATAATCGCAACCCCGGTTATAATCGTGTCGCTACAATTCGTTATACTACGAACAGGACGATCCAGACGCGTCCTGCAAAGCGTAGCACAGCCTATGCCGGCGACAGAGTAGAAAATCAGGAGAAGGTAAAGGTTATGTCACAACGATATTTAATTACTGGTGGCGCGGGGTTCCTGGGGATCAACCTGGTCCGGTTTCTCCTCGACAAGGGGCACGCCGTTACCTCGCTTGATATCGCCGATTTTGATTATCCCGATGTTGTCGATAAGGTGACAATCATCAAGGGCGATGTCCGTGACCGCCAGACGGTTGATCGGGCAATGGAGAACATCGACATTGTGGTGCATACGGCGGCGGCGTTACCGCTCTACAAAAAAGAAGATATCTACTCCACGGAGGTCACCGGCACGCGCAACGTGATCGACGTGGCCTATCACCATGGCGTGGACCGGCTGATCCATATCTCCACCACCGCCGTGTATGGCATCCCTGATCATCATCCCCTGTACGAAACCGACAAAATGAGTGGGGTTGGTCCCTACGGTGAAGCCAAGATCCAGGCCGAGGAAGCCTGCCTTGAGTATCGCCAGAAAGGAATGTGCATCCCCATTCTGCGCCCGAAATCGTTTATTGGCCCGGAGCGCCTGGGTGTCTTTGCGCTGCTCTACGACTGGGCCAAGGATGGCAAGAGCTTCCCCGTGCTGGGGAGCGGCAACAACCGCTACCAGTATCTCGATGTCGAAGATCTCTGCGAGGCGATCTACCTGGTTGCGCAGGGCGACAAGGCGAAGGTCAACGATACCTTTAACATCGGGGCCCGCGAGTTTTCCACCGTCAAAGAGGATTTCCAGGCCGTGTTAGATTATGCCGGTCATGGCAAGCAGATCCGCACCTTCCCGGCCGGCCCGATGATCATGGCCCTGCGCGTGCTCGAGTTCTTTCATCTCTCCCCGCTCTACAAGTGGGTCTACGAGACAGTTTCCAAAGACTCGTTTGTCTCCATCGAGAAGGCCGAACGCGTGCTTGGATATGATCCCAAGTTTTCAAACAAGGATGCCTTGATCCGGAACTACCAGTGGTACCTGGATAATCTGGCGAAATTCGAGCAGAGTTCCGGTGTCTCGCACCGTGTCCCCTGGAAGCAGGGCGCGCTCCGGCTGGTGAAGGTGTTCTTCTGAGATACGGCGCATCCGATCCCGCATATCCGCTTGACGTACGTGTGGTTGTGTGCTATAGTCGGATGGCATTTAGCGCGAAGCGGTAGAGGACGAAAAGGCCCATGGTATATCTGATCAACAGCTTTTTCTACTTCTTTTATTTTACCGGCCAACATAAGGACTGGGTGCTTCGCGTTGCGTAAGATCTAAGATAGTAGACAGATAAACGACAGGGCGTGGAGCAGCAGCTTCCACGCCCTTTCTGTTTGTCTCGTACCAGCTCAAGATCGATAAAGGAGAAGACTGCTATGACAACCGTCTGGTGTCGCGGTATTCGTGGCGCAACCACCGCAACCGAGAATACACGCGAAGCCATCCTGGAGGCGACCCGCGAGATGCTCCAGGAGCTTATCGCGGCTAACGATCTGCGGCCGGAGGATATCGCCAGCGCGATCTTCACCACTACTCCCGACCTCAATGCCGAGTTTCCCGCCGTTGCCGCGCGTGAGTTGGGTTGGCTGGATACCGCACTGCTCTGCGGGCACGAGATGAATGTGCCGGGTAGTTTGCAGGGCTGTATCCGGGTGCTTATTCATTGGAACACCACCCGCCGCGCCGATGAGTTGGTGCATGTCTACATCCGGGACGCGCGCAATCTGCGTCCCGAACGTGCGCAGATGACCGCATTTACCATGCAATCACCGGACTCTCAGTCGTAAGCTGGGGGTTTTTCTTTGCCGTAAAGACCGAACTATGCTGCCGCAGGCGAAGCCGGCCGTTGTGGAAGTACACGTCTGATGTGTACGCTCACCGCGTAACTCGCGTTATTTACACGACTTACGCGGTCGTTGACCCGACAGGGGATTCCGCCTCCGGCAGGGCGGAAGATATCATTCTTTTTTCACAAAAAATTTGCACACAGTGCAAATTTTTTGTGAAAAAAGTTCAAAATGTACCATGCTGCCGCAGGCGAATCGGGCTTCCACCTGGGCAAATGTCCAGTTTGTGGACCCACCGCGTAACTCGCGTTATTTACACGACTTACGCGGTTGTTGACCCGACAGGAGATTCCGCCTCCGGCAGGGCGGAAGATATCATTCTTTTTCACAAAAAAATTCACGTTGTGAATTTTTTTGTGAAAAAGAAAAGAGCGTACCATGCTGCCGCAGGCGAATCGGGCCATTACCGGGCGCAAACGCCCAGTTTGCAGACCCACCGCGTACTTCGCGTTATATACGGTGGAGGAGATTACTGTTATGGCAACCGTTGCCCCGCCCCAGGCCACGCCGACGCTGCGGCCCGGCGCGCCGCGTGTGGCATATGCCGTTCGACCAGTCGCAGAAGTTATATCATCAGGAGAGGAAGATAACGCAATGATCGTCATTATGCGCAGCAGCGCCACGCAGGAGAACATCGACACCGTACTTGAACGGTTACAGGAACATGATTTGAAGGGCCATATTATTCATGGCGAGGAGCGCATGATCGTCGGGGTCATCGGTGCATTCATCCCGCCGGCCCTGCGGGAAGACATGGAGCGCTTCCCCGGTGTGCAGGAGACGATGCGGGTGACGCGGCCCTACAAACTTACCGGGCGCGAAATGCATCCCCACGACACCATTGTTGATGTATCCGGTATCAAAGTTGGCGGCGGCGATTGTGTGGTCATCGCCGGGCCATGTGCCGTCGAGAGCGAAGCGCAGATGATGACCACCGCCTACGCCGTGCGCGAAGCCGGGGCAACCATGCTGCGCGGTGGCGCGTTCAAACCGCGCTCCTCGCCCTACACCTTCCGCGGATTGGGCAAGCTGGGGTTGCAGTTGCTGGCCCAGGCGCGCGCAGAGACGGGCCTGCCGGTTGTCACCGAGGTGATGACCCCGACCGATGTTGATCTGGTTGCGCAGTATGCCGACCTGCTGCAGATCGGTGCGCGCAATATGCAGAACTATCAACTGCTGGAGGAGGTTGGGCGCACCGGGAAACCCGTGCTGCTCAAGCGGGGGATGTCGGCGACCTTCGACGAGTGGCTACTGAGTGCCGAATATATTGTTGCCCAGGGCAATCCGAATGTCATTCTGTGCGAGCGTGGGATTCGTACCTTCGAGACGGCCACGCGCAACACCATGGACCTCAACGCCGTGGCGCTGGCGAAGCGCCGCTCACATCTGCCGGTTATTGCCGACCCCAGCCACGGCACCGGCAAGTGGTACCTGGTGCAACCGCTGGCGCTGGCCGCACTGGCTGCCGGCGCTGATGGGCTTGCCATCGAGGTGCATCCCGATCCGGATCGTGCGCGTAGCGACGGCGGGCAGTCGCTGACGCTGGAAAACTTCGCCGCGCTGATGCCCCGCCTGGCTGCGGTAACGGCGGCTGTCGGGAAGCGTGTGGCTGCCGCTGCTATGCAGGATATTAGCCTGTAGGTGTCAGCCTTTCATTCTGCCCGGTCAACAATATGTTAATGTTGACCGGGCGGATGATGTATAAAAACATTATGTTTACAAAAAAAGAATGCACACTTCTACATTTCTAATGATTGTTATTCTCTGGATAGGTGCGGTATGACAAAATTGCCGGATTTGAAAAGAGCGAAGTATCGGACAGAATGGGACTGTTAAGAAATTGAAAGTTACTATGCCCTGTCTCATTCTTGACACACTCATGCCCCATGCTATAATTGCCTCAGTCTAAACCGTAAGATAAATCTGGCAGCGGGAGATGACAATCAGTGACACGACCGCTTAACCACCTGCGAAACCTCGCAATAACCACGCTGGCAATTCTCGTTGTGCTGATCCTGGCAACACAGCCACTGCCTGATCTTGTTCTGGCACAGGCGGAACCAGTGGTCCAGTTTGCAGATACAGAGTTAGAAGCGACGCAGAATCCGGGCGAAACGGTTACATTTCTCACCGATCTCATCCTGTCAAACACAAGTGAGGAGGAGGATCGTACCTTCTCCATTGATGTGTTTGACTTGCCCATCGATTTTGAAGTTGTTATCCCTAATCCTACTGTCACCATCCCCCGTGGTGATCGGGCAACGATTACTGTTCTTATAACGATCCCGGATGATGAGATCCAACGCACTGAACGTGGACGCCTGCGCGCCCGGGATGTGGATGATAGCGATATCGAGGCAAATGCGCAGTTGACCATCAATATTACGGGGCCCACGCCCACGCCTACGCGTACGCCGGATAGCACTAATACACCTACTCCCACCGAAGGGGTTATCTGTGAAGATGCCTTTGAGGACGATGATGAACGGGAGAATGCCCGGCAGATCGATGTGTTCGTCAACCAGTTGCATACCATCTGTCCCCAGGGCGATGAGGACTGGCTGGAGTTTGGCGGCATCGCGGGCAAGGTCTATACGATCAGTATTCTTGAAATGGACGCCGGGCTCGATCTGACTCTCGAACTGACTGATGAAGATGGTAACAGACTGGCGTTTAATGATGACTTCAATGTAGAAAATCCGAATGATCTGCGCCCGCGCATTTATCTCTGGCAGGCTCCGGAAGATGCCAAGTATTTCATCCGGGTGCGCGACGTTTCCGGCAGCGGTGGTCCGGGGCGCGAATATGTCATTACTCTGACTGGTGAAGGCACCGGCCCGACCCCCAGCACCATTTCTGAGGTCTGTCTGGACCTGTTTGAGCCGGATGGCCTGCCGGAAGAGGCGCGTCTGATTACCTCAAATGAGCTACAGGAGGCGCGTCGCCTCTGTCCCGATGGTGATGCGGACTGGGTGACATTCTTCGGGAAAACCGGGAAGCGCTACTTCCTCTTTACCGACACCAGTCGCTACCGGGGGCCGCGATCGATTAATGATGAAACGCAGGCCGGGGCTGATACGGTTCTGGTGTTGACCGACCGCGATGGTGTCAGCATTCTCGATATCAATGACGATATTCCGGGAGGCGAAACGCTCGACTCGCAGATTGAGTTTATCCCCGAAGTAGACGGTTTCTACTATGCGCAGGTCAAGAATATCGGTGATATTGGCAATCAGTATATTGTCTATGACCTCTTCTTGCAGCTCTGTGTGCCGGGCCAGACCGACTGCGGACGTACTAACCCGGAAGATCTGCCCTCCCTGGATACGCCGACGCCAACACCCGACCCGGCTGACCCCAATCCATCGCCAACGCTCCTGGCAACACCCGTGGAAGAGTTTACGCTGGATGGGGTTGACGATGAAGAACTGGAGACGATCAACTATCGAGCGGTGCCAACGCCTACCTCCACGGCGCGCCCGGAAGTACGCACGGTCGTTCCACCGTTTCCGTTTGCCGATGCTGTCTTTGAGCAGATGTGGCATCGCAATGATCAGCCGGTCGCCGGCAAGTATGTTGAGCGCAGTTGGATGTGGGGGCCCGACAGCCTGATGATCGGTGAGGAATCTTACACTCAGGCCGCCGATGGGCTACGTCAGGTGCAATATTTTGATAAGGCCCGCATGGAAACGGCTGCCTCTACGGGAGAGGCCACGAATGGATTGCTTGTCCAGGAGATGATCAGCGGGCGCATTCAGGTGGGTGATACCGACTTTGTGCCCCACGAAGCCGCCGATATTGCGCTGGCGGGTGATAGCAACAGCGACTCAACACCGACTTATGCCGGCCTGCATACCCTCCTTGAGCGTACCTTTGCGGACCGCACCGGGGAGCAGGTGACGGAACAGCTTCAGCGTGATGGTCGCATCACTGAATATGCCGGGCCAACTTCATCTGCAACCCGACTGGCCCATTTCGTGCCCACGACCGGCCATAATATCCCGACCGTCTTCTGGCAGTACCTGAATGCCTGGGGCGATGTCTATGAGGCGGGTGAGTTTACCCGCGGCCCGCTGCTCAACTGGTTGCAAACCGTTGGCTATCCGATTAGCGAACCCTACTGGATCCGTGTCAGTGTCGCCGGCGAACCGCAGGATGTGCTGGTACAGGCGTTTGAACGTCGGGTGTTGACCTACACTCCCACCAATCCCGCCGAGTGGCAGGTTGAGATGGGAAATGTCGGCCGGCACTATCATCAGTGGCGCTATGGTGCGGATCTGCCGTAAGCTGAAGACTAAAGGCGAAGGCTGACCCGCGTCGGCGTGACGCAGTCTTCAGCATTTAGTGGTCAGCAAACTTATGCTTTCACGTTCGCGCCGGAATGACGCGCTCGAAGTCGTTCGCCATCTGGTGACGGTCATCGGGCCGCGTCAGGCAACCTCGCTGGCCGAGGCGCAGGCCGCCGCCTATGTTGATGGGCGGTTGCGGCGTGCGGGTATGCGTGTCAACGCTGATACCTTCCGCGCCGCCACGCACGCCGGGTTGACCTATCCCCTGCTGGCACTGCTGGGGTTGACCGCTGCGCTGCTGACCCGCTGGCTGCCGCTCCCCTCGTTCCTGCTGGCGCTCTGGGGCTTTCTCCTGACCCTGGGTGATGCACTGGTTATCCCCTTGCCGCCCCTCTCATTGCAGCGCGACAGCCAGAATATTGTCGGCACACGCGCGGGTGAGAAAGCACCCCGCTGGCGGGTGGTGCTGCTGGCGCCCCTCGACTCATACCCCGACCGAACCGGGTTGTACCGCTTTTTGGGTCAGCATCGGGTCGCCTTCATCAGCCGGATGGTGGTGTTTGGTCTGCTGACGCTGCTGGCGCTGCTACATGCGTTCGCGCCCAGCGAGATCTGGTGGTATGGTCAGGTGCTGCCGGCGGTCTACCTGCTCTTGCTGCTGCTGCCGCAGCGGGCGCGCCTGGGGACATCGCCCGGTGGGGCGGGGGCGCTGGCGGTGCTGCTCGCGGCGGCGGAACAGTTGCAGACGCTGCAGACGGTGGAACTCTGGACCGTTGCCCTGGGAGCGACGGCAACCGGCAGCAGCGGCGTCCGCGATCTGCTGGCACGCTATCCCTTTCCTGCGGCACAGACACTCTTTCTCAACCTGGAACATATCGCTGCCGGTCAGTTGACCTATGCCTCGCGCGAGGGCGTGGTGCGCCGGCATACCGCCGATGCCCGGCTGGTTCAACTGGCCGAACTGGTCGATACCCGCGATCCGCTGATCAATGCCGAACCGCGTCCCTATCGCACGGCCCCCTCGCTTGCCACCCTGCTCTACGCACGCAGTTATCGGGTGCTCTCCATTC
Organism: Chloroflexaceae bacterium; assembly: GCA_034436755.1. GTDB lineage: Bacteria > Chloroflexota > Chloroflexia > Chloroflexales > Chloroflexaceae > CAKZQX01. The sequence continues at coordinate 75,496 of DAOTVB010000015.1, read as the reverse complement.
TATCGCACACGGACGAGCCTGTGACCATCTCCGACACTAAACCGCTGGCAAACCTCGATGCCCAGATGCTGGAACGCACAACCCGGTTCGTGGTCGGTATCGTGCAGCAATTGGATCAGGCGCAGCGGAATGGGGTGGCAACGCAACGCCCCCGGCGGTAAGATTTTTTGTACACCTTGCACGTTCGGAAGCGGTATGGTATGATCCGGGTTAACCCCGCCTGGTACGTGGATGGGTGAATGTTTTGAGCCAACAGAGTTTCGATAGGGAGCCTGGATCAAGCGAGCTATGCGGTGGTCCGCAGACCTCGTGGACGGGCACCCACCTGAGCGTATCAGGTTCGAAACTAGCTCATTCACGGCCCGGCAGGGTTTTTGCCTCTCCTCTCTGGTCCGGATCATCCTGGCCGGCGTTGCACTGAACGAGGGCAGATGCTCTACCTCTTCTATGGCCCCGATGAATTTGCTCGTAGCGAAGCAGTTGCGGCGTTGCGCGCTACGCTTCCTCCTGACCTGGCTGCACTGAACAGTACCACCCTGGAAGGGCGCAAACTTAAGCTGGATGCCCTGGCAAGCGCATGTGAAGCGCTCCCCTTCCTGGCTGATAAGCGCCTGGTTATCGTCAATGATGCTTTGAAGCATGCCAAAGCAGGTAAAGATCGAGATGAACTGCGCGCCTACCTGGAGCGAGTTCCGCCTACCTGCGACCTCCTGTTTCTTGAGCATGATGATGTAGATAAACGCAATGCGCTCTTCACCCATCTCAAGAAGATTGCGCAGGTGCAGGAATTTCAGCCACGGAGCGGGAATGAGCTGCTGCGCTGGCTGAACGAACGCGCAAAGGGGCTGAAGGTCCGGCTGGATAAAGCGGCGGCGCAGCACCTGGTCGATTTTGTCGGCAACGATGGGCGTGCGCTGGCAACGGAACTGGATAAGCTGGCAAGCTATGTCGGGCGCGGCGGGCAGATAACCAGTGCCGTGGTTGATCTGCTGGTGCAGGATGCCCAGGAGCAGAATCTGTTTGCCTTTATCGATGCACTGAGCATGCGGCAGCGCGGCGCGGCCTTGCACGGAGTACGCGCGCTGCTGGCGGAAGGCCAGGCAGCAACCTACATCATGTTTATGCTGGCGCGCCAGGTCCGCATTCTGCTGGGGGTGCAGCAACTGGCGGCGCAGCGGATGCGGGCCGACGATATCGCAGCACAACTCAAACAGAAGCCCTTTGTTGTCCGCAAAGCACTGGGGCAGGCGCGGAACTTTCGCGCGGATGAACTCGAAGCGCTACATGACCGCCTGGTCGAGATGGATCATGCCATCAAAACCGGGCGTATTCAGGCCGATGTAGCGCTTGAAGTTCTGGTGATCGAGATGTGTGGGGAAACCGGGCCGCGGTCGGAGCGCATGCCGGGGTAACGTCGTTCCGCCCAGGAGCTAGGTGCCGGCCGATGCGGCTTCCTGGCGGGCAGCGTTAAACTTCTTCATCAGGCGTGACTTCCGGCGGGCAGCATTGTTCTTATGAATGATACCTTTGACAGCGGCTTTGTCCAGCGTCTTCACAGCGAGGCGCAGTGCCTCATCATCCTGTGCGCCGCTGACAATCGACTGCTCGGCCTTCTTGATCATGGTTTTAACGCGCGAACGGTACATCTGATTGCGCAAATGTTTGCGTGCGTTTGTGCGAATGCGTTTCTTTGCTGAACGTGAGTTCGCCAAGGTTTCTCGCTCCCTATATACTTTCATGCGCCGCAGAGCAGTTCAACCGCTACCTGGTGGTATACTCTACAGCTAACCATACACACACTGAAGAGAAATTATAGCAGAAGGATATACCCTGTGCAACTCTCCCGGTTGAGCCGCCAGGTCCGCAGCCCCCTGTTCAACAGTCTGATTGTCATCGGGGGTGCCCTGTTGAGCCGAATCACCGGACTGGCCCGCGATGTGGTCATTTCGGCGCGGTTTGGCACGGACGCTGACCTGGGCGCTTACTACGCCGCCTTCCGCGTAACCGACCTGTTGTATATGGTGATTATTGGCGGCGCACTGGGTAGCAGTTTTATTCCGGTCTTTATCCAGGTGTGGCAGCGCGACGGTAGCGAACGGGCCTGGCACCTGGCAAGCGCAGTCGTCACATGGGCGCTGGCGCTGCTGGCGCTGGCAAGTGCGCTGCTCTGGGTGCTGGCTCCGCAGCTTACCGTCTGGTTCTTCGACGCTACCGAAACGAATATCGCATTGACGGCGCGGATTATTCGCCTGTTCCTGCTCTCACCGTTGCTGCTGGGGTTGGGTGGACTGGCAATGGCGGCGCTTAATGCGCAAGATCGTTTTACGCTGCCCGCTCTGGCACCTGCGATTTACAATCTGGGCATTATCGGTGGGGCGATTTTCCTGGTACCCTTCCTGGATATCTGGGGGCTGGCCTGGGGCGTGATTATCGGGGCCGGACTGTACCTGCTGGTGCAGATCCCCGGGCTCTGGGGCATGGGTATGCGCCTGCACCTGACCCTGGGGCGCGGTATGCTTGAACTGAAGACCATCGCGCAGCAGATGACGCCGCGCGTGTTTGGGCAGGCTGCCGCACAGATCAGTCTGCTGGTAACGGCTGCGCTGACAACCTGGCTGACCCTGGGCTTCGAGCGACTGGCCGGATTAAACTATGCCTACCAGCTTATGCTGCTGCCCTATGGGGTCTTCTCGCTCAGCCTGAGCACCGTGGCCTACCCCCGCCTGGCACGCCTCATCGCCGAGAATCGCCACGCCGAACTGGACGCGAGTGTGCGTAACACCCTCAGCACTATTCTGTTCCTGACCATCCCGGCAACCGTGGCCCTCGTGATCCTGGCAGTACCACTGGTGCGCCTGCTATACCAACGGTTTGCGTTCGATCAGACTTCGCTACTCTACACGGTTATGCCGCTGCTGGGGTATGCTACCGCGCTGCCCGCCTTTGCCGCTGCCGAGATCCTGATCCGCGCATTTTATGCTATGCAGCAAACCTGGACGCCGGTCTTGATCGGTCTGCTTCAAGTTACGCTCAACCTGGGAGTTGGCACCCTGGCGCTGCTGTCCGGGGGCGGTGTCGTTGCGCTGACGCTGGCATTTAGCCTGGCAACCAATGTCGAACTGCTGCTCTTACTCATCATGCTGGGACGGCGGCGACCGGGCATCTGGGGGGAACGAACGCTGTGGCGATCATTGGGAGCGACGGTTCTGGCAACGGGCGGGCTGGCGCTACTGCTCTGGGTGGTCCGCCGGTTTTCGCTGCCCTGGCTGCCGTTTCTGGCGCTCAGCGGTTCCTACGCCTGGCGGCAAGACATGTTACTTCTGCTGGTATGGGTCGCTGTCGTAGGTGGAGTGGGTAGCCTGGGGTATCTCGGCATGGCGGCGGCACTGGGGTCGCGTGAGGCCCGCGAGGTTGGGGCACGGCTGCGCACGCGACTCCGACTCGGGCGGGGCTAGGATAACCATTTCCGGCAGGTGATGCGGGTGCCTACTCCGATGGTCGATTCAATGTCCATTTCGTCCATCAGGCGACGTGTCCCGGCCAACCCCATGCCTGGTATGCCACCGACCGACGTGCCATTCTGCAGGCTCTGCTCAATCTCGGCAATACCCGGCCCCTGATCTGCAAACACCATCTCAATACCTGTCCGGTTATCGCGATGCACCTGGCTAAGCGTAACCGTTCCCTCGCCGGCGTAGATCAGGATATTCCGGGTCAATTCGGAGGTTGCTGTGGCAATGCGCGCCTGATCAATGGCACTGAACCCCATACTTCGCGCCATATCGCGGGCAGCCATCCGCGCCGCGATAATATCCGAGTCGGAACGAATTGAGATAAGATGAGGCGCAGCCATGCGCGCCTCGTGTAATAATTCGGACACCGATGTCTTCATAGTTTTTCCCGGGACATCAACATGGGCACTGACGACAGAACCGCATGTTGAGGAATTTAGCCGTTACTTACTCAAACGAACCCGGCACTGCTCTTTTGCAGTATGTGAAAGCGCAGTCTTCATTGAAATGCACCTGTCATTATATCCATCCGGCTACAGCGCTTGTGATAAATTGAACAAGGGTATTATACACCCGGCGTAACCCCCAACGCAACCTGCCTACCCCAGGAGGCGCTGGTAAACGGCGCGAAAGCCATTCCCCAGTTGGTCATACCCAAAGCAGCGCACAATTTTGTCGCGCCCATGTTCGCCAAACTGCCGGCGGAGGTGCGCATCTTCGCCCAACTCCTGCACCCGCGCAGCAAAGCCCGCGACATCGTTCTGCGCCACCAGAAAGCCATTCTCGCCATGATCAACCACTTCCGGCAGCGCGCTTGAGTCGGTGGTGACAACTGGACGACCACACGCCAGGGCTTCGGCGGGCACCATGCCAAATCCTTCCATACGCGATGGAAAGAGTAAGATATCGCAACTCTGGTACGCTGCCACTAACCCGGCCCGATCCGGCGCACCGATGGGAATCATCCGGGGGTGCGGCGGGGTTGCGTCACGCCCCTGGAAGCCACTTGTATAGTATAGCGCATATTCGTCGGGAAGCTGATCCATAATCTGCGGCAGTAGATCAAACCCCTTGCGCCGCGTGCGGTTGCCCACAAAGAGCAGCCGGATGCGCGCATCACTCGGCGGCAGACCATCGTCGGAGCGTGCCAAGTCTGGTGTTGGGATAAATACCGTTGTGTCGATCCCATCAAAGATCAGCACGGTGTCAACCCGGCCATAGGTCTGTGTTACCTGCCGCTGGGTAAACTGGCTGACACAAACCACCGCATCGGCATCGAGCACCGACCAGCGATCATAGCGCGACTCGGCCAGGCGGTAAAACAGCCGCTGCGCCGGCGAGCTATAGGGCTGGAGGGCCGGGTCGGTGGTCAGGTGATGCACCGTTGTCACCACCGGCAGTCCGGATGCGCGCAGGGCAAAGGCCAGGCGTGAGCGCCCCTGGACGATATCAAAGCCCCGCCACCAGCCCGCCGGGAGACCGTATGGGATGAGGAAGGGCAGAAAGTTATAGATTTCCGGGAGACGCAGCAACTCGGCCGGTAACCCGGCCGCGCGCACTGAGCGGGTGATGTTCTGGATGCCGAAGTCCACACCACCGCGACCCACCGGCGAAATGTAGAGCGGGCGTATTGGCATAGGTTATCGCACAGATCCACTGCAAAATGGGAAGTCCGGGGTGCAATGTATGAATACGTTGCGTGTCGCTTCTATTTTACTATTTTACACCATGCGGTTCCGGGAGGGTTTCTCAACGACGATAAAATAATTTCCGCTGCGCAACCGGCCAAACAACCAGAGTTCCAACTCCATCAGTCGGGTAATGGCGCGCAACGCCCGGTAGACCAGCCCCCGCCGATCCAGGTAGCGGCGCATGTACCGGCGTGCCTGGATCTCGCGCTGCGTGCCGCTGGTGCCCGGTTCGGCGGACAGTGCCGGCAGGGTGTGATCGCTGATCGGCGGTTTGCGGCCGGCGGGCGTGCTGCCAAAGGCGACCTCGCCCAGCTTCATCAGCACATGCTCGACAAACGTGGTAAACACGGTGTTCCAGAAGACCACCCGCACCGGACGCAGCCCCGCCCGGGTCATCGCGTCCACGACCTCTTCCCAGGTCGCCAGCGCCTTGATATGATCGGATTTGCGGCGGGCTTCCCGCTGAAAATCGTACAACCCCATGCGCACAAACAGCCGTCCCAACGCCCGGCTGAGATTAATCAGCGGCTGGAGTGACGATGGCTCCCGGGTGTTGGAAAACGCCAGAAAGCGCCCGCCGGGCCGCAGGACGCGGGCAGTCTCTTGCAGGTAGGCGTCGATCACATCGCGGGGAAAGTGTTCCAGCACATCGATGGAGAAGGCTTTGTCAAAGCTGTTGTCGGCAAAGGGCAACACCCGCGAGTCGGACTTTGCCAGAGCGACCTGATCCACAGCAGCGTCGGCAAAGAGCGTGGCCGGATCGCTCCCGACCATCAACCCGACGCGGTGAGCATTCCAGGCGGCAAACTTCGCGGTGCCGCAGCCATTGTCCAGCACGACATCCCCCGGCTGAAACTGGAGCAACCGTACCAGGGCATGGTTGCGCAGACCGGCGGCCAGCAGCGGTGGGGCCAGTTCGCGGTAGTCCAGTTCTTCCGCCAGCGCTTCTTCCTCAGAAACATACTTGGAGGTGTAGTCAAAGGCTGTGCCGCGCGGCATCAGGTCGATATAGCCGGCATGCACCGGGTAGATAGTATTGCAGCTCGCACAGCAAACCCCCGCGTCAAGCACATACAGTTGACGTGAGTGGCAGGTGGGACACTGCAAGAGTGGAAATAGGGTTCGCGGAACCATAACCTCATTATGAAGATACAACAGGCCGGGATGTATGCAGCTATGCCGGTGGTTGCTTTAACCAGCGGCGGCTGAGATCCCAGGCAAACAGACTATCATAGATCAGCAGAAACAGCCCCTGCACGACAATGCCCAGCCCCATGCCGCGCCGATCGCGCCGGTCAGGGAAGGCGCGCATGGCCCAGGTGCCCCCCAGCACATAGCCAACATCCAGGCCGGCATTCACCAGCAGAATGCGGCGCAACGTACGCGCCTCCTGCACCCCGGCCTGGTTGTCCAGTTCGCCCCGTTCGTAGCGTTCGGCCTTCTGTTGCGCGCTGTGGCGTCCCGCCAGCGCCAGGGCCGCATCGATTGCACCCCAGATCAGCGTCTGGAGCCCGAACTGGCGTATCAGTTCATCCTGGCTGAGTAGCATGGGTATTCCGGCGGCTGCATTGCCGGACCCCCAGGCCAGCAGAACCCCCAGTCCGCGCCGCTGGTAGCTGAAAAAGTGTGCCGCCACAGTTGCCCTTTCTAGCCGGGTTAATCTCCGTGTGCAATACGCAGAATCTCCTCGCAGGCGCGCATGGTCGCAATCCGCGCCCAGCCAAGCGAGGTATCGGCACTCAGTGCCAGCAGCAGCAGCAGATCTTCCATATGCGCCATCAGGATGCTCTGATCGTCGCCCTCCTGAATGACCAGGCGGCCGGGATGGCGCTGCCCCATATTGCGCCCAATCTCGGCCAGCGCCAGTGAGTTGCCCGCTGCCAGTGCCGCAACCACCGTGACATTGATATCCCGGTAGCGGCTCCAGTGCGTCAACACAATGCCGCTCATATCCGCCAGCAGTGCGCTGTGGACCCCCGGCTCCATCGCCAATTCTTTGAGGGCAGCGCGCATAGCTTCAATCTGCGCCTCGCTGTACGAGCGCCCGGCAGTGCCGCGTCCCCCCAGGCGCACCGCCACGGGTGCCGGGTTGAGCGGCGCGGTTTCGCGGCGGCGCTGGGCAATCGCCTGATTCAGGGGCGATGTCTCGCGCGCTTTGGGGCGTACCGGGGCCGCCGGGGTTTCCGGCGCCGCCGGTTGGGGCGGTGGGGCCGGGCTTGCCGGTTTCGGCTTATTCGTGGATGGTGCCAGCCTGGTCGGGTCCAGCAAGAGATCAACCGCCAGCCGCAACTGGTCCGGCGAAATCGGTTTCTCCAATAGACAATCGACCTTGAGTTCCGTAGCTCGTTCCGGTGACAAATCCTGTGGACTGACCGTAAAGACAATCACAGCCGTATCAGGATCAAGTTCCCTTACACGACGGACAAGCTCAAGCCCATCCATGCCGGGCATTTTGATGTCGGTGAAGAGGAGATCGACCGGCTGGCGTGAAATATGCAGGAGTGCGGCCTCACCGGAAGACACGGAACTGACAATATATGACGAGTCTTCAGTGAGTGCCAGTGTAACAATCCGTCGGATGTTGATGTCGTCATCGACGATAAGGATACGTTTTGACATCGGCTGTGTCCCCTTTCCCTGATGCGCAACGCCGGAGGCAGTTCTCCTGACGCGGAGGGTTATTGGTGATGGGTGCATATAGTATAACGTATTTGCCCCGGTTTGAGTCCATAGTTGCTCCATTTTCGGCAGATTGTCTACGGGGGTGCTGCATATTACCATCACTAGTAAAAACGTCCTTACACCGGTTTTTCGCGTAGCGCAATGTGCAGTTCTTTGAGTTGACGTTCATCGACGGGCGATGGCGCGCTGGTCATAAGGTCAATTGCCTGCTGCGTTTTCGGAAACGCCATGACCTCACGGATGGTCGGCTCATCAGCCAGGATCATAACCAATCGGTCGATGCCGGGCGCAATGCCGCCGTGCGGTGGAGCGCCATACTCGAATGCCTCGAGCATATGCCCGAACTGGGCCTGGGCTTCCTCCGGGCTGATCCCCAGGCTGGCGAACATTTTCTGCTGAATATCGCGGCGGTGAATTCTGATGCTGCCGCCGCCCGCCTCATAGCCATTGAGGATCAGGTCGTAGGCTTTAGCGCGCACTTTACCGAGATCACTATCAAGCAGCGCCAGATCTGCGTCAAGCGGCGCGGTAAAGGGATGATGAACGGCATCCCAGCGTTGCTCATCTTCATTCCACTCAACCAGTGGGAAATCGACAATCCAGGCAAACGATAGCAGTTCCGTGTCGATCAGTTTCAGCCGTAGCGCAAACTCCCGCCGCAGTCGGTCCAGCACCATAGCAACAACGGCAGGCTGATCGGCAACCAGCAGCAGCAGATCGCCCGGCTGCCCCGCCAGCCGCGTAACGATATCGCTCATCTCGGTATCAGTCACAAAGCGCCCGAACGACGAGCGGATTTCGGCGCTGTTCTCCTCAGGCAGTGCGGCCCAGGCCAGGCCCTTCGCCCCCGCGTTGCGTGCCAGATCGGTCACTTCGTCCAGTTGTTTGCGGCTGTAACCACCACAGCCCGGGATACGTACCCCTTTAACCTGACCGCCCTGCTCCAGTGCGCCGCGAAACACCTTAAATTCGGTCTGGGCAACCAGATCCGAAAGATCCACCAGTTCCAGACCATAGCGCAGATCAGGCCGGTCGGTGCCATACGTTGCCATAGCCTCGGCATAGGTCATTCGGGGGAAGGGGGTAATCAGCCGCTTATGCGGTGTCACCTCGCGGACCAACTCGGTGAAGAGGCGCTCCATCAGATTAATCACATCCTCTTGCTCCACGAAGCTCATCTCCAGGTCAAGCTGGGTAAACTCAGGCTGGCGGTCGGCCCGCTGATCTTCGTCCCGGAAGCAACGCGCAATCTGAAAATATTTATCGTAGCCCGCAATCATCAGCAACTGCTTGAGTTGCTGGGGGCTCTGTGGCAGCGCATAGAACTTGCCCGCATGCAGCCGGCTGGGCACCAGGTAGTCCCGCGCGCCCTCCGGCGTAGACTTGATCAGGATGGGCGTTTCAATCTCGACAAAGCCCTCGCGGTCCAGGAAATCGCGCATAAACTTGACCACGCGATGGCGCAGGATCAGGTTCTGCTGCATCCGCTCGCGCCGCAGATCGAGATAGCGATATTTGAGGCGCAACGCTTCTTCCTCGTTGCCCTCCTTGGAGATATAGAGCGGTAGCGGAGTGCGGGCGGTGTTAAGCACATTGGCCGAAACAGCCTGCACCTCAATGGCGCCGGTCGTAATCTCCGGGTTGATCGCATCTTCGGGGCGAGGGCGCACCAGGCCGCGCACCTGCAAAACATATTCCGGCCGGGCCTCACTCGCAACGGCGTGGGCCTCGGGCGCGCCGTTGGCATCAAAGACAACCTGAGTCATCCCATAGCGATCGCGCAGATCGATAAAAATCAGCGGGCCGTGATCGCGTCGGCGATTAACCCAGCCCGCCAGCGTGACTTCGTGTCCAGCGTATTCTGAACGCAACTCGCCGCAGGTATGCGAACGGAACATAGTGTCGTAACTCCTCTTATCCGTAGATTCTGGTTTGCGCTACAAATGGAACATCAGGGCCATTCTCAATAACACGACTTACGTGGTGTGGACTGTTCCTGTCTCGTGCCAGACCCGAACGCCGGATGGCATGCCCATGCGCTCCGGCAAAATTGCTTATACCTGAAAGAAACAGCACACTCCCCAACTTTCATTCAGGATGCGGGCATTATAGCATGGTGCATGGCCCGCGCGAATTCTGGACGATAGCAAGAACAGAGGTTCACCGGATAGAGCACAACCCGGTACCGGACAGAGACCGATCGTGCGGGTTTGCGCTCGGTTGCTTTGTGCGCTGTTCGCTATATAATCGGGACAATCAATATCAGAATGTACGACGCGTTGCGCCTGCGGCAGCAAGCCACTCACTTACCTTTATCGGCAAGATTGTTGCTGCGAGAGCGCCATGGTTGTCGCACAAGTGGGGATCGTTGCCCGGCGGAGGAGTGCGTACCGTGCTGCCATCGGGTGAAATGTCCCGTGTGAATGCGCACCGCGTAAGTCCTGTCATATGAATAAACCAGATGAACAGTCGCATTTCGATTCTGGGTGTGCCGGTCGATAATATCACCATAGCGAATGCAGTTGCGCGGGTTGCCGCCTGCATCGAACAGGGCGGACCCCACCAGATTGTCACCGTCAACCCGGAATTTGTGATGGAAGCGCAGCATAACGCGGCCTTTCGTGCGGTGCTGCGTCAGGCCGACCTGGCCACCCCGGATGGCTTCGGCTTACTGCTGGCTGCGCGCTGGCTGGGTATGCCGCTGTGTGGGCGGGTCACTGGCGTCGAACTGACGCAGCGGATCGCCGCACTGGCCGCAACGCGCGGGTATCGCCTCTTCTTGTTGGGAGCCGCTCCCGGTGTAGCCGAGCAGGCCGCCGCCGTTCTGACCGCGCGATATCCCGGTCTTTGTATTGCCGGCTGCTACGCCGGATCGCCCCATCCGCGCCATGAACCATTTCTGCGCCAACTGATCACCGCCGCCCATCCCGATGTGCTGCTGGTAGCCTACGGCCATCCCGCGCAGGATCTCTGGATTGCCCGCAACCAGCCCGAACTGCGCATTCCGGTTGCCATCGGGGTGGGCGGTGTCTTTGACTACCTGGCAGGCCGGGTACCACTGGCGCCGGCCTGGCTGCGGCGGTTGGGGTTGGAATGGCTCTACCGACTGCTGCGGCAACCCCGGCGCTGGCGGCGGATTCTGATTGCCGTGCCACTCTTTTCCTGGCGGGTGCTGCGGAGTGGGCGAAAAACGTAGGGTTGCAAATTTTATGCTATACTTGACCTTACTCAATTGAGACGCATCCTCGCGGTGCTTTAACGCAACATATCTCATTACCTGAAATGCCGACGTACCCGGTCACTCCCCTCACCTACCGCTGGTGTGTCGCGCATGCTGTGCGGTTTATCGCCTGGAATATAACAGGAGTTAGCGATGTCAGTAACCACCGCAACCACCGCCGAACGGATTGAAGACCTCCGGCAGCGTCGTGAGAAGGCGACGACGATTGATCCCAAAGCAGCGCAGAAGCAGCATGAGCGCGGCAAACTGACCGCGCGCGAGCGGATCGATGCCCTGATCGATCCCGGCTCGTTTATTGAACTTGATGCTATGGCGGTGCATCGGAATACGGCCTTCGGTATGGAACGCCGGAAACCGCTTGGCGATGGTGTTATCACCGGCCATGGAACGATAGATGGTCGCTCTGTTTGTGTCTTCGCCCAGGATTTTACGGTGTTTGGCGGATCATTGGGCGAGGTGTTTGCCGAGAAGATCTGTAAAGTGATGGACCTGGCGCTGCGCATGGGTGTGCCATGCATTGGCATCAATGATAGCGGTGGTGCGCGGATCCAGGAAGGTGTGGTGTCACTGGGTGGGTATGCCGAGATCTTCTATCGCAATGTGATGAGCAGCGGTGTGATCCCGCAACTCTCGATTATTGCCGGGCCATGTGCCGGTGGCGCAGTCTACTCGCCAATTATGACCGATTTTATTATGATGGTCAAGGGCGTGGGCCAGATGTACATCACCGGGCCGGATGTGATCAAGACGGTCACGGGAGAGGAAGTCGGCTTTGAAGACCTGGGCGGCGCAATGGTCCACAACAGCCGCAGTGGGGTGGCGCACTTTGCCATTGAGGATGAGCAGGAGTGCTTTGAGCAGATGCGCACGCTGCTCTCCTTCCTGCCCCTGAATAATATGGATGACCCGCCCTACATTCCCCCCGAAGATGACCCGGAGCGGATGGAAGATGAGTTGCAAACGCTTATCCCCGACAACCCGCGCCGTCCCTATGATATTACCACGGCAATTGAGGCCATCGTTGACGACGGCTTCTTTTTCGAAGTTCAGCCCTTCTGGGCGCGCAATATCACGATTGGCTTTGCTCGCCTGGATGGGCATGTTGTCGGCGTGGTGGCGAACCAGCCGATGCATCTGGCCGGAACGCTGGATATTGATAGTTCGATCAAGGGCGCGCGCTTTGTGCGCTTCTGTGACGCATTCAATATTCCGCTGCTGACTCTGGTTGATGTTCCCGGCTTTCTCCCCGGAACGCAGCAGGAGTATGGCGGCATTATTCGGCATGGGGCCAAGCTGCTCTACGCCTACTGCGAGGCGACAGTGCCCAAACTCACGCTGATCACGCGCAAAGCCTATGGCGGCGCATACGATGTGATGGCGAGCAAGCATATCCGCGCTGACTTCAACTTTGCCTGGCCTACCGCCGAGATTGCCGTGATGGGCGTGGATGCCGCCGTCCGGATTATCTTCCGCAAAGAAATTGCCGAGGCCGAAGATCCGGCGCAGCGGCAGCAAGAACTGGCACAGGATTACCTGAACCGCTTTGCCAACCCGTACGCCGCCGCCGAGCGGGGCTATATCGACGCCGTCATCGAGCCGCGTGAGAGCCGCCCGACCCTCATTCGGGCGTTGCGTCTGGCACGCACCAAACGGCAGAGCCTGCCCGCGCGGAAGCATGGTAATATTCCACTGTAAGGTTGTAACCCTACGCGCTGCTACCAGTTGTCGGTAGCAGCGTATAAATACACAGGCTACCTGGGAAAACGTCGTAGCAGCCAATCGAACTTCAGTCCTATTGCAACATCAACAATAGTTATGCTAAGATACTTTAGTAGTCGTGTATATGTGCGGTGGAAGCCGTGACAGGAGCCGCACGCAGAGGGTACCTGCGTCTTATCCTGTTCAGGATTTTCTTTTTGTTTCGCGCCTTGCAACATACAACGGTCTGCTGTTACCTGGTACAATATACATAACACGAGTTACGCGGTTGACATGCAACCCGGACGTTTGACCCGATGGAAGCCTGATTTGCCTGCGGCAGCATGGGACGCTTTTTTCTTTTGCACAAAAAAATTCACGTTGTGAACTTTTTTGTGCAAAAGATCTGTTTGCTTCCGCCCTGCCGGAGGCGACATTTTCTTTTGGGTGAGCAACCGCGTAACGCGTGTAAATAAAGGAGTACGCGCGGACAGGGTCCATTTTGGGGCGGCTCCTCTATGTTGTTCCAAAAAGGTTTGGCATGATCCAGGCGCGAGTCCGGCTGTGACAACACGAACCAGGGTAGACCAACCAGGGTGATTATTATCAGCACCAATGACGACCATCCGTGCAATGCGACGGTCCTGGTCAACGTACAGGTGACGCGGGCATGAGCAATAACAAATCAGAAACGAAACCTCTCGAAAAGATCATTGAGCTACGCCTACCAAGCAGGCTCGGGTACGAACGTGTCGCAATGGATACGGCCTCCTCACTTGCCCGCCGGATGGGGTTTCAAGGAGACCGCATTGATGCCCTCAAGACGGCTGTCAGTGAAGCGGTGACGAATGCGATTGAACATGGCAACCAGCATGATGCCGCCATGAAGGTTGTGGTTCTGCTGACTGTGCGTGACGATGAGTTGATTGTCAGTGTCGCGGATCAGGGTCGTCAGTTGCTTGATCAAAACAGTGTTACCCGCACGCCCCATATCGAAGATATTCTGGATAAATCTGATAAAGGTGGTTGGGGCATCTGGTTAATTCGTGAATTGGTAGATGAAGTTGAATTTACAACAGCACCGAGTGGTGGCAATCAGGTGCGTATGGTAATCCACCTCGAACGATGAAAACAACGTATTACTCGGCAAATATGGAACTCTCCATCCCAAGTGAACTCGGCTATGAAGTTATCGCGCGTGATGCAGTTGCGGCGTTTGCGTTGCGGATGGGGTTTACCCATGAACGTGTCGAGGATCTCAAAACAGCGTTGTCTGAGGCATGTATTAACGCGATCGAGCATGGCAATATGCTGGCCCCCAATCTGCGGGTCAATGTTGCCTGTACATGCGACAATAATCGCCTGCTGGTAGAGATACATGACCAGGGATTGAAGCATCACACACCCGCGCAGATGCCGCTGAGTATGGCCGATAAACTGGCCGGCCTCGGATCGATGCGGGGCATGGGGTTGCTGCTGATTGGTCAGTTGATGGATGAGGCCGGGTTTGATCCCAATTCGCAGGACGGTAATCGGTTTCGCCTGACATTGTATCGGCAGCATACTGCCGAGCATGTTACCAGTCAACCCACCGAATAGCTCAGGAATATTGCAAGGAGTCTCCAGGCCCCAACGCTAGTGGCTATATCATAGTGTATATAAGGAGTAAGGTTGGCATGCTAGAAGATGAATTGAATGTAGGAATTCGCCAGCGCGAAGGGGTGGCAATCATTGATTTGATGGGTGATGTCACAACATTTGCTGAAGAGAAAATAAACAGCGCTTATCGGGAAGTTACCGAGGGGGGCGCCCGGTATGTGCTGCTCAACTTTCGCCAGAATGATTACATCAACAGTGCCGGTATTGCCATTCTGATCGGTATCGTCACTGAGGTTAATCGGAATAATCAGAAGCTTGCGGTCAGCGGTCTGTCACAGCATTTTCAGAAAATTTTCCGCATGGTCGGCCTGGCCCAGTATGCTGAGATCTATCAGGATGAGGATGAAGCCCTCCAGGGCTTTAAGAGTGCTACCACTGCCTGACCCGCATGCTCTTGCGCCTTCACTGATGCAGGGGTGGGTCGGGTGGGGTGGCCCTGCCAACCATTTCTACTAACTGCGCTAATCCCGGTGACAATGTCCGTGTACCGGGATTCTGGGTGTCATGACCTTACTATTTTGTGCCGTATAGCGCTCGCTAGAATGAGCCCGAAGCGATGGCAAGCAGATTGCTTTGGGTCACAGCTTTTCTGGAGCGACCCGCACGAACTTGGAACCACACGCGCCATCGCAGATCCAGCGTGGGGAATGGGTCTACTCCGGTTATCTCTTCTTGCCCTACGTTTTCGTATGCTGTACCGCAATTGCCGCCTGCATCAACTCGGCCGGTGTCACCACAGCATTGCCTAGCCGACGTACAACCTGGGCGGCGGCGGCGTTGGCCAGGTGAGCTGTAGTGTATGGATCGAGGTGCGCGGCCAGCGCCAGGGTTGCCACGGCGATAAAGGTATCACCCGCGCCGGTGGTATCGTACACCTCGCTCATATTGGTTGCGGGCAGATGCATATACTCAACTGTTTCACCCAGCAGTGACAGCCCCTCCGGGCCACGGGTGACGATGACCAGGCGCGCTTGCAACCGGGCCTGCAACTCGGTCAGCCCTGCCCGAAACTCCGCTTCCGTCTCCAGCGACCGTTGAAGTGCGGCGGCAGCTTCCGCATCGTTGCAGCGAAATAGATCAACCCCCCGGTAGTAGTGCGAATTCCCCTGTGCATCAACCGTTAGCAGCACACCATGCTGCCGGCACAATAACCGAATAATATCAACCACGCGCGGCGTTAGCAGGCCAAGTTGATAATCGGAGCAGAGCACGGCGTCTACCTGCGGTATATGGGTCTCCAGCATGGCGATGATCCGCTGCTCATCGGTGGGTGTCAGTTCGTGCCGGGCGAGTCGATCAATACGGGCAACCTGCTGCGGCAGACGGGGCGGTTCGTGCGAGAGAATGCGGGTTTTGGTGGTGGTGGGCCGCCGGGTGCTGGTGATCAGACCGGCGGGCGAGATGCCGGCCTCCCGCAGGGCCGCGCGCAGTTGCTCGCCCTCCGCATCATCACCGACGACGCCTACCTGGGTGGTGCTGCTACCCAGGGCCACGATATTGCGAGCGGGATTGGCCGCGCCACCCAGGATAATTTCGCGCCGCATCCACTCCAGGACCGGGATCGGCGCTTCGCGGGAGAGCCGCGTGGCGTGCCCGAAGACATACTCGTCAAGCGAGACATCGCCCACAACCAGCACCCGCAAACCGGCCAGGCGCGGAACCAGCGCGGCGTACTGCCCGTCCGTCATTCGGGATTTTCCTCGCCGCGTAATCGGCGGAGTTCCGCTTCCAGGGCCTGCAGGCGAGCCTCAAACGCTGTCATCTGCGCCTCGGCCCGGTCTGCACGGGCTTCGGCCGCAACGGCGCGCGCTTCCGCCGCCATTGCGCGGTTTTCGGCTGCGATCCGGGCCGTGCTTACGCTGACATAATCTTCTAGCGGGTTGCCCGCAGCATCATAGCAAACAGCCCGATCCGCCTGGGTGCCGATCCAGATACCGACTGGTTCCAGCCAGAACCAGCCGCGTTCATCCGGCGTGAGCGGCGTCAGACCGTCGGGTGACTGGTGATAGGCCAGCAACCGTATGCGGGTGTGCCCCCGTCGCCGGTAGAGATCAACGATGACGTACAGCGGTACACCCGCCATGTCATACTCATCAACCTTATCAATCAGGTCGAGGGAGCGGGTTTCCGGTGAGGTGACTTCGATAATCAGCGCGGGGCTTACGCCTTCAACGGCGGCATCGAACGTGCTCCAGTTTTTCTGCGCCTGTACGCCCAAGATCACCGCGATGTCCGGACCGAGCGGTTGCACATCCGGGACATCCCAGGCGACGCGCACATCCCGCAGGATGACGGCGGTAGGATCAGTTGCCAGGCGCGCCTCGAGTACATTCTGGAGGTAGGTGCAGGTGCGCTCATGTTCGCTGCTATGTAAAATAACATCTTCCTCCTGGGGATGCAGCAGATCGGCGCGGGTGAGCGGCACCTGTTCCACCACCTCGGCCCCATTCTCCAGCGTACGCCGCACATAGCGCCAGCCGTAGGCAAAGCGATCCGCCCCGGCTGCCCCGGCGGTGAAAGCGGTTCTGGTTGCGGAAGATAAAACCGGCATTGGATGTACCTCGGTGGGGCGAAACGACTTTCACCCCTGCGATTACCTTCTTCTGGATACAGCCGAACGGTGGATAGCATGCCCCCTACGGCTGCTGGAATACAGCAGAACGGTGAATAGCATGCATCCTACGGCTACTACGGCTACGGCTGCTGGAATACAGCAGAACGGTGCATACAATGCACCCTACGGCTACGGCTGCTGGAATACAGCAGAACGGTGCATACAATGCACCCTACTACGGCTGCTGGAATACAGCAGAACGGTGCATACAATGCACCCTACGGCTACTACGGCTACGGCTGCTGGAATATAGCCGAACGGTGGATAGCATGCACCCTACCGCTGGAATATAGCAGAACGGTGCATACAATGCACCCTACGGCTACGGCTACGGCTGCTGGAATACAGCCGAACGGTGGATAGCATGCCTCCTACGGCTGTATTTCTTTGTTCTGTGTTCTCTCGATTACCCCGCCACCGCCTCCGCAAAGCGGCGCATGCCCTCGGCAATGTCGGCGTTGCTCTGCGCGTAGGAGAGCCGCAGGTAGCCCGGTGCGCCGAAAGCCTCACCCGGCACCACCCCGATGCGCGCCTGATCCAGCAGATACTCGGCCAGATCGCTGGCGGTTGCGCAGACCGCACCCTCCTTGAGCGGACGGTTCAGCAGGCTGCTGACATTGGGGAAGACATAAAACGCCCCGTCCGGCACCATGCAGGTGACACCGGCGATCTCCTGCAGGGCGGCGATAATCAGGTCGCGCCGCTCGTGGAACGCCTGCACCATGCCGGCCACTATCTGCGCCAGTTCCTCCGAGGGCGTGAAGGCGGCCAGTGCCGCATGCTGCGCAATCGAGGCCGGGTGCGTGGTGGAGTGGCTCTGAATCGAGCGGATTGGCCCGACAATCCCTTCGGGGCCGGCCACATAGCCGATGCGCCAGCCGGTCATAGCGTAGGTCTTGGATGCGCCGTTGATCACCAGGGTGCGGTCGGCAAAGTCGGGGGCCACCCGCAGCCAGCGAGCATAGTCCACATAGCAGATTGCATCATAGATCTCGTCGCTGATGACGACCACCGGTGTGCCACGCAGCACACCCGCCAGTGCCGCCAGTTCCTCTTCTGTGTAGACCGTGCCGGTCGGGTTGGAGGGCGTATTAAGGATAAGCGCGCGAGTGCGGGGCGACAGATGCGCCTGCAGTTGCTCCGCCGTAATCTTGAAGCCGGTGGACTCATCAGTGTCGATCACGACCGGCACCGCGCCTGCGAGACGCACCTGCTCTACATAGCTGACCCAGTAGGGCGCGGGCACAATCACCTCTTCGCCCTCGTCGCAGAGTGACTGGAAGGCGAGGAAGATCGCTTCCTTGGCCCCGGTGGTCACCGAGATCTGGTTGGGCGTGTAGTTGATGCCGGTATGCTGCGTGACCCGCGCGGCGATGGCCCGCCGCAGGTCCATAATGCCCCCGGTCGGCGTGTAGCGGGTCTGATTGGTCTCGATTGCGGCTATGGCCGCTGCCTTGATCGGTGCGGGTGTTGGGAAGTCGGGCTCGCCCTGGCCGAAGGAGATGATCGAGATCCCCTGGGCGCGCAACTGCGCGATCTGGTTGCCCAGTCCGACCGTGGCCGATGGCTGCAGGCGTGCCAGCCGCTTGCTCAGGCGGGGACTACTCTGCTGAATTGTGCTCGTCACAGTTCTCTTCCTTACCTAAATTGCTGCTGATTATGTGCAACGGCACGCATGCTGTTGTAAATGATCAGCATCGTACAAATAAACTGGAGTTATGTGGTTGGCATTCAACCCGGACATTTCATGTGACCCGGATAGCGACGCTCAGGAGGCCCGGCTTCAGCCGGATCAGACTTCCCCCTCAGTATGCTGCTGCCGAGGCAGGCATCCCACTGACGAAAGCCGGGACTCCCGGCCATGCAATAGCCGGGCTATGTGCTCAACGTTCATCACAAAGATAGGTTCTTCCGCTCTGCCGGAGATGAAAGACACCCACTCGCGGAGGACCGCATAACTCCTCTTACAAAGTCAAAATTATAGAAGCGGTGTACAGCCGTGTCAAGAAGGCTTGCATGTCGCCGGGCAACACAGTAGACTGTTAACGCACACTCCCGTGGGAGGTGCCGATTTCCACGAACGCTACTGCCCGGGCTCTGCCGCGCGCAGGATGAAAGGTAGACTATGCAACCTACACTACGCGGATTTCTGATTGCCCTGATGATTGCCCTGGTTTTCGGTGCGCCCTCCGCCCTGGCACAGGATGATGCGGGTGGCACGATTGTGATTGAGGACCAGGACGTAACGCTGGAGTTTCCTAATCTGATAACATTTAGCGCCTATGTCGAGAGTAGTAATCCCCTCGCGGAGGTGGTGCTCGAGTATGGCGTGGAACGGCTCACATGTGGTACCGTTACCGCCCGCGTGTTTCCCGAGTTTACGCCGGGCAGCGCGTCCGCGGTGAGCTGGACCTGGGAGATGCGCCAGTCCGGCTCGGAACCGCCCGGCGCACAGATCTGGTATCGCTGGCGGGTGATTGATGAGGCGGGTAACGAGCAGGTGGGGGAGACACAGCAGGTCACATGGCTGGACGATCAGCACGACTGGCGCACGGTCAGCGAGGGGATGCTCTCGCTGCACTGGTATGCCGGTTCGTCCGCCTTTGCCGAGGAACTGCTCGCCACCGCGGTGACGGCGATGGAGCAGTTGAGCCAGACCACCGGCGTGACGCCCGAGTCGCCCGTCGATCTCTACATCTATGCCGATACGGTGGATATGCGCGAGGCGGTGCTCTACGAGCCGGGATGGACCGGCGGTCAGGCCTATCCCGCCTATGATATTGTGATTATCGGGATCAGCCCCGATGAGTTGGAGTGGGGCAAGAGTACGATTGCGCATGAGTTAACCCATGTGCTGGTCGGGCATCTGACTTTCTCCTGCCTGGGCAGCGTGCCGACCTGGCTGAACGAGGGCATCGCGGTCTATGGCGAGGGCGGACTTGATCCCGCTGCGGCTGCGCGCCTGGAGGAGGCGATCACCGCCGATGAACTGCTGTCGGTGCGCTCGTTGAGCGGTGCTTTCTCTGAGCATCCCGATAGGGCCGACCTCTCCTACTCGCAGTCCTACAGTCTGGTCAATTTCCTGATCGAAGAATATGGCGCGGAGCAACTGCTGGCGCTGTTTGGCACGCTACGCGATGGGCTGCCGGTCGAAACCGGTCTGCAGCAGATCTACGGCTTTGGGCTGGAGGAAATGGAAGATCAGTGGCGCGCGGCGGTGGGCGCACCGGCCCGCCAGACCGGCGAGGCCGAGCCGACAGCCACCCCGGAACCAACGCCGGTCCCGACCTACCCGCCGATTGACGCGGTGCCGCAGGCTCCCTCCGTGGCAGCAACCAGCGTCCCGACCAACACGCCCGCGCCGACGGCAACGGCGACTCCGGTTGCGGCGGCAGCGCTGGATGCGGAAGACGGGAGTGCGGCGGAAGCGGTAGCTCCACCCGCACCGGCGGCGGCAGAAGCGGCAGATGTAACCGGCAGTGATGCGGTGCAGTCGGTCTGGCCGCGCATGCTGGCAATTGCGGTTGTCGCTGTGATCTTGCTGCTGCTGCTCACGCTGGGGGCCGGGATCGCGCTCTTCTACGAGACGCGGCGCGCAAAGGCGCAGAAGTAGACTCTTTTCCATACAGATCAGTTTTTATCTGCCGCCGCCGCGCAGCCTGTGCCGGCACCACCGTGGCAGCAGAAAGTGTTAACCAATCGCATGAAATCGCAACAGCTTCACACGAACCACTCACAGCGCAGAGCCCGCCCGATCCGGGTGATCTGGCTGGGCCTGCTGGTGCTAGTTCTGGCGGGCTGCAACATCCTGCCGCAGTCGGCGGCGGATGTTGCGCCCACCGCCACACCTGTTCCACCCACCGCAACGGCGGAACAACCCGCTCCCCCGGATGATCTGGCCGGCACGCTGACGCCTACGCCGGGGCCGCCGAACATGCCCACCGCCACGCTGCCCCCGGAAGATGCCGGTAGCAGCGCCGGGCGCTACGAAAATAGCGAACTGGGCTTCGCCTTTGACTATCCGAGCGCCTGGCAGGCCGAACCGGGCGAGGATGAGTCTACCCTGACCACGCTGGTTGCGCCCTTTAGCCGCCTGGTTGTGATCGCCTTCTACAGCCCGCTGCCCGGCGATGCCGAACTGGAAGAGGCTGCCGGGCAGGTGCATGCCGCCGCAATCAACGGTATCGGCAATGTCGAGCGCCTGACTGATGAGCCGACGACGCTGGCGAATGGGCGCGCGGCCTGGACCAGCGAGTATACCGGCGAACTGGACGATGGCACGACTATTCAGGTGATCCTGACCTCGGCAGCGCGCGGTGGGCGCATCTTCACGCTGCTGGCCTTCGGCCCGCCGGAGACGGTCACCAATGAGCGGGAGACCCTGACCGAGGTCGCCGCCAGCATGCAACTGGAAGCGCCGAGCCTGTATGGTCTGGCGCGCGACGAGGTGCTGATCCTGCAGGGGGGCGAGTCGACCAACCCGCGCGTGTATGATCCGGCGACCAGCGGCGGGAATGATCTGATCTTCAGCGGGCTGGTTTCGTTCAACCCGCAGTTGGAACTGGTGCCGGAACTGGCCGCGTCCTGGGAGATCAGTGAAGACGGCACGGTCTACACCTTCCATCTGCGCGAGAATGCGCGCTTCCACAATGGTCGCCCCGTAACCGCGCAGGATGTGATCTACTCCTGGGAGCGGGCAGCCGACCCGGCCACCGAGTCGGATATCGTGTTGACCTACCTGGGCGATATCGTCGGGGTGCCGGCGCTGCATGCGGGCGAGGCCGAGCAGATCAGCGGCCTGGAAGCGCTGGACGAGCGGACGCTCCAGGTGACGATTGACGCGCCCAAGCCCTATTTCCTGATGAAGCTGACCTACGGCCCGGCGCTGATCGTGGACCGGGCGAATGTCGAGTCGGGGCCGGAGTGGTACCGCACGCCTAACGGCACCGGACCCTACCGCCTGATCCGCTGGGACCGCTTCAAGCTGCAACTATACGAACGTAACGCCGAGTTCTACCTGGAGCCGCCGGCGATCCCGTTTGTGGTGGTGCAACTCTTCTCCGGCGTTGGCATTCGCATGTACGAAACCGGCGATATTGACATGACCGGCGTCAGTCGCTACAGCGTTGACCGGGTGCGCGACCCGACCGAGCCGCTGAATGCCGATCTGCGCGAGGGGGTGAATATGTGTACCTCCCTGGTGCGCTTCGACGTGGAGCAGCCGCCGTTTGATGATCCCAAGGTGCGGCAGGCATTTGCGCTGGCCGTGGATAAACAGACCTACCTGGATGTGGTCTTGTGGGGCACGGGCATCCCGGCGCAGGGACTCTACCCGCCCGCGCTGCCCGGCTACAACCCCGATCTGGCGGGGCTGACGTTTGACCCGGAGTTGGCCCGGCAGCGGCTGGCCGAGTCCAGCTATGGCAGCGCCGAAGCCCTGCCGCCGATTGTCTTCACCGACAGCGGCTTTGGCGGCGAGGTTGACCCCAGTGTGTCCGCGCTGGCGCAGATGTGGCAGACCCACCTGGGCGTCACGATTGACGTCGAGAATCTGGAGCCGAACACCGCCTACGACCGCATCCACGACGGCTACCATGGGCAGTTGTTCTTCTCCTCCTGGTGCGCCGACTACCCCGACCCGGAGAATTTCGCCGATGTGCTGTTCCACGCGGCAGCGCAGCAGAACCTGGGTAACTATGCCAACCCCGAGCTGGACGAACTGCTGGAGACGGCCCGGGTTGAGAACGATGTTGCGGAGCGGATCGCGCTCTACCAGCAGGCCGAGCAGATCATCGTCGAGGACGCGGCGGCGATCTTCCTGAACCACGGCCTGAGCTACATGCTGGTGAAGCCCTACATCAAAAACTTCGAACTCACCCCGATCAACGTCCCGATTGAGCGCTACCTGGAGCTTGATACGGCGGCGCTGGAGGGATGACTATGGACGGCAGGAGTCATGCTCCTGCCGGTGGATATGGCGTTCGCCACTGCATCGCACGGCCCCGATGTTGGAGTCCCGGCTTATGAACGTTGAAAATTAAATCCGAACATGCGATGGTCAGGAGTCCCGGCTTCAGCCGGATCAGGTTTGCCGGCAGTATGTTGCTGTCCCGGCAGGCATTCAACCGGCTAAAGCCGGGACTCCAGCAATCGAGTATTTAAACGATAATATGACTGAAATGTTGTACAATCTGGATACCTGTGTATCAGCATTGAACCGTACCGTGGCCGAATGACTCACTCACCCGACCAGGAAGACCGTAGCCGCCTACGCCAGTTGCTCACCCGGCATTTCGACCGGAGCGAACTGCAGACGCTCTGCTTTGAACTGGGCGTCGCGTATGACGACCTGCCCGAAGGCGGGCGGGTTGACAAGATCCGCGAGTTAATCACCTATCTGGAGCGGCGGGGGCGCATCCCCGATCTGATCGCGGTTGGCCGGCGACTGCGGCCCGATGTGGCCTGGGATGCTACGCCCGAGACTCCGGACGCAGCCGCCGCTGCCGGTAATGTACCTGCCACTCCACCCCCCACCACCGCGCCAACCCGCACCCAATCCCTTTCGCAGCATCGGGCGCATTACCGACCCGGCGGTATTTGTGGGGCGCGATGCGTTGCTGCATGAACTCTTTGCCGACCTGCGGCGCGGCGTCAACCGCGCGCTGCTGGGCGAGACCCAGGTGGGCAAATCCTCGATCCTGGCGATGGTCCGCGCGCATGGGCCGCAGCAACTGGGGCTGCCGGCAGAGAAATGTATCTACCTGGACATGCAACTGATCCGCCACGAGGACGAGTTCTTCGAGGCGCTCTGCCTGGAACTGGGCATTGCGCACTGTCGGGGCTACAGACTGGCGCGGACGTTGCGCGGGCAGCGCTACATCCTCTGCCTGGACGAGATTGAGAAGATGCGCAAGGAGCGCTTCTCCGGGGATGAGCGGGAAGAGTTGCGCGGCCTGGCCGACGGAGCCGACGCGCCGCTCACGCTGCTGGTCGCCAGCCGGGTTGCGCTGGAAGAACTCTTCCCCGACGCGCCGGGCCACACCTCGCCGCTGGCAAATATCTGCACGCCGCTGCCGGTGCCGCCCTTCACCCTGGACGAGGCGCGCCTGTTCCTGACGCACCGCCTCAGCGGAACCGGCGTCACCTTCACCCCCGCCGAGATCGACGATCTGGTTTACCGCAGCGGCGGGCACCCGGCGCGGTTGCAGCAGGCGGCGGAAGCGGTGTATCAGCGGTATGTTGGGGGGTAGGCGGTGGACCACGAACGTTTGGACCACGAACGTTTGGACCACGAAATGCGCGAAATGGGGTTGGACCGCACCGCGCACGGCATCGCCACCCACCGCGCGTAGGGGCGCAGCATTGGCCCCGCACGCCGGGCGGGATCGCCGGGTGGGGAAATGCTGCCGGATGGAGGGAGGATGTGCCAATGGGGTAGCCAATGCTGCGCCCCTACAGGCCGACCCCCGGCGGGATCGTCGGGTGGGGAAATGCTGCCGGGTGGGGGTAGGGTGTGCCAATGGGGCGGCCAATGCTGCGCCCCTACAGCGGATACACCGGATACAGCGAACATCATCACCGCACATTATTGCACATTATGGCAGATCGCCGATAATTATGGATAACCACCGCTAATGATCAAAACACGAGGTACCCATGCCCACCTTCCCCGCCTATCCCGACCACCTGCCGCGCTGCCTGGACCCGCGCAACCCGCGCCACTACCTGCTGCTGGCCTACTGGGTCTTCTTTCGCCCGACGCTGCTGAAAACCTACCTCTACCAGGCCGACCCGGAACGGTACCGCAATACTACGTTAAGTCTAAGGAATATCTGGCGCATGTGGCAATGTCCCGCCTACTGCCGCCTCTTCAGAATGTTACCAGGAACTGCCCTGCTGATCAGCGTTTTATGCAGTCTGCCGGTTGTGTTACTGACAAGCTGGGTGCAGGTTACTTCGGTTGCGTGGCTTCCATGGATCGGTTCTACGGCGTTTGGTGTTGGTGTAGGCGTGGCCTTTGGTGTGGTGGTGCGTGTAGTGTTTGGTGTGGCATTTGGTGTGGCGTTTGGTGTGGGTGTGGGCGTGGCAGTGAGTGTGGCGTTTGGCGTGGTGCTGGGTGTGGCGGGTGGCGTGGCGTTTGGTGTAATGTGGGGTGTGGCGGGTGGTGTGACGGGTGGTGTGACGGGTGGAGCAACTTTATCGATATCTAAATCTCGTTTTGTAGAAAATGTAGCGGGTGATGTAGTATATCTTGTAACGTGGAGCGTGGCGTTTGGTGTGGCGTGGAGCGTGGTGTTTGGTGTGGCGGGTGGTGTGGTGGGTGTCGTGGCAGGTGGCGTGGCAGGTGGCGTGGCGGGTGGCGTGGCGGGTGGACTGCGCGGCCTGTTCTGGCTGTTTCAGCTTGTGCCGGCCTGGTTTTGCGGCCGGCGCGGTGGCCGGCATCCGGTTGAGTGGGATGAACTGCTGATCCTGCCGCTGCCGTGAAGGGCGCAGATGTTGACCCGGCGGCTACACGACGACGAAAACGACGGTATACAACTCCTGGCCGCGGTGGCCCGTAACCCCTTTCAGCGCCCGCTGGTTCAGCGGGTGTTGTATGCCGATGTTCATACCCGATCCGCTCCGCTCCAGCGATTGTACACGCTGCTGACAACCCCTGCGCTGGATATGTATGCTGTTGCTCCATTGTTAAGATTACAGTGGAAACGTATTCCCACGAGTCGCGCTCTATTGCTGGGTGAAGTGGCCGGTCGGTGGGTAGATATGGATCTACTGGGAGAGCAACTGCTCTGGTTCCTCACCCGCTACCGGCGCAAGCGCCGTCCCACGCCGTTGACCCACTTTGCCGGGATGCTCTACGAACTGCTGGACGCGGAGCGGATCGACGCTGATGACTTTGATCTGCTGGAGTATCGGGAAATCTACACCGACCTGGAAACCTATCCCGGTGGCGTGGAGCTTGCCCGCACGTTTGCTGTCCTGGCGACATTTCTGGCCTATGCTGATCTGGAAGATCTGGCCGGGGCGGCCGCGGTTGTCCAGGCAGTGCAGCCCCTGCCCGACGCGCCGCTCCGCCCGACGCTGCTGACCGCGCTGGAGCGCCTGGGAGAGATCGGCATGGAGGTGGCGGCCTACCGCGCGGCGACCAGTCGGGTCAACCGGCAGGCGGCGCTGCTGCGCGCTACCGATGCGCTCGATGCCCTGGATGCGTATGCCGCCGCCGAGGTGGTCGCCCCGGAAGCAACCATTCTGCAACGAGTGGCGCGCCAGTGGCGGCGGATCATCAGCGAGGAGGGCGGGGCAGTCGGGCGGATCGACCTCTCCGGCCCGGTCGAAAACCCCTACGTCCTGAACAACCCGGTGCAGGGCGCGCTGTTTGTGGGGCGCGAGGATATTCTGCGCCGTCTGGAGGATCTCTGGACGGCGGCGGGGGCGCAGGTGCCCTCGGTGCTGCTCTACGGCCATCGGCGCATGGGCAAGTCCTCGATCCTGCAGAACCTGGGGCCGCGTTTTGGGGCCGGCACCACCATCGTGGACTTTAACCTGCAGCGGGTCGGGATGATACGCAGCACCGGGGAACTGCTCTACAACCTGGCGCTGGCGCTCTATGACTGCCTGCCCCGCGCAGCCCAGGCGGAACTGGGCGAGCCGGAGGAGGAGCGTTTTACCGCGCATAATCCCTACACTGCCCTGGACCGCTTCCTGCGGCAACTGGACGGCGTGCGCGGCCCGCAGCGCCTGATTATCACCCTGGATGAGTTTGAACTGATCGAGCAGCGGATTGCGGCGGGGCGGCTTGATCCGGAGTTAATCGACTTCTGGCGCGGGCTGATCCAGACCTACCCCTGGCTGATCATGGCGCTGGCCGGGCTGCACACCCTGCGCGAGATGACCCACGACTACTGGAATCCGCTCTTCGGCAGCGTGACGCCCATCCCGGTCAGCTTCCTGACGCCGGGCGCGGCGCGGCGGCTGATCACCGAGCCGGCCCCCGACTTTGCAATTGACTATGACGAAGCGGTCATCGCACAGATGATCGCGCTGACCAACTGCCAGCCCTTCCTGATTCAGTTGATCGGGCATACGCTGGTGACGCGCTTCAACCGGCAGACCTTCGAGACCGGCGTCGAGCGCGCGCGCCGCTTCAGCCTGGCCGACCTGCAGGCGGTAATCGACACGGAAGAGTTCTACGGGAGCGGCAACGCCGCCCCAGCATGACCCTGGCGGAACTGGCCGCCGCCACCGCCATGGAGCCGGAGCAGGTCCGCGCTGCCCTGGAGACCCTGCGCCACCACGATGTCGTCGCCGAGCAGGAGGAGCGCTACCACTACACCGTCGAACTCATGCGCCGCTGGGTGGCGCGAAGGATGAGGGATGAAGGATGAAACGTAACGTGCAACATGCCAACGTGTCAACGTGCAACGCGAAATGCTGCCGTCTGCCGTCTGCGCTCTGCGCTCTGCGCTCTACGTTCTGCGCTCTGCGCTTACTCCTCCCAGCCTCGGGCATACCGCTGCACGGCGAGGAAGATCACGCGGGGGGTGCCGTCGGGGGCGACGAAGTTCCAGTTGTCGGGGTAGGAGCGGGTGGCGAAGGGCGTGCTAAACTGCCAGAAGCAGACCGCCACCAGCCAGGGATAGTTGCGCGCCTGCTCATAGGCGGCAATCGTCCAGCGAATGCGGTCAGCGGGGCGCACCGCGGCGGACCAGCGCGGATGATCATTCCATCCGCCCTCGGTGATAATCATCGGCTTGCCCGCATCGCCGGAGCGGTCCATCAGTTCGCGCACCAGTTCGATTCGGCGGAAGTTCACCTGCTCCGGGGCAGGGGGTGTATCCGGCGGCACCTGCCCGCCATAGGCATGCACCGCCCACATGTCGAAAAACGGCGCGGCCCCGGCATCGTAGAGTGACGCCAGGTAGTGCATATCGTCCAGCCGCACCGTGCCGTCGCCGATGGACTGCCCCGGCGATAACCCGCCCGCAATAATGATCGCATCGGGTACCACCGCCTTGACGCGCGGGTAGACCACCTTCAGCAGCGCGGTGTATGCGCCGGGATCGGGCGGGCGCTCGCCCCACTCAAAGCTCAGGTTGGGCTCATTCCAGATGATCAGGTGACGCACGCCATGGGGTCGGTAGCGCTCGGCAAAGGCCGCCACATAGTCGGCATAGTCGGCGTAGTGCTCCGGGTCGAGGTAGCGGTCGGTGGTGCCGGGCGGGCGCGCCCACTCGGGCACAATATCCAGCCGCGCCACCACGGTCAGGCCCTGTCGCTGGGCGTGGCGCACAATCATATCCGCGCCGGTCCAGTCAAAGCCGTAGCGTGAGCGGGGTTGCACATAGGACCAGGGGAACAACTCCACCACCCAACTGGCACCCATCTCGCGCACCTGCGCCAGCGTCTGCTGAATATAGGCCTCCTCGCCGACGCCGGAGAGCTGCGTATGCACCCCGACGAGCGGATTGACCGTCTCAACCTGCTGCTGCGGCGGCAGATGCAGCCGGCGGGGCAGTCGCAGCGCCAGAAACTCGGCGGCCAGCAGGACAATTGCCAGGAGGGTCAAGATCTGTCGCATGATTTCGCTCTGCTTTTCTGACATGTAACTCGTCGGGTTAAGATGACAGAGAAAGCGTTTTATAGTATAATCCGAACGCTGCGCTTATCTCGCTATCGCTTCAGCCACGTAGAAAGAAGAGACACGTTGTACGGCAACCGTACGCCCGGCGCGCTCTGTTCGGCGTTCCGTTGTTCTCTCTTTCGCTATCATCCTACCACAGAATGTGCTCACACCACCCGGCGCGAAGAACCTGCCTGTAGAGTTTAGGACAAGGAGATCAAAGTAGTGACACTGCGTGAAGACGCCATCAATGTGCTGAAAGAAACCAGTCGCACCTTTTACATCCCGATTGTTCGTTTACCAGGCGAGTTGCAAGACGCAGTGACATCAGCATATCTCTGCATGCGCGCAATTGATGAAATTGAAGATCACCCGGAATTAGATGGTTCGACCAAGGCCGATCTGTTAACAACGGTAAGCCAGGCGCTGCAAACCGGCAGAGATGGCGCGGAGTTTGAAGGGTCGTTCGCGCTATCCGGCGAATATCGTGATCTGCTGCCGGAAGTAACCTTGCGCATCGCCGATTGGAGTGCGCTGGCCCCCGCCGCAATTGCACCCCGCGTGTGGGATGCCACCGCCGCCATGGCTGATCGTATGGCCTACTGGGCGGCCAATGGCTGGAATGTGCAGACTGAGGCCGATCTGGATCGCTATACCTTTAGTGTGGCAGGCGCGGTCGGGCTGCTCCTCTCCGATCTCTGGTCCTGGTACGACGGCACCCGCACGGATCGCATTCACGCGATCGGGTTTGGGCGCGGGTTGCAGGCAGTCAATATCCTCCGCAACCACACCGAAGACCTGGAGCGCGGCGTGGATCTCTATCCCACCGGCTGGGATCAGGCGCAGGTGCTGGCGTATGCCCGGCGCAACCTGGCGCAGGCCGATCAGTATGTTGCGGTGCTGCCGGCCGGCCCGGTCCTCGATTTCTGCAATATCCCGCTGGCGCTGGCCTATGCCACCCTGGAGGCGCTGGCACGCGGGGAGGTCAAGCTTGATCGGGCGATGGTACTTCAAGTGTTGGCCCAACTTGAGAATCAGGCGGGGGACGCGCGCGAACAGACCGCCGGCAGGTAATGCTCACTCCCGATACGCTGCTCCAGGGGCGCTACCAGATCCGGTATGCCGTTGATGAACATCCCGCTGCGCGGATCTATCGGGCGCTGGATCAGCGTGATGCCCTTCCCGTCCTGATTGCTGCCCTGCCCCAGTCTGCCGCGGATAGCTTGCAAGCTGTCGAACAGTTGACCCGGCAGATCGCTGCCATCCAGGTGGCCGGGTTGCTGCCGGTGTGCGATCATTTTGCCGACGATGCTGCGGTTTATCTGGTTGCCGCCGATCCCGGTGGGCAGGATCTGGAGCGGGTTGCGCGTGACAATCGCGCAGCCTGGAGCGAGCCGCAGGTCTTTGCGCAGATGGAGCGCCTGCTGCAGGTGCTCGCAGAGGTTCACGCGGCCCAACCGCCGCTCTACCTGGGCGAACTGCGCTCAACCGATCTCTGGGCCACCCCGGAGGGCGAACTGGCGCTTACCCCGTTTCTCTTTGCCCGCCCACGCCTGCCTACCTCGTCGCCCTACCGCGCGCCCGAACTGGAGCATTCCCCGGCGCAACCCACCCCGGCAAGTGATCTCTATGCGCTGGCAGCGGTGATGTACCATCTGCTGACCGGCTGGTCGCCCCCGACGGCGGAGCAGCGTCGGGCCGGGGTGCCGCTCAACCCGCCGCGCACACTCAACGCGCAGATCACGCCCCTGACCGAGCAGATGCTGCTGCGCGCCCTCGACCTGCAGCCGGCCAATCGTTACCAGCAGGCCCGCGAGTTGTGCGCTGCCCTGGAGGTGGTGCCGGTTCTGACCGCGCGCGCGCCCGAACTGGAGATTGCCGCCGCTCCCCCCGCACCGCTGACCGCCACACCGCCGGTTGAACCGCCGCCGATGGCACTGCCGGCCAACAGCGCTGCCGCCGCAGATACCCGACCGCCGGCGAAGCCGGAGGCAACCCAACGCGGTAATACCTGCCTGCTGATCATCGTGGTCGTGCTGGCGCTGGTGGCGCTGGGCATTTGTGTTACGGGGGTCTGGCTGCTGACCGGGCCGGGGCAGGAGCTACTGCGTTAATACTCCAACGCGATGTCTTTTCACCGCAGAGATGCAGCGGGCGTAGCGATAATAGATTGTAACTCGTATTACCTGACACGAGTTACGCGGTTGACATGCAAACTGGACGTTTGACCCGATGGAAGCCTGATTCGCCTGCGGCAGCATGGTACTTGATCTATCTTTTTCACAAAATTTTGGCTCTTCGAGCCAAAATTTTGTGAAAAAGATCTGGGTTCTTCCGCCCTGCCGGAGGCGAGTCGGGCCGTTTATTCAGGCACATGCCGGGTTTGGAACCGACCGCGTAAGTCGTGTTACCTGAGAGAATGACACGTTCGTCGGCGTACTGATTCGGGATGTGCCGGGTGGGGCATGCTATAATGCCCGCAGTAGTGCTACGGGCGTACCAGTACATATCCATCCAGACGAAGCTCCGAGCGGGAGAATATGTTATGGCTGCATATCCGGCACCGAGGTTTACTATCTCAGATGAGCAGGCCGCCTTCGCACGGCAGCTTGCGGAACTACTCCCGGCCCAGGGTGAGTGGAGCGAGGCAGAGTATCTCTGGCTGACGAACCGTACCAACCGGCTGGTTGAATTCTCCGCCGGCTATGTCGAGGTCTTACCAATGCCTACACCCGGCCATCAGCGGATCGTTGCTTTTTTGTATGGGGTAATGCTGGCCTTTATCACCAGTCGTTCATTGGGGACGCTGCTGTTTGCGCCGCTGCGTGTGTATTTGCAACCGGGCAAATGGCGTGAGCCGGACCTGGTTTTTCTACTGACTGAAAACATGAACCGCGAAGCCGAACATGGTTTTATTGGCGCTGATCTGGTTGTCGAGGTCGTCAGTCCGGACGATCCGCAGCGCGACCTGGTAACGAAACGCCGGGAGTATGCCGAGGCAGGTATCGCTGAGTACTGGATTGTCAATCCGTTAACGGAGACGATTACGGTGTTGCGGTTGGAGCAGGATGGTTATGCCGAACATGGCACATTCGGGCAAGGCGAAGTTGCTACATCGGTTCTGCTCGCGGGTCTCACCGTCGATGTCAGGGCAACCTTCGCCGCCTGAGTTGGGCCATTCCTGCATCACTTATGTACAGGACTTACGCGGTTGGTTGGCAAACTGGGCGTTTGCGCCCGGTAATGGCCCGATTCGCCTGCGGCAGCATGGTGTATTTTTCGGGTTTTCGCTCATTTCGTGGTGTTCGTGGTCCAAATGCTCACCGCGTAACTCCTGTTATGTACATTAGAAAGGCTATGCTATGACTGTTGATACCAGCGCCGCCGGGATTACCTGGAACCTGAGTGACCTGTATGCCGGTTATGACGACCCGGCTATTGACGCGACGATGCAGCAGGTGACGACGGAGGCCACCGCCTTCGCCGATATCTATCGCGGCTCGATCAATATTCCCGGTGGGCCGGAGCCGCTGCATCTGCTGGAGGGGCTGGAGCGGCTGGAGGCGCTGACCGACAACGCCTACCGGCTGGCGGTCTACGCGATGCTGCTCTTCTCCGCCGACACCAGCAAGCCGGAGCATCGCGATCTGCAGCAGCGGATGGAGCAGTGGCTGACCGGCATTCAGAACCAGTTGCTCTTCTTCAAACTCGAGTGGTTGGGGTTGAGTGATGCCGATGCGCAAAAGTTGCTGGATGACCCGGCCCTGGCGCACTACCGCCACTACCTGGTGGGCGAACGGCGCTACCAGCCGCACATGTTGAGCGAGCCGGAGGAGCGCATCATCAACGAGAAGGATGTTACCGGCGCGAACGCCTGGCAGCGCCTCTTCACCGAGTTGACCTCCGGGTTGAGCTTTCCGCTGGAACGGGAGGGCCAGACCGAGCAGTTGCCGCTTGCTGCCATCCTGACCCTGCTGCGCAATCCCGACCGGGCCATCCGGCAGCAGGCCCATACCACGCTCTACACGGTGCTGGGGGAGCAGGCGCAGACGTTGGCCTTTGTCTACAACACGCTGATGCAGGATCATCTGAATATCGACCGCCTGCGTCACTATCCCGATCCGATGGCCCGGCGCAACCTGGATAACGAGGTCGCGCCCGAGGTGGTGGCAACCATGATGGATGTGGTTGAGCAGAACTATGATATTGCGCAGCGCTACTTCGCGCTCAAGGCGCGGCTGCTCGGTCTGCCCCGCCTGCAGGTCTACGACCAGTATGCGCCGCTGGGGGAGGTGACGGCTCACAAGAGCTATGCCGAGGCCCGGACGATCATCCTGGAGGCGCTGGGCGGGTTTGACATGCGCTTTCAGGAGATTGCCGCGCGCTTCTTCGATGAGAACTGGATCGACGCCGAGGTGCGCCCCGGCAAGCGTGGCGGCGCGTTCTGCATGGGCCTGCCGCCCTCGCACCATCCCTACATCCTCTGCAACTACACCGACGAGATCCGCGATGTGATGACGGTGGCGCATGAGTTGGGGCATGGCATTCACTTCTGGCTGGCGCGTACGCAGAGCCTGTTTAACTTTATGCCGACGCTGCCCCTGGCCGAGACTGCCTCGGTGTTTGGTGAGATCCTGGTGTTTGAACATCTGCTTGACCAGGAGCAGGATGAGGCGGCGAAGCCGGCCCTGATCTGCAGCAAGATCGAGGACATTTTCGCTACGGTCTTCCGCCAGAATGTACTGACGCGCTTCGAGCAGGCGGCATTTGCCGGGCGCGCGCAGGGCCGCCTGACGCCGGAGCAACTGGGGGAGCGCTGGATCGAGGCGAACGGGCGCTACTATGGTGATGCGGTTGAGCAGACGCCGGGCTATGAGCTGGGTTGGTCCTACATTCCACACTTTATCAACTCGCCCTTCTACTGCTACAGCTATGTCTTTGGCGAGTTGCTGGTGCTGGCGCTCTACGCGATGTACCGCGAGCAGGGCGCGGCGTTTGTGCCACGCTACCTGGCGCTGCTGGAGGCGGGGGGCAGTCAGGCTCCCGGCGAACTGCTGGCCGCCCTCGGCGTCGATCCGCACGATCCGGCCTTCTGGCAACTGGGCTTCAACGAACTGCGCCGCATGGTGGACTGGGCGCATGAACTGGCGGGGTAATGGGGTGAAGGGGTGAAGGGGTAACTAAAATACTCTATCACTCATCACGGATCACTCGTCACTCATCACTCATCATGGATCACGTATGAAAACACCTGACTGGCTCGTCTTTTTCCGGCGGAAGTTGCCCAGTGCGAATTGTGTGCTGGTGCGTGGCAGCCGTCCGGTACTGGTGGATAGTGGGTTTGGCAGTGATCTGGCCGCTGGCCTGCTCCGGGCATGGGCTTATCACGCCTGATCCGCCGGCCTCGATTGACCTGGTGCGCCGCCGCTACGCGAAGTGGCTGGCCGCTCCGCCCCGCGCTGCCTGGCATGCCTGCAAGCGCATCTTTGCCTATACCCTGATCCTGTTCGATGGGCTGCCCACTGCGGAAGTTGCGCCCTACCTGCTGCGCTGTTCCTGGTTTCGGGACTATGGTCGCCACTACTTCGGCCTGGAACCGGCGGATTTTGTGCAGCCGTTGCTGGATGAGATGCTGCGGGCCAATGCCGCTGCCTGGCAGGAGGGGCGGCTGGTGGCCCGGACCCCGCACACGCCACCGCCGGCAAACTGGTCCACCGGCCCGGTACGCCCCGCCGACTGGCCGCCGTATGCGGATGAATGATGCAGAATTCCTGCCGTCACGGTGGAAGCGTGACCTGCAGGATTGAGCGGGTTTTCGCAGCAGAACGGTAGGAATACGCAGAAGCGTGTCCCTACCGCTGGACGGGAGGAGCCTACTCCTCTTCCTCGGGGGGGGTTGTTGGGTCGGGGGGTTCGGCTACTTCCGGCGCGCTTCCCCGGCCGACCAGTCCCGCCAGTGATGCGCCTGTGGTCTGGAGGGCGACGCGCGTCTGCATGACAACCCGGTCAACGATGGTGGGATCATACTCCTGGGGCAGGGCCATCACAAAATGGTTCAGTACGTAACTACGCTGCTCGATCAGATCATCCCAGGTGGCTTCCGGTTGACTGCGGCGCAGGTCTTCCAGGTGCAGGCCGACAAACTCAAGCAGCTTCTCGGCGGTATCGCCGGTGATCTGCGCGGCTGCGCCGGCCAGGTAGTAGATTGGGTTGTCGCTGATCTCCCGGCCATAGGGCGGATCAACCTCCTCGACGGGGGTGAGCATGGCTTTGCCGCCCACCGGGACCAGGTGCCCGACCATAATCTCACCCTGCTCCATCCGCTTCGCGGCCGCCGTATCGCTCACCTCGTAGCGCTGCTCGTTCAGCAGATCGCGCACCAGCAGGCCGCTGCCCTTGCGCACTTCCTCGACCAGGTAGGGGCGCAGGTGGACGGGTGCCCAGGTGGGCAGCAGGCGCTGTTCAAACTCATCAACCTCGAAGCCATCGGCGTTGGCGGCCTGGATCAACTGCGTGATCAGCGTGGGCTCACCCTCCGGGGCAAAGTCGAAGGCGAACCAGGTCAGAAAGCGCTCGGCCCCGCGCTCTTCCAGATCGTCCAGTTCGCTCATCTGCTCCGGGCCATACTCCTCATTCCAGAACTGCGCAAATGCGCGGGGAAAGCGCTCGGGTACACTCTCCGCCGCCTCGATGATCTTGGGGATGAGCGTGTCCTGGGCCTGACGCAGCCTGAGCAGTTCAGCGCGCTGCGCCTGATCCACGGGGGCGTGACAGTCTTTGTATTTTCTGCCGCTCCCACACCAGCAGGGGTCGTTGCGACCAATTTTATTCTTTTTTGCCTGGGGCTTCGGCATAACCTTACTCCTCTATGTGTTCTTGATCGGGCCGCCATATGCCGGTCAGTGGTGTTGAGTATAACAAACCGCGGCAGGCAGCGCAATGTGTGGCATGATACTGATGTGATGTTATAGCCACAGAGGACACAGAGGACGCAGAGATGATAAACGGGAACGTGTCGTCGCTACGCCCGTTGCACCCATTCCCCGTGATTGCTGGCTTGCCGGCACATTGGTATGAGGTGTGAAATGTGAAACGTGTGGCGTGAAGCGGGAAGCATGCGGGGCGTGGCGGTGTTATAATCACAGGCGTTTTGAGTGATAGCAGGGGTTGCAGGAGGTTTCCTGGTCGGGTAGCTGCGCCGCCGGTTGTGGCACGCGCCCGGTACCCGGTATTCTGTGCCCTGTAACCTTAAGATCAGGTAATGCAAGCGATACACTTCTCTCGTCTGGGACGGATACGCGGGTGGGCCGGGCTGCTGCGCGGCGGAACCGGGTTGCTGCTGCTGCTGACGCTGCTGCTGGGGGCGCGCTGGCAGTGGTATGCCCGTGCCCAGCAGCAACTGGATGTCGGCGGGCCGCTGGATGATGGTTATTTGCTGGATTTTTATGCGTCAGAAGAGCGTGGCAACGGTAGTGGCCTGACCTACCGCTGGTCGCAGCCCACCAGCGAGATCCGGCTCTGGGCCCCCACGCCCGGCGCGCAGATCATCCTGACCCTGCAGATGCTGGCCCCGCCTCAGCCCAATGGCCCGCAGCGGGTGGCGCTGGCGGTGGCCGGCGCGCCCCTGGCCGAAGTCCCGATGACAGAAGCCCCGCGCCGCTATGCCTTCCTGCTAACCGCGCCAGAGCCGCTGGTCGAAGGCGATATCCCGATCACGCTGGAGGCGTCGCGCCTGGCGGTGGCGGGTGATCCGCGCTCGCTGGGGGTGGCGCTGGCGCACGTCACCGTTGAGGCGGTACGCGGCCCGCCGCTGCCGGCGCTGCTGCGCGAGTTCTGGGCGGTGCCCTTCCTGCCGCTGGGATTGCTGCTGCTCGGTGTGGGGGTGATCGGGCTGCGGCTGCGATTCTGGCTGGCGGGGGTGGTACCGTTCGGGGCGCTGGTCGGGCTGGCGCTGGTGGGTCGCTCGTTGCCGGATGCCCGGCTGGTGCTGGCTGCCCACCTGGTTATGGCAGTGCTGCTGATGGTTGCGGCGCTGGGGCTGCTGGCGCTGTTGCGTCGGGCGCGCCCGCTCTGGCCCGACAGTGACCGGCGGGCATGGCGCTGGCTGGTCGGGATCTTCGTGGTGGCGCTGGTGACAACCTTTGTGCCCACGGTGCAGAGCGACGGTACCGGCTACTATGCCTACCTGCGCTCGTTCACGATGGATGGCGATCTGCAGTTTGGCAACGAATACCGCGACGCCCCCTTCCGCCATGGTCCCGATCCGAACAAGCGACGCGATACGGCCACCGGGCATCAGGCCAATCCCTTCGCGGTGGGACCGGCGATTGCCTGGGGGCCGCTCTATGGGGTGGCGCATCTGCTGGTACGGGGCGGGCAGGCGCTGGGCGTCTCCTGGGAGGCGGATGGCTATGCGCGGCCCTACGTGGTGCTGAGTATGTTTACCAGCGCACTGGCCGGGCTGGTGACGCTGCTGGTCTGCTACCAGATCTGCCGTCGCCGGGTGGGGCCGCCGGTGGCGCTGCTGGCGGTGGTGACGCTCTTCCTGGGATCGAACCTGCTCTACTATGCCATGCGTGAGGGCAGTTTTGCCCATGCGCTCTCAACGGCGGTGACATCGCTGTACCTGCTGGCCTGGCTGCGGCTGGAGGAGCGCCCGACGGTGGGGCGCTGGGCGCTGCTGGGCGCGGCGTCGGGGTCGATGATCCTGATGTACTGGCTCAGTGCGCTGCTGCTGCTCTTGCCGCTGCTGACCTTCGGGCGGTTGCTCGTGGTGGCGTTGCGCGGGCCGGTTCACGCCAGGCGTGAGCAGATGATCCGCCTGGTGACCGGCGGGGCGCTGGCGGCGGGACTGCTGCTGCTGGTCTTCAGCCCGCAACTGCTGACCTGGAAGGTGCTGTATGGCACCTGGGTAACGGTGCCACAGGGGACGGACTATATCGAACCGCGCCGCCTGCGATTGATGGATTTTCTCTTCTCGCATTTGCGCGGCGTTTTGCCCTGGTCGCCCGCCTTCTTCTTTGGCATGCTGGGGCTGCCGCTGCTCTGGGGGCGCAACCGCTGGCTAACGGTCAGCCTGGCGGCGGCATTTCTGGCCTACTTTCTCTACAACGCCTCGCACTGGCAGTGGTACGCGGGGGGCGCATTTGGACCGCGCCGGATCACGCTGCTGGCACCCTGGTTTGCCCTCGGGCTGGCACTGCTCTTTGCGCGCTTGCGCCGTTGGCGGGCGGGGTTGCCGGTTATGCTCGCCGCGCTGATGATCGGCTGGATGACCATGCTGACGATCCGCTATCGGCTCTTTCTGATCCCGCATGATCCCGGCCTGATCCGCAAAATGCCGGAGTTATCCTTCTACTTCAGCCTGGAAGCGCTACCGCTCTGGGCGCTGCCCGGCTGGGCCGACCGCAGCTTTATCGTGGTGCAACTGCAGCAACTCTTCCGCCCCGGTGGAACCGATCCGCTGACGGTCCTGCTGCCTGTCATGGCCCTGGTAACCTGGGGGGTGGTTGTGCTTGCCAGCCGCCTGGTCCGGATGCAGCGGGGAGGCAATGACGCGATGCAGCGGAGAGGCGATGACGCGAGGGGATGAACGGATGACTTCGTCCTCCGTCTTCCGTTTTCCGTCTTCCGTCCTCCGTCTTCCGTCCTCCGTCTTCCGACTTCAGTCTTGAGAGGAGTCCCAATGAGCCATCAACCAGCGGCCGTTTCACTCGTCTGCACGGTGCGGGACGAGGCCGATAATATCGCCGCCCTGCTCGACTCGATGCTGGCGCAGCGCCGGATGCCCGACGAGATCGTGATCAACGACTGCGGCAGCCGGGACGCGACGGCTGCGATTGTCCGGGAGTACGCCGCGTGTGATCCGCGCATCCGGCTGGTGGCCGGGGGGCACAACATCCCGTCAGGGCGGAACAACGCCATCGCCGCCGCTGCCGGCCCGCTGATCGCCTGCACCGATGCCGGGTTGCTGCTGGACCGGGAGTGGCTGGCGCAGATTATCGCCCCGCTGGAAGAGGAGCGCGCCGATCTGGTGGGCGGCTTCTTCCGGCCCGCGCCGCGCACGCTGTTTGAACTGGCGCTGGGGGCGACCAACTACCGCCACGCCGACGAGATCGACCCGGCGGGGTTCCTGCCATTTGGCAAATCGCTGGCGGTGCGCAAGGCGGCCTGGGCGGCGGTGGGGGGCTTCCCGGAGTGGGCCAGCCACTGCGAGGATCTGCTGTTTGACCTGGCGATGGAGCGGGCAGGCTACCGGCGGGCGTTTGTGCCGGAGGCGCTGGTCTACTTTCGCCCACGCGGGTCGTTCTGCGCCTTTGCCCGGCAATACTTCCTCTATGCGCGCGGCGACGGCCGGGCGGGGCTCTGGCCGCAGCGCCACCTGGCGCGCTATGGCACTTATGGCACGCTGGCGGCGCTGCTGCTGACGGCATCCCGCTTCCCGGCGGCACGACTGCCCATCGCGGCACTGCTGCTGGCCGGGGGCGTGACCTACACGCGTGGCCCTTACCGCCGCCTCTGGCCGCAGACAGCCACGCTCACGCCGGGGGCGCGATTCTACACGCTGGCGCTCGTGCCGCTGATCCGGCTGGTCGGCGACTGCGCAAAAATGGTGGGGTATCCGGTGGGGGTGGTGCGGCGGCTGAGAGGATATTATTATGTGTCTCGCTGATGGCAGCGCGTTTAGCTTGCCGCAATCGATACCTCCGAGCACGAAGTTGTGCAAGCCCGCAGTAGGTACAGCCGGATAATTCCTTCAACCATCCTCCGTCCAGTTAGATGTTATAATTCTCCTGAAACCTGCATCCCGCAGAGTTATCATCGTAGGAGCGGAAAGGAGCGCCGGTCTATGCCTGCCAAACCACGCGGTCAGCATTATGCATTTGCCCATCGTGTTTTGCCCGCTTTGGCGTGGACGCATCCCGATCGCCTGCTGGAATTGCTCACCAGTTCCGAACGGGACGCATTCCTCCAGGCGGTATGGGCGTCTGCCGGTGAGCAGCAACCACCGGCAGACCAGGTTGACGGTGCGGTACTACACAGTAGTATTCACCACCATGGCCCGCATACTATTTCCCTGATCATATTACCACCCCCGATTGCATCAATAGAAGCCTATTTCGTTGCGCTGGTCTTTACCGATGCATCAGCGGCAAATATTGCCGCAACCGGCAGCGATTCCGTTCGCTGTTTCACACTGGAGTCAGGGCGCAATATTTTTACGGAGGAGGAGTACACGGTTTTGGCAGAATGGCGGCAAGATGGGCATTATAACCTGGGCTCCGGTCCGCCGCCGGAGAGTCAGGCATTTCTCGAACGGCTTACAGCGCTGCTTTAATCCATATGCATAGCCTGGTTGTAGATGCGCACTACCGGCGACAGGGTGTTGGATTCACCCGGCTCGGGGCGAAGGTACAGCGTTTACAAGCCCTGATGTGGGACACGATGTCGAATGGACGAACCTACCGACAGAGTACCCGCACCGCGAAAGAGCAGACAAAAGAGGACCGGAGCAGTAATATCTGTTCCGGTCCTCGCAATTAATCAGCTACATCAGTATGCCCGCGTCGATGGCTTAACTCATGCCCATCTTGCGCTTCAACTCCTCCAGTTCGGAGTCCACCTCGGCATCCTTCTCCAGCTCGCGGAAGCGGTTTTCGAGTGAACCACCCTCAAGCTGGGTCATGGCGTCTGCCTGGGCCAGCCGGTCGTCAACGCGGCCTTCGAGGTTATCGAGCTTATCCATAACATTGGAGTTACCAAAACCGCTCATCGTCTGCTGGAGTGTCTCCTGCGTCTGCGCGCGGTTCTTCTTGGCAATAATCAACTCCTTCTTGGCCTTGGTCTCGGCGATGCGGGTTTCCAGGTCCGCCAGCGCCTCCTGCAGGTGATCAACCTGGTCAGACTGGGCCTCATACTGCGATCTGTACTGCTCGGCCAGCTTCTGGGCCTGGCCCTTGCGCCCCAATGCGGCTTTGGCAAGCTCCTCATTGCCTGCCCGCAGTGCCGCTTCAGCCTTACTCTGCCACTGATCAACCTCCGCCTGATGCTGTACCAGCTTCTGCTGCAGTTTGGTCTCATCGGCCATTGCCGCAGCGACGTTCGTCTTGGCCTCGTAATACTCGTCATTGAGCTGGCGCAGATACTCGTTTGCCATTTTCTCCGGATCTTCGGCTTTGTCCAATGCGGTGTTCACGTTCGCGCTGATCAGATCACGGATACGACCCAGGATAGACATGCTCGGTTCCTCCTTGTGGTTAATGGGTTGAAAGTTCGCTACATCTTCAGAGACCCGGGCAAGAGGCACTGAGCCTTTTGCTGCCACTATATTCTAGCAGAAGATCTCTGCATTCACAACATACTATACGCCTGATACTGTGAAAAGTTACAGTATTTGTGAGAGAGTCAGAGATTTGCTGTTTTGAAATGTTGGAACCTGTCTGTATCCATACCTGTTACCCGTACACCTGCATACGCGCTAGAGCGGACGACGTGCCGGTACGCCTACCGCGCGTGGATATTCCAACGGGGTTGGTCGCGTTTTGCCGATAACGACCAGAGTGCGTGGGTCTAACCCGGGCAGCGTAACCGGCTCAACCGCCGGCACCTCTCCCCCAAGGATTTTAATCGCCCGCTGTGCCGCAGCAAGCTCCGCCGCGACATCCGCGCCTTTGGGCGCAAGCAGGCGCCCCCCCGGTCGTACGAGCGGTAAGCCATACTCGGCCAGGACACGCAACCCGGCCACCGCGCGCGCCGTCGCCACGTCGTACTGTTCGCGGTGCTGCGGATCATGCCCGATGATCTCGGCGCGGCTATCCAGCACGGTGACATTGTCCAGGGCCAGCCGTTCGACAATATGCCCGAGGAAGGCGGCTTTTTTGCCGACCGACTCGACCAGCGTCAGGTGCAGGTCTGGGTGCAGGATCTTGAGTGGAATGCCGGGGAACCCTGCGCCACTCCCGATATCAATCAGCGAAGTGGGCGTATCGCCCCAGGCCCAGGCACAACGCAGTGAGTCGAGGAAGTGCCGGACGACAACCCCTTCCGGGTCGGTGATCGCGGTCAAGTTGACCCGCACATTCCAGATCTGGAGTGTGCTGGTATAAACGGCAAACTGCTTCAGTTGCGTTGCCGTGAGCGGCAACCCCCAGGCTGCGGCAGTCTCGGCGAGTAGCGTTTGCGGAGACATGTGTTGTCCGTAGTCCGTCGGTCGTAATCTGTAGTCCGTCGTCCGTCGGTCGTAAGCGGAGGAGCCTGCTGTGGGCCGGCTTTGCCCAGGACTCCTCCCTCTATCCAGCATCCGCCGGGTGCTAGAGCGTTGCTATGGCCTCGATCTCGATCCGTGCGCCTTTGGGCAGTGCCGCAACCTGAAAGGCTGAGCGGGCGGGTGGGTCGTTGGGGAAGAACTCGGCGTAGGCCGCATTCATTGCCGCAAAATCATTAATGTCTGCCAGAAAGACGGTAATTTTGGCGACCTGTGCCAGCGAACTGTTGGCTACCTCCAGGATCGCCTGGATATTCCTGAGGCACTGGCGCGTCTGAGCGGCAATATCGCCCTCAATCAGCTCGCCGCTGCCCGGGTCAAGCGGGATCTGCCCCGATACAAAGACCAGACCTTCGGTGCGGATAGCCTGTGAGTAGGGACCAACGGCCTGCGGCGCGAGAACGGTCTGGATAGCTTTATTAGTTGTCATATTTATCCCCCTTATAGTTGCAAACTAACTTGCCGGTAAAACGGCCATTAATCGTCAGGTGCGCACCAGGCGGGCAAACTCCGCATGCTGGTTCGTCACCTCAGCGTTCTCTGTGTCTGCTGTGGTTATAACACCAGATCAGTAGCAAACCAGTTTCAGCGGCCCGCTGCCACTGATCCTGTGTCATGATAGCAGGGTTGCACGGGTTGCGCGGATGTATTTGGGCGGAATCTGCCGGCACACGCCTCTGTCACCACGTCCTACTCCACCCAACCCATCACCCGCCACTCGGCATAAGCCGCCCGGAGACGCAGTTCCCACGCCGGGGAGATCCGTCCGGCAAGCCGATAGAGTGTGCGTTCTACGCCGGTCCCGGCCAGGCGAGCTACTGCTGCCTGCGCCGCCACACCGCTGAAGCGCAGATAATCGCGGAGCCAGCGGACAATCTGTGCCGGCCCCAGTGCCTGCCAGGTGGCAACCAGCACCCGGGGGTAGCGCCCCAGCATGCGCCCCAGCATGTCCCGGTAATCGGTCCAGCGCATCTGGTCCTGGAAGAAGCGGGTTGCCGGTGGGCTACCCAGATCATTCAGCGTGCCCAGGAAGACCTGGAGCAGTTCATTCACCTGGTGCGGTTTGCCCCAGGGATGCATAAAGCGGCGGAACCCCCAGGTCAGCGCAACATTGGTCTGAAGTGCAGTGATCCGCTCCAGGTGCTGCGGCTCCAGCAGATTATGGTGCAGCGCGAAGGTGAGCAAACTACTGGTGCGCGGCAGATTACGCACATGCGCACCAAAACCAGACAGGGCCAGGGGATTGTGTTGTGCTGCTGCATCACCAATGGGCACAACTCCGCGCAGGGGTGGCACCGCCTGCGAACGCATGCTGTGACCAGTCGGAAGGTAGCCATACACTGGTTTGATATGCTGGAAGTTCGCTCCTGGCTGCTTGTAGTTCCGCAGCAGCGTAAAGTAGTGCTCAAACAGATCGAGCAGTGAGAAGGTTTCCCCGGGCGGCAACGGACGCCGCCGGTCGTTCAGGGTGGCGTAGTAGGATAGCGTGACAGCCAGTTCATCGCCGCGCCCCGGCAACCCCTGCCAGAGCAGTTGATGGTTGTGCTGGCTATCGGCGCTGCTGACCAGGATCTCGCCAATAGTTGGATCATACTGGTCTGGATCGGTCCCCACGACAAAGCCGCGCGCGACGGTACCAACCGTGGGACAGACTCCGGCAAAGGGGG
Organism: Chloroflexaceae bacterium; assembly: GCA_034436755.1. GTDB lineage: Bacteria > Chloroflexota > Chloroflexia > Chloroflexales > Chloroflexaceae > CAKZQX01. The sequence goes on along the minus strand of DAOTVB010000015.1, from coordinate 31,848 downwards.
GACCGGCATAGCGCTTTTGCGTCAGTGGCGAGAGCGGTCCCATACCGTCGAGCAGCAACCGGGCGCTGTAGGTTTTGTGAGTCGTGCCGGGAGTCTGCGGAGTGGTATCTTCCAGTTCCACCTCAACGCGCAGCGGCCCATCCTGCGCGACCCGTACCTGGCAAAAAGTGTGGTAATCACGGATAACACCGCCGGCAGCTTCCAGTTTCCGACGCAGAACGCGCAGCAGTGCACCGGCGTCGAGGGCCAGGTTGTGTACACTGGGCAACCGGAGTTCATGCGGTGGAACGCGGCTGTAGGGGCTGGTGTAAAAGCGCACCAGACTACTGCGATATTCGCGCATAATCACATCAGCGAGTTCGTCCCAGCGCACCAGGCCCAGATCCACCAGTGCCTGTAGTTCATCCCGGCTGATGTTCCAGATCTGCTGCACACAACCGACCTCGCCACGGTCAAACAGCATCACCCGCCAGCCGTAGCAGCAGGCCATTGTCGTGGCGTGCAGCAGTCCCAGTCCGCCTCCGACATAGATCAGGTCAAAGTCGGTCGCGTCCGTTGCGGCGGGCATCGGAGTCAGGCGGTAGATGTTGTCGGCAACCGCGCCGCGCATAAGCCGCTGCCAACCCTGCTCCAACGCATAGACACGCTCGAGTTGATCAACGGCCTGCATCGCCCTGAAGCAGTCCACGGTCTGAGGATAACGCTCCCGCAGCATGGCGGCCAGGTTGTGTGTTGTCGTCTCCTCTATCGCCGTCACCCCGGCCGGGGTACTTGCAACCGACGCAACTGTTCCGGTTGTCCCTGTAATCAGGCGTGACTGTAACTGCGCGCTGCAAGCCTGAAAGATCCGTACCAGCCGACGGGCCAGGCGCGCATACTGCCAGGGCCGGCGTGGTCCGATCCCCTCAACCGCAATCCGGATGGTGGCATGCGTGGCAATGACCGCGTCGTACAGCCAGATATCGATCTGCACCGACGTGCCGGTGGCGGCGATGGGCCGGATCTGCCAGCGGATCTGCTTTGTATACCTGGCAGCGTGCGCGTGCGCCGGGTTGGGCCGCACCTCTTCACACCCGACCGTGTAGAGTTCGTTCTCCCAATACCAGGTTTCACCCAGTCGCTCAGCGCCGGTGGGGAGCGCTGCCCAGACTGCCGGGTCACGGAGTGCATTCCAGGTAAGCGCAAACGGCGCAGGCAACTCCAGGTAATCGGTATGGGTGAACCGCATGCTAGAGCCCTAAAATCCCCGGCGTGCCATGGCCGGCCCGGCGCAGCCGTTCAACGTGGCCCCAGGTCGGGCGCACTGGCGGACGCATCGGGCGCAATCCCTGCACCGTCAGCGACGCAGAGGCCGACCAGTGCCAGTCTTCGCGGGGTTGTTGCTGACGGGCGGCTTCATCCGCCAGGTACGCCCCGATAACCGCCAGAATTGCCGCGGCCTCGTCGTCTGATGGACGTGGTTCAATTTTTAACATTGTGCCTTCCCTATCTCTTTCTCTCACTACATTAGCCGCTCGGCCATCGTGCGCTGGGCCCGCAGTTCAAGCAGGTCTTCAAGCGGTGAGAGTGTCACCGCTGAACCGTAGCGCCGCCGGAGCGCCAGCAGCAGCAGATGATCGGCAAGCTGGGGGTTTTTCGGCAGCAGCGAGCCATGCAGATAGCAGCCGATGGTGTTGCGATACACCCCCCCGCCGACGCCGTTCTCGCCATTGTCGCCATACCCCACCAGCACCCGTCCCAGCGGTCGCACGCGCGGCCCATGATAGGTCCGTCCGCTATGATTTTCAAATCCCACCAGCCGCACAGGTGATCGGCGACCATCTGCCGTCGTCGCCGCCGCCCCAATACCCAACTCCGGGTCGCACTCGATCACGATATTCCCGATCAGGCGCTGCTTACCGCCGACGGTATGCACATCCAGGACGCCCACACCGGGCAGGCGCTCGCCCGTGTGGGTGAGAAAATAGTGCCCCAGCAGTTGGTAGCCCCCACAGATCGCCAGCATCGCCAGGCCATCCTCAATCGCCCGAGCTAGCGGCTCCCCCTGGTGGCGCAGGAAATCCTCAGCAATCAGCGCCTGCCCACTGTCCTGACCACCCCCGAAGAATGCCAAATCGTATGTGCTCCAGTCCGGCGTATCTCCCACGCCGATGGGCACAACCGTGAGTTCGATCTCGCGCCAGGCACAGCGCTGCGCCAGCGTGATGATATTCCCGCGATCGCCATAAATATTCATCTGCTCCGGGTAGAGATGCGCCAGTTTTAGTTGATACTTCATACAAGATTACACCATGTACTGCGTGTAACATCCGTCGGTAAACCAGGAGATACGTTCAACCCACTACGCCCGCACCAGCCAGTCTCCCGTGCCAACCCATTTGTAGGTAGTAAGTTCGCGCAGGCCCATCGGCCCCCGGGCATGTAATTTCTGCGTGCTGACCGCAATCTCGGCACCCAGCCCAAACTGCCCGCCGTCGTTGAAGCGGGTTGAGGCATTAACAAAGACAGCAGCACTATCCACCAGGTTGACAAACGTCGCCGCATCCTCGGCATTGGTGGTGAGAATGGCCTCACTGTGGCCGGTGCTGTAGTCGGCAATATGTGCCATCGCCTGCTCCAGTCCATCCACAACCCGGATGGAGAGGATCAGCGCCATAAACTCGGTGCCGAAGTCTTCCGGGCCGGCGGGGATAAGCTTCCAGTTGGCGGCGTCGGGTGCGTCGGCCAGGATCGCCAGCGCTTCCGGGTCGGCCCGCAGTTCGACGCCGGCAGGAGCCAGCGCCACTGCCACGGCGGGCAGTAACTGCGGCGCAATCTCGCGCTGCACCAGCAGTGTATCGAGCGCATTACACACGCTGGGCCGCTGCACCTTGGCGTTGTAGATAATCGGCACCGATTTTGCCAGATCCGCGCTGTTATCCGCATAGATATGGCAAACCCCCAGGCCGCCGGTAATCACCGGAATGGTGGCATGCTCGCGGCAGAAGCGGTGCAGTTGCGCGCCGCCACGCGGGATAATCATATCGACATACTGATCCAGCCGCAGCAGTTCACGCACCAGTTCCCGGTCAGGATTGGTAATGCTCTGAACCGCATCGGCGGGCAGGCCGGTACGCTCCAGCGCCGCGCCAATCGCGTTGGTAATCGCCGCGCAGCTATGGCGGATATCGCTGCCCCCACGCAGGATCACCGCGTTGCCCGTCTTCAAACAGAGCGCCGCCACATCGACCGTCACATTGGGGCGGGCCTCGTAAATCACCCCGACCACCCCCAGCGGCGTGCGGCGCTTATGCAGACGCAACCCGTTAGGGCGCTCGGTGGTTTCAAACACCTCGCCCACCGGGTCATCCAGATCGGCTACACTGCGTGTATCGGCCGCAATTGCCGCCAATCGCTCCGGTGTCAGCAGCATCCGGTCCAGCAATGAACCGCTGGTACCGGCAGCCCGCGCCGCTTCCATATCCAGTGCATTCGCCTCCAGGATCATCTCCTGGCGCTCCTGGAGCAGATCGGCAATTGCATGCAGTGCGGCATCCTTCCCGGCCCGGCGCAGCGCCGCCAGGTGCCGGGCTGCGGCGCGCGCCTGTTGCCCAATTGCATCAATCTCGATTGTCATCGCTATTTCTCCTCGACTTCCTGTTCACGGCGGGTGCGTTCAGTGACAAGTGCCTCGCGCATGCGCTCAACCTGTTCCCGCATCTCGCCCTGCCGCCACGCCAGCACCAGAAATAGCATCCCGGCGGCCAGCAGCCCAATTGCCAGCGCAACCAGCGGCGTCATCAGCGGGCCGACCGTTATGCCCAGCGCCAGCGACAGATGGATCAGCAGGAACAGACTCAGCCCGCCCGCGGCCAGCACAAATGCCCGCCGCCGGTGCGAACCGGCCGTGGCGTGGCGGGCCTGCTGCACCAGAATGATTAAAATAATCCCCGCAAGAATTGCGCGAATGGTAAAACTATCCATATCCTTACCCTGCAATCTGCTCACTCTTCCCGGTTGATACGTAGATTGTACCATCTTTGTTGGTGGGCGCTGTTATACTAACACGCGCTACGTGGTCACTGACTCGAACGTACCGTGCTGCCGCAGGCGAATTGAGCCGTTCATCCAGGCAAATGCCTGATTTGAATGCCCACCGCGTAAGTCGTGTAACTGAAAGGAGCCGATATGAACCCCATCCCCAACTGGTCCACCTGGGAATCCCGCTTCATCCACTTCCTGGAGGAGCAGCTTCCCCCCAATGATCCGGCGCACGACCTGGCCCATATCCGGCGCGTGGTTGCTAACGCCCACGTGCTGGCAACCGCCGAAGGTGCGCGCCTGGAGATTGTGCTGCCTGCCGCCTGGCTGCACGACTGCGTGGTTGTTCCCAAGGACTCGCCGCAGCGCAGCCGTGCGTCAACGCTTGCCGCAGAGGTGGCGGGCACATTTCTGCGGGACAACCAGTTCCCGGCAACCCACATCCCGGCGATTGCGCATGCAATTGCAGCGCACAGCTTCTCCGCCGGCATTGCCCCGCAGACCCTGGAGGCGATGGTTGTCCAGGATGCTGACCGGCTCGATGCGCTGGGGGCCATCGGCATCGCCCGCTGTCTGCAACTGGGCGGCGCGTTGGGCAAACCGCTCTACGACCTGGAGTCGCCGTTTCCCACCAGCCGCCCGCCCGACGACACCGCCAATATCCTGGATCACTTCTACGTCAAGCTGCTCAACCTGGCCGACATGATGCACACGACGTCAGGACAGGCCGCAGCCCGCGCGCGCACGGCATTTATGCAGCAGTTTCTCCAGCAGCTTGGGGATGAGTTAGCGTAGTTTTGAATAGTGAGTTGTGAGTTTTGAATGGGGGTTAATACCAATACCCTTCACGTACAGCCGGATTGTCTCGCGCAAAGCCGCAAAGCGGCAACGTGTATGCGGTTCCTGGCGACCTTTGCGCCGTTGCGCGAACTTATGTGAACGGTATATGAACACTATCCGTTGATGCCCGGCTCCTGGTCTTCAGTTCATTTCCGGGTTAAAATAGAAGTACCGCGAAAAACGCTGGCTGTATGTTCTATTTCCGGAAAGATGAACCGTATGATTCTCACCGAAGCGCAACGCGCATTTCTCGACGAGGTTTACTACGCGGTGGTTGCCACCCTCAGCCCCGATGGCACCATTCAGCAGACCGTGGTCTGGTATCTCCGCGAGGAGGAGAGTATCCGCTTCAGCCTGGGCAGCGGGAGCATCAAAGCGCGCAACCTGCGCCACAACCCGACCATCAGCCTGACCGTGGAGGACCGGCAGCGCTACCTGACCGTGCGGGGCACGGCGGAACTTGGCCCCCCCAGCAATGAGTTGCGGCGACGGCTGGCCCTGCGTTACCGTGGCTCGCCTGAAGCAGCCGAGGAGTATCTCGCCAACCGCCCCACATCCGATGCCATGGCTGCGGCCCGGATCACCATCCAGCGCGTCTATGGGCAGGGTGTCAAGTGAGTTACCGGCGCAGAATCACTTCCCCGCGATCCCAGGTAATCACATCGACCAGTTCTTCGAGGGTGAGCCCGGAGGGTTGGCGCGGCGGTGCTTTGGCTGTTCCACAGAGCAGCATGCGGTGGTTGGGGTGCAGATACCAGTCGGCGGCCGCATCCACCCGCTTCAGATCAAAGTAGACCGGTTCCAGGTCCACATCTGAGCGGCTCTGTGCGGCAATGCCCATGTTGCCCCGGCCATCCCGATACGCATAGAGCACCGCGCCATGCCGATAGGCCAGCCGGCTGGACCCGCCATCGTCACTCTGCATAGCGATTCCCAGGCCCCAGGGCGTGGTAAATTCCATCCGGCGCACAAACGCCCCTTCCAGGCGCGTCTGGCGCTGCTCTTGCGCATACCAGGCATCCAGGTTGGGCAGCATCGCCTGAACAACATGGTGGGGGCGGGTGGGGAAGAGTTGGTTATACCCGGTAATCAGGTCATTTACCGTGAAGAAAGCAGGAGATGCTCCCCGTGGCACATCGGCATGATCCAGGCGTGTCACCTGCTCAACCAGCCGTTGCAGCACTGGGTCATCATTTGCAACCGCCCGGCGTACCAGTTCCGCGGCACTCAGGGAGGGGTCAGCATACTGATGATGGTCAAACCGGCCACATCCGGTATCAACATGCACAATGCGCGGGTCACTATCGGCGGGTTGATCATTAAGCGTTTGACCGGCCGGGACAAAGACCAGCTCGGCGTCGCCTGCTCCACCAAAGCGGACAAGGATCCAGATGGCTGCCAGACAATCCAGGTCTGGTGCCAGGTGACCAACGATTGTTTGAGGGCACCGCACGCAATCGCACTCGCATTCTAGGATCTTACCATATACTTGAGGTTTCAAGTATAGCAGACACCTTGCAAGAGCGTCAAATATCTACCGGTTACTCCTCAACGGCGTGCGGGATATGGTTCAACTGAATGATGCGGCCGGCTCCGTCAATGCGCACCGCGATCACATCAATGCGCCAGGGGGTATGTTCATCCAGGTTGTGGGCCTCGAGATAGGCATATGCCAGTTCGACCAGCCGTTGTTGTTTGGCCGGCGTTACCGACTCCTCCGCACTGCCGGATACCGTATTGCGGCGGGTACGCACCTCGACAAAAACGACCTGATCACCCTGGCGGGCAATCAGGTCAATCTCGCCACTGCGACAGTGCCACTGGCGTTCGCACACAACATAACCCTGGCGGATCAGATAAGCTGCGGCGGCCGCCTCGCCAAAATTGCCCAGATGTCGGCGCATATCAGCTAAAGGCATACTTGCGCCAGACATCGTTGCGTTCCAGTTCACCCATCAGCGCAAACGCGACATACTGCGGTTGGCGCGGCTTCGAGAGCAGCACCATATTAGCCTGTTCGGGTGTACGTCCGCCCTTCTTATGGTTACAATCGCGGCAGGCCAGCACCACATTATCCCAGGTGGTCAGGCCGCCCTGAGAACGCGGGATCACATGATCAACCGTTAACTGTGTGCGTCCTGGCTGAATACCACAATACTGGCAGGTTTCACGGTCACGGGCAAGCACACCCCGCCGGGAGCAGGGTAACTTGAGCCGCCGTGGGATCTTGATATACCGCACCAGGCGAATAACGATGGGCATATTCAGAGAAAACTCACTGGCCCGGAGCTGCTGGGTGGCAGCTTCCACAAGCTCTGCCTTCTCCTGGAGCAGCAGGATAACGGCGCGGCGAACGGAGATGAGTTGTAGCGGTTCGTAGCTGGCATTGAGAACGAGGACTCGTTGCCCCAAGATGACCACCCCCTTTTCAAGAACCGTTGTATACTGGTACAACTGTGGCTCTCGCAGGGGGACACGGTCCACCTTAAAGAGCCATAACGAGCATCGGGCTGGCTGATGAAACCGCCCGCACGGAACGCATAACCCTGGCATGCCAGTAACCTGCACGCCAGGCTGTGGTATGCCCACATAATGCGTGCATAGCTGCATGCCCCGGTGCTACTGCTGCGACCGGGTAAATCTGTTCCGTTTGTCGTTTACCAAAATACATGCAGTCTTCTCGCTGAACCTCTGAAGATGGAACGTGCCTGAGGCACGTATAGCTTTCTCAAGCATTAACAGATTACACGGTTTGCGATGTTCTGTCAAATCGGCATGCGTGACAAACCATTCACCCGCTGGAAGCCAGATTCGCCTGCGGCAGCATGGTACTGGTTCATCTTTTTTACAAAAAGATCTGGTTTCTTCCGCCCTGCCGGAGGCGGAATCTCCTGTCGGGTCAACGACTGCGTAAGTCGTGTCATTCACGGCAGTCGTGCGATGAACGTTCGAGCGGGGCGTCGTATCGATTGCCGGAACCAGCCTGTAGCGTGCAATCAATACGACAATGGAACAATTCTTGCAACATTCAACAATAATTGTTGTTACATAGCCCGAACTTAACATAAGATACTTGCGGGGAGATAGATCGATCTGGCTGACAGTAGTACTCTCCCCTGATCTATTCGATCCTGGTTGCATCAGTCGATATACGCAACGTCCGGCGTTCACGGATCGTCGTTTCATTATGGCAGCACAATGCCCTGTTTAAGCTGCCAGACGGTATGATCTGGAAATCTGATAAGCATCTGAGGGCTTTCTGATGCTTTTCTCGCGTGTAACTGTATCGTACTCTGTGCAGTGTATAATGGTAGTACCTTATCCAGGAGACGTGAAAGGTGAAAGCCTGACTGGAACCATTCAAGCGTTTATGCAGTATGACTCTTTGATGACAAATTTTTAATGAACTATGCCTGCTCTCGCCATTGTCATTCTTAACTATAACCGGGCCGACCTGCTGGCCGATTGCCTGGCATCAATCTACGCTACCCCCACCCGCTACACGCTGGAGGTCTGGGTGGTTGATAATGCCTCGCGTGATGCCAGTGTGGATGTTGTCCGTACCCGCTTTCCCCAGGTGCGCCTGATTGTCAGTGCGCGCAATGGCGGCTTTGCCTATGGTAACAACCTGGCGCTCCGCGAGATTGTCCAGCAGACGGATGCGCCGGACTATGTCTTACTGCTTAACAATGATACCGTTGTGCCACCAGGAGCACTCGATGGGTTGATAGACTATCTTGAAGCGCATGCAGACGTAGGTGTGGTGGGGCCGAAGCTGGTCCTGGCCGATGGCTCGCTTGATCTGGCCTGCCGCCGGTCGTTTCCCACGCCTGAGGTTGCGTTCTACCGCATGACCGGATTGGCGCAGCTCTTTCCCCGCAGCCGACGCTTTGGACGTTACAATCTCTCCTATCTCGATCCTGACATCGAAGCAGAGGTTGACTCGGTGGTGGGGGCATGCATGTTGCTGCGTACCAGCATTATCCGGGAAGTGGGCCTGCTTGACGAGCAGTTCTTTATGTATGGTGAAGATCTCGACTGGGCCTACCGGATCAAACAGTATGGCTGGCGTGTTGTCTACTATCCCGGAGTGCAGGTGCTGCACTACAAGCGCGCCGCAAGTACGCGCCGGGCCATCCCATCCATTCGGGCTTTCTATGAAGCGATGCGTATTTTCCATCGGAAGCACTACGCTGCAATCACACCTGCACCGCTCAATGTGCTGATCGAATTTGGAATTACGCTCAAGGAGATCATAGCCCTTGGCCGCAATTTCCTCCGCCCCGCAGCGTTACGCCGCGTCGGCTAACGGTGGGCGTCCCCGCGACCGCGTCTGGCGCGTGTTGTTGATGCTCGGGTTAATCGGTTGCGATGCCGCTGCGGTTAATGCGTCGTTTATTGGCGTCTATATCTGGCGTTTGCCGGAGATTCAGGCGAACGCCCTTCAGTTGCCGGAAGATCCGTTGTCCTTCGGCTTGTTCCTGCTGCTCTTCAATCTGGTCTTTGGATTTGCCTTCAGTGCCAATGGCCTCTACGATCTGCGGCGGGGCGCGTCACGCGTTGATGAAGCCTACAAAGTGTTTACCGCCATCTCGCTGACGACCGTTCTGGCGCTGATGATCAATATCTCGGTTTTACCGCTGTTTGGCTACGCCAGTCTGCCCTGGACTGCGTCGATCATCGCGTTTGGCTGGCTGGTGGCAATCGGTAGCAGCGTCATGCTGCGCTTCTTCCACCGCAGTCTGGTCTTCCGGTTACGTTCGCATGGCATTGATCTGCGGCGTGTGCTGATTGTCGGTGCGCGTACGCCCGGCCAGGCTGTCTGGAATACGATTCGCCGCTCGCCGGAACTGGGCTATCGGGTGCAGGGATTTCTGACCGATACCTACGAGGTCGGGACAATAATCGAAGGGCTGCCGGTCCTGGGCCGTACCAGCCATCTTGATCGGGTTGTGCGTGCAACGCAGGCTGACGAAGTGCTGGTGGCCCTCTCCGGGTGCACGCCGGATGACCTCCTCGATATCATTTCGTCGGTTGAGAACGAGGCCGTCACGATCAAAGTCTATCCGGATACCTTCCATCTCATCACCAACAATGAGGTTTCGATTGGCGATCTGAGCGGTCTGCCGCTGGTCAGCGTGAAGAATGCCGCCCTGGACAGCCCCTGGAACCAGACGCTCAAGCGGGGGCTCGATATCGTTGTCGCGGGCGCGGTCCTGCTCCTGACCGCGCCGTTGCTGATCCTGGTTGCGCTGCTGGTGCGCCTGGATTCCCCCGGACCCGTCTTTTTTCTACAAGAGCGGGTGGGCCTGGACGGGAAACCCTTCTGGATGCTTAAATTCCGCACCATGCGCACCGACTCCGAGCACAAAGGGCCAGGCTGGACCCGGCCGAATGATCCGCGCGTGACGCGGTTAGGGTCACTGCTACGCCGTTACTCAATTGATGAGTTGCCCCAGTTTATTAACGCGCTGCTGGGCGATATGAGTGTCGTGGGGCCGCGTCCGGAGCAACCCAAGTGGGTGGAGCACTTCAGCCAGCAGATTCCGCGTTACATGCGCCGTCACAAGGAAAAAGCCGGCATTACCGGTTGGGCCCAGGTCAACGGGCTGCGCGGCGATACCAGTATCGAGGAGCGCACCCGCTATGATCTCTACTATATTGAGAACTGGTCGCTCCTGTTTGATATCAAGATTATTCTCAAAACCGTCGTTGCGTTTCTAACCGGCAAGCAAGAAAACGCTTACTAGTCGTAGAAACGCGCATAACGCTTTTTCGCCACAGCGGTGATCAACGGCAGCGGACTGGTGTGTCACGCGGCACATCAGTCCGGTCTCTTCCGTGATGACCGTGATCTATCCCTCCGTTCGGTAATCTCGGTGTTGTCTACGCTCGATGGAAGCGCCCACGCAACGCACGCGACGGAATTTTCAAAGTCTCGCCAGATCCGCGTAACTTTATGTGGCTTCGCGGAGTTATATATTAGATAGGGACACCCAAAGTTTTCGTTGCTTGCAAAAAACTACCTGGAAAGATATTAAGGAGTGCAGCAATGCATATTCTGGTTGCCGATGATGATATACCTAGTGTGAAATTGACTTCGTTTGTGCTGGAAGAGGCCGGATACCGCGTCTACAAGGCATATGATGCATCGACCATCTTGCAGTCGGTGGAGCAACATAACCCGGATTTGATCCTCCTGGACGTTATGATGCCCAAGTCAAGCGGCTTTGATATTTGTCGTCAGATCCGGCGCACTTCCGATGTGCCGATTATTTTCCTGTCCGGGCGTTCACAGTTGCAGGATCGCGTCATGGGCTTGCAGATCGGTGGCGATGACTATCTGGTCAAGCCGTTCGAGCCTTCTGAGTTGCTGGCGCGGGTTGAGGCGGTGCTCCGGCGGCGCAACAGCGATATGCTTAACCCATCCTCGCGCCTGAGCCAGGGTGGGCTTACCCTGGACCCGGTCGAGCATAAAGTGCTGTTCGATGATGGTCGGGCCGTTGAGTTGACGCCGCTCGAGTTTCGTCTGCTCTACTATCTGATGAAGAATTCAGGCCGTGTGTTGAATACCAGCCAGATTCTCAGCAAGGTCTGGGGCTATGATTATGAAGGGGAAAGTAATCTCGTGGCGGTCTATATTCGCCGACTGCGCACCAAGGTTGAGAAAGACCCGGAGCATCCGCACCACGTGATTACTGTTCGTAATCTTGGGTATAAGTTTGAAGCATAGTGGTTTGGGAAGCTGTGATGATCGTCGGAAACCTGGTGGCGTATTGTCTGCGATGCGTTGAAGATAGGCCGTCTGTGCCATACACAATTCCCCCTCAGGAGATGCCGGCTTATGACTGCTAGTGACGTGTTGCTTGCGCGTGCTCAGCCCTGGCTACAGCCTCAGGGTCGTAATCGGGCACGCTCACTTTTGCCGTTACCCATCTTTGGAATTGCCTGGTGGTTTGCAAACCTGCAGCTTACCCCCAGTGCCTGGGCTGTGCTGGTTGGCTATGCGCTGTTTAATCTCTCACTGTTGATTGCGTTGCGCCACCCGCGCCTGAGCCACCTGCATGCCTGGCACAAGGTTTTCCATATCAGTTCAGTTCTGAGTGATGCACTGCTGGTGATCCTGCTGCTGGGGGCCAGTGGTCCGCTCCATCCGGATGTTTTTCCGCTCTATGCAGTGCTGGCGATTAAAGCACTCCTGTATCGCCGGTATTTCCTCTGGATGTTGCTGGTTCCCACGTTGCTTGGTCCCCTGTACCTGGCAGCCAGTCTGACAGATGTCCAGTATAACCCGGCCTACTGGGGGCTTCTGGGTGGCAGTCTGGGCTTTGTCACACTGGTGATTGTCCTGGGCCAGCGCCGACTGAGCGATAATATCCGGTTGGAACAACAGCTTGAACGCCAGCGCCAGTCGTACGAGTCGCGGGTGGCGGAGATGGAGAGTATTAACAATGACCTGCGTGTGCGTATTCGTTCACAGCAGGCGCTTGAAGAGAGTCTCCGTGCTGTAACCGGATCACTGAACCTCGAACAGGTGTTTAGCCAGATCCTCGACAACGCGATGCAGATGCTGGGCACGGCCCGCGTGTCGGCGGCAGCGCTTTCGCTCTCCAATGAGTCGGGGTTCACCCACCATACACTCTCGCTTGATGTGGTGCTGCCCACCGATTGGGCCGAGCCGCTGGCACGGCGCGTTGTGCAGCAGCAGAGTGCTTTAATTGTCAGTGATACCCTCCGCGAGCGAGAATGGCAGGATCTCTATCGTAGTGGTGTTATTGCGGCGTTGAGTGTACCACTGATTGATGTGAATGGTGTTGTGCGCGGGGCATTGAGTGTGTTAAGCACGCAATGTCAGGTGTTTACTTCGTCTGAGGCCCGCCATCTGAACTCCTTCGGTATTCAGGCATGGGTTGCGATTAACAATGCCGAACTGCACTCTGAGCTTGCGCACCAGGAAGCCATGCTTGAGGCGGTACTGCGCGATATTGGTGATGGCCTGATTGTCTTCAACAGCCGCAATGAGGTGAATATTGCTAACCCGGTCGCCTACCAGGTGCTGTCCAGTTCAGCCGCCTCCCGTTCAAGCCTGCACGAGCAGTTGCGGCGGTTAGCGGGTGATGTGCGGGGCGAAGAGACGATGAAGCTGCGCCGGGAATTGCGCGTTGGCACGCAAGATGATGATGATGAACTGGTCTTCCATGCGTTTGCCTCGCTGGTGCGTATTGCCGAGGAAGATCCGTCACATGTGGCAATTGTGCTGCACGATATTACGGATCATAAAGCCGAAGAGCGGGCGCGTACCGAGTTTATTTCAATGGTTTCGCATGAGTTACGCAATCCGCTGAATACCCTCAATGGTTTTCTGAAAATTGTTCTTCAGGGACGTGTCGGGCCACTCTCCGAGATGCAAGAGGAGTTCCTGGGTCTCGCCGACGGTCAGGTTGAACAACTGAAGGGACGTATTACGGAGTTGCTGGAGTTTAATCGCCTGGACTCCGGCCGGTTGCGGTTACAGCCCGACTGGTGTGATGTTGCTGCGCTGGTCGATTCAACCTCTGCGCGGCTACAGCTTCAGGCAGAACAGGCTGGATTGACACTGGTGTCCGAGGTTCAACCTGACGTTCCAGAGTTGCTGGTGGATGGCGAACGGATTGGACAGGTGATTACCAACCTGGCAGAGAATGCGATAAAAGCAACTTCAGCCGGTGGTACTATTGCAATCGGCGTGGAAGTGTGCGATACTGAAGTGCAAATTTTTGTCAGCGATACGGGAATGGGTATCCCGCCCGAAGAGCAGGCAAAAATTTTCAGTCGATTCTATCGGGCGCATCGCTCGCCGTCGAACCAGGGCACCCATCTGGGGTTGGGTCTGTCGATTTGTCAACAGATTGTTGAGGGACATAACGGACGGATCTGGGTTCAGAGCGAGGTAGACCAGGGGAGCCGCTTTACGTTCGCGCTCCCGCTGGTGGATCGAGAACGGACGCTGGGTGTGTTGCAAGAAGCTGTCTGATATAATTGGATCTGGTGACGAGTACATGGTACACGGCAACGGCAACGCTGCTCTCCGGGTGCTTTAGGCTCACGGCGGTGAGTCTGAAGCATTTTTTACTCTTTTCCCAGGAGACATTCACCTCTGCGTCAGCTTGTCGTAGTAAACTGATAGGTATGGTTGCACTAGCGCTGAATGAGGTTTGTCCGTGAACGTAGCCCTGATTGTCCTACCAAATAATGAGCCGCCGGCGGCACCACCGCTTACGCCGGCCTATATCGCCGCAGTGCTTGAGCATCAGCGTCATATCGTCCGGATCTACGATCTGGCGTTGACGCCCGATGTACCGCTTGCGGTAGCGTTGCGACCGCTGCAAACGTTTCGCCCTCAGGTGGTGATTGTGGTCGGCGAAGAAATATCGCTCCTGGAAGGGGCGGTCGAGTTGTTAGACGCGCAGCACAACTATGTTGTGCCCATGCAGTTGCGGCGCGGTGACCTGGCGATTGGGCGTGCCTGTGCCGAGGTGCTGACCTGGATTAATCAACAGCCCGGATCGCTCTCCGAAAATGAAAAAAATGTCACCGGGGGCACCCCTGCACCGGATGCATTTGTGCAGGATCTTGACCAACTGCCGTTTCCGGCTCGCCATCTCCTTTCGCTGGAGCAGTATGGTCTGCGTGCGGTCGAGAATGAGCTACAGACAACGCTGCTGATTGGCATGCCGCATAGTGAACAATCGGATAAGATTGTGCTGCGCGCGCCGGCGCAGATTGTTGCAGAACTGCGGAGTGTTTCGCGCGAGTATGGTATCCGGCACTACTTGTTCCCAGGTGTGGCTCTGACAACGGATATGGAGTGGCTCCACGAGTTTCTGACACGCCTCCGTGATGCTGATCTGCACATTGCATGGGAGGGTGTGGTCAATACCGAGAAGTTGGATATGGCGTTGCTCAAGCAGATGGCCCAGGCGGGTTGTGAAGTGTTGCGGTTTGACTTCTACTCTACTCGGGTGTTTGAGTCATTCCAGATCAGGTCGCAGTTGAAGCAGACGGTGTTCAATACCCGGCAGGTAGGTATTTATGCCCGGGCCGATCTGGAACTGGAACCGCCATATGAGTCACTGCCGCACCTGATCGATGTTGCCTCCACGTTTGGCTTCGATAGTGTTAACTTCAAGGTACGCTCGGCAACCAGCCAGGATACGATGCAGGAGGAGTTTCGCGCAATTGGTGAGGATATGCAACTGGAGGAGTATGTGCGCCAGCGTTACTACGCCGGGCGTACCCGCCAGCAGCTTATTGATCGCTTCGGATCGGCCCTGGGAACCCTGCTCTGGCGGTTGCGTAGTTCGCGGATTGGTCTGGCGCTGGCCCACGAACGTGGCGCGGGTGGGTTAGATGATCAAGAGGATCTGCCTGAGTCGGCCTAGTTGGTTACTCCAGGGTGTGATAACGAAACTACAAGCAGGCGGTGGTCCTACCACATGCCTGCTTTGTCGTTGGTAGCAACCCTCACAAAAACGATGTCTGGATCGGTCCTTCCCGTGGTCTATCCCCATGCATGACGATGCGCCCGTAGAGTGCCTCCAGGTCAACAGTTTCCGGGTCGAGTAGCTCGGCCCCATCCGCAATCAGGGCATCCGTGCCGGGGCTGCCTGGCACCGCCAGGAGCAGCCGTCCCTGTCGCCGGGCTTTTGCCGCTGTGTCCAGGCTACCGCTTTGCGCTCCCGCCGCAACGACGATCACTACACGGCTCAACCCGCTGACGATGCGATCACGCGCCATAAGATTGTTGCCCCGGGCGCGTGTGTCGGGGTGGAGTTCGGAGAGCAGCGCGCCCCGCTGAACTATTCTTTCGGCCAGCGGCTGGTTCTGGCGGGGATGGAGCGCGCGCAACCCGGAACCCGGAATAGCCAGGGTGCGTCCGGTTGCGGCCTGCAGTGCGCCCTGGTGGGCGGCTGTATCGATGCCCAGCGCCAGGCCGCTGACGATGGTCAGGCCGCGCCGGGCCAGTTCATGCGCCAGCATTGTGGTGACTTCAATGGAGCGGGCATTCGGCTCGCGGGTGCCGACCAGTGCTACTGCCTGCGTATCGCCGGCCAGCAGGCTGCCGCGCATGAAGAGCAGCGGCGGCGCATCACTGATCGTGCGCAGACGGGTCGGGTAGTCGGGATCGGACCAGGTGACGACCTGGATGCCTTCATCGGCGAGGGAGGTGAGTTCGGCCTGGAGTGCCTCCAGCGAGATGGCGCGTAACCGCGTCACCAGTGCGGCATTGATGCGCGGAGTCTGTAAGAGTGCTTCGTCGGGGGCTGCGAAGATGGCTTCCACGCTGCCGAAACGCTCCAGCAGCCGGCGTGCGGTAGTCCCACCGATGCCGGGGAGGTTACTCAGGGCGAACCAGTGCAGTCTGCTCATGCCGGTTCCTTACTTCCTCAATTTCGAGAGATTCTATGGCCTGGTGACGCGAGTTACTCAGTGTAGACTGTTCCAGCCTCGTGCCAGACCCGAACGCCGATATCGCCTTCGGCAGCATGGTACGCTTGTTTCTTCCGCCTTGCCGGAGGCGATATCCTCGACCGGACGCGGGAACGTGTAACGCATGTCAGTGAAATGAGCTTACGCATCCGTATGAATGGTGCGGGTCAGGGTCAGGACCGCCAACCGGATTGCGCCCGCCTGGCGCAAGACATCGCTGATCTCCTCCAGGGTGGCTCCGCTGTCGAACAGATCATCCAGGATGAGCAGCCGTCGGCCCGCCACCGGGTAGCGCACGGCGAAGGCTCCGGCAACATTGGCGCGCTTCTGCGCCAGGGTGTGCATATCCTTCTGCGGTGCGGTCTGGCGCGTTTTGGTCAGAATCGGCCAGATCGGTTTGTGTAGCGCGAGGCCGAGTTGTTCCGCCAGGATTTCCAGCGGATTGATCAGGCGGGTCACCGAGGGTGGCACCGGCACCAGCGCATCCAGATCGTCCAGTAGATCCGGGTGCTCGCGGCAAAGATCCAGGATCTGCTCCAGCAGCGGGGGCAACGCAGACTGATCCTGCTGGTATTTTAACCGATGGGCCAGGGTGCCAACGGCGGTGCGGTGCCAGGATGCGCCACTGAACTGGCTGTGAAATCCGAGGGACCAGCCCACCTGCCATGATCCCGGCAGCGAGCGCGGGTGGGTGCGGGTAAGAAAGGCCGTCACCGGGTCCGGCACGGGACGTTGCATCTGCTGTAGTGCAGTATGGGCCGAGGTGCGGGTGTAGTCACGTTCGCTTTCGTCGGCGGCGATGGTTTCCAGCAGGGCGATGGTGTTCGGATCACTAATGCGGCCCAGTGCCTTGACGATATACTGCCGCACCTGCGGTTTTGTCTCATGCGCCAGCCGGTCAACCAGGGGATCGACGGCACAATCCGCGCCGATTTTCCCCAGGGCGGAGGCTGCCAGGCGGCGTACGTTGCCGTCGGCGTCGTCAAGGGCGGCAACCAGTTCGGGAATAGCGATTGGGTTGCGCATGTTCCCTAACTCGACCACCCGCTGCACGCGCTCGGTAGCTGGGGCGGCGGGTGTTGTGCTGGAGCAGGTCGGTTGCCGTGCGTGGTGCATATCGGCCAGCACACAGCGGATCTGACCGTAGGAGATGGTATCGGGCAGGCGCAGTTTGATTGGAGCCAGTGCCGTGCCGTTGTTGGTCATCAGGATCGCGCTGCGGATCTGCGCGACAATCGCTTCCGGCAGTACATCTGTGAGAGCGATACGGCCCTCCGCCAGCAGGCGCGCCAGGTGGCTGTAGACCGTCTCTTCACTCAGGCCCCGGCGCTGTGCAATCTGGCCGGGCGTCAACGCCTGTGCCAACATCTGTCCGGTGAGTTCAACCGTGCCTCCGGCGGCCCGCTCGGCCTTTTTGCGGTCGATTTCGGCCGCCTGGATCAGCCGGGGTAGTTGTAGCGCAATTGGAGTGCGCCGCTTGAGCGCGGCATGCCCCTGCGGGGTCAGGCGCAGCACCGGGCGGAGGCCGCCAACCGCCTTGAGATAACCCTGTTCCAACAACTGTCCGATCAGCGCCTCGATCTCGTGGAGAGCGAAGACTTCCAGCCGACCGTAGTAAACGTGCTGTTGGTAGGCACTGTTTGCGATATCCTTCGCGCGCGAGCCCTTGAGGATCTGTGCCAGCTTCTCGCGGCCGATTTCCCACTTGAGGCGGCGCAGGGTATCGAGGATGATTAGCGCTACCCGCTCGGCCTGCGATAAGCCGGCGATATCGTTCTGGGGGTGGTCGTCCTGCGGCGTCAGGCAGTTATCGCAACAGCGTGGTGCAGCGGCGGGACCATGATCGCTAAAGTGGTGTAGCAGAAGCCGGCGACGGCAGGTGTTGCTCTCGGCGTAGGTCAGCATCTGCTCAAGCTGAGTCCGGCGGCGCTGCTGATGCTGCTCAACGGTGGCGGCAACCTGCTGAACGGCGGATGGGTTCCAGGCATGCAGTTCAAACAGCATGCCGGTGCCCTGGTCGCCGAGCCGGGTGATACTGCCTACCTGCTCCAGATGCGCCAGCGCCAGCCGCAGTTTGACCTCGGGCAGGCCGGTGAGCAGCGCCAGTTCGTCGGCGGTGATCCAGACCTGCGCCTGTTCCTGGGCGCGCAACGCATTGTAGACGTTGTAGAGTTCGCCATCGCCGGGAGCGGCATGCTCGATAAACCACTCTTGCAGCGCACGGTCATGCGGGGCGTAGAGCAGGATGGCCCGCGCCGCTGCGCCGTCACGTCCCGCGCGCCCGGCTTCCTGGTAGTAGGCTTCCAGCGTGCCCGGCAGGGAGAAGTGAACGACCAGTCGGACATCGGGCCGGTCAATCCCCATACCAAAGGCATTCGTGGCGACGACAATCGAAATCGCGCCGGTGGAAAAGTGCTCCTGCACCTGGGCGCGCTGGTCGGCGAGGAGCCCGGCGTGGTAGTAAGCTGTCGGGAGTTCGGATATGCTGCCGATAAACTCGGCGACCTCTTCGGCTTCGCGCCGGGTGCCCACGTAGACAATCGCCGCGCCGTCGCTGAGGTTGTCCAGCAGTTCATACAGTGCGCGTAGTTTGGCCTCCAGGTCCGGGGTTGAGCGCACCTCGAAGGTCAGATTGGGCCGGTTAAAGCCGGTGATGACGCATTCGGTTTCCGGAAGCGCGAGCAGTTGGATGATATCCTGCTGCACGCGGGTGGTGGCGGTGGCGGTCAGCGCGACGGTCAGCGGCCCGCCCATAGCGACCCGGGCTGTGGCGATGTGCAGATAGTCGGGGCGGAAATCGTGGCCCCACGCGGAGACGCAGTGGGCCTCGTCTACGGCCAGCAGGCCAATGTTGCAGTGGCGTAGCGCCTGCTGGAAGGATCTACTGCGCAGACGTTCCGGGGCGATGTAGACCAGCTTGAATGCACCTGCGGTCATTGCCCGCAAGCGGCCGATCTGTTCATCGGCAGGGAGGGTGCTGGTGATGCAGGTGGCCGGGAGGTCATACCGGGCCAGATGCTGCACCTGGTCCTGCATCAGGGCAATCAGGGGCGAGATGACCAGCGTCAGGCCGGGGCGATGCAGTGCGGTCAACTGGTAGATCAGCGATTTGCCGGCGCCGGTGGGCATCACCACCAGGGTGTGGCGCTCGTTGAGCAGGTGCTGAATGGCGGTATCCTGACCGGGGCGAAAGGCAGCAAACCCGAAGTGGGTACGCAGTGTCTGGGTAATGTCGGTATGCATAGATGTGTGCTTCCATACTACATACATCCGCAGGTTCTCTACTACATGTACCGTTTGAGATGAGCAAAAGTTACGTTTCGGTGGAATTGACACTCCATCCGATCAGGCGTACCATGTCCCTTTGCCACGAATAGGTGTGCTATATTCACCGGGAGCCCCGTGCTGCATCTGGAGCCGGAACTATGCTGTGCTCTATGCAGGCCAGGGCATCGCACAATGCACAGAGGTAAGGTACGTACGATGGAACTCTATCCACCTGATGATCCCTTTCTATTTAGAACAGTTATTTTTGGTATTCCGCTGGCGGTGCGCTGGTATGGTCTGCTGATTATGACCGGCGTGCTGCTGGCGGCCTGGCTGGTGACGCGGCGCGCCCGGCGGCGCACCTATGATCCCGATCATGTCTGGAACCAGTTGATGCTGGGGCTGATCATGGGCGTTGTCGGCGCGCGGATCTACTATGTGGCCTTCGAGTGGGAGCGCTTTGCCGGTGATCCGCTGCGCATGATCAATCTGACAACGGGCGGGTTGGCTATTCACGGCGCGATTATCGGCGGGATTCTTTCGGCGCTGCTCTACACACGCTACCACAAGATCCCGTTCTGGGACTGGGCCGATACCTGTATTCCGGGGTTCTTGCTGGCGCAGGGCATCGGGCGCTGGGGGAACTTCTTTAACCAGGAAGCCTATGGCACGCCGACTGATCTGCCGTTTGGGGTGAAGATCGATGCGGCGCACCGGCTGCCGCCCTACAATGATCTGCTGCGCTATCCGCCCAATACGCTGTTTCACGCCACCTTTCTGTACGAGTCGGTCTGGAACCTGGTTGGCGTGGGGGTGCTGCTTCTGGTTGACCGGCGCTTTGGCCGCACGGCTTCCCCATCCCGGCGCTGGCTGCGTCCGGGGGATCTGCTGTTTCTCTATGCGATCTACTACTCGCTGGGGCGGGTCTGGATCGAAGGGTTGCGCACCGACAGCCTCTACCTGGGGCCGCTGCGGGTGGCGCAACTTATCAGCCTGCTGCTGATGCTGGCGGGGGCGGTTGCCCTGCTGCTCAATCATCTGCGCGCGCGCCCCTGGACGGAGCCGGCATCGGCGGAACTATCTGCAGATGCGCAGGCGGCGGAGGTGGCGGAGCAACCGGAGTCGGCTCCGGCGGAGATGCGGGCGGAGGGGCGGTCAGAACTGGAGAACCCGGCCCGCTGATACCAATTTGTTATCATAGCCACAGAACACACAGAGGACGCAGAGATGATAACCGGGAACGTGCCGCCGTTGCGCCCGTTGCGCCCATTCCCGTTGATTGCTGGTTTGATGGCACATTTGGTATGCGGCGAAATTTGCACGCGCAAGAACAATATTTGACAATATTACTTGCGCGTGCAACAATAATAGTAGTAATACCCTACGACCCGTCAAAAATTCATCATCGGGGACGTCGGCGCGTCAATCGCTGCTGCAGTTGCCACAGATAGTTCGTTCGGGCGAGATCTGCATTTCGCTTTGCATCGACGTAACGCAGTCCTATGGCGCTTTTGCCGGTGTCCTGATTACGTTCCTTTGTTTCTCAAACACGTACAGCCGAATGGTTGTGAAGTTTGTCGAGACCGATGGGGTATCTGTCGCCGGAGTGTCCTCGCTGCCGGTTGCTGGACGGGAATCTGAGCATACCTGTGCAGGTGCTGCTTACGCCGCGCATAGAAGGGATACAGCGTGAATAATACGCAACATACATCTCCGTTTGAAAATCGCCCTCCACATACCCAGATGACCCCTCTGGTACACCGCATGACCGAAGTCGAAGAAGCATTGCAGCGGGCAACCACTGGTCAGGTAGACGCTATGATCGATCCATTCAATGCAACTCCACTGCAGTTGCGGCAGGCGCAGATGGCCCTGCGCGAGTCGGAGGCGCGCTACCGGCGACTGCTGGCCTGTACGTCAGCCCTGGTGTTTGAACTGGAGGCCGACGGCACGATCTGTTTTGTGAACAACATAACCTGCCAGCGATTAGGGTATGGCGCGGAAGCGTTGTTGGGCCAGAACTGGTGGGATCTGCTGGTTCCTGCCGATCACGCCTACGAAGTTGCCGCGCTCTATCGTCACTGGCATGCGGGGGATGTTGCGCAGCATGATCTGACCCTGCTGTCGTCCGACGGTAAGCCGGTGGTGCTGGAGGTGACAACGGCCAATCGGTATGATGCCGGCGGCCGGTTGGAGCGGATTGTTGGAATAGGCATGCTACCGGGCAGTCGGGTTGATGCCGATGCCGACATCATCCAGCATCTGCAAGGGCAGATATCTCAATCCAATGATGCCTGGACGCTGCTCGATACGCTGATGACGACGGCGCCGATTGGCCTGGCATTCCTGGATTGTGAGTTGCGATTTGTTCGGGTGAACCAGTTTCTGGCGGATATCAATGGACTGGCGGTTGCCGCGCATCAGGGCCGCACCCTGCACGAAGTTGTTCCCAAACTGGCCTATCTGGTTGAGCCGGTTCTGCGGCAGGTGCTCACGACGGGTGAGCCGGTGATGAACCTGGAGATCAGCGGCGAAACGCGCGCGCAGCCGGGTGTCACCTGTTTCTGGCAGGAGAGTTTCTACCCGGTCTATGCCGTTGATGGCGCGATTGCCGGGATCGGGGTGATTACGCAGGATATCACCCGGCAGAAGCAGGCGGAAGGGGAACATGCGCGCCTGCTGGCCCAGGCTCAGGCGGCCCAGGCGGCGGCTGAGAGGGTTGCAACGCGCATGGCCCGGCTCCAGACGGTGACGGCCCGGCTGGCGCAGACGGTCACGCCGGCGCAGGTGGCGGAGGTGATGATTGAGCAGGGTGTGGCGGCTATGGGCGCGTGTGCCGGCTTGCTGGCGCTGCTGAATGAGGCTAACCAGACGCTGGAGATTATGCACTCAATTGGCTACCCGCCGGAACTGATGGAGGGCTGGCAGCAGTTCCCGCTGGATACAGCGGCACCTATGGCGGAAGTTGTCCGGACGGGCGAATCCATCTGGCTGGAGTCGCGGGAAGCGCGCATGCAGCATTATCCGGCCCTCGCCGCTGCATCGCCCGGCCGCGATCATGCCTGGGTCGCCATTCCGCTGTTTGTGGAAGGACGGGCAGTTGGTGTACTGGGGTTGAGCTTTGCCACGCCGCAGGCATTTCCTGACGAAGATCGCAGTTTTATCATCAGCCTGGTGGAGCAGTGCGCGCAGGCGTTGCAACGGGCATGGCTGTATGTTTCCGAGCGACAGGCGCGTGAGCAGGCCGAGGCTGTTGTGCGTGCCGGCGACGCGGTGCTGGCAATTGTCTCGCATGATCTGAAGAATCCCCTGACGGTGATCAAGGGCCGGGCGAATATGCTGCGGCGGCAACTGGCGACCGCTGTGCCGGATGTTCCGCGCCTCACGCGCAGCCTGGGGCAGATTGAGAGCGCCGCGATACAGATGGTTACGCAGATCAACGAGGTGCTGGATATGGCCCGGCTACGCACCGGCCAGCCGATCAGCCTGCGGCCGCAGCCGATGGATCTGCTGGCGCTGGTGCGCCGTCTGGCGGATGAGCATCAGCAGACGACCACGCAACATCAGATCCGGGTAGATACCGCGCTGTCGGAGTTGATCGGGCAGTGGGATGAAGTGCGCCTGGAGCGGGTTGTGGCGAATCTGCTCTCCAATGCGCTCAAGTATAGTCCTGATGGTGGGAAGATTACCCTGGAGGTCCGTTGTGAGGAGACACCAGAGGCGACCTGGGCAACTCTGACCATCAGCGATCAGGGGGTGGGCATACCCGTGCCTGATCTGCCGCACATCTTTGGACAGTATCACCGGGCGGGCAATGTTGTCCAGAGTGTGCCGGGGAGTGGGTTGGGCCTGGCAAGCGTTCAGCAGATCATCCAGCAGCACCAGGGGACGATTGATGTAATGAGCGAAGAAGGCGTCGGCTCAACCTTCACGGTGCGCCTGCCGAGGGGCGTGTATGATAGGCAGCACGACACCCCTCCCGCAGAGGCCGGGTAGCGCCCGGTTCCTGCCGGTTACGCCCACCGGCAGGAATGCCGGTTCCCAGCCTCTATTCCCTATCCTGAAGCGGGATTTCGGCAATGATCGCAGTTCTCAGGCAATCGTGCGGCGCTCCTGCTCCTGCGCCGTGGCGTCCAATTGGCTGAAGCCGGGACTGCCGATCATTGATGTCCGGATCAAATCCCAAAGTTCATGACCCCACGTTATTGCTATTCCCCGTCCGCAAACACATTGTTACGAATACCAAAGATATTCTGCGGATCGCTCACCCTCTTCACATCTTGCAGCAGACAGATACTCGCCGGAGAGATCGTCTTCGACAGAAAATCTTTGCGCAGCTTGCCTACCCCATGGTGATGCGAAATCGAGCCACCATGCTCCATAATCGTTTCGCGCAGGGTATGATCAATCTTGCTCAGGATCTCGTCGGGGGCCGCAACGCCCTGCGTGGAGAACCCATGGGTAAAGTAGATACAGACGCCGGTATGGTACAACTGCGTCACCCGTGGTGAAATGTAGGGTCGTCCGGGCAGACCGTACGCCTCGTGCAACTCCCGGCCGCGTTGCGCGACCGCGTCGCACACCTCGTGGATTTTGTTCCAGGGGACGGTGGTTTCGTAAGTCTCGCCGGTGATATGGTACGCCGCCAGAAAATCACGAATATAGGCAATTGCGTAGGTCAGCATATACCCGCGTTTGCCGTTATGCTCGCCGCCGGGAAGCCCGCCATACTTCTTTGCAATGCGGTAAATATTCTTCTCCTGGTAGGCGACCTCTTCCGCTGTGCCCTCCATCACAATAGTTGCGCCAACCATTTCGTTGAAGTCAAAATGTTTCACCGAGGAGAGGTAAAATTTCTGCAGCTTTGAGATCAACGCATCTTTTGAAGTAGGCCGCGGCTTGAGCACCATGCCAAAGCGGAACTGGATATTGTCCAGCAGGCGAATACTGGCCGGGATAATATTGGCGCGCCGCAGTTCGTAGAGGCAATCGACGCCCCGCTTGAAGTTGGGGAAGACAATTGAGCCATACTTCTTGGTCTGGGGCAGTTTGTGGATTTTAATCACCGCTTTGGTAATCAGTCCCAGCGTGCCTTCACTGCCGAAGAGCAGTTGCTGCGGCTGTATGCCCATCGCCAGGCGGGGCATCGCATCAACCTGTTCCACGATGCCCTGCGGGGTAATCATGGTTACATTCTCGACAATATCTTCGATATTGCCGTAGCGATTCTTCTTCATGCCGCTGGCATTGGTAGCCACCCAGCCACCCAGGGTCGATAGCTCCAGGCTGTCGGGCTCATGGCCGCTGGTAAAGCCCTCGCGTTCCAGTTGCGCCTCCAGATCGCTGCCGGTGATGCCGGCCTGCACGCAGGCGCGAAAATTCTCCCGGTCAATCCACTCGATTTTATTCATCCGGCGCATATCAATCGAGACAATCATGCGTCGCTCATTGACCGGCAGCTTCAGCGCACAACTGACGCTGGTTCCGCCACCGTAGGGCACCAGGCAGACATTATGCTCGCGTGCCAGCGCAACTAGTTTGACCGCATCATCCTGCGACTCACAGAAAAAGACCATATCCGCCACGCGCTCCAGGCGCGAGTAGAGCACCTTGTAGACCTCCTCGGCGGTCGTCTGGCCGTGGCTATGCAGGAGCCGCTCACGGGGATCGAAGGTATAGTGTGACTCGGGGAAGACCCGCGCAAGGGCCCGGCAGAACCGCTCATGTTTGATTGGCGGCGGAACGGGTTTTTCCGGGCGTTCCGCTTTAATATCGTGCAGATCGATCGTAATGCCCAGGGTTTTTTCAATAAACGGTAAAAGTTCCGGCATATCAAAACCCGACAGCGCATAGCGATTACCGGTCATAAATACTGATCGATCTTCTTTAATCAGCATTTTGGTATCGGCAAATCCCCACTTATGATCCCATGTCGTGTTATCCAGATTTGCCGCAACTCTACTTAGCGATTTATCAGCCATACCGGACTACCTCTTCGATGATAAGGCATAAAAAAACACATGCGGACAAAGATTCAGCGCATGCGCCTTTTCATGTACATTTCCGCGCCCAGATGGAAGCATGCACCAATCTACTCCCGACGGGGCGTTGCTTCAGGGAGAACTCCTGCACGCCAGACGGGCAGCCGCCGGTTGGTGTTCCCCAGTCTCCGCCACGCAACAATCAGGGTTGCCGGCAGACGCCACTGCTGCCAGCGAAAACAGGAATGAACGATATGTGTGGTATGCTGCCAGAGCATGGATACCATACGATTATCGAACTGTCAATAGCACACGTTACGTGGTCCTACAGGAGTGGGTGCTGCGCGCCTGCGGCAGGAAGTTGCCATGCTGCCGCAGGCGCTGGTTGTGTTTCATCCGGTGAAACGCCGGTTTTGATCAGTTACCGGGTAACGTGTGTCAATAACACGACAGGAACGATTCGTTAACCTACCTGCCGGGATCGGAGGCAGCCTTTTACACAAGGAGTTACGTGGTCACTGACCCGGAAGGGAATATCGCCTCCGACAGGGCGGAAGATTCCATTCTTTTGCACAAAATTTCACACTCTGTGTAAAATTTTGTGCAAAAGACAAAAAGCGTACCATGCTGCCGCAAGCGAATCGGGGTTCCATCGGGTGGAACGTCCGGTTTGAACGCCCACCGCGTAACTCCTGTCAATAACACGACTTACGCGGTCACTGATCCGGCAGAGCATTTCGTCTCCGGCAGGGCGAAAGAAACCAGATCTTTTGCACAAAAAAATTCACTCAGTGAATTTTTTTGTGCAAAAGACAAAAAGCGTACCATGCTGCCGCAGGCGATTCTGCCGTTCTCTGGATGAAACGCCCGGTTTGCATGGCAACCGCGTAACTCCTGTCAATAACTGAACTCCGCTGTAACTATGCCGCGTACCATAGACGCTCGTCTTTTCGATATATGCTCATATGTGCATATGTTGAATGTTTCAGGTCATTTTCAGCCAATTCTCACTTTTTTTTCAGATAGTGTGGTATAATACCCGCCGTTGCCACGGAGCAACCCATGTCTACCATGTTTGTAGCACAGGAGGTCACGTGACCTATGCGTACGACACTGCATTCTTGCTGGATGCGCTGCTTGCTCGCCACCATCTGGGTGGCGCTGAGTGCGCAGTATGTAGCCTCTTCTGCGCCCACGTCGGCGCAAGCCTCCTCCGCTGGGGTGCACGATGGAGTGCAGATCGCGGCGGATGGTTCGTTGGAACTGCCGGCTACTGCACCGCCCCCACCGGCAGTTGAGTCGTCCTTCAGCCGGTATGGGTTCTACATCTCCCCGGTACAGACGTTTCCCGCCCCAACGTTCGACCTGCAGGTCAGCTATGATGCCACGGTGCCCGCCGGTAGCGCGGTGCGGATTGCTGTGCGAACGAGTAGCGACGGGCAGCGCTGGACGGCCTGGGAAACTGATCTGGCAAACGGAGCCACGGTCAACCTGCAACAGGCCGGTCACATGGCGCAATACCGTGCCATTTTGCTTGGCAGCACCACCGCCAGTCCGGTTGTGCGTTCGGTCCAACTGAAGCCGGTGGCAGGACCGGCCCGCTACCAGGCCATGGCCGACGAAGTCGCGCCGACATTCCAGGTGCATGCCACCCGCATGGGCATGGTCGGGGGGCGAACGGCCAACGGGCATATCATTCGCCCGCGCGATCATTTTGTGTCGCTGCCCTCGTGGAATTCCCTCTCAAGTCGAAATGGGTATGAGTACCAGGTACGCATCACCTACAACGGGCGCAGCGCTGTTGCTCCCGTCTGGGATGTCGGCCCCTGGAACACCCGCGATGACTACTGGTCATGGCAACGCGAGCGCTTTCCCGAACTGCGCCGGGGCTGGCCCCAGGATCATGCGGCCTTCTTTGATAAGCATAACGGGGGCTATGCGGAGAAGGGCTATGTGCGCTTTCCCACCGCTATCGATGTTGGTGATGGGGTCTGGTGGGATGAGTTGGGGATCAATGGCGACCGTGCCGTGGTCGATGTTACCTTCCTCTGGCTGGGGCGCGATCCCCAGGCCGAGCCGCCGCCACCCCCCGCCACCGAAGTCGTCGTGGACAATGAAGGGCCGGCATTTCACCTGAGCCAGGCGCTCTGGCATCATGGCCCGAACGGCTGTGGCGCAGGCGGGCATGCCTTCTGGGCGCCAACCATACCCGACCCGCGCCAGAGCAAGCATACCGCGCGCTGGCAGCCAACGCTGACCGCCGCGGCAACCTATGATCTGTTTGTGCATGTCCCGACCTGCGCCAACCGCTACCCGATCACCACGCAGGCGCGCTACCGCGTGCAGCACCGCGACGGCAGCAGTGTTGTCGTCGTCAACCAGGCCGGGCAGACAGGGTGGGTGCATCTGGGGCGCTTCCCCTTCGCCCAGGGCGACGCCGGCTCGGTGCAGTTGACCAATACTGCTCCGGGGGCACAGCATGCCATCTGGTTTGACGATGTCAAGTGGGTGCCGGTAGAGTAAGATCAAGGGGACAGGGGACAGGGGACAGGTTTTTGTGGTAGGGACGCGCTTTTGCGCGTCCGCCGTCCGTTCCCAGGTACAAAGCCGTAGGGTGCATTCGATGCACCGTGCTGCGGCCGCTGCCCGTTCCCAGGTACAAAGCCGTAGGGTGCATTCGATGCACCGTGCTGCGGCCGCTGCCCGTTCCCAGGTACAAAGCCGTAGGATGCATTCGATGCACCGTGCTGCGGCCGCTGCCCGTTCCCAGGTACAAGGCCGTAGGGTGCATTCGATGCACCGTGCTGCGGCCGCTGCCCGTTCCCAGTAGGGTGCATTCGATGCACCGTGCTGCGGCCGCTGCCCGTTCCCAGGTACAAGGCCGTAGGGTGCATTCCGATGCACCGTGCTGCGGCCGCTGCCCGTTCCCAGGTACGAAGCCGTAGGGTGCATTCGATGCACCGTGCTGCGGCCGCCCGCCCTTCCTGCGGTCGTGCCGTCTTCCGGCAGGTTGTGGAGTACGACCGCCGGAAGGCGGCACGACGATCTCTGCTATTCGGCAACTCCTGCTGCGACGCAATTCTTTCGTATATCGATGATACGTTATTCCTCTTCCACTGCGCCCAACTGTTTGAGCGTCTCGCGTTGGGCGGCGGTGAGGCCAGTTGCGCCGGTGATGTTCATGCCTTCGTAGGGGCGCGGTGGGCGCAGGGTGCGAATACACTCGCCGGTGTGGATGTACCAGAGTTTGATGGTGCCGTCGATGCTGCCACTAGCGAGCATATGACCATCTGGACTAACCGCAATCGATGAAACCACATCAGGCAATTCGATCGTTCGGTTCTTTCCTGTGGTAATATTCCACAATAGAACTGTTTTGTTACCACTGCTAATCAAGATGTTTCCAATACTGTTAAAATCTAGAGCACATACGTTACTCGTATGTCCTTCTAATGCTCTTATGTGTTGTCCAGTCCGGGTATCCCACATGTGTACCTGTGTATCAAAACCACCAGTAAAAAGTACATTTCCACCGTAACCGAAGGTGACTGTGGTTGCCTGGATATCAAGTTTGCGAAACAAAGTGAGATCATCGACATGCCACACCCGTACTTCTTGATCTCCAGCAACCATTGCCGGAAATTTACCATCGGAACTGTAATTTATTCGAAATACCCGACCAAAAGTTTCATTAAATATCGAACTCTGTAAATTCGCACCTGTAAAATCCACATCCCGCACCTCAACCCCCTGCAACCATGCCTGCCACACCGCCAGCCCCGAAAAATCATACCCGGTCAGGTCCGCGTCGAGATGGACCAGCATGTTCAGGATATTGCCGGCTGCGTAGCCCGGTTTGGGTGTCATAGGGTTGCCTCCTGGGTTATCTTATTGCCTGGAACGGGTGGGGCCGACCACGAATAGAACCACGAATACACGAATGGCGGTGGTTCCGATGTGCCGATGCCGTCCCCGAATGGAACCACGAATACACGAATGCCGGCGGAGAGAGACCGTCCCCGAATGGGACCACGAATGCACGAATACACGAATGCTGGCGGTGCCGATGTGCCGGTGCCGTCCAAGGATGGAACCACGAATACACGAATGAAACCACAAATGCACGAATAGACGAATGGCGGCGGTGCCGATGTGCCGGTGCCGTCCCGGAATGGAACCACGAATAAACGAATGCGGGGGATGGGCGGTCGCGGCAAACCGTTTCATTCTTACATCCTTCATCCCGCATCCCGCAACTGCGCCAGCACTTCGGTCAGGCGCGCTATCACCGCCTCACGACTGCCCAACCGCTGTTCCAGCCGGGTCAGCACCTCGTCCAGGATGAGGCGGACCTGGCTGGTGCGGACATACTCCTTCGCCTGGGCTTTCATCAGCGCATGGCTGTTGAGCAGGCGGATCGACCCGCTGGTGATCTCGTCGCACACCGCCTCGATCAGCCGCTCGGTGACATACTCCATCACCACGTTTTGCAGGGTCAGCCCGGCTTCGCTGCGTTCAATCAGCGAGCGTCTTCGAAGGTTGACCACCGCCTCGACCACCACGCGCCGCGACTGGGGCACCAGCAGCGTCTCGCGCAGATCGTCGGTGGCGACCGGCTCACGCTCGATTGCCAGCCAGTAGATCAACTCCTGCTCAAACGCCGATAGTCGCCCGAACTGTTGATCCAGCACGTTGCGCACCTCGCCCAGGATGGCCGCGCCCTCTTTCAGGAAGTCGGCAATTGCGCCGCCGTACGCCTCGCGGATAAACTCCGAGGTCAGCTTGAGCGCCAGCGGGTTGCCGGAGTACCGCTCCACCAGCACACCCCAATCGCTCTCGCTCCCCGCCAGCGCCTTGTCCTGCAGGATGACCTGTCCCTCGCTGCGGCTCACCCCGGCCAGCGGTAGCGTCCGCGCCACCCGCCCATCGAAGCGCTCGTAGCCGTCGGGGATTTCGCGGCTGGTCAGGAGCAGCAGGCTCGGGTGTGCCTGTTCCCCCACGCACCGGATCAACTCACCGTAGTCTTCGTAACCATGCCGCACGACCTGTTTCCGCACCTGGCGGCGTGGCCCCACGCACCGGATCAACTCACCGTAGTCTTCGTAACCCGCGCGGTAGGCTCCGGCGGTCTGCCCACCGCGCAGGATCGTCTCCAGATTATCGAGGATCAGCAGGCAGCGTTGCCGTTTGAGATAGTCCATCAGCAGCGTGATGCGCTCTGCCGTCGTGTCGGGCAGGTCGGTCTGCTGCTGGTCGGAGAGAAAGACGATCCAGTGGGCCAGCAGGTCATCCAGGCGCGGGGCATTGCGCAGCGAGCGCCAGACCAGGTGAGAGAAGTCGTCCTGGCACTGCTGCGCCACCACCGTTGCCGGCGCCGTCTTGCCCATGCCACCGATGCCCAGGATGCAGATCAGCCGGCAGCGGTCGCCGGTGATCCAGTGCGCCAGGGTGGCCCGCTCCTGTTCGCGCCCGTAGAAACTACTGACATCCGGCGCTTCGCCCCAGTCGTGCCGACGTGCAGGTGCCGTACTGACCGTCGGAGCGGGCGCGGATACGGCGGACGATGTGGGAGCAGCAACCGCGCCCGCACCCCCACCCTGGATCTGTTGTTCCAGCGCATCCAGTTGCTGCTCCAGCGCGTCGCACTCCTGCTGCAACTGGGCGATCTGCTGCTGCAACGTGAAGCGTATGGATGGGTCGCTCTGGATGACCTGCTCGGTCTTGAGGAAGCTCAACCGCTCCATCAGCGCTTCATACTGCTGTTCAAGTGCGCTGTATTTGATCTGTACGCGCCGGCTGGTCATTGGCTGCTCTCCCTGGCTATGCGTCCTGGTCGTCTTCAATCGCGCCCAGTTGTTTGAGCGTCATGCTTATGTCATCGCACCAGGTGATGTGAGCGTTGCGGGCTACTCACCGTTATCAGACGGTGCAGGGGCGGTGTGCTGCGCTACCGCCTGCATAAATTCGTCCAACGATGCCGTTGTGATTGCTATGCGTGCCAGATCATCCAGGGTTGATATATCCAGAGATGTAAGCTGAGCTACTACCAGAGGTGACACAGCACCAAACCGCTGCTCCAGAATCTGCAGCAGGGTCCGCACCCGCTCTCGGTGCTCTCCTCGCTGTTCCCCTCTTCTGATGATCTCCTGATACCAGGGCGACTCTTCCAGCACAATCATATCCCAACCTCACGGATGTTTATGCTATCGCACCAGGTAATGTGAGCGTTGCGGGCTACTCACCGTTATCGGACGGTGCAGGGGCGGTGTGC
>DAOTVB010000014.1:0-6147 GCA_034436755.1 Chloroflexaceae bacterium | reverse complement strand
ACTGTCAGATCGCATTGAAGGAATAGGGAGTGTCGCTCTCGTAACAAAAATGTACTGATACCAGGTTTTTCAGTAGGACGTGTGTCAGGGATGTATGGGGCACCCGGGCATACGTGGAACGAACGGAGTGCTTCGCGTCGTATGGGGCGATGATGAAGCAGAACAAATGGCAAGATAAGAGAGGTTGAAGTTGTATGGGGCACCTTCTGCCCAGTAGATCGAACGTCGGGAGAAATTGCAAGCAGAAGCATCCGGGGTAGATTCGTGGTGCGGTTATGTATATTATATCAGAATTTACTTACCTTGCGTAAATCATTGCAACGATACCAAAGTACTAATTTCCTGGGGGACCGTAGTACTAAGAGACACTTAGCAGCATTACAAGCTGGAGATGCTAAAGACAAGACACGAAGCTCCTTACAACCTGTCACACCCGCCAATGCACTATGTATGTTGGAGGAGCGCTGCATAAGCTGCCATATTCATCGTCGCGCCGTCCATGCCTGGAAAGACGTTGTTACGTCCGGAACATCGTCCTGGTTTGTCGTAGCCACTGCTCCAAACCAGGTGTTATAACCGTTACCCAATCTGACGTGCATTTGTCGGAGTGGCAGAGCATATCCGGTAGCATACTGGCTGCTGGAATGGCGGAGCGTGCGTGTATATGTATGTCATCAAACCCGCTTTTTTACCTTATTCACGCAACTTACACATAGGTTGCTTCCACGCTACTACAAACAATATTTGCTTCCAAATGAGAGACTGCGGAAGACCCGTTTTTCATGCTATAGAAGAAACAGGTGTGTGAAAATCGTTCATTCGCTGTTATAAGTATTGTTTTCTTATGTTATCAAGGCAATCCAGATAAAGGAGAAGTAATATGTATCACTCGGTATTCAAACGCCTCCTGGATTTGATGCTGGTTATTCCGGCACTGGTCCTTCTGACACCAATTTATATAATGTTAGCACTGCTGGTGCGTTTCAAGCTTGGTTTGCCCATACTGTTCCGCCAGACGCGGCCTGGCCTCAATGGTCAACCTTTTACACTCTACAAGTTTCGCACGATGATCGATGTATACGATCCACAAGGCCAGTTACTCCCGGACGAAGCGCGGCTACCTGCGTTCGGGCTTTGGTTGCGTAGCAGTAGCCTGGATGAACTACCAGAATTAGTCAACGTGCTCAAGGGGGAGATGAGTCTGGTTGGACCACGCCCACTACTATTGCGCTACCTGGACCGCTATACTCCAGAGCAAATGCGCCGGCATGAGGTCCGGCCAGGGCTTACCGGATTAGCACAGATCAGTGGACGTAATGCCCTCTCTTGGGAAGCGAAACTTGATCTGGATCTCCAGTATGTAGATCGTATCTCGTTCTGGCTGGATCTATCCATTATCGTGCGGACCATCTGGAAAATCCTTAAGCGGGAGGGCATTAGTCAGCCGGGGCAGGCGACGATGGAGGAGTTTCTAGGGAGCGATGCAGGAACGCCATGATTGTTCATTGCTCACTCACACTCTGTTGTCGAATATTACCCGAAATTACTAACATACGCACCCGAAGGCCGACTTCGTATTAAAGCATCATATGACACGTAAACATCCGCTATTCAATATCAGCTTGTAGCCACATTTGCATATTACCCTGGTTTGTTGTAGCCACTGCTCCAGATCAAGTTTCATAGTCAGAACCCACATCTGACACGGTTTGCGTCAGAGGGGTAGAGCATATCCAGCAGCAAGCCGGCTTGCTGGGGTGGCAGAGCGTGTGCTTTTTTCCTGAATAGACAACAAGGTGGACATAATGCCGAGTAAACAACTATCTGAAACAACGGAGTTTGAACCAGCAAAATGGTACCTGATTTATTGCCAGCCGCTCAAGGAACGTTACGCAGCAACGGCTTTACGCGAACAGTATGAAGTATCTGTGTATTTACCAGAAGTCAAGCGTTCCTTTAAGGGTCACATTCAGCATGCACCGCTCTTTCCCCGTTATCTGTTTGCCAAAATAAGCCTGTTAAAGCATCCACCAAGCCGGATCAATCACCTTCCCGGTGTTTCACGGCTCATCATGTTCAACGAAACACCGCAACCAGTGCCGGATAAAGTAGTACAGACCATTCACCAGCAGGTGGAACGGCTTAACTACACGGGTGGTCTGACCGAATCCCCCATTCAACCAGGTGATACGGTAGAGATTACGAGTGGGCCACTCCACGGTCTTGAAGCGATCTTTGTCGGACCGACAACTCCCAGTCAGCGTGTGCGCATTTTGCTCGAGTTTATGGGTCGGTTGAATGAGGTTGAGGTTGATCGTAACATCCTCACCGTAACGACGCAGGGAGGATCGAATTCCACACACAAAAGTAAGCGACGTACGCAAGGGAAAAAGCTGTTGATTAAAACTAAAGATAAGCATACATCCTGATAAAGAAGAACACAAGACATCGGATCGATCTGCATCATGGAATACTGCATAATTTGTGTTAAAAATAGGGGTTACGCGGTGCGTGTTCAAACCGGGCGTTTAACCCAATGAAAGCCCGATTCGTCTGCGGCAGCATGGTACTTTTGTATTCTTTTGCCCCGCCGGAGGCGGAACTATCTTCCGGGTCAGTGACCACGTAACTCCTGTTAAAAAGAAATTCCGTGACAAAACTTAGTAGAGGGGAGCAAATTCATGCCAATCACGGCTTATTTCATAATGCTCTGGCGTTATGCGTGGCTTATTTTCCTGGGAACTGCCCTCGCAACTGGCGCAGCACTGTTGGCACAGCGTCAAATAGAGCCGGTATATCGCGCCAAAACATTGCTACTCGTTAACCAGGGGAAAGCATCGCGTGACACAGCACTCAATCAAGACCCAACCAGCGAACAACTTGCCAACACATATCTCGAATTATTATCAACGCGTCCAATACTGAGTGCAGTCATCTCCAGTCTAAGCCTTCCGGTGTCCACCGAAGAACTGGAGAATCAGATCACGATAAGCCGGCTGCCCGATACACAGTTAATCGAGATCAGTATCAATGATAGCGATCCTCAACGCGCCGCACATATTGTTAATGAAGTTGTGCGTATCTTCAATCAACAGGAGGCAACACTGCTGGCCAACCCATATGCAGCCAGGCGCGCCGGGTTGCATGTGGTCGAAGCGGCCGTTGCTAACCCGATCCCAGTTTCACCCCGACCAGTCCGCAACTCCTTAATTGCGGCGGCTATCGGTCTTTTAGCAGCAGTGGGCCTGGTACTGCTCCTGGAATACCTTAACGACACGGTCCAACTGGGGGAAGCGGTAGAAGCGGTGACCGGGTTGCCGCTGTTGGCCTCGGTTGGATGGCGACGTAGTCATAGATTGAGCGGCCAGCTCGTGATGTTGAAAAATCATAATAACTCACTCGCGGAAACATACCGGCGGCTACGTGTGGGCGTCGAGTTCGCCACACAAGACAACAATGCGCAAATTATCACTGTCACCAGCCCGGGAGCAGGTGAGGGCAAAAGCACAGTTGCAACCAACCTGGCTGTTGCATTCGCATTCACCGGAAAACGCACCATACTGATTGATACCGATCTTCGTAAGCCTGCACTGCACAACATATTCGAATGCGAGAATAAGAAAGGTGTTTCAACAGCAATTTTTGATAACTCAGCCAATATTACAAACCATTTTACGGCAAGTAATATCGCTAATCTGGATCTTCTATTCAGCGGTTCACCTCCGATGATGCCAACCGAGTTGCTGGGATCGCAGCAGATGCAGATGATACTGGCAGAGCTTCGCCGTCGGGCTGATATCATCATTATTGATACGACCCCGGTACTACTGTTCATCGATGCGGCAGTGATAGCCCACCAGTCCGACGCAGTGCTGATCTGCGCCACCGCTAACCAGACTCGCCTCGACGACCTGAAGGCCACAAAGGAGCGATTACAACCAGCACGGGCACAAATTGTTGGAGTCGTACTGAATAAAGTTCGCAAGCAAGCCTCAGTGTACAGCAGGTACACAAACCATCAGCGGCAACAGAGCTTGATCACAGGTGATACGCCCGCGCAACCCGAACAGGCTCGACTAATACAAGAGCAATCTGGTGCAATGATTCCGATTTCGGGAACACAGGACGAGTAAACCATGTCCAGGAATACGGTAGGAACCCTACCGACTATGCCCCCCCGATACCGACACAACCTGCTGTGTGAGCAATCGACCATGCGGTCCTGGTACATTCTTCTCGGGGGTTTGCAGAAAGCTACATAAGGTAGAAGATAAAAACCTTCACCTGGAGATGCGTATATGCAGCAACAACTCGACTCGCTCAAGCAACCAACGGGTACTGGTATCTCAGTCACTGAGAACACCGTGACGCCGGCAGTACAACCGTTTACCGGGGCATTGCGTCAGGGGCGCTGGCTTGTTGCGATGCAGCTCAACAAGAAATTGTTAGCGATCCTGCAGGCGTTTATTCTGGCACGTTACTTACTCCCTGAAGACTTTGGTCTGTTTGGGATCGTACTGCTGGCTGCTGCAACAATTGAAATTCTTAGCCAGGAAACAGGCATTAGAACCGCACTTATACAGCGACAGGATGACTTAAGACCTTATCTTGATACAGCCTGGACAATTCATGTAGTTCAGGGGTTTCTGCGCGGTATACTGCTCTTTAGTGGAGCAGGGATGATTGCCCAGTTCTTCGGCGAAGCCCAGGCAACCGGGTTGATCCAGGTCTATGCATTGGTAATCATTATTTATGGCCTGGAAAATATTGGTGTCGTTTACTTCTTTAAAGATCTGCAATTTCACAAACAGTTCATATTAATTGTATCGTCTGAGTTTATCGGCGCAGTGCTTACCATTGCGCTGGCGATCATTACTGGCAGCGTCTGGGCACTAATTACCGGCATGCTCTGTACAGTATGCAGCCGGGTGCTGCTCTCGTATGCCCTGCATTCATACCGACCACGACTGCGCATAGATTGGCAGCGTTATCATGAACTTTTCCGGTTTAGTGGTTGGGTCTGGCTGGCGTCCATGCTGGCATTCTTCCGCCTGCAAGGCGATAATCTGGTCGTCGGACGGATACTGGGTGCCTCGATGCTGGGCTACTATCGGCTGGCGTTTTCGATTGCTGGTCTTACCGGCACGGAGATTGGAAATACGCTTGGGCGGATGATGTTACCACTCTACAGCCGCCAGCAGCGTGAGGTAGCCGAACTGCGTAGCAGTTATCTACGATTGACCCGCCTTCAGAGTTTACTGGTAATGCCACTCACCCTTGGAATGGTAACGCTTGCCCCTGAGCTTGTACGGGTCATCCTTGGCCCTAACTGGGAAGCAGTAATTGCACCACTACAGATTCTGGCTCTTTACAATGTATTGAATGCATCGACACGCAAAGCAGAAGTTCTACTCGAAGCGCGGGGCATACCTCGTTATTCTACAACCGGGCGCGCGCTGTTCCTGATAGTTGGTGCGATACTCATTATTCCGCTCGCATACTCATTTCAGCTTATCGGTGTGGCATTAGCCATGGTCAGCGCCGGCTTTGCCAACTGGCTGTACGACGAATGGCGCGTTCACATAGAGTTGGAACTGCGTCCCAGGAACATGTTGTGGGCATATGCTACGGGAACATTACCCGCACTGAGCATGGGCATGATCCTCCTCGCACTGGGTACCATATTTCCGCCAGACAATCCGCTGATCAGATTGTTCGTGCTGGTACCAACCGGTGCAGGAACCTATCTGGGACTGGTGCTCCTTACGGCACGTGAAGATGTCTATCAGCTACGAAATCTGCTGCCATCCCGATATACACCGGACACATCGGATCGTTGTGTGCGGTAGAAACGAGTTGTTGCGTGTCACTTCACTCACATAATCTTCGGCTGATACCTCTGGTACTGGCGACAATCACCATGACAACACCAGTGATCATCTATCAATCGAACCAGATTGCATTAGTCACTATTATAATTTGTATCGCGGTAAATACTCTGCTGTTGGGATTGCATACCGGACGTCGTTACCGACGCAGCAGAACACATCTCCGTATGCGCCCTGGAAACAGACTGAAGCTACCGCTCCTGCTGGTACTCTGGATCTGTCTCATCGGTTTTGCTATTCCGGAAGCATATACCTTCGA
>DAOTVB010000013.1:0-28252 GCA_034436755.1 Chloroflexaceae bacterium | reverse complement strand
GCAAGGCCGGGCGCAACTACACCGGCTTCTGTCCCTTCCACCAGAATACGCGCACGCCCGCCTTCACGGTCTTCCCCGATACGCAGAGCTTCTACTGCTTTGGCTGCCAGGCCTCGGGCACGGTGTTCGATTTTGTGATGCGCCGGCAGGGGTTGGATTTCCGCGAGGCGCTGGAACAACTGGCCGCCCGCACGGGGATCGAACTCAAGGAACGCAGCAGCGCCGAGCAGCAGCAGGATCAGCAGCGCACCCGCCTGCTG
The DNA here is from genome assembly GCA_034436755.1 of Chloroflexaceae bacterium. Lineage (GTDB taxonomy): Bacteria > Chloroflexota > Chloroflexia > Chloroflexales > Chloroflexaceae > CAKZQX01. Next base: position 27,992 of record DAOTVB010000013.1, on the reverse strand, counting down.
GAGATCAGTGCCACCGCCGCGAAATATTTTAACTATGTGCTGCTGAGTCTCCAGCGGGGCCAGCCCGCCCGCGACTACCTGGAGCGGCGCGCGATTAACCATCAAACCGTCGAGGCGTTTCAACTGGGCTACAGCCTGGACGACTGGGGCCACTTGCTGACCTATCTGACCGATAAGAAGGGCTTCGCGCCGGAAGAGGTCGAGGCCGCCGGACTGGCGATCCATCGGGAGCAGGGCGGCTACCATGACCGCTTCCGGGGACGGCTGATCTTTCCCATTCGCAATGTGCGGGGCGAAGTTGTGGGTTTTGGCGGGCGGGCGCTTGGCGATGCCCATCCCAAATACCTGAACACCCCGCAGACGCTGCTCTTCGACAAGAGCCAGGTGCTGTATGGGCTGGATCTGGCCCGCGAAGGCATTCGCAACGCCGATGCAACCGTGATTGTCGAGGGCTATGTCGATGTGCTGACCGCCCACCAGCATGGCTTCCGCAATGTTGTCGCACCGCTGGGCACCTCGCTCACGGCGGGACATGTGGCGCTACTCAAGCGGCTCTCGCGCAATGTCTACCTGGCGCTGGATGCCGACGCCGCCGGACAGCGCGCCACCCTGCGCGGGCTGAATGCCCTGCAGAACGTGGCCGAAGATGACGATGCTCACCCGGTTGTAACGGCCCAGGGGTTGGTACGCTGGGAGAGTGACATTACGTTGCGCATTATCAAAATGCCCCCCGGTCAAGACCCCGACGAGGTGATCAAGGCGGACCCGGAACGCTGGCGCACGCTCATCGCCGAGGCGGTTCCTGTGGTTGATTTCTATATCGAAGCCTACACCGCCGATCTCGATCTGCAGCAGGCGCAGGATCAGCGCACCGCCCTGGATCGGCTGTTGCCCCTGCTGGCCCAACTCGACAGCACGCAGCAGCGCGTCTACATCGCCCGTCTGGAGCAGGTAATCGGCATTCGCGCCGAACTTATCCTCGATCTGTTGCGCGGAAATGATGGACGCCGTACAGCGAAGGCGGGGAAAGATAGCCGCCGTACGTCGGATCGCAACCAACGATCACACCCGGGACAATCGGTTGCCGCCGACGGTCCCGATGCCCACCGCGCCACGCGCCGTACATCGGCCTTAACCCGTGAGGATCATCTGCTGGGCCTGATCTTGCGCTATCCGTCTGCCCGCGTGGTGGTGGAGGAACTGCTGGCGCAGGATCTGGCCGCTTTTCCGCAGGTACGCGAGTTGTTGGGGGATACTATCGAGCGGTTGCTGGAGCGCACCGAGAATCGGCTGATCTGGCAGGCGCTCAAGGCGCAGAGTGCAGAGCATGCCGCGCAAAATCTGCATGAGACCCATGGCAACTTCCTGCTGGAAAAAGTGGACGAGGCGGTGCTACCGGAAGAACTGCGTGAGCATGCCGCGCGGTTGGTGGCAATCGTGCTGCCGCAGCCGCAGGAGTATCGCTACCGCCAGGAAGCCGAGCGTAGCACATGGCACCTGCGGGTGGAGCAGGTCCGCCGCTGGCAGCGCCGCCTGAGCCGGCAGGCCAACGACCAGGAAGACCCGGATGAGTGCATGCGTCTGCTGGGACTGATTAGCGAGTTGCAGCGGTACCAGGGAGCGATCAACACGCCGCGCCGCAGCAGTACCTTCCCCGATCTGCGGGATACGACCGAGCGGTGATCGGGTTGAGCCTGCCGTGCTGTGGCTACTCCTGCTCATACCAACTTGCTATCAAATCAGCAATCAGCCGGAATGGGCGCAACCGGTGCAACGGCGGCACGTTCCCGTTTATCATCTCTGTGTCCTCTGTGCTCTCTGTGGCTATGACAACAGATCGGTGCCAATCGTCAGCCGAAAGTTGCGGAACTCCCGTGCCAGATCCTCCGGCGGATAGTGGGCATTCAGTCCGCTGGGATTGGGCAGCACCCAGACCCGCGTGGAATGAATCCGCTCCGGTTGCGGTCCCAGCGTAGCGCGTGGCCGGGCAAATGCGCTACGGTAGGCCGTAATCCCCAGGACCGCCAGCACGCGCGGGCGATACTCCGCGATCTTCTCCCGCAAGCGTTGCGCCCCCGCGCGCAACTCGACAGTTTCTAAATCGGATGCCGCAGCCGTGGCCCGCTCCACAAAGTTGGTCAGCCCATACCCATAGGTGAGCAGCAGCCGTTCTTCGGCAGGTGCCAGCAGGCGATCAGTAAAGCCGGCCGCGTAGAGGGTTGGCCAGAAGCGATTGCCGGGGCGGGCAAAGTGATGCCCGGTTGCGCCGGAGTAGAGGCCCGGATTGAAGCCGCAGAAGAGCACCCGCAGGCCCGGGGCGATGACATCGGTGAGAGTCTTCCCGGCCGCCGCCGCAATCTCGGCGCGGGTTGGTTTGTCGGTTCCGCGCATATCTGCTCCAATCCGCCGGCAGGCACGCCGTCGCGCTGGTGGAAAACCAGAAGTCAATGATACAATCTATCGTAGCATGCGGTTATTGCGTAAAAATCGTCGTTCTGATCGATGCTCCCGGAATGCCCATAATACCATAACCTGGTTTGCACCATCAGCGTGGGTTGGTGTGTTCCAGGATCGAAGGATAGCCCTATGAACAACCCATCCGGGGTAGATCCAGACCTCGCTACCTACCTTGCCGGCCCGGATAGAACCAGCGATGCCCGGCAGGTGCGCGCTGCGCTGGATGCGGCGGTGACAACCAATGCCCGCCCAATGTCACTGGGACTGGGGCTGCTCTATGCACTGCTGACTGGCATGCACGCCCTGCTGCAACCATCGCCAGTGCGTGAACTGATGGTTGTGATTGCAGCCGGGTCAGCCCTGGGTCTGCTAAGCTTGCATTTTTTTCTGCGCCGCCGGCCTATCGCCCCCCGCTGGGGCAACTGGGTCGGCGCGAGTATGGTACTGGTGGTGTTGGTGAACAGCCTGGCCCATCTTGCACTTGCAGAAGATATCAAACTGACCTCCAATATTTCGATCTTGCTGATCGGGATCGGCGCCTACTTTCTACGCTGGCGCTGGTTTATCGGCCTCAGTCTGATCACGTTAACCGGATGGTGGCTGGTGATCATGGGGCTTCCACCCCAGGCAGATCCGGTCCACTACATCGTCTGGCAGGTCGAGTCGATCCTGGTGGCAACGGTGCTTTTCATAACTCGCTCGCACCTGATCGCGCGCCTGGCCCGGCTGCATTTGCAGGATGAGCGCCAGAAGGCGGAACTGGCGGAAGCCACCCGTGTTGCCGAGCAGAACCGTGAAGCCGCCGAGGTAGCCAGTCGTGCCAAGAGCGCATTCCTGGCAAATATGAGCCACGAGATGCGCACGCCGCTCACGGCTATTCTTGGCTACAACGACCTGCTGCAGTTCCAGATCCGGGACAATCCGCAGTTGGTCAGCGATGTAGAGCAGATCCGTCAGGCCGGTATGCATCTCCTCGCTCTGATTGACGATGTGCTTGATCTCTCCAAGATCGAAGCCGGACGGATCACGCTGCACCTGGAAACCTTCTCCATCCACAAACTGATCGACGAGATTGTCACAACCAGCCGGCCGCTGGTCATGCAAAATGACAATACCCTCCGGGTCCAGATTGATCGGGCCGTAACATTGATCCACGCCGACCGCACCCGGCTCCAGCAGATCTTACTCAATCTGATCAATAACGCCGCCAAGTTTACCGAACAGGGAACGATTACCCTCCGCGTCTGGATGGAGCCGACGGTCACGGCCGCAAACGGCCATGGCGCACAGGACGAACCGGCATTTGTAGTGTTTCAGGTAGGCGATACCGGCATTGGCATCGACCCGGAGCAGATAGAGCGGTTATTTGTTGAATTTCAGCAGGGAGATGCGGCGCACACACATCAGTATGGCGGGGCCGGACTGGGACTGGCGCTGAGCCGGCGGCTCTGCCGACTGATGGGCGGCGACATCACTGGAACAGGTGAGCCGGGACACGGTGCAACCTTTACCGTACGCATCCCGGTACATGTTACCTCCTCACAGATAGAACAGTAGGGTTACACATTGAGCGCCGTGGCAATCCCCGCCTGCAAGCTGCCGCGGGTGATGATGCCCTCCAACTCAACCCCCAGATGCACCAGCGTCTGCGCAATCTGCGGCTGAATCCCCGTCAGCATAACCTGTGCTCCGAGTAGCTTCACCGCCTGCGCGACCTGGATCAGGGCTTTGGCGACCTGCGTATCTACCACCTGCACACCCGTGATATCCAGAATAACCAGTCCAGCCTGGTGCTGCGCCACACCTTCCAGCAGCGCTTCCATCACCATCTGCGCCCGCCGACTGTCAATTCATGCGCAACGTTAAACTCCAGGATGCGCTGGAGGCAGGTCAGATTATTCTGGATCGTCGCCGCGATGCGCTGCTCCGAGTAGGAGGCCAGACGAAATGTTTTGGCCGCAGAACAGTCTAACTGGTGATTAATACAGGGGTAGCCAATCTTCATATGCAATCCCTGGGAGTCTCTGGCGTGACACAGGAGTGTGCCGCTAAACACACTTTCAAGACCGACATGGTTACAAACCGCGCCTACATAACAAAATATAGCCCTATGTTTCGGTCTCAGGAATTACAAGGAATGTTGCCTCCGGCTATGGTAGAATAAGATATGCATTGTGACAACAATGTTGCACAAAGTGCAACATTGTTGTCACAATGAAAAGAAACGTCCCATGCTGCCGCAGGCAAAGCGGACATTCGGGTTTGTCGCCAGACCGGAACGGGCCACACTGCACAACTCCTATCAGTATACCATCTTGACAACTGCTGCCGGTGATGCTACTATGAGAAGAAATATAGAATCATTCTAAAGAGTTATGATGGAACAACCATACCAGACAAAGATCACATACCTGTTAAACCAGCTTGAGGCCGCCGGGAAGCGCTCCACGCCCCAGCGCTACGCCGTCTGCCAGGCGCTGGTCGAGCATGGCGAACACCCGACCGTGGCTGACGTGTTTGAGCGGGTGCGTGGCACCTTCCCCATGATCAGCCAGGCAACGGTCTACAATACCATTGATACACTCACCGAACTGGGCCTGATCCACAAGCTGGAGATTGCCAACGATGAGCATACCCACTACGATCTGGATCTGACGCCCCATATCAATATGGTCTGTCCCCGTTGCGGGCGCATCACCGACGTTCATAACGAAACCGTTGACACCCTGCTGGGCGAGGTGCAGCAAAGCTCCGGGCACCGGCTCTGCCGACCCTTTGCTCTGGTGTTGTATGGCGTCTGCCCGGAGTGCCAGGCGCATTGTGACGGTCACTGCATCGATAGCGGAAGTATGGCGGACTGCCCGCATATACAGGCCCGCATGAGTCATCATCATCCGGTGGAGCATACGCATGAGCCGCGCCAGCGGCGGCGGCGACGACAGCGGGGAGAGTAATTGGGCGGTGTGGCGGAACAATTATCCGTTATCCGCCGCACCGCAGCAGGTTTGGGGAAGCCCTCAAATTTTTTTAGGCGGTGTTTAGAATCATTCTTAATAGATACTCCTTACAGAGATACACAAGATTGCCCTGACGAAATAAGCATTCGCTCAAGCAGAGAGGAACACCTACATGACAACTCAGATAGCCCGACCTACGATGAACCGGAAGCAATTGCTCGCACAGATACGCACCCAACCCGGGGTGATTACCGCCAGTTATGACGAGAAGCAGCAGCGTTTGAACCTGCGCTACAATCCAGGCCAGGCCGATATGCGGGCGCTTGAGACACTGGCGCGCAGTCAGGGCACAACCCTGCACGCGCAGCCTGCGGTTGTCCCCACCGATACGGCAACCACGGAAGAAACGGAAGCAGATGAAGAGCCGGCAGCGCTGCCCTGGATGATCCGCCTGACGGTGCTGACACTGGTCAGCCTGATTGTGGGCTGGCTGCTCGAAGATCTGACCTCCCTGCCGCTGGCGGTGCCCTGGACGCTCTATGCGCTGGCCTACCTTGCCGGCGGCTTCTACAGTGTGCAGGATGCCTGGGACTCGCTAAAAGCGCGCCAGTTTGATGTGAACTTCCTGATGATTATCGCCGCGCTGGGGGCCGCGCTGATTGGGCAGCCGCGTGAGGGTGCGGTGTTGATGTTTCTCTTCTCGCTCTCCAACACGCTGGAAACCTACGCCATGGGCCGTACCCATGCCAGTATTCGTGCTCTGCTGGAGATGGCCCCGACAACCGCGCGGGTGCTGCGCCGCCAGAATGGAACCGTCGCCGAGGTTGAAGTGCCCATTGAACAGGTCGGTGTAAACGAAGTCGTGATGGTACGTCCGGGTGAAAAAATTCCTACCGATGGGGTCATTCTGAAAGGTGCCTCGGCGGTGGACGAGGCCAGCATCACGGGTGAGTCGGTGCCCGCCGAGAAGCAGCCCGGTGCGCGGGTCTTCGGGGGCACGCTCAACGGGCAGGGTGCGCTGGAAGTGAAGGTGACAACGCCGGTGCAGGACTCGACGCTGGCGCGGATTGTGAACATTGTGCGCGAGGCGCGTGAGCAGAAGGCCCAGAGCCAGGACTTTACCGACCGGGTGATCGGTCAGTATTACGCCTATGCGGTCGTTGGGATTACGCTGCTGGCGCTGATCATTCCACTGCTCTTCCTGGGATGGGGGGTCAACGAGACACTCTACCGGGCAATGACGCTGATGGTGGTTGCCTCACCCTGCGCGCTGGTGATTTCGATCCCGGCGGCGCTGCTCTCGGCGCTGGCGAGTTCGGCGCGAAGTGGTGTGTTGTTCAAGGGTGGGGCTAACCTGGAGGCCGCCACGCGGGTGCGGGTTGTGGCCTTCGACAAGACCGGCACGCTGACGACGGGGCGACCGGGCGTGGTTGCGCTGATGCCTATTGACAGTGCGGCCCTGGCACAGATGCCTTTCGGTGGCGCGGGTGTGCCGACGGATGTAACCGATGCGAACGAACTCCTACGTCAGTTGCTGCTCAACGGAGCAGATACGCCGGAGGCTCCGGTTGCACCAGCGGATGATGCGCTGGGTCCATTGAACACTGCTCAGGTGCGCCTGCTGGCAGCGGCGGCCGCAATTGAACACTTCTCAGAGCATCCGTTGGCCCGGGCGATTGTGCGGGGCGCCGAGGAGCGCGGGATCACTATGCCGGAGGCCGACGGCTTTGAAGCGTTGACCGGCGCCGGCGCGCGGGCGCAGGTGGCGGGTATGCCGCTGCGCATTGGACGGCCGGATCTCTTTCAGCCACTCCCGCCGGAGGTGGCGCAGGAAGTCGAAGCCCAGGCGCGGCAGGGTCGCACCGTGGTGATCCTCGGGGATGCGCGGCCCTGGGGCATGATTGCCATCGCCGACACCGTGCGGGCCGAGTCGATCAATGTGGTCGCGCAGCTCAAAGCGGCGGGCATTGAGCGGATCGTACTGCTGACCGGCGATAACCGTTATGTCGCCGAGAATCTGGCGCAACAACTGGGGGTTGACGAGGTGCGCGCCGATCTGCTGCCGGAGCAGAAAGTTGAGGCGGTCCGCGAAATCCAGGCGCGGTATGGTCCGGTTGCCATGATTGGCGATGGCATCAACGATGCGCCCGCGTTGGCGACGGCGACACTGGGCGTGGCGATGGGTGCGGCCGGCACCGATGTAGCCCTGGAGAGTGCTGATGTGCTATTGATGAGCGACGATCTGAGCCGCCTGCCGGGAATGCTACGGCTGGCCCGCAATTCCCGCCGTATCGTCCGGCAGAACCTGATCTTCGCCGGCACTGTGATGATCATAATGATGCTGCTGGCAATCGCTGGTACGGTCTCGCTGCCGGTTGGCGTGGTGGCGCATGAGGGCGGCACGCTGCTGGTGGTGGCGAATGGGCTGCGGCTGCTGCTGCCACAGAACTGAGGAAGAACCGGAGAACCGGAGAACAAAGAACCGGAGAACAAAGAACCGAGAACAAAGAACCGAGAACAAAGAACCGAGAACCGGAGAACAAAGAACCGAACCTGTCGGTTCTGCATTGCCTCAGCAGGCAGGCGTAGGGTGCATGCTATGCACCGTTCCTGTGCTCCATATCCGGGCTTTTTTCAGAGTTCATCTCCAGGCCAGGCATGCCTGGCCTGGATGCCGCGACCCCGGCAGGCATCCCACCGACTACAGTCGAGATTCCCGGATGGCATATCCGGGTTATTTGTTCAACGTTCGTCAGGCGGGACTCCGGTTGCTGGTGCATCGGGACACAGGCATGATTGGGCCAACCGCCGTACGCTATAACCGTTAACCGTTAACCTCTAACCGTTATCCCCTATCCCGCCACTTTGTCGCGTTGGCGGGTAGAGGCAGGTTGCTGGTTGTAGAGCGGCAGAACCAGCAGCCAGTGGTCAAGCACGCCGAGGGTCGCCAGGACCGCCAGCAACGTCATGCCGATGGCACTGGGGTCCGGGGACAGGCTGGCCGACTGCAACCAGAGCAACCCGGCGACCAGACTGGAAATCAGGATCGAGGGCACAAAGAAGGGGTTTGATGGTCGCTGCGCCCAGAAGCTGCCCAGGTAGCGCAGATGCTCCGGCAGCCAGTGGACCGGCAGGCTGCGCACACCCAGGAGCACATTCAGTTTAGCGCTCTGCATCAGCGCCCAGCCCAGCACCAGCGTCAGCAGTCCGATCTGGTTGGCCGCATCGCGCAACATCCAGCCAAGCAGCAGCATCTCCAGGATAATCGCAATCTCGTGGTAGAGATGCGTGCCAAGTGCATAGCGAAAGCGCTGCCAGCCGCGCGCCTCGGGCGGACATGGCTTGCGCCAGGGACCAGTCAGCACGCCGCTGTAGAAAGCCAGTTCATGCCAGGTCCAGATCAGCATGCCCGCGATAAAGGAGGTATAACAGCCCCAGGCGGTCAGATCATTGCGCACACTCCAGATCTGATGATGCAGCAGTGCTACCCCCACCAGCAGCAGCAGCATGACCACCCGTTGCTGCCGTAGTGTACGCCGATTCATCCAGAGGAGCCCCAGTGTCAGGCTACTCCACAAGCCCATTGTTACCAGGAGAGGGTAGAGATAGATCTGCGCCCACGCGTCAACGGGTGATGGTGTCATAGTTTTTCCAGATTATGCAGAAATTTTACATTACATACATAGAAAGATGTATTGATGGTAACATGGTGTGGGATAGCTGTCAATGGGTATAGCTATTGTATCCATAAATTGTAGAGGTGGTGAAACAGTTGCACAAGGAGGACACGCAAACACCGGCAGGTTGGTGGCAGTCGCCCCCCGCCACCAGTACCCTGACGCCGGATCGGGTGGATGTCTGGCGGGTAGCACTTGATCAGCCGCTCCCGGCGGTACAGCGCTACGCGCAAGTGCTCTCCCCGGACGAACACACGCGGGCGGCCCGGTTTCATTTTGAGCGTGATCAGCGGCGGTTCACCCTGGCGCGCGGTAACTTACGCCGCATCCTGGCGCGCTACATGGGCGTAGAACCCCAGACCATTCAGTTTCAGTACAACGCACATAAAAAACCGGGTCTGGATGCAACCTCGTATCCCGTAACCCCCCAGTTTAACCTCTCGCATTCGGAGAATCTGGCAGTCTATGCGGTCACAACTGAGCATGCGGTCGGTATTGACATTGAAGCAATCCGCCCGATTGCCGACTTTGTGCAACTGGTTGAGCGCTTCTTTTCGGCGCAGGAGCGTGCTATGTTTCAGTCGCTGCCGGATGCGCAGCGGCTCGCGGCCTTTTTTGCCGGCTGGGTGCGCAAGGAGGCATACATCAAAGCGCGGGGGGTGGGACTCACGTTACCCCTGAGCCAGTTTGATGTCACGCTCAACCCCGCTGAACCGGCACGCCTGCTGCGCATTCAGGGTGATCCAGAAGCGGCAGCCCGCTGGACGCTGCGCGATCTTGCGGTTGAGCCAGGGTACGCGGCCGCACTCGCGGTTGAGGGCCAGGGATGGAACCTGGCATGCTGGCAGGCACCCGAATGGTAGGGAACGCGCTGCGGCGCATCTACCCCGGCACAGATACGCACCCCGGTCGTAGCGCTACGTCCGCCTTTGGAACGATGATCCGGTACGTATGATTCCTGATGGCACGCGGGAATCGACCTGGTATGATGAGATTACAATAAACTTACACTCTGCAATTATGCTACAAATAATCGTTCTGGTAGACACATACCAGTCAAACATTATATGAGGAAACGTTATGATTGCGCCCCGCTGTTCAATTCTGCTGATTGACGACGATGTATATCTCGGTAAGCTGATACGTCTCTGCCTGGAGCCCGAAGGGCATGAGGTGCTGCTGGCAACGGACGGTGATATTGGCCTGACCCTGGCCGAGGAAGCCCATCCCAACTGTATTTTGCTCGATCTCATGATGCCCTACCGCAGTGGCATGGATGTCTACCTGGATCTCCAGAACAACCCGCATACCAACGGCATCCCGATTGTGGTCTTTTCAGCATCACTCACTCAGCGTGACGAAGAAACCTGGCGCGGGCTGCCGCAAGTGATTGATGTTGTGCAGAAGCCCTTCGATATGCAGCACCTGATCCAGACGCTGGACACAGTCTGCGCGCAGCCCTCCGTGTAGGTCAACGACGTTTTACAGTTTTCAACCCATCAGAGTGCCCGAAACCGCCTGATGAACTTTGAATGTTTAATCCGGACATCACGAAGCAGGAGGCCCGGCTTCAGCCGGATCAGGCGTTCTCGGCAGTGTGTACCGCAGCCCTGGCAGGAATTCGACCGGCTAAAGCCGGGATTCCAGTACGTCACATATCTGAACTATTTTTCAAACTTCATAAGGCGGCACTTGGCAAGCATTCATTGCCCATTTTGAACGATGTCTCACAACTCAACATTCAAAACTGAAAACTTAAAACTCCGATAGCAGTTCCCGCAACAGCCGCAGTGCCGCGACCGTGCGTGGACCATACCAGGTCAGCAACATCCCGTCGCACAGATGGATGCGTTGCGCCCGCACGGCCGGCACCGCGCCAAAGGGTGCAAATACCTCCCGATCCGCCTCGGTGAAGCGGTAGGGCTCGTCGGGGAGCAGGATAACCTCGGGATTAAGCTGCATAAACTCGTCCAGGGTTGCGCGGGGGTAGCGTCCACCGAGATGCAGCGCCACATTCTCTGCCCCACACAGCCGCAGCAGATCATCGGCATAGGTGGCACTGCCGACAGCCATCCAGGGATCGCGCCAGATAAAGGTCAGCGTGCGGCAGGCTGGCGGATGTTCCCCTGCTTCGGCCAGGGCTGCACGGATCGCGTCGAGCAGTGGTGCGGCCGTCGCTTCCGCTTCCAGGATCGCCGCCAGTGCTGCTAACTGCGCCACTACTCCCGCCACACTCTGGATATCGGTGACATAGACCGGAATATTTGCCGCCGCAAACGCCGTAACATCGCGCTGCCGGTTCTCTTCCTTCGATGCCAGCAGCAGATCGGGCTGCAGCGCCCGGATCAGTTCCCGGTCGGGATTTTTCGTACCACGCACTTTCGGCAGAGTGGCGACCGCTGCCGCCGGTTCAATGCAGTAGTCGGTTACGCCGACTAGCCGGTCGCCCACGCCGATGGCAAACAGGTACTCTGTCAGGCTGGGGACAAGCGAGACGATCCGGCGCGGCGGCGCGCTGAGCGGAACGGTGCGGCCCAGGGCATCGGTTAGTGTCATCGGAGCATCTTTCGTTATCTTTTCTTTCCTCCATTACACGACTTACGCGGTGCGTGTTCAAACCGGGCGTTTGACCCGATGAAAACCCGATTCACCTGCGGCAGCATGGTACATTTTGATCGTTTTTCACGAAAAATTTGCACATAGTGCAAATTTTTCGTGAAAAACGATGGTAACTTCCGCCCGGCCGGAGGCGATATCCCCCGCCAAATGCGGGATCGCCTGATCCATGGCAGCATTGGCCGTTTCGCGGATTTCGCTCATGTCGTGGTGTTCGTGGTCGAAACGCCGACCACGTAACTCCTGTCACTAAAAGTATGCACCTGTCGCATATTCAGTATAACGCATCCGAAAGTGGTATACTAACGCCGCATGAACACATTTATTGTAGCGCTACTGCCGGTCTTTGGTACAATTGTCGTCGGCTATCTCTTCAAACGATACACCTTCCCCGGTGATGCATTCTGGCCGCTGGCGGCACGCATCACCTATTTTGCATTCTTCCCGGCGCTGCTGATCAACAACCTGGCCCCGGCCCAACTCGCGGATCTGGCGATTGGCCGGCTGATCCTGGCGGTGCTCCTGCCCACCCTGCTCGTCGCGCTGGCAGTGACCCTGGCCCGGCCCTACCTGCGCATTTCCGGCGTGGCGTTTACCTCGGTGTTCCAGGGGAGCATTCGCTTTAACACCTATGTGGGACTGGCGGCGATTGCCGCGCTCTACGGCAGCCCGGGCATCACCCTGGTGGCGATTATCCTGGCGGTGCTGGTGCCGCTGGTGAATGTCCTCAGTGTGCTGATGCTGACCCGCCACGGCTCCGTCCGCTCCCTGCACTGGCGGGACACGCTGCTGGCACTGGCGCAGAATCCCCTGATCATCGCCTGTGTGCTGGGCATCGCGCTCAATCTGTCCGGGATCGGGTTGCCCTTTGTGACCGGGGAGTTGCTGGAGATCTTTGCACGGGCGGCGCTGCCGATGGGTCTGCTGACCGTGGGAGCCGATCTGGATCTGCGCGCGGTGCGGACGGGCGTCTTGCCGGTGCTGGTGTCGAGTGGGGTGAAGCTATTGATCCTGCCGCTGCTGACGGCCCTGGCCTGCTGGTTGTTGGGTATCGGCGATCTGGCGATGGCGGTGGCAGTGATCTTTGCGGCGCTGCCCACCGCCACCTCGGCCTACATCCTGGCGCAGCAGATGGGCGGCGATGCGCAGTTGATGGCGGGCCTGCTCACGGTGCAGACTCTGGCAGCGGTGGTAACCATGCCGCTGGTGCTGCTGTTGTTGGTATAACACGTCCGCCTATTCTGCTTCCTCTTCCGCATCCGACACATCGTCGGCATCTTCGGCCAGGGCAGGCGCGCTGCCCAGGATACGCTCTCGATCCGCCGGGTCGCTGATCTGGTAGAGGTCCAGGACGCGCTCATCAATCGTGGCATCCAGGTGGGCAACGGCATCGAGCAACTCTTGAATATGTTCAATCTGTGCGGCTTCGGCAGCGAAGAAGCTATCCAGGTCGGTACGACTCACCGGAACCAGTGCCTGATTTTTCAGATCGTCCCAGGTTTTCCCCTGCCAGCGCGGGCGGCTCAGGTAGCCCTGCAGGTAGCGCCGGATATCGGCGTCGGGGACTTCCAGCCAGAGCCGGTTGTGCCGCAGCATAACGGTTTCGGGGGCGCGATCAGGAATGTAAACGTTGCGGCTAACTGTTGTCTGGCGGTCGCAGCGGTCAGGCAGTTGAAAGAACCCGGACGCCTCGGCATCAAAGAAGCTGTAGGGCGCGAAGGCGGGGTTGCCCTGCTGGAGGGTATCCAGCAGATGATCGTAGGGCACAGCGATGTGGGTACTACCATCCCGGCGGCGCTTAATCGTGTAGCCCTGCGCGCGCAGTTTGTTTAGCTCGGCATTATGCCCCAGGATCGCCTCAACCAGCGCGATGATTTCTGCCTGGGTTGCGGCATTGGCGGGGTAGATTGGGAGCTGACGAAAGTATGATGGATTGATGTGAACATTGTCAAATTGCCGTCCAAACCAGTAGTTGAGCAGGGATGAGTTGAATAATGCGAGGATGTATTTGAGATTGTAATTCAAGTTGTTTGTAATGATGACATTGAAGTTTTTTTCTGTTGTAGAAATTTTTATCATCATAAGTTGCAACCAGTCTGCGTTTCAGCACACGATTGCGCATATCCTGTACAAGTAGTTTAGGTGACTCAAAATATTTCGGCTCACGTGCTCGTTCGAGCCAATCCCCATATTTTATATAAGGTTGTTCATTTCCCCACCGTAATTCATAGCGTCCGACAAATCCAGTCTTATCGAGCAAGGGTTTCCAATCGGTTTCATTGGTTGGGATAATGCGACGAGGTTTAATGTAAAGATTAACGCGACCATCTTTGCTAGTTTTGTAAGGATCAATCCCTGGACTACTCTCCGTGACATCCCCCAGCCGCAGCACCTTTGTGCCACCGTTGGTCGGGATGCGGCAGGCATCTTCGATCCGCTGGAGCAGTTCGTCGTAGCGAATATTCATTTCGTTCTTTGGATCGGCCAGCCAGCGCGCCTGCGGTTGGGTCAGGGTTTCGCTCCAGGCATGTTCAGCCAGTTTGTCCAGAGTTTCGCGCAGGCCCAGGATATTGATGCGTACCGGTTGGGCCTTGCGCTTCTCCGCATCGGTTTCGCGCGCCAGGAAGAGCAGCACGCAGTCTACGTTGGCATCGGGCCAGATGCCCTGGGGCAGATCCACAATTTGCTCAATCCGGCCATGCGTCAACAGTTGGCCGCGCAGCGTAGCGGTGTTGGTGCCCATCAGATAGGTGTTGGGTGTGATAAACCCCAGGCGGCCATCGGGGGCCAGCAGTTCCAGCCCAAATGTAAGGAAAAAGGTATAGCTATCCGGCTGACCATAGAAGACCTCGGCCCAATCTGTGCGCAGCATCTCCTTATAGTCATCGCTCAGTTTTGCGCCATAGGGCGGGTTGGCAACCACAAAGGCAAAGCCATTGGCATAGGGCGTACCGGGGCGGCGGGCTTTGATCTGGTCTACCTGGTCATTCTCCTCGGCCAGCAGCGTATTGAAGTAGACATAGTAGTGCATCCCCGTGGGCCGGGTGAGTGCATCGACATTGTAGATATGGAAGCGCTGCAGGCGAGGGCGCTGCCCGGTCTGATGTGCCAGTTTCACCAGATCCAGCACCTGGATCAACAGATTGACTTCGGCCAGGTAGCAGGCGAACGGGTTCAGGTCAAAGCCATACATGCTATTCTGCACCCGTTCCAGCACCGCCACGGGATCATCAATCTGGACAGCGTTGCCCTGATAGGCGGCAACCAGCCGGCGCGCTGCGGTCACCAGGAAGGTACCACTGCCACAGGCCGGATCGATCAGGCGCTTGTTTGGGCCGATAATCGCCTGCGGGTTGGTGTAACCAACCTCGTCCAGAATATAGTTGACAATGGTAGGCGGCGTGTAATACTGGCCCTTCTCGCGCTTTTCCTTACGATCTACATAGGTGTTGTAGATCGTGCCGACAATGTCGGAGTCGACCCCGGCGAAGTCAAAGCGGCTGAGGCGGTGTAGTGCCATAACGAAGCGCCGCTGATCCAGCCTATACCAGTTAAATAGTTCACGTCCGGTGAAAAAGTGGGCATAGATATTCTGTGCATTTTCATAGGCAATCTCTATCAGATGGCTGTAGGGATTGCCATTGGTAAAGACCAGGTAGCGCTCGATATCCTCCTGCCAGTGCTGCAATCCGCCATCCGAGATCAGGCGATGGGGAAAGATGCCCTTATCCTCGCAGACGCGGATCAGCAGCAGGCGAATAAAGACCACATAGGCTGCCTGAAGCGCAAACTCATCCCGGCGCTGAGCTTCATTCATTCCGCCGAGCATAGTTTCCTGCACCAGCGAGCGCCAGACGGTGTAGTCATCGTTGACCTTGAGCGCATCCTGGTAAGTCTGGCGCAGCGTGGCCTGCCGCTGATGCCAGGCAAACGCCTGCTCAACATAGGTTCGGACTGCGGCGTGCAGTGCGGGGATCTGTTCCAGATCGGCCCAGGGACGCGCTGCGCGGGGGCGGTCGGCATATTTGCGCTGGAGCGCACTGTTCGTAATCGCCAGCAGTTCCGTCAGCACTGCTTTCGGACTAAAAAAGGCGCGGGCATCCTGTTCCAACCGCAGTAGAACTGCCTCAAACTCCACCAGATCCGGCGTATCTATGCCAAGCAAAACGCGGTTGGCATCACTGTCCAGGGCCGTCATGACTTTGCGGCGCAGGGTATCAAACGCCTGCTTTGCCAGATCCGGCGCGGTATCGTTGAGCCGGTCGGCCCGGTCCCGATACTCCGCGTAGCGTGTCAGATGGTCCTCGAGGATCTGTCGGGCATCATGCTGAAGTTCCAGCACCAGGGACTGCAACTCCTCCACCAGCACCGCTTCGTTGCCGCTGTCGGTACCCAGGGATAACGCCTGTTGCTGCCAGTCTTCCAGGCTGATGGCGATCTCTTGTTCAAGTTGCTCCAGGTTAGCAAAGGTTGTTTTCCGACAACGATCAAAGAGCGTGTGCAACTGCTGCGCGGTGGCGGGCGCGAGGGATGGCGGGTTGCTCTGCGTCCACTCCTGGACCGCTGCCGGAATGTCCAGGTCAACCAGCAGCGTCGGGTGCGCCGGATTGTCAAACTTCCAGACCGGCAACCGACGACCATTGGTGAGCAGACCCAGGCGCAACGCCAGCGCATGCACATAGCGGGCAAGTTGGGCGAAATGGCTCTCCGGATCATTCAGATCGAGGGATAGATCCTCCCAGGTATTCTTATCCTCAACCACAAAACAGGTGCCATACAGCGGAGCAGTTGGCGCAAAATCCGGGCGATCACCGTGACGCTGGAGTTTATAGACGCGCTCGCCGGGCTCAAATCCCAATAATCCCAGCAGGGGGCCAACAATTGCCGTATCAACAATTGATGCCTCATCGCCGCTACGCTGCCCGCGTGGACGTTGCAGGTAGGTCAGAAAATCATCATGACGAAAGTTCTTGCTGGTAAATAGATTAAAAAAAGCCGCTATGAACTCATCAAATGTATCAGGTACATGCATACATTAACTCGGGTCGTCTTCCTCAGCGCACGGGCAGTCATATGACACGACGACTGCATGCCGGCGCATGGCGGGTGCGGGTGAGTGTGGCAGGCGACGACGGAGCAGGTATGCAGCCACTGGACAGGAATAGCGCTATGATACCGATGATCTGGATCATTGGCAAACACAGCGCGCTCAGGTGGGGGTAGTGCTGCTTTGAATCAGGCAGTGCCACCTTCAGCCGGCCAGCGCGCTGGACCCCGCCTGAAGGCGACACTACGCATCATGCATCACATATCACGCATCACGCATCACATATCACGCATCACGCATCTGGGATGCCGGCCAGGCGCTGGTTGACCAGGCGCTGGCTGACGATCCGGAAGGCATTGGCGAAGGCATCATCGACATCGCCGGTCGTGCGCTGGGCCGTGAATGTAATATTGTTGGGCATATCGTCGAAGAGTTGTGGTGCATCGGCGGCTGTTGCCTGCTCCGGGTCAACCACAACCGGGAGCGGTTCCCAATCCACCACGACATCAGCGAGGGCATCGACAGCGGCTGCGGGCGAGGTGGCAATAACGGCGGCAACGGCCTCGCCGACATAGAGAACCCGTTCAAAGGCCAGAGCCAGGCGCGACTGATGCTTATGCATCGGTCCGGCATTGTCTGCCCCACCCTGGATGGGCAGCGGATCACAGTGGGGAAACAGTTCCTTGCCGGTGATGACGGCGATCACGCCGGGACGCTGGTGGGCGGTCGTTGTGTCAATGTTGCGAATACGTGCATGTGGATAGGGGCTGCGTACCAGAGCAACATACTGCATGCCGGGGAGTTTTAAATCACCAACATACGTCGCGGTTCCCGTAATCAGGCGTGGGTCTTCTTTGCGACGAACACGCGTACCCATCAATGCAGCAGGGGTCATGGCAATGCCTTTCTGTAACATAAACCAACCTGACTGCCCCTATCTTACCTTAGATTGGGACGAGTCTGCAACTGCATCTGATTGGTGCGACTGGTGCGGCACAGCCTGCTGTGACCGTACATGATGCATTGCATATGCTCTGTTCTGAGTTACTTTGTTCTCTGTTCTCTCCAAGGTTTTGCGTTTCTTTGGCCCAACTCATACGGTAAATACTATAGGAGAGAGTTTTCTCGTCCCGAGACGCAGCAAATGCGTATGAGAGACTGTCTGAAACAGTGGTTTGCGTCGGTCACACGACATGCAGGTTGCCCTGATACACCGGACAACGCCCCCGGAGTCCCGGCTTCAGCCGGGGTGTGGCCGGAACCGGCTGAAGCCGGGACTCCCGCGCCGGGGCCGTATCCCCATGACAAACCCTTTTCAGACAGTCTCTGACTCGCACGGGCGAAACGATCAAACGATCAGGAGAACAACCATGACCCTTACCCTGCACTCTGTTGCCGATAGCCTGCTGGGGCTACTCTTCCCCGACCGTTGCGCCAGTTGCGGGCGGGGGGGGAGCCTCTTCTGCGCAGCATGCCGGGCGCAACTGCGCGCCTACCCACCGGGCAGTCCGACCGTTATTCACGCGGCGGACCAGGCATTTCCACTTGATGGTGCTGCCGTGGCCTTTATCTTCGAGGGGCCGCTGCGCGATGCCATGCACTGCTTTAAGTATAAGGCTATCCGTCGGATGGCGCAGCCGCTGGCCGAACTGCTGAATGCCTACCTGGAGCAGCATCCGCTGCCCGCCGACGCGATAATTCCGGTACCGCTGCATCGCAAACGCCTGCGCGAACGGGGGTTCAACCAGAGCGAACTGCTGGCCCGCCAGCTCTCGCGCCATAGTGGCCTGCCGGTGCTGACGGAAGGACTGGTGCGAGGACGGCATACGCAACAGCAGGCGCATCTCGATATGCAGGGCCGCCAGGAGAATGTCCGTGATGCCTTTGTGTGGCGTGGCAAAACTGCACCACCGGACCGGGTGCTGATCCTGGACGATGTACTGACGACGGGGGCGACAATCGGCGCATGCGCGCAAACGTTGCGGGCGGCAGGAACCCGCGAAGTGCGGGCGCTGGCACTGGGCCGCAGCCGCCCCGAGTGATCCCTGGACCGCTTGCCGCAGGCTGTATGCCCGACCCATGCCGGATGTGATACAATCAAAAAACAGGATGAAATCTCAGCAATGACGTAGCACATACAGCAGCGCGAAGGTCAGCAGTTGAAGGGAGCAGTCTGATATGCCGGTTGAGACATCACCCGAAGAACTGATCATTCCCCCGGAGGTGCAGTCATGGGTGGATGACCTGGTCACCGAGGACGACACCCCTGTGGACAATATCTTTTCTGCCAAACAGCAGCGGTTGCTGGTGGAACCGCTCTACAGTTCATGGGCCGGCGGGGCTGAGCAGCGCGCCTTTATCGCGGATGCAAATGTTGGTCTGTTTGTCACACGCGACCAGCCACCGCTGGTGCCGGATGGCTTCCTCAGCCTGGGTGTCACCCTGCCCACCAACATCTGGCTGAAGCAGCACCGCTCCTACTTCTTCTGGCTGTATGGCAAGCCGCCGGAAGTGGTCATCGAGGTCGTCTCCAATCGCAAGGGGGGCGAACTGGACAAAAAACTGCGCGAGTATGCGCAGATGCGCATTTTCTACTACGTGGTATTTGACCCGGAAGAGCAACTCAGGGCGGGACGGTTGCGGTTGTTCATCTTGCAATCAGCGGAGTATCGGGAAATAGCCGTGCCACGCTTCCCGGAGGTGGAGTTGGGGTTGACGCTCTGGCAGGGCGAGTACGAGAAGTTCGAGGCCGTCTGGTTGCGCTGGTGTGACATGGACGGCAATCTCATCCCGACCGGCGACGAGCGCGCCCGGCAGGTTGAACAACAAGTCCGGTTGGAAGCAGCAGCCCGTCAGATCGCCGAAGAACGTGTACGTACGGAAGCAGCAGCCCGGCGGATTGCCGAGGAACGTGTACGTACGGAAGCGGAAGCCCGCCAGACCGCCGAAGGGCGCCTGTCGGCGGCGGAAGCGGAGATGGCACGCCTGCGGGCCGAACTTGAACGCCTGCGTGGGACCACGGACGAACCGGACGCGCAGTGATGCATCAGCAACTGACACTGCCGCTGGAAATAGAACCGTGTAGTTGCAGAGTGAAAAGGAGCAGCCTGTATGACGGATAAGACACCACCCGAAGAATTGGAGATTCCCCCGGAGTTGCTGCCCCGGGTGGATCACCTGGTCACCAAGAACCGGTACCCGGTGGACAACATTTTCTCGGCCAAACAGCAGCGGTTGCTGGTGGAACCACTCTACAGTTCGTGGGGCGGGGGCGATGCACGCCGCACCTTTATCGCCGACTCAAAAGTTGCCCTATTTGCTTCCGACAATCGCCCGCCGATGGTGCCGGATATGTTCCTCAGCATGGATGTCACCCTGCCGGCGGAGATCCATTTGAAGGAAAACCAGGCCTACTATTTCTGGATGTTCCCCAAGGCACCGGAACTGGTCATCGAGATTGTCTCTAACCTGCAACAGGATGTACTGGACAAAAAACTGTACGAGTATTTGCGGATGCGCATCATCTACTATGTGCTGTTTGACCCGGAAAAACCGCCTGAGGCAGGCCAGGTGCGGCTGTTCGTCATGGAACCAATGAAGTACCGGGAGCGCGAAGAACTACGATTCCCGCCACTCGGGTTGGGGTTGACGCTCTGGCAGGGCGAGTACGAAACGCTCGAAGCGGTCTGGTTGCGCTGGTGTGACATGGACGGTAATCTCATCCCGACCGGCGACGAGCGCGCCCGGCAGTCCGAAGCACGCCTGGCGGCGGCGGAAGCGGAGACGGCGCGCCTGCAGGCCGAACTTGAACAGTTGCGCGGGCCGGCAGCGGATAGCGCAGTGTAGCGATTGGTGAGTGACAGTTGACAACAACTGGAGGACAATGGTGTTCGAAGACAAAGAAACAGTACGCGCGGCCCAGGAATGCTGGGAGCAGCAGACGCTCTGGCCTGCGCTGGAACGGTCGCCGGAGCGCGATCAGCCCTTTATGACAACCAGCAGCGAGCCGGTTGCGCGGCTCTACACACCGCTGGATCTGGAAGATAGTGATTATCTGCGCGATATCGGGCATCCGGGTGAGTATCCCTACACCCGTGGCGTGCATCCAACCGGCTACCGGGGACGGCCCTGGACGATGCGCATGTTTGCCGGCTTTGGCACCGCCGAGGAGACCAATGCCCGCTTCAAGTATCTGCTCTCCCAGGGGCAGACCGGGCTCTCGGTGGCCTTTGATATGCCGACCCTCTACGGGCGAGATACCGATCATCCGCTGGTGGAGGGGGAGTTTGGCAAATGTGGCGTGGCTGTCACCTCGCTGGCCGATATGGAAACGTTGCTCGCCGGCCTGCCGCTCGATCAGGTCAGCACCAGTATGACGATTAACTCCCCTGCCGCGATGATCTGGGCAATGTACCTGGTGGTCGCCGAGAAGCGCGGGACGCCCTGGAGCACACTGCGGGGCACCCTTCAGAATGACATTTTGAAAGAGTATATCGCACAGAATGAGTATATCTTCCCGCCCGAGCCAAGCATGCGGCTGGTGGTTGATACAATTGAGTTTGGTAGCCGGCATGTGCCGCAGTGGAACCCGGTTAGCGTGAGCGGCTACCATATTCGGGAAGCGGGCAGCACTGCGGCGCAAGAACTGGCCTTTACGCTGGCCGATGGCCTGGCCTATGTTCAGGCCGCGCTTGAACGTGGCCTGCATATCGACGACTTTGCCCCGCGCATTTCGTTCTTCTTCAATGCCCATAACGACTTCTTTGAAGAGATCGCCAAGTTCCGCGCGGCGCGGCGGATCTGGGCGCGTCAGATGCGCGAGCGCTTTGGTGCGCAGCAGGAGCGCTCCTGCTGGCTGCGCTTTCATACGCAGACGGCCGGCTGTTCCCTGACGGCACAGCAACCGGAGATCAATATCGTCCGGGTAGCGCTACAGGCACTGGCGGCGGTGCTGGGCGGCACGCAGAGCCTGCACACCAACAGCATGGACGAGGCCCTGGCGCTGCCCTCCGAGAAGGCCGTCACGATTGCCCTGCGGACGCAGCAGATCATTGCCGCTGAGAGTGGTGTCATCAATACGGTCGATCCGCTGGGGGGCAGCTTCTTTGTCGAAGCGTTGACCAACCGGATGGAGCAGCAGGTCAATGCCTACTTCACCCAGATCGAACAGCAGGGTGGAGTAATCCCGGCGATTCGCAACGGCTTCTTCCACCGCGAGATTGCCGAGGCCGCCTACCGCTACCAACTGGAGATCGACAATGACGAGCGGCAGATGATCGGCGTGAATGCGCACCAGGTGCAGGAACCTATCAAAATCCCCCTCCTGGCGATGGACCCCGATGGTGAGCAGAAACATCTGGCGCGGCTCAACCGCGTGCGCCGCGAACGGGACAATGCGCTGGTACAGCAGCGACTGGCCGAGTTACGCGCCGCTGCAACCGACGGAGTCAACACCATGCCGGCCATCCTCGACTGCGTGCGGGCCTATGCCACCGTGGGCGAGATGTGTGATGTGCTACGCGCGGTCTTCGGTGTCTACCAGCAGGAGGCGGTTGGCGTTTGAGGTAGTACAGTTCCTAACCGTGAGCGTCGGGGGCACCTATGCCAGGTGCCCCCGACGCTGCTTTGTGCTCCGTTATCCTCGTCGGACGTAGACTGCCTCAGGTTTTATCAGTATGCCTGGGCGGGTCGGCCTTCGGCGGCGTCACGGTTGTGTTCGGTGCCGGTGCCGTCGCGGTAGGCGATGGTGTTGCCGTGGCCGGCGGCACTCCTGCCGGCAACGGCTTGGTTCCATCGGGCAGCACATCTTCCGTGGCCGTGGCGGTGGGCGATGGTGTCGCCGTGGCTGTGGGCACGGGCGTGGCTTCCGGCTCGGGTGTGCTGGTGGCGGTCGGCGTCGCCGTGGGCACGGACGTAGCCTCCGGCTCAGGTGTGCTGGTGGCGGTTGGCGTCGCCGTCACCTTGGGCACGGACGTGGCTTCCGGCGCGGCTGTTGCCTCCGGCTCGGGCGTGCTGGTGACAGTCGGCGTGGCTGTCGCCTTGGGCACATCCGTGGCTTCCGGCACGTCAGTAGCTTCCGGTTCAGGTGTGCTGGTGGCGGCCGGCGTTGCCGTCGGCGTGGCTTCGGGCGCGGACGTGGGTGTCGGCGTGGTTTTGGGTGCAGTCGTGCGCGTCGGCGTCGGCGTGGTTTCAGGTGCAGCCGTGCGCGTCGGCGTGGCTGTCGCTTCCGGCAGCGCTTCACCGTCGGCCAGACTGACGATCTGCCCGATGGTCCGCCAGTCGTTGGTATTACCGGCATTGTCGAGTACCTGAACACGCAGGTTGTACTTGCCCGGTGCCAGTGCCGGCAGTTCGACCTGTGGCTGTTCGGTGTACCACTCGGCCTCGCCATCCGCTTCCGTGCCGACGTAGACGCGGTAGCCCGCCACACCGGAGGCGTTATCTTCGGCGGCCTGCCAGCCTAGTTTTGTAGCAGTATTGGCCTGCACCTGAGTAGTGCCCAGCGACGGCGGCGCTTCCGGGGGCGTGATATCATAGCCAACCGGGCCAAAGGTTTCCAGGATCTGCTCACCCGTTACGCTCCAGATGCGGATGTAGAGCGTGTGCAGCCCCTCGACATCGGCCCAGGCAAGCTGAACATAGCCTTCCTTCGCATACTCGAACATCGGCTCCTCACCGCCGGGATCTTCGTTCCAGCGCTGACTGAAGCCCTGAGCCGCGCCACTGATGGTGAAGTCGAGGCGGCGGTCATCGTTATACCACTTCTCCGGTTCCATATCGCCGCTAAACTCAATTTCGGGCGGCTCCAGATCCTCAGGAGCTTTGGCCGTCAAGATTTTGCCATAGTGCTGGTTGCATCCGCCGATCTCCGGCAGGGTGTAGCCGTCAGCAAATGTGAGCGGGATGGTCTGACGGCCACTGGCGTAAGGACCATGGGCCGTGAATGCCATAAAATGCAGGTGGGGCACGCCGGGTGAGCCACGGTCGCCCACGGTGCCAACAACCGCCCCACGCGGCACAAACTGACCGCGCGCCGCGGTGTTGACGGTTTGTAGATGGGTGTACTGGGTGTAGAACGTGTCGGTGTGTTTCAGGATCAGCGTCCCGCTTGAGCCAAACCAGCCAAACACCGTGCCATCGGCGGCGGCGTGAACCGGTGCGCCATAGATCGGGCCACGGGCGGGAACGGTGTCAATGGCATAGCGGTCATAGGAGTTGTGCGTGCCACAGGCATAGCCCTGAATAATCTTCCAGGGTTGGCCGACCGGTTGGGGCAGCCAGAGCTGCGGGTAGGAGGCAGCATGGACGGGTTGAGCGGATGGAACCAGCGCAACGACAAAAATACCAATCAAGAGCAAACGTAAGAGCGCGAACCAGTGATGCGTAACGGACACATGTCTCGAGCATGCAGCAGCATCTTGTTGTTGCAAAGTGTGACCTCCCTGGGTCGATATGATCATCACGGATACAGCCCTAAGGCGGACACGGCCTTAGTGGGCCGGAACGATACCATACTTTACAAAAAAGGTCAAATGAGCATTAAGATGTGATGTTTGTTGCAAAAAAGTGCCGGGGCGGTAGCGGCATACCGGCATAGTTGCTGTTCTGCAAAGACCAGCATGCGGTATAATATTTTCGACAGCAAAGGAGTTTCACCATATGCCTAGACTACCATCACGTTATGTCCGGCAGATGCCTTCGTCTGGGCGCATATTCGCGTATGCAGTAATCATTGTTGTTATTGCGCTGCTGCCCCTCTTCCTGTCCAACATATTTGAGTGGGGTGGTCTGCTGCGGAGTGCGGTGTTACCCCTCGCAGCACTCTTAACATTCGGCCTGATTCTCGCTTTCTCCATGCTGCATATGCAGCCACGCGTCCTGTTTGGAGAGTACGGCGGGCGGCTGGCGCTGGCGTTTGCGGTAGTTCTGGGGCTGGGCGTCTTTGCCTTTGTCACCGACTACAGTATGCGCGTGACGACGCTCTATGAGACGCTGCTCCCGGCCTCAGATGGCGCGGCGGACGGTAGTGCGCTGCCGGTGCATACCGTCACCTTCGCGGTTGAGCATCCCGGCGTGGAGCATCGCCTGTATGTCAGCCCGGTTGGTCGTTCCCGTGACGCCATTCCCCAGCCGGTAACGTTGCGGTTCGCCCTGCAGGATGCCGCAGGTGTCACCCTGGTCGCGGGAGAAGAGACATTTACGCCGCGCCGGGATACGCAGACAGGGAAAGTTGTCTGGAGTGGGATTGATCGGGCATTTACGCCCCGCCGGCCAGGATTACATACGCTGGTCGTGACAGCCGTAACGCCGGGGATTCCCGAAATTCATGTGCGGGTGGTTGATCCACATAAGCGCGACGGTACACGGCCGCCGGGCTACTAACCGCCGGCAACATCCTCTCTGGCATATTCTTTGCTATCGTGAGCAAGAAAGTTGTAATCGAACTGTTATGAAGTCTTCGTAGAGCTATGTATCTTATAATTGTTGGGGCCGGTTCTATCGGCGTTAGTGTGATGAAGATTGCGCTGCACGATGGTCACGATGTGGCAATTATCGAGCGCGATGAAGCCCGGGCGCGTGAGACGGCGCAGAACTATGATGCCATCGTCCTCCATGCCGATGTCTCCCACGGCGGTATCCTGGACGAGGCCGGCGTTGATCGCGCCGACGCCTTGATCGCCACAACCAGCGATGATGCGATCAACCTTATGGCGATGTTCCTGGGCCGCGAGCACGAGGTCAAAACGCTGGTCAGCCTGGTCGCCGAGAAAGAGCACCAGGGGATGTTTGAGCGGCTGGGTGTCCAGGTACTGGTCGATCCGGAGAAGATCCTGGCACTGCATCTTTACAACCGGCTGCGTAAACCGAAGGTCGAAGATGTCCTGAGCTTAACCCATGGTGAGCAGATTTTTGAGGCGGCACTGAAGGAGCAGGCCCCCCTGGTTGGCAAGACAATCGCAGAGGCCCGGCAGCAGGGGCTGCTGTCCAAACATCTCCTGATTGTTGCGTTGCGGCGAGGGCGGCATGCGACACAGTTGCCGGACGAGGATACCATGCTCAAAGCGAAGGATCATCTGATTGTGTTTGCGCAGGAACCGCTGGATGAAGCGCAATATAATCCTTTTACGGGCTAAGGATCTGGTTTGAATTCAAGTACCAGGATTATTCTCCGTGATCTTGGCCGGGTGCTGCATGTGCCGGGGCTGATGGCGCTGGCCTCGCTGCCGATCTGCTACCTCTTTCAAGAGTATTACGCCATCTGGCCGTTTGTCTGGACGGCCCTGATTGCGCTGGTTGTCGGGCAACTGCTCTATCGCGTTTTCCAATGCTCGGATGAAGCCTACCTGGATCAGGCTATGGTGATCGCCGCCCTGAGCTGGATCTGTGTATCGTTGCTGGGAGCGCTGCCCTTCCTGCTGATTGCCGCTAATCTGGCTGAACAACCGCAGGTATCGCAGACCGTGCAGGCGTTTCGCCAACCCTGGAATGCACTGTTCGAGTCCTTCTCCGGCTTCACGGCGACCGGGTTGACGATGGCACTGGACCCCAGCGCCCTGCCGCGCAGTCTGCAGTGGTGGCGCTCGTTCAGCGAGTGGATCGGCGGCGCGGGCATTATTGTGCTGATCCTCTCCGTGGTTGGCTCTACCAGCGGGATCTTCCGGCTCTACTTCTCGGAGGCACGTACCGACCGCCTTGCGCCGAGTGTCTCCTCAACCGTGCGGACGATCTGGTGGATCTATCTGCTGTTTACCATCCTGGGCGTGCTGCTGCTGCGCCTCAGCGGGGTGCCCTGGTGGGAAGCGCTCAACCATGGCATGACCGGCATTGCAACGGGCGGGTTTGATATTACCGGCACCAGCGTGGCCCGGTATGATGAACGTTCCCGGGCGGTGGTTATTCTGGTGATGATCCTGGGAGCAATTAGTTTTTCGGTGCATTATCAGGTGTTGGTGCGCCGGCATATTCCCAAACTGTGGCAAGATGCGCAACAGCGGGTCTTCTGGGTCTTTTTGTTGCTGGGACCGCTGGTGCTGGCCCTGGAGAACTTCTGGTTTGAGCGGGCGTTCCTCTGGAGCGACAGCGCCTTCCAGTGGGTATCGGCACTGACAACGGCGGGCTTTAGTACCACGGACGAGCGCGCCTGGAGCACCAGCACCCAACTTCTGTTAATCCTGGCGATGATTATTGGCGGTGCGGCCGGCTCAACCGCCAGTGGGATCAAACTCAACCGGGTGATGTATCTTTACAAGGGGATGGTCTGGCGTATTCAGCGCATTCTGCTGACACCGCACCAACTGCTGCGCTACCAGGTAGGGGATGAATCCCTCTCGGAAGAAGATGCCAATAACCAGGTCGAGTCGGCCGGGGTGCTGGTGATCCTCTGGCTGGCAATGCTGGGACTGGGGGTATTTATCATGCTGCACATGCTGCCCGCGCAGGTTCCGCTGAGCGAGGTCATCTTCGAGATGGCATCGGCCCAGAGTAATGTGGGCCTCTCGGTTGGGATTACCGGGCCGGATCTGCATTGGTCGGGGAAGCTGGTGCTTATCCTGTTTATGTACATGGGCCGACTGGAGATTGTGCCGGTGTTTATTCTGGGGTTTGCACTCCTGCGCCGGATGGGGATTATGGCTCAGCCGACTTCGCGGTAGTTCGTAGTCTGTAGTCTGTAATCTGTAGTCTGTAGTCTGTAGTCCGTAGGTAGGTTGCGCCGCCGACAAGGTGGAAGAAACCACAACGGACTGCTTTCTGGTCGCTGGAGTCCCGGCTTCAGCCGGTTGACGGCCGCTATCCGGCTGAAGCCGGGACTCCTGGAACGGTGTCCAGATTTCATGTTCAATGCTGCGGCAGGTGAAATGCGTTGTTATTGGGAGAAGATGTCTGGTTTGAACGTTCATTTCGTGCGCCCTGTCACCAGGGTGGCAATCGCTGCGACAATCGCTTCAACCGGCTGCCGATCAACCGGCAGGGTGATATCGGCCAGTTGTTCGTAGCGGGGCCGGCGCTCCTGGTAGAGTGTGCGGAAGTTGGTTTCAAAATCGCCATCGGCCAGAAAAGCCGGTATTCCGCCCGCACTGATGCGCGCCATCAGGATTTCCGGGGGGGCATCGAGGTAGACAATAGTTGCGCCGGCCCGCAGTTCGTCCGGAAGGGGATGATCCAGCAGGGTGCGCCCGCCGGTAGCAATCACATAGCCATCCAGTTGGGCCAGATCAGCGACAACCTGCCGCTCCAGGG
>DAOTVB010000012.1:0-9680 GCA_034436755.1 Chloroflexaceae bacterium | reverse complement strand
TCCTTGAGTTCGATCCCCGTGCGGGCGGCCAGTTGTTCCAGCGCCTCGCGGAAATCCAACCCCTGCCGGCGCATCACAAAATCGAACACCGTGCCCGAGGCCTGGCAGCCAAAGCAGTAGAAGCTCTGCGTATCGGGGAAGACCGTGAAGGCGGGCGTGCGCGTATTCTGGTGGAAGGGACAGAAGCCGGTGTAGTTGCGCCCGGCCTTGCGCAACTGCACACTCTCCCCAATCACTTCCACAATATCGAGGCGATCTTTGATTTCGTCAATGGTACTCATGGTTAAGGGTTAACGGTTAACGGTTAACGGTCAGGGGTTAAAGGTTAACGATTAACGGTTATAAATCTGCTATTTCTGATTCATCAGTGTAATCGTAGATGGCGGGCTCTTCGCGGGTAGTTGAATTGCTTTTGCGCAGCCGGGTTATCATCGTTGAGAGCATGCGCAGGCACTCATCAACCAGACCAATCATAATTGTGTAGTCTTCTTCTGCTACTAACCGGCAATCGTGGGCAACATGTAGCCAGTAGTCGGTCTCATTGGCCGATGCCCGCGCAATCCGCAGAAATCGCTCATACTCCTTGCCTATATCCCGCCCGCGACCTTCGGCAATATTGGCTCCGATGGACGTTGCTGCGCGAAAAAGCTGATCACCCACTGTACGGCCTTGAGGAGTTGATGGTAAGGTATGAACAAATGTATCTACCGCCTGCACCAGTGTAAAGGCACGCTGCACAACTGGAAGATCTTTATAGTTTTGTACCTCACCCATACCTGTTCTCCTAAGCTTTACGGGTTAACGGTTACGAGTTAATGCTACAACCCCTAACCCCTAACCCCTAACCCCTAACCCCTATCACGCCCCCCACGTTCGCGGCACGAACAGATCGTGAAAGACCTGGGTGGCGTAGCGGTCGGTCATGCCGGCGATGTAATCGACGACGGCGCGCTCAATCGGCTCCTGGCGCTGCTGGTTGATGCGCCGCAGATGGGCGGGCAACTGCTCCGGGTGCTGCACAAAATAGTTGTAGAGTGTTTCGATAATAAAATAAGCTTTTTTATCATCCTGTTTGGCCGGACTGTTCAGGTAGACATGCGCAAACATAAACTCCCGCAGCGTATTGGTTGCCGCCAGGACCGCACTGCTCATCCCCAGGTGCGGCGGGTCGGGCGGCGTCCCGGCCCCGGTCGCCCACCAGTTATGCTCGATCAGGTCACAGACCATCGTGTTGATCCGTCCGGCATGCGTGTCGCCCAGCACCGCAATGCATTCGCGCGGCAGATCGGCTTCGGACAGGATACCGGCCCGTAGCGCATCATCGATATCATGGTTGATATAGGCGACGCTATCGGCAATTTTGATAATCTGCCCCTCCAGCGTGCCGGCGGTCCCCCAGGCTTGCTGCAGGATGTCGTGGCGCGCCTTCGAGTGAAAGGCGATGCCCTCGCGCACCGGGAAGGTCAGGTTCAGCCCCGCGCCGTCTTTCTCCAGCACCTCGATGATGCGGCGGCTCTGCTCGTTGTGGCGAAAATGCTCCGGGTAGATGCGGGTCAGTGCAGACTCGCCGGCGTGCCCAAACGGCGGGTGCCCGATATCGTGGCCCAGCCCAATCGCCTCGGTCAGATCTTCGTTGAGGCGGAGCGCCCGGGCTACCGTGCGCGCAATCTGCGTTACCTCCAGCGTATGGGTCAAGCGGGTGCGATAGTGATCACCGAGGGGCGCGATAAACACCTGCGTTTTATGTTTGAGCCGACGAAAGGGCTTGGAGTGCAAGATCCGATCCCGGTCGCGCTGAAATGCCGTGCGCACGGGACTCGGCGCTTCGGGCAGGGCGCGCATGGCCTGCGCACTCCGCGCTGCCAGGGGCGAGAGCGTCTGCGCTTCCTGTGCTTCCAGGGTTTCGCGTACAGATAGATGGAACATACGACTATTGTACTACGTACCGGGAGACGGGACAACCGTTTGCTCAGATCTGGTTTGCTCCTGGTCCGGCTGATCCAGCGCTCGCCATGTGGCTAACCCAACCGCGCCGATCAGGTGCAAGACAATCGCCGTCCAGAAGTAGAGGCTGTTGCCATTGACGGCCGCCTGTTCCTCGGTCCAGACCAACGACTGGAAGCGGGCCGCGACAAAGGGCGTGAAAAAATAGAGACAGAAGCAGATGCCCGCCGCGCGCCAGACCTCAAACCGCCGTGCCACCGTCCAGCCAATGAAGAGCGCGAAGGGCGTGGCAAAGATCGTCCAGACCAGTTCGCGCAACTCTTGCTCGCTGCGGTTGCCCCCGGTGCTGACCAGGTTGAAGACGGCCCAGGCCGCGCCCAGCAACGCCGCACCCAGCATAATCCCGGCGGTGCGGTAGTCGATTGAGCGGGAAGCCGGAGCCGCAGTTTTGCCGCCGGCCCCGCGTGTTGTTGGATTATTTTTCATGAAATTCACCTTGAGTTTACCACAGAGAACACCGAGATGTTAACAGTTAACGGTTAACCGTTAATACCTTATTCGGTCGTCAATCCTACAAGTTTCGTCTTAATCTCTTCTTCCAGGCCGGCAATCTGCTGCTTGAGCCGCTGCTCCTCGGTGGAAAGCGCCGGCAATTGATCTTCCAGCCGGTTGAGTTCATCAACATAGCGCTTGCGCAGCGCGCCCTCTTCGCCCTCGCGTCCCAGCGAGTTCAGGTTGCCCCGGATCTGCTCCTGCCGCTGGTAGATGTCCTTATTCTCATTTGTCCCTGCCTGGATGCGCTGCCGGAGTGCGTCGATCTGATGGTAGCGTTGCAACACCTCTTCCAGGGCATGGACGGTTGCGGCATCCAGTACCTGGTTCTGCAGATAGCGCTGGAGTTGCCGTCCGTTCAGGTTTTTGACCAGTTCGCGGCGGCTCTGGAGACGGCGCTCATGCACCGCAAAGATCGTCCGCGCGTGCGGCGCGCAGGTGACGCTCCAGCGGACAAAGCCGGCGCTCTGTTCCAGCGGCTCGGGCGTGTCGGTCAATTCATACCCATCAAGCGGAGTATGTTCGATCACGACATCCACCGACTCGGCCAGCGTGCTTGTCAGGTGGTAGCTAATGTGGCGCAAGTCATACTCCTGGATCTGCAGATACTCGCCGCGCACGCTGATACCCCTGGTGTGGCGTTCGTTGCTGTACTGCTCCGCAATCGTCATGCCCAGTTCCACCGCGAAGGGAATAATCAGTTCGCCCTCGGTGCGGGTAAAGGGCACCACCGCTTCACCGGCATAGTCGCCATCGGTCAGCACCGTAACCGGCCCGCGCTCCAATGTCAGCCCGGTCGCATTGGTCAGGCGCAGGCTGACCACCGGGTGCGCCGGGAGCTTCTGCTTATTGTAGAGCAACTCGCGGTGACAGGGCAACCGCCGGCTCAGGATGGGCACCATCGCCGACTGGCCGCGCGCTACGCTGACCGGGTGGCTGACGCGGTAGGCAAACAGCGCGCCCCGGTCACTGCCGGTCGCGGCGGCGGCAACCGACTCCTCCATCTCGGCGGCGGAGAAGGCCGGCGTCGCCATTTCGGGTTCGGCTTCGTCCGCCATTGCCCGGAAGCGCTGCGGGGCGGACGGCGGCGGCGCACTGCGTGCCGGGGGTGCGCCTTCAAACGCCACCGGCGCATTAACCGTGCGCTCTTCGTCCTCGATCAGGGGGCGCTCGGGTGTTTTGGGTTCGTACAGTCGGTAGCGGAAGGAGATGGGCATGCCTGCAACCAGCGTCAACTCGACGCCCTCCAGATCTTCTTCCAGTTGGTTATCAAACAACCCCCAACCCTGCAGCAGCACCGATGGTTCCGCCGGATCATCCTGATTATCAGGTTCCGGTTCCTGGTTTGCTTCAAACAGCATGCGGTAGCTCACACGCCAGGCCGGGGCGGGAGCAATGTAGCCCACCAGCAGATCATGCTCACCCGGCGAGAGATGCAGGGTAGCACTGCGGCGGTCGGCTTCGCTCTGTGCGGCGCGCAGAAAGTAGTCCAGATCGGCCACGGCAGTGGCATCCAGCAGTTCGATCCGTTTGATCAGCGGCAGCGCCACTGTCTGGATGCGGCGCGTCTCCTGACGATAGATCGAGAGTAGCGCCCGGCGCAGCGGCTCCTCCTCCTCGTAGTCTACCCCGACGACCAACCCTTCGAGTTGCCCCGGCGTTTCTTCCGGTTCGGGTGACTGGTCGGGATCGTCCGGGGGTGGGCCGACGCCGGCGGACGGACCCGGCGACGGCAGGCTGCTGAGGCCCAGGTTGCGCCGCGCCGGTTTGGGCGCGGCGGGCTCCTCCAGGATGCAGCGGATGGGCCGTCCGCGCAGGTCGCGCAGCAGATCCAGCAGGCTATGCTGGTCGGAGAGGTGAATACTGCCCTTCTCGATCAGGGCTGCGCGATCCTCCGGGGTTTCAAAGTCCACCCCCAGCACCTGACCGCCCCCCAGGTCCAGCGTTACCATACTTTTGAGGACATCATCCATTGCCTGACGCGGGAAACTCAACCGCAGCAGTTCACCGCTGACCGGGCCGCGCCGCTCAAAATAGCCCACGCCATGTTTGTACAGAATGATGCGTCGAATGGGCAGAGTCATCTACTCAACCTTCTCCGGATTATAGGCGGCGTAGACCAGTCGGGACAGAGCACTGATGTAGCGGGCCGCCCGGAAATCGGGCAGGTAGCTGTTGTTCTGCTCCTGGTAAATGTAAGTCGCCAGCAGAAAATCGCCGCCCTCCGAACGCACAATCCCCACATCGGCATGCATGTCGCCGGTCCAACCACTCTTGTGCTCAAAACGCGTACCCGCGGGCAAACCCGCCGCAATCCGTGACTTGTCGGCATTTTGCGCCAGCAGATCCAGGATTGCCTGGCAGTCTTCTGCGGTCAGCGTCTCGGTAAACTGCTCCAGCAACTGACCCTCGCCCTGACTGCACTGGTTGATCATCACAAAGATGCGGCTGATCTCGGCGGGTGTCGTGCGCACAATCGGATCGGCCTCGGTGTAGGGTGGGCTACCCTCCTGCGCCGGGCCATACTCGATCGACAGGCCGCGCAGTCCAATCAGATAGTCGCCCGCCTCGTAGGGCATATTCTGGTAGGTATGCGCAAACCCCAGTTCGCGCAGCATCACATTCATCTCTTTGGAACCCGCGTAGGCCGCATCGGTGCCGATGCCCCCCACCGCCGCCGCCAGCAGATCATTGGCCGAGAGGTTATTGCTCTCGATAACCATCTCGCGCATCCACCGCTCCTCTTCTTCGTCAAACTCCGGAATGCGGGTATAGGCAAAGAGCAGGATGGGCACCTTGAGCAGACTCGCCCCGGAGAAGACCGTATCCGGGTTGCGCGCGACGGTTTCGCCCGTCGCCAGATCCTGCAGATAGAAGCCGACAACGCCGTTCCACTCGTCGGCGATAATGTTGACCTGTTCCTGCAGTTGGGCAAACGTGGGGCGCGGCACGTCAGGATCTTCCTCCAGATCGAGTGTAATGATCGCGGAAGCATCCGGTGACTGCAATTCCGTGGCGATCTGCTCCAGCGCGGCATCAACATCCAGGCTGCGGCCGGGCCGGTAGGCAAAGCTGCGTGTAAGCGTATCCGTAGCGGTGATCAACTCCAGCGTGGTTGTGGACGAAATTTCATCAGCAAGGCGATCAAGCTGATTGGGTAGCATGGTGTCTTCCAGGGCGAGATCTCGGGGCACCTCAACCGGTGCATCCTGCATGGCCTGTTCCTGCGCTTCGTCCAGCAGGTCGGTAATCTCCGCCTCCAGTTCGCGCGCCGGGAGAAAGATCGTTGACTGCCGGTCGCCCGCCTGCAAGCGCACGGCACGGTCACGCGCCGCCAGTTCTTCATGCAGATGCGCGGATGCTTCCGCAACCGTCATACCTGCGATATCAATCCCCGCCACGCGCGCATCTTCGGCAAAAACCAGTTCAGCGGGAATGGTCGGCGTAACCGGCTGGTCCACATCCGCCACTGGAGTGGTTGCCGACGGGGTTTGTGCGGACTGACAGGCTCCCAGCAGCAGGATCCAGAGCAGCCCGATAGTGGCAATACGAGGCCAGTGCTGCATGAACTTCCTCACGTCTAAACGTTAATCTTCAGGTTCCAGATGAAAACTCAGCGGGTAACCCGCCTCACGCGCCATGCTGTGCGCTTCGTAGACGCGCTGCTGGGCCTCTTCGAGCGGCAAACTTACTACATAAGCCTGGCCCTCGTAGTGCGCCTGAAGCATGATGGTAACGGCGCGCTCCATATCTAGCCCAAAAACAGTCTGCAGGACCATTATCACAAACTCCATGGGGGTAACATCGTCATTCTCGATAATGACCCGGTAGGGCTTCTCCAGTTCCTCGTCAGGAATAACGCGATAGGTTGTTGTGGTTGTCGTACCGACATCTGGTGCTGGCTCTTGCAGCGGCATACCTCGTCCCCGATTCCTCGTGATACCCGGTTATCGCTGCTGTAGTATAGCATATTCAGCCGCTGCCGCTACTGTTTCAACTATAGTTTACCGTGGGAAAGCGGCAGCATGGCTCCCGCCCTCCAAAGTTTTATACGGCAGCATGGCTCCTGCACTCCAGATTACTCAACGGTGCTGGATGCGGCATTCCGCAACAGCATATGACAGTTGGAAGCGGGCCAACCGCCACGGCGCATTCTGGACATTGGCAATCGGTATTCCGACCGGAGTCATTCTGTTTATTCTGTTCCAGGTGCTGAATGTAGATCAGGCCTTCAATGTCCACTTCCTCTACATGAATATGATCCTGACGGCGCTGGCGTTTGCGCTGATGATTGGCGTCAGCCTGGCGACCAGCGAGCCGATCACGGAGAATATCGAGAACAATACCTGGACACGCGGTGTCTGGCGGGCGGAATCGCGGGAACTCAAGCAGGTACCCTGGTACGCGAACTACCGCATTCTGTCGGGCGTGCTGACGGTGCTGGCCCTGGCGGTGGTGCTCTCGTTTGTGTAGCATGACAAGGCGCGTTCGATTGCGTGTAAGCAGTTGAACTGACGGCGGGAAGGGTCACAACGCGCGGCGGTGTGGCCCTTTTACGCCACATCAAACGTGCAGCGGCAACCACACTGCAGATCCAGCGTGAGCGGCATCGCAAAACTTCTGCTGTCCGCCCCACGAAAATGCGTAACCCGGCGCTGGTCGGCATCGACGACCAGTACATCCAGCACGCCATTCGCCAGGTAGATCGGCGGCAGATCTTCCAGGTCTTTGGTTTCGTAGTTGGGACTCACCACCTCGATAACAGCGGGCGGTACCAGCGTTAGCGCCTGGCGCTGGCGGGGTGGGCGGGTGCAGAAGATGCTAATGTCGGGGCGCACCAGCGAGCCGTCCGGCAGGCGGATGTACACGGCGGCGAGATGCCGGCCTGCGCAATCAACCCCGCCGGCAGTTTCTGCTCCAGCGGGCTGAATGGTCGCCCGGATCTCATCAACAATCATCTGGTGGAGCGGACTGGGGGAAGCTTCCCAGATGCGTTTGCCGTTGCTCAACACCAGCAGACGAATGGCACGATCCCGAATGAGCGTGTCGAGATCCTGTTCGGTCAGTGGCATCAGAAAGTCCTTTCAGTGTAAATGGTTGCGTGGGGTGGAATGATGGGTGTTGTGTTCAGGATAGCATGGGTTTGAATGCAAGGAAACGTTGATATTGCCGAGAATTTGCATGTTGAGGTAAATCTGATGTAAGTGTGATGGTGCAGTCCCCCGCAGGCTCAACAACCTGCGAGGGAAACAACTCGTGTGGTCAAGTTTACTGCAGAGCACAGGGTTGATATCGTCTCGATTATGGGTTGACAAACAGGCTTGAATGCTTGTTATTGAATAGACAGCACTTTCTCCTTGAATAAATCTGAGAGATGGAACATTAGACTTGCTCTAAGTTCGTAATACCGATTTAATGCAGTCCATATGCACATTATAGAGTGTGAATATTCTAGTGTATGATCAGTGGAAGAGTAACTGTATATTCACGTTCAACCATCACAGCAAACTCCGTAAATTGATCGTGGCTTGCTGTAACCAGATACTTATCAAGATCAACACTGGTTTCGAGAGGAATCCACTGCTGAGTGTCAGGACTCCAGGCTGTGATTATTAAGCGTGAAGCATCAATCTTGCCAGGATCATCTTGAGCAAGAACGGTAACAGGTTCGATAGGGTTTGTAGATGCTTGGTCACTACCAATGGTTTTGCCGTTTGATATATACCAATTATCGATAATCTTTTCATCTAGCGTTATGGTCATCTCGAAGAGTTGTCCATATGACGCGATGCTCAAGTTTTCGGCATTGGTTGCATCGACTACGAATGATGCAATTGCAGTATCATGTTGATTAACCGGATAACTTGGTGCAAACTGCGATGTATACCCTACTGTTATTGTGTCGGATATTTCTTGTGCGTTTGACACATCAGAATGCCCGGTAAAACGGAGTATGGCTTGGCCAGCATTCAGGATACCACCCGTAGTCCTATCGATCTCAGTGGCTAGGCGTTGTGGTTTAGAAGCAGGTCCACTAATGGGTATAGTGTAGAATGCTGTTATCTCACTTCCAAATATGTATGGAACTTCAACTCCCTTTAACTGTGGCTTTGATGGATATGTTGTCCATGTGCCATTGATATAATCATTGCGCAAATTGACGTTTTTAGGATTCGACCACCAGTGTTTTCCACCAAAAGGATCGTTGATAAGAATGGTACCATCATCACGATAGCCTACAGCAGCAGCAATATGATTCGCTCCTCCGATGCTAATCAATACAGGGTGTCCACGATCTATACTGTTTTTGATCTCGTTAAAACTTGTGCTCCAATCTATTGTTGCATTCAGGCCATGTTGCTTAAACAAGTTGAGTATCTTAGCCGGAGAGGAGGCACCATAACAGGTTGGCTTGGTTTCACATACAAGACTCAAAGTTGCCTGCCGATTATATAGTACATCGCGCAGTTCTTTCTTCTCATAGTGGAGCACCATTGCTGCTGAGGCCGGTCCGCAGTGGTTCCAATATCCATTTTCTGGATACTGCTGTACATAAACCTGATCGACATAACGCACATCGAGGGTCTTATCGGTACCTGGATTGGGTGTCGGTGTGGTCGGTGGGGGTGTATCACTCTGCCGGCAGCGAATTACACCAGGAGAGTCAATACGACAGGTATCACGACGGCGTTGGTTGAATTCGCTATCCGAAATAGTTCCGTTCATCACTGTAGAGGTGAAGCGCAATACTTCACCAGTTTCAGCATTGATAGCTGCCCGATATTCTTTTGAGCAGCCGTCGATAGCACCATAGACTTTGTCCCAAAGTATCTGATTCTGATCGACGGAGAAACTCTGGAAACGATAGTGTTTACCTTTGCCACAGACTTTCAGGAAGATCGTTGTCTTACCATTTTCAACGGCTCCACGCAGTTGCGTATCGGTATGCTTTGCTGTCGGTGTTGGGGTTATGGGCGTTGGCGTCACTGGCGTCGGGGTTACGGGCGTTGGGGTGGAGGGCGGTTTAATCTCACGAACAAACTCATGTGTAATACCGCTGCTTGTGCGAGTCACTCTGTAGAACTTTGTACCAACCGCGCCAAACAGATTACTACCCGGGTCTTTGTCGCTTGCACCAATACCGATCTCAACGACATCTCCCACCCGGACATTTGTCACCGGGT
>DAOTVB010000011.1:0-14234 GCA_034436755.1 Chloroflexaceae bacterium | reverse complement strand
CAGACGTGCATTCTGCGCAGCCCAGTTGCGGTATGCCTGTGTAGTAATCCCCTCACGAGGATTCAGGTCATTCAGACTGCCGGAATTGTTCACGGCTGCCACCAAATCGTCCTCCGTAGTAATCCCCTCACGAGGATTCAGGTCATTCAGACAGGTGCGTGGTGGTGCCCACTGGGCACCGCTTGTTATAGGTAGTAATCCCCTCACGAGGATTCAGGTCATTCAGACGCTAGTATGCTCTTGTGAGTCAGCATTTGCACAGCGGTAGTAATCCCCTCACGAGGATTCAGGTCATTCAGACTAAAATCCTGATAGAGATTCAACCGGCGTTGTTTATGTAGTAATCCCCTCACGAGGATTCAGGTCATTCAGACTGAAGTTTCACGCCGAAATCACGTCCGACGGTAAGGTGTAGTAATCCCCTCACGAGGATTCAGGTCATTCAGACACACGAGTCAAGGGCGAGCAATCGCTGATAGAGACGCCTTGGTAGTAATCCCCTCACGAGGATTCAGGTCATTCAGACGAACGCGTGCGGGTTGGATCAGGTATCCAAGTTTATAGTAGTAATCCCCTCACGAGGATTCAGGTCATTCAGACCATATACAGCGCGTCGTATCTGGCAGAGTATGATAGTGTAGTAATCCCCTCACGAGGATTCAGGTCATTCAGACCGGTTGAAGCATCTTCGCTCGGCTATTGATGAAGCCGTAGTAATCCCCTCACGAGGATTCAGGTCATTCAGACCCAGATAAGCTGGCTCGTGCCCGCGCTGCCTTACAGGAGGGTAGTAATCCCCTCACGAGGATTCAGGTCATTCAGACAAAAGTCGCCGGAGCCCGCAACTGCCAGGAGGATGATGCGTAGTAATCCCCTCACGAGGATTCAGGTCATTCAGACTCTTGCAGAGAGGCAGGTGGTAATAGCAGATCTGATAGTAGTAATCCCCTCACGAGGATTCAGGTCATTCAGACAAACATCTATGAAGACGAAGACGGCGAAGCTGGTCATGAGTAGTAATCCCCTCACGAGGATTCAGGTCATTCAGACCCCTGCCTTGCTGCGGTGCATTGGAATGCGCCATAGCGCGCGGTTTGCGCGGTAGCCGCCCATCCGGGCCTGGATGCGCCCGATTTCGGCCTGTCTGCACGGGTTCATCCGGCGGTTTCCCCATTCGTATGCGCTTGCGCGGCATGCGCATCTGGAGCGGCACCCCCACATTATATCACATAGATATCCGGACTGGTTTCCACCGCCGGGCCACTCCCAATACAGGTGATGGTGGGAATGCAGGCCGCGCACAGGCGGTAGATGCGCACATTATCACCATCGTCCGGGTGCAGCACGGCGTTCAGACGCTGCTGCAAGGTCGCATACTGGGGTGCCGTCAGATCGCACTCGAACACACTATACTGCACCCGCTGTCCAAATCCTTCCAGGATCGTTGCGATCTGGGTGCGCCGTTTATCGTTCGAGATGTCGTAGGAGATGATGTAGAGCATTGTTCGGTTCTGCCTCCATGCTGCTTGCCGGTCCAACCGGGGGATGCGCCGGTGTGCAGGCCCCGGTTGTCCCACATTGTCGGATTGCGCTGGGGCGTGGCCGCGGTTACCGGGCGGTAAATGGCACATACAGCTCATCGCGCTGGATGGCGCGCGCCAGCCGGCGTGCCTGGAGATCCAGGCAGCGCAGATAGGTCACTTTCCCCGGACGCCCGTCGGCCCCATCAGGATGGGTGGCCTCGGTGCGCATCCGCTCTTCAAACGCCGTCACAAAGCGTCGTTTTCCTGCATCGCTCAGGACCAGCGGATACTGCGCATCATCGCCGGGGGTGAAATCAGCGGGTGTCACCCGCCCATCGCCGCAGCAGCGCAGCACCAGTGAGTCTACCAGCAGCGGACGAAACTCCTCCATCAGATCCAGCGCCAGCGCGGGCCGGTTATAGTCCAGTTGATGCAGAAATCCCTGGTAGGGATCAAACCCGGCTGCCTGCACCGCGCCGAGCAGTTTGTGCATCAGCAAGGTGTAGCCCAGCGAGAGCAGGACATTCACCGCATCCGGCGGCGGCCGCCGCTGCCGGCCGGGAAAGGCCCACTCGTCCGGCAGCAGTGCGCGGATGCCGCGAAAGTAGCGCGCGGTGGCGCTGCCTTCCACGCCCAGTAGCGAGGAGATCGCGGTGGTGCGTTCGATCCGGCCGCGATAGTCATCCAGCGCGGCAATCGCCGTATGCACCTCGTCCGCCACCTCCGTGCGATTGCGGGCAAACCGTTGCAGCAGGGTCCGACTGTTCTGCACCTTGCCCTGCACACAGGCCTGCGCCATCCGCACCGCCCAGGCGGTCTCCTCGGCCCGGCGATACTGCGCGCGCCGCAACGCCACATGCGCCGTGACGGTTCCAATCAGCCGTCCATGATAGCGCCCATGCACCGTCAAGAATGTCACCTCAACCCCCCGGTCAAGCAGGCGCTTGATCACCGGCGTACTCAGGCTGACATTCCCGAAGATCACCAGGTCGGTGATCTTGACCAGCGGCACCCGGCTCAGCAGTTCATCACCGCGCCGGATTTCCAGCCGCTCACCGGCGCAGTGTAGCGCGGTCCCCTGTTCAACGACATAGCATGTTGCCATTGCGTCTCCTCGACCTCATTCCCGCCCGGTATCCCCGGCGAGCAGGCGGGTGCGTCCGAAACCGCGCGCCGTGCCGGCCCCCACGCCGCTGTAGAAGGCAAAGCGCGCCAGGGTGTCAATGCAGGCCAGCCAGTAGCGGTCACGGTTGGTGGCGACATAGGTACAGCGCCCGACCGCGCCAATCTGCAGGGCTCCGCCCTTGGTCGGCTCGGCGGCGGAGCGCAGGTCAAAGCGGCCGGCGGCCATGCACTCCCCCGCAAAGCGGCGTACCTCGTCGGGCAGGGCCAGCGGCGCCAGGGCATTCCACTTGTCGAGCAGACTGCCAAACACCAGGTCGGGGGTGGGGAGCGGCTGGTTCATCCCGCGCCGGCGGAATGTCACCGGCGCGGCAAATTCCAGCGTCCAGCGGGTTGGCCCGGCGGCAGCACGCAGGAGCGCGGGCGCCGCCAGACCTTCGTAGCTATCGCGCCCGGCCCAGGCATGCCCGGCGGGGTCATCGGTAATCTGCGTCACCTGCCAGGCGATCCCGTCCAGGTCCAGCGTGCCGACCGTCTCCGGGGTCCAGTCTGCCGCCAGCGGCTCCAGTTCGGGCGACAACAGGGTGATCCGCAGCCCATAGTCCCGGTCGGGCTGCACCGTGCTGGTCTTGCCGCGCCCCGGCAGGCCCAGCACATTCGAGACGGTCAGCGGGCGGACGGCAACATCATCGTGCAACCGCGCGGCCAGGGCCGGGTCGGCGGCGGCGATCAGGCGCAACAGCGCGGCGTGGGTGGCGCGCCCCAGACTGGACGGCACGCTGGTTGCGGCCCGTGGGCGCAGGTTCCACATCAGGGCAGTTGGCACAGGAACAGCTCCTTTCATTGGTGCGGAGCGGAAAGCGCAGAGCGCAGAGCGCAGAGCGCAGAGCGCAGAGCGCAGAGCGCAGAGCGCAGAGCGCAGAGCGCAGAGCGCAGAGCGGAAAGCGCAGAGCGGAAAGCGCAGAGCGCAGAGCGCAGAGCGCAGAGCGCAGAGCGCAGAGCGGAAAGCGCAGAGCGCAGAGCGCAGAGCGCAGAGCGGGAAAGGGGAAACGTGCAACGAGAAACGTGACGCATGACCATCACCTCATCACCCCATCACCTCATCACCCCATCACCCCATCACCCCATCACGTTCTTTCTACCGCGCCCGGGCGAACGTGGCCCCGGTGCGGCCAGGTTGGTAACGTACAACGAATCGGCTGCGGTTAGCGCGGGGCCTCGCGCAGCAGGGAGAAAATCAGATCATTTATCGCCACAAACGGCGACGGACCAACCGCGCGTCCGGCGACGAAGGCAAAAATCTGCGCGAGATGCGGCAGGATCTGCTCGGCGTCCGCCGCAGTCGCCGCCGGTCCCCGGAAGCTGCGGGCCAGATCAATCCGGCGCACCCCGTCAAAACTATGGGTCAACGCATTGCGCAGGCGGGCCAGTCCTTCCAGGTGTTCCAGCGCCGCCAGGACCGGCTGGATTGCCGCACGATCCGACCCCGCCAGTTGCGGCAACAACTCCAGCAGAAGCGCCCGTCCCGCCAGCTTATCGCGGGTGTCATCAACGCGATCACTCCGGAAGCGCACCCCCTGTGTGCCGGCCCAGACCTGCGACAGCTTGGCACCATCAGGGTCCGGGTGTCCGTCCCAATCCAGAAAGCGCGCCCCCCGCACCAGACAGAGGGCCCGCAGCGCATTTTCCTGAAAGCGTACCACCTGGGTGAGGAAATCGGCATAGGCTCCGGTGGCATAACGCGCCGCCGCCCCGTGATACACCTCTTCCAGCTTGGCCGCACGATCCGGCGTATGCACCGCAGCGTACAACGCCATAATCTTTGCCCGCCAGCGCCCATCCCCCAACTGGTCCACCCCGCCGTCCAGTGCCTGCACCGCGCCGGGGAAATCGAAGTTAAAGCGACACCGGGCATAGTCCAGCATGGCGGCCAGCAATTCCGGCGCGCCCGGGGCCAGGCGATCCGTAATCACCGAATGCTGTTCGCGCAGGGTCCGCGCGGCGGCATCATAGGTGTAGGTTGCCACATTCGAGCGCAGCGCCGACCGCAGCGGCTCGGCCTGCAGCCGCTTGCCCGTGTTCAGGGTTGAGGGCAGCGGGTGGATCGGATGCACATACATCACCACGGCCTGCGCACCAAAGACTTCTGTTCCCGCAACCAGTAACCCGGTGGTCATGGCCGGCGTGCCTCCGGTTACTTCCAGGTAGGCCGTCGCATCGGGGTGGGCCGCCCGCAGCGTCGGCAGGCGGTATTCAAAAAAGCGCCGCACGCCATCATAGTCCGAGGGATCGCGGTATGTGCCCTGTTCGTCGGCAATCTCCCAGATCTGGATCTGGTCCGGTGGGATCGCTCGCCAGTCGCGGGCTTCATCGGCCAGACAGCGTGCTACGACCTGTGCAGTCAGGCAGGTATCCTTACTCCAGAGTGCATGGGCCGCTGTATCCGCCGGTGGTTCATCGCCCTGGTTGGAGGCAATCAGCACCACGCCCGCCAGGTCGCCCCGCTGTTGTACTGCCCGCAGCGCCTTGGCAATAATCGGCAGCACCAGGTGCGGCCGCAGATCGTCATAGGTCGCCAGTATACGTTCGGCCCGCTCCCGTTCGCTGAGCCCCTGCAACGTGGGGAGCCGGTCACGGTCCAGGTCACTGCTGCCAATGTTACAGATAAGGAGGTTCATCGATCACCTTCAAAGATGCGCCGACAGAGGCGGTTTATATAGACATATGCGTGTTCGTGCGGCACCGGAATACCAAAGGCATGCTGATAGGCACTCCGCATCCGCGCGATCACGGCGTCAACCGCATCGCCTGCTTTCTTTTCAACTTCGGTATGCGAAATGGGTGAGAAGCGGTGAACAATATCATTCCGCAACGGCACCGGCCCGTCTACCACCGCCAGGTCAGCCAGGGCCGCCAGGTACTCCGGACGCTCCTGGATCGCTGCCAGCCGCCCGACAATCTGCCGCAGGTTGTGCCGGTCTACCTCCCGCTGCCGATTCTCAGCCGCCGGATCGGCGGGACTCTCGGCGTCGGCCAGGCCCAGGTCATGGAGAAGCGCACGATTGGCGTTCCACCAGCTCTCCTTAAAGCCGGCACGGGTTTTCTTACTCCACTCCACCTGCAGCTCCTCGGCCATTAACTGCATGCACCCCTCGGAAAAGCGGTGCAGCCGTGCCAGAAAATCGGCCCAGTTCCCGGTTTCGGCGGCAATCTGCGCCAGGTAAATGGTCTCCTGGAGCTTATTCTGTTCGGAGGTATCGGTGACATCCTGTTGCAGTGTCCGTACCGCCTCGCGCAACGCCCGTGTTCCCTGAATGGTTGCATCAAATGCCGTCACCGCTGCTTCCAGATTGAGATTGCGGCGGGCCTCGGCATAGTGCAGGGTTGCCAGCAGCAGCGACTCCTGCCAGGGTTCAAGCACCTCGGGTTGCTGGTCAACCAGGTGGTGTGCCGACGTATACGCATAGGCGTCAAGCAAGACATCCAGGTTGCGCCGCAGCGCCTGGGCATAAATCTGCCGCAAGATATCGAGCGTGGCCGCGCGATCCTTGTCCGGGGACACATAGATGGGACAGGCCTGTGCGCCAAACACCT
This sequence comes from Chloroflexaceae bacterium, assembly GCA_034436755.1. GTDB lineage: Bacteria > Chloroflexota > Chloroflexia > Chloroflexales > Chloroflexaceae > CAKZQX01. Next base: position 7,995 of record DAOTVB010000011.1, on the reverse strand, counting down.
CGCTGCCGACAAACAGCAGCATCGTGTTCATCTGGGGGGTACCACCGGCAATCAGCAGATAGACCTGATCTTCCGGCGCGATCCGTTCCGCAATCCTGGGGAGCGCTTCCCGATAGTAATCATACATCACATCATAATCGGCCGGATTGTTGGCGGTGGTCTGGATCCGGATCTGCTTTTTCGCCAATCCCAGCCGCTGGTAGCGCTGGAAGAGCAGATCACGCATCAGATGGGCATACTCGATGGTATCGTTGTTGCGAAAATGGGCCGGGGTGCGTTCGGGCTGGTCGGTTGCCATCAGCACAATCTGCAGATCCTGCATGGTTCGCGGCGCGATGTAGTGTAATGCCTTTTCGACCATCGGCATGGCGATGCGCTCCATCAGTGCAGCAACCATCTCCTGCTGACGCAGGTATGCGCCGGCCAGACGGGGCAGCAGTTCACCGCGCGGATTCTTGATGTCATCGGGCAGATCATCCCGTGTATCGAGCTGAATATCCCGCGTGCCGATGTTGGAGATCAGGAGGGTGGTCATCGCTCGTCCTCCTCCATATCTACCCGCACCCAGCCGAGGGGTTCAACCGGCTCACGCTGTGCGTTCACCACCACATGCCGGGTTGCCGGAAAATCGCCTCCCCGTCCTTTGCCCCGGTCCAGACGGTAGCGCTGGACCGTTTTCTCAATGGCACCCTCACTGGCCTGCAAGGTGCGTGCGATGGTCTTGCTGCCCCAGCCTGCCCCCCATCCCAGATGTACGAAGAAACTCTGCGGACCACAGTCGGCAAGCTGTGCCGCCAGGTGCTCATAGAAGGTGCGAACACGGGGTTCATTCCGCCGGGCAAAAAAAGTGGTCTCGCCGGCTATCCGGGCCTGTGCCTGTGCCCGACAGGTCGCCGCCAGGTTATCGAGCAGTCGCCGCCGGGGGCCAAAATCGACTTTGCGCGCCTGGGGGCCAAACAGGTAGTCATCAATCTTCATCCTGAGCGTAAAGACACTGCCACTGGCAATGGTCTCGACATCCAGCGGAATGCCCTGTTCCCCTGCCGGCCACACGGCGACATTACTCAGGGTAAACCAGGTCCGTTCACCTGGTTCACTGTCGGCAATCTGTACGGCACGAAACAGGTCATAGTTGGGTGCCTGCCAGTGCTTCTCTCCCCGTCCGACAATATCCCGTTCGAGTTCCTGGGCCGCAAATTTGGCCCGGTCCCCCAACCGGCGCACATCAACCGGCGTGTTTCGGGCCAGCAGTGCGGCATCAATGATGGCCGTGCGGAGCGCTCCCTTTACGGACGAGCCGGGGATATAGGGACAGTCATAGACATCTTTGAGGTGCGGCAACACCTCATTGACGCTCGCCGCACCGTGCAGGCGGTAGAGCGCCAGGTCGGGATGCTCCTGAAAATCCTGCTCCTGGAGAAAACTTGCCAGATTCACGGTGCGGGTGATCTGGTCCAACAGCGCGGTATTGGTGCTGTCGGCTAGCAGATACTCCAGCACCCGCGTGGTATCAAAGACATAGATCGTCTGGTCATAGCCGACAAAGTCAATCCCGCGTCGGAGGGCCGACCCGCCGGACCCAATATGCAGCGGCGTGTGGGTTGTCAGTTTCAGTCGATAGCTCGTCATCCTATGCTCCTATCCTGACGCCCATCGCCAGCCCATACCGCCAGACCGGATGCGGAAAGGGGGCATGGTCCGGGGCGACATTGCAGATCGTTCCCAGCGGGACATGTCCATCGGCGCGCATCTGGATGACCGAGCCTTCTTTCAGCAATCGGACATTCCGGCGGCGTTGTGCGACGGTGTTTGGATCGGGGGTTTGCAACCAGCCGCCAACCTGGATCAGGTCATAGCTGGCATTGGTCCCCAACACCTGCTGCTGCAGTTCATCCGGGCTGGGGCGATAGCGACTCAAGAGGATCATCCGGGTTGGTTGGGAGGCCTCGGGGAGGGTGAGATCAGCGCCCCGTTCCACGGTGAAGTGTCCTACCCCATAACTGCGCCGACCACCCAACCCGCTGTCCCCCAGGCGTTGAAGCAGGGTGTCCATGCCGGCAGCCGCACCGGCCACCCGCTCCTGACAGAGCAGATAGAGGCCACACCCCGGTGCAAAGCGTACCTGTCCAACCTGGAAGTAGGTCGAGGCATCCTGAATGCGATCAATCGTGACGTGGGGAATGGTACCAATGGCCCAGAACTGGTCAATCGGACGGCCATTGACCGTCGGCAGTGTCCCATCCGCATGGGCAATCCACACACGTCCTCCCATCACCAGGGTTCCGTGGGAGGCATGCATGTAGGGGTCCAGGGAACCGGCTTCGCCGGCCACAATCAACCGAAAGATGGTCGGGGACACATAGGCCAGGTTTTTAAACAGCTTCCGTTGCCCTTCCACATCGCTGACCGGCAGCCGAAGCTGGGGTCGGGGCAACAGCAGGATATCGCCGGCATAGGGATAACACGACGAGAGCAGCATAGGGGGCGTTAGCGCATGCTGATCGTCGTGGGTATCCGGAGGCGCAAAGAACGGCTGCCCACTCCGGAGCGCCTCGACCAGCAGCGCTGCATAGAGCGTATCAGACGGGCATCGTTCGGCACTCTGTTCCGCATCGATCCCGTGAACACCGAAGTGAAACGCACCATCGGGTTGGAGACGATAGACCAACATGCTTGCTCCTCTGTCTCTGTGTTAGAACTGATCTTCCCAGGTATTCCGTAACGCGTCCAGCGTGGCGGCTTCCAGTAACGTTTTCGCACGGTTGTAGCGCTGGTTCGGCTTGAAGGTCAGCGAGAGATCCGTAAATGTCACCCGCCCACTGCCGCGGGCACCCTGTCCCCCCAGATAATCCTCTTCCACCAGTTCCAGCCCCTCCAGCACATTGCGAAAGAGTGCCAGTTCTTGCAGATTCTCTGCATCCGAGTCGAAGCTATACAGCGTGAAGACCAGTTCCCCCATAAATGCCGCTCCCGCCGGAACCCGCTCTTGCTGCCGGGGTGTCGCGGCAGAGGTGACGCGATCAATGGCTGCTTCCCATTTCACCTCGGTGAAGGGTAAATCCGTGCGCGCATTGTTCAGCGCTTCCACACTCGCGGCTGACAACCGGGCATCGCGGACAATCAGCCGCGAAGTCTCCGAGTGGGGAAACTCACCCGGTATCCCGAAGGTCTGGCACACATTGCACTGTTTATAGGCATCGGCACTTTTACAGGTGTGAATCCAGACCTGCCCGACCCGATTGTTTTGCGGACGGCCATACTGTTTCTCCATCTGCGAACGCATCTTCCCACGCAACGATGATCCGGGAATATACGGTTGGCCGGTGAGCGGGTCACGGATCACCGGATTATCGACGTTGCCAATGGCGAGAATGCCGGGCGATCCCCCGATATGCAGGCCCGTGACGGCTTTAATCGTAAAGCGTAAAAACATACGCCCCTGAAGCTGAACGATTCGGTCTCCCTGTGGTGCGGTCATTATGTCCTGCTCCTCGCTACTGGCCACCTGCGGCCTTATGATATGCCAGAATTGCCTCAAAAAAGTCCACAAAGTTGCGGAAGTAGGTATGATTGTTCCCGACGATCTCCATGGCAGGATCGAGCACGTCGCGCAGATCCTCGACGCCCCGTCCCCGTTCCCGCCGTGCCTGGTACGCCAGCCGTGGCCGCAGCAGGGCAAATTCCCGTTGGGCCTGTGCCACCCGCCGGGGATCGGGATTTTGCCGCGGATCTTGCCAGTCCAGTTCAATCCGTCGGACAGACCCGAAAATCCCGCGAATCTGGCTGGTGGTGAGCTGGCGCGCCAGTGCGTTGCCAATGGCACTGGCCTTGTCTACCAGCACTTCGTTATTCCCTCGTTCAATAATGTCCTTCAATTCCTGGTCATTGATCAGACGCATCAGTATGCTCCTTTCGCAGCTCAAGCTGCGCCCAGCGGGCTGCCAGTCCCACGCGTTCGATATAGCGTGCGCCCTCATGCGGGGGCGCATCAGATCCATGCAGGAGCCGCTCGCGGATCTGTGCGACGATTCAGGCCGCGTCAGCAGGTAATGTCCGTTCCGCACGTTTCAGTTGATAGGCACCCCGCCACAGCCAGGGGCCATAGAACAGTTTGCCGTCACGCAGGGTGGTGCCATACTGCAGAAAGAGCTGTTGCAACGTCTGGAGCAGTGCCCGCGGCATGTCCGTCCGGGTGACATCGGTTTTCAAGCGGAACAGGCCATCATCGGCGGGCACATAGGTCCAGGCAATGACCTGGTCTAACCAGCCCAGTGCCGCCTTCCCGGGCCGACTCTTGGCGCGCTTCAATTCGCCCTCCGAGGCATCGGCGGCCTGATAGAGCGGAAATTTTGCACCGTGCAGACTGATTCCCGCTGAGACGTGAACGGTCGGATTATGACCGGCGAACGCGGTAAGATCGGTGCTGATCTGGTGGGCCAGTGGCAGTAACCGATGCCACGAGCCGACGATAAACAGATCATCGCCACCACTGTAAATACAATAGACACTCCCTCGACTCTCCGCATGGGTATTGGTTGCTTCACAGAGCGTGCCTACCCATCCCTCAAAAAACAGGCCCAATGCCGCACTCAGGGCCGACACCCGCGCCAGGCCGCTATCCAGACGATAGCGGAACAGATCGCCCAGATCATCCACATCCATCCGCAAGACGCCCAGCCGTTTCACACCGGTGCTTTGCGCAACCATGACCTGAAAGGGCTTGACATCATTGATACGGGGCGGGCGTTCGTCGTCGTGCTGGGGTTTCCAATCCTTGAGGTCGTCCTGCCGCATGGTCGGCGTTGTGTTTGCCATGGGCCGATACCCCCGCACCCAGGGGGTATCGTGGGCGACCAGGGGGAGGACAGCGTGGTCGTCACGCGATTGTGCCGCATCATCGAGCGCGAGCACGGTTGTCCAGGTAACGCTTCGGTCTGCCGGAACAGGCGCATTGCCATGATCACCCGACCGGGCATGGGGGCCGCGTAGTTGGACATGAATGCCCAGGTGTGCCAGGGTGCGCTGCCAGGGTTGGCGGCGGCTTTCGGTCTGCAGGCTGCTCTCGGTGAGGTGATGCAGCAGCAGATACTCAGCATTGTGGAGGAGCCGTCCCAGATCTTCAAAACTCTCACACAACACACACCGGCGGCGACCACGCGGATCGTCGGCCATGCGCACAAACTCGCGGGCCTGTCCCTGGTACCCACATACCGCACAGGCATCCTGTTCCTGCCCCCCATGGCCCTGAACGGCAAAGAGTTGGACCAGCGCATCACCCAGATCCGCAAACCGACGCCGTTTGGCATGGTTTATCGCTTCAGTCGCCTGGCCCCAGGCTGCGCGGAAGCGGTCAGCATCACAGAGCGCGGTCTGCGTCAGGGTATCACCACCGAGGGCCAGGTAAAGTTCCCCCTGATGCTGGTGCAGGAAGAAGGTTCCCAGGATTTGCCGGTGTGTTGCCAACCAGTCTGCAGTTGGCTCGTTCCCAATCGATCCGGGCAGCACGGCATAAAAGCGCCCACCCCCGGCATAGAGAAGATTCGTGAGCGGCAGTCCCGCCGCCCGGAGCAGGGAGCGCGCACATACGTCAGTCAACAGTTGCAGATAGAAGGACCGGCCCCGCAGTTGTTTGGTTGCGCCTTCAGCCGTCAGGGTATAGATGAACCGCTGCACCCCCGAGAGATCGCCCCCCAGCAGGTACAGGTCGCCCTGCATATCATCTTGCGCGGCCAGGGCCGCAGCGACCGCCGCATGGGTGCGGGCAAAGTCATAGAGTGAGACGGCCGGCAGGGGTGAAGGCAGGCTCCAGGCGTGGCGCTGGAGTGTATATAACCAGCCTTCCAGATAAGCCGGGGTCGGCAGCGCCCGTTGTGTGAGTTGGGCAAGCTCCTCCGCAAGCGCGTCAACCGGATCGCGTCCCTGGGAGGAACGTGCGTTCTGGATGTCCCCAACCGGGAAAAGGATATCGCGGTCAAGGGCCAGGGAGGACCGACGCACATAGACCTCCGGTGGTGTGGCCGCCTGCGGGTCATCTGTGCGTGGCGTAATGCGGCTGAAAATTGAGCGCAGTGGTCCATCCAGGGGATCGGGCCACCCCGGTTGCTGTGCCGGCGGCTGGCCCTGCACCAGCCAGGCAGCATGCCGTAGTAGGTCGCGGTGTGTCGGGGGGAGCACCGCTTCACCGGCACGCCCCTGTGCTCGTTCGGCCCAGTAATGCAGCGCCGCCAGCGCTACCTCGGTTGGAGTATCGTGCATATGTATCCTTTTCTCCCGGTTCATCGTTCAATGTTGTCGGTTCAACGGACAATCCCATGAAGTCGCCGCCCGATCGCACACCATGTCCATGCTGCCACATCCCCCCATCCACAAATGTGCTCATATTTCATAGATCGCCGCCAGATCGCGCGCCGTCTCGCGCATCAGGGTCATCACCTCGGGTGGGGCCAGCACCCGGCAGTTCGCCCCATACCGCAGCAGCGTGAGCCGCGCATGCCAGGGATCATCAATGATTGCCGTGACCAGGGCGCTCCCATCGTCGCGGTAGGTCACATGGCTGCCCGCAAAGTGCAGGGCCACATCGTGCCGCCGGGCCACCGCCGGGGCCAGTTCGTAGCGCAGTTCGTAGGTCGGCATGGACCGACGCAGCGGGGGGACCACCTCCGGGAGCACCTGGAGCGAGGCGGGCACGATGCGATCCAGCCGATAGCGCAGTGCGCGGGGGCGACATTCCGGGCTGTCGGCCCAGAGACAATCGGCATCCAGGTAGAGATGCCCATCACGCACCAGCAGGCCATAGGGCGCAACCCGATGGGCAATCCCGTCCGCACGGCTGGTGAAGGTGGAGCGATACTGAAACTGGAGGTGCTGGTGGCCCACCGCGTGGCGAATACGCCGCAGCATGGTCCGGTCCAGGTCGGTGACGCTCTGCGGAGCGATGACCTGCTCCCCGGCTCCGTCCGAGCCGACCATCCGCCGCGCCGGTGGCAGGAGACTGATGATCTGCGCCAGCAGTTCGGCAATCGGCTCCCGCAGATGGGGGGGCAACGTGTCGGCCAGCCCGGCCAGCAGATGAAGGGCGTGCAGATGCGCATCGGGGAGATCCAGGAGCGCGAGATTTCCCGGATCGACCAGGTGATAGCCGCGCGCGGCCCGGTACGCGATGACACAGCCAAACTCCCGCCGCAGCGCCGCGAGATCATGGCGCAACGCCGCATCCGGAGCCGTGCCCCAGGCATCATCGCCCAACTCTGTGCGCGCGGCATCCCAGAGCGTGCCGCGCTGGGCCGGACCTCGCAGGAGCGTGCGCACGATGACCAGTCGTCGCCGGAAAATCAGCCAGGACGACCGTTTGGACCCACCCGACCGGGCCATGCTCAATCCCGGGGGTGGGCAATCGGAGTGCAGAACGGCGGTGCGTCCGGTGGACTGAGGGTGGAGGTACCAGTCGTGGCGGGAAGAGCGCGGACCAGCACCGGCGCATGGATGGGCAGACCCAGGTATGGCATCGTTGTCCTCAGCAGCGCGCTGCGTCATGCCATGCGCCGGTCATACCATCTTGCAGGATGGGACGAGCCGTGCTAGAATGGTCCATGCACAGCACATATGTGAATACCCAGCACAGCCACGCGCCGGGGGTACGGTTCGCGTGGTTTTGCTCTGCCCATAAGTATACCAGGGGAACCAGTGATATGCAATAGGGAAACCCACGGGAACCCCCCCTTTTTTTGTCGCGCCGTGGTACGGTGTTCGCACGCGCGCGGCGTCCCATGTGCCAACCGCTCTTCTGCAAAGACAGCACATACCCACCCATGCACCAGACACCATACACCCATGCGGTGCCACACCCGGGAACGCACGCTGGACAACTACCAGCCGTGAGAATGTGCGAACCTGCCAACGTTCCAACCTACCCGGCGGCATCGCACAAACGCTGCTCCAGCGTGGCCAGGTCCGGAATGTCCGGGATGTCCGCGCGGAGTGCCGGTACGCGGGGGG
>DAOTVB010000010.1:0-34514 GCA_034436755.1 Chloroflexaceae bacterium | reverse complement strand
GATTGGGGATTGGGGATTGGGGATTGGGGATTGGGGATTGGGGATTGTTCACGACCGGGAGAACGTAGCACGCTGCGACTCCTACATTGCCCGCATTGCCTCTCCATCATTTATCTTTCATGTGTTGGGGTTAGAATTTGTGAGCGCTGCATAGTCTACGGGTGCGCAACGTGCCAACCTGCCAACCTGCCAACGTGTCAACCTGCCAACGTGCCAACCCGAAACCTACAACGTCTTATCCTTCCGCCGTAACGACCAGGTCGTCAGCAGCAGGCAGACCAGCGTGTATGCCCCCATGATCCCCCAACGCCCCAGCAGATGCTCCATGCTGTGGGTATATTCATCAAAAGTTTCGCTCTCCAGGCCGGGGCGCGGCAGGTCGTTCAGGTTGATAATCGCGCCGTAGGCATCCATGGCCCAGCGCCCGATGGTAAACCAGGAGAGTACCTCCGCGCTGCCCTCGAGCCGGAAAATCACCCCGCTTAGCAGGATCTGCGGGATCAGCGCCAGCGGGACCATGCTGACTGCGCGATCCGGGGTAGCCGCAATGGTGGAGATCAGCAACCCCAGCGATAACCCGGCCAGCGAGCCGAGCAGGGTGGTTACAAACAGTTCAATCCGCACATCGGTCATGATGCCCGCCTCGGGCATGGCGACTTTCCAGGTGACAATTGCCAGCAGCAGCAGGCTCTGCACCAGCACCAGCAGCGTCAGCACCACCACCTTTGACATAACGTACGGGAGAATGCGCAGGTTTGCCAGCCGTTCGCGGCGGTAGATCGCGGCCTCCTTGGTGATCTCGCGGGCCGCGTTGATAATGCCAAACCAGACGGCCACCGTCGCCAGCATAAACATCACCGGGCGGGCCGAGGCGAAGGTGGCCTCAGTGCCGCTGACCGCATCGGCTTCGATCACCAGCGCCATCAGCCCGGCGATAATCGGAGCCTGCAGCAGCAGAATCATGAGGTTGCGCCGATCCTGGAGCATCAGATCGGCGTAGCGGCGGGTCAATACGCCGAACTGCCGCAGCGGATTGCTGGTCTTGCTGGGGCCATGGGGGCCGGCGGCGGCGCTGCCGCTGCCCGGTGGGGCAGCCTGGTTCAGCCGGTCGCCGATAAAGCGCCGGTAGGTGTCGGACTGCTGAAAGCGCGTCTCCCACAACTCGGCCAGCATGGGTTCGCCCTTGCTGCGGGGGTACGCCTGCTGCCACGCCTGGTAGATCGGCTGCATCCCTGCATCCTGGGCCAGGACCGGATCGTGCGGATCATAGCGGCCCTCAATCCGGGTGTAGATATCGGCAAAGTCATTGGATGTCACGCCAAAGAAGCGCTTCGCCTCGGCGGGTGGCCCATAGTAGACCAGTCGCCCCGCCGACATAAATGCGACCAGATCGCACTGATCAATATTGGCGGTGGCATGCGTCACCAGCACCACCGTGCGGCCACTGTCGGCCAGGCGGCGCAGGGTGTACATCATCTTCTTCTCCAGGCCCGGGTCCAGCCCGGAGGTGGGCTCATCGAGAAAGAACAGCGCCGGGTCGGCCAGCAACTCCAGGCTGATCGAGACCCGTTTGCGCTGCCCGCCCGACAGATGGTCTACCAGCTTGCGCTGATGCTCGACCATCTCTACATCTTCCAGGACACGGTTGATCCGGTCGGTAATCTCCCGGGCGGCCGTATCCCCCGGCAGGCGCAGCCGCGCGGTGTAGTTCAGCGCGCGGGTCACGGGCAGCATGCGATGGGCAATATCATCCTGCGGCACATAACCCAGAACGGCGCGGTAGGCATCAAAATGCTCGTAGAAATCATCGCCGTTCACCCGGACGATCCCGCTGCTGGCGGGGGCAACTCCGGCCAGGGCGCGCATCAGGGTACTCTTGCCGGCACCACTGCCGCCAACCAGCGCAACAAATTCGCCCGGTTCAATACAGAGCGAAACTTGCTGGAGAATGATCTTCTGCGGGCTAAACCGACCCTGGCGCAGTGCTGCCAGCCGCTGACCCAGGCCGGCCTGGTTCGCCACCCGGCTCACCACCAGATCGCGCGCCTCGAGGCGCATAGCCTGCCCGACAACATGCGGTACCAGTGCGCTGCCGGTGTAGCGCAGCTTGAAGGGACCAATCTGCACAATATCGTCTGGGCGCAGGGTGTGCGAATGAATACGCTGACCGTTGACATACGTTCCATTGGTACTACCCAGATCACGCAGCAGGTGTGTGCGATTGTTTTGTCCCGTGATCTCGGCGTGCCGGCGCGAGATCTGGGGGTGCGGCGGGAGCGCCGCCGCTGCATCGCGCCCGATCGGCAGGGTTGCGCCGGGCCCCGGCAGATCAATCTGGGGGAGCGCGGGCATGGCGGCCATGTCCGGGTTGACATAGGTCAGCGTGACAAAGCTGCCGCTGGTCGGGTCGCCAATGCGAATGACATCGCAGTCGGTCAGGGTGTGGGGCGTGTGAGCAGCCAGCCGTTGCCCATGGTAGAGCAGCCCATTGGTTGAGCCGATATCGGTAATCCGATGCCCCTGACCGGCGGGGTCGATCTGGGCGTGGTTGCCCGAGACAAAGGGTGCGCCGAGCACGATATCATGGTGGCGGGCGCGCCCCAGCGTCAGGGGCGTGTTTCCCAGCGGGATATCGCGGATCTGACCACCCTCCTCAACAATCAGGCGTGGTCCCGGCTGTCCCACCAGGACGGTCTGCGGCCCTGCCATGCGGGCGGTGGGCGTCGGCGCGGCGGGAGCCGGGGCCGGGGTCAGCGGCTTCCCGCAGCGACTACAAAACTTCTGCCCGGGACGGGTGTAGGGAGCCTGACAATGGGGGCAGACAAGTGCCATTTATTTTCCTCCAGCATTCATTGGTATGATTGACATTTTAATGTAGGGACGCACCCGTGCGTGTTCAAGACTCATCTCCTGTTTACCACGAAGGACACGAAGAACACGAAGGCATTCAACCCACCATCCGTTCTTTCACACCTTCGTGCGCTTCGTGGTCTTCGTGGTTATCTCAAAAATACCCTACGGCACGCCCCACACCGTCACCCGGTCGTCGTGCAGCACGGCCAGCAGCCGCCCCACCGGGTCGATGCTGATATCCTGTGCGGCCACATCCAGGCGGCTGAGTTGTTGCCCGCCGACGAGTTGGTAAAACACCACGCCGTTCGGCCCACCGGCGACCAGCATCTGGTTGTCGGTGGAGATGAAGAACGCCTCAACCGACTGGTCGGTAGCAATCCGCACCAGCGGCACCTGCTCATCAACCTGCCAGATGACGACGGTGCTATCGGCGAGGCGGGCCGCCAGCAGTCGGCCATCCGGACTGAAGGCCAGGTCCGCCACCGCGCCGCCCGCCTGCAGCGTATCGTAAATGTAGCCGCCCTCCGTCTTGAGGATCTGGACCGTCCCGGCCTGATCGCCCGCCGCCAGCAGTGTACCGTCGGGGATAAACTCCAGCGCCGTCACCGCGCCGGCCCCGATCAGCGTCTCCGTCTCGCCATTCACATCGCGCAGCAGCACCCGTCCGCGCCCATCAACCCAGGCCGAGGCGTTGATCGCCGGGCTGAAGTCCCAGCCCCCCGGCGAGATCCGCTCATTCCCCGGCGTCAGGCGCAGGATCTCCGTCCCGGCACTGCCGGCCTGTACCGGCCAGACACTGGTTGCCACCCCGCTGGATGCGCCCAGATCCTCAATCGCAATCAGCGTGCGCCCATCGGGGGAGAAGGCAATCTCCTGCGGCACACGTAGACTGCCCGGCACCGCCGTGAGCCGCCCAAGGAAGGTGCGGTCCACCACCTGCCAGAGATCGACATTGGTGCCCGGACGGGCGGTCGCCAGCACGCGCCCATCGGGGCTTAGCGCCAGGCTGGTAAATGCGGGCAGGTTCATCTCCTGCACTTCGCCGGAGTTGAGGTCCACCACCTGTACCAGCCCACTGGCCGCAACAAAGGCGGCGGTAAACTGATCATCGCTGACAGCACCCCGGCGCACCTGATTGTCTTGAAAGATCACGCTGCCGTCATTGGCCCGGATCAGTTGCACCCCCTGAGTGGCACCGTCCGCCGTGGTGAAGAGTGTGGTCAGGATCTCGCCGGCGGTGCTCAAGCGGCTCTCGCGGCCGGCGGCGGCCGTTTCGAGCGGATAGTCGGCAACGCGGGTCAGCGTAGGCACGCTCCAGACCTGCAACCCCGCGTCCGTCAGCACACGCAGCAGTTTGTCGTCCTCGCTGAAGGCCAACTGAACATCTTCATAGCTGCCCGTTTCGGGGGTCAGGCTTCCGGCGGGGCGGCCGTCAGGCATGCTCCAGAGCTGGATTGCGCCGCTGGTGACGGTTGTCAGCATCTGCCCGCTGGGGCTATATGTTGGCGTATCCCCCGGCAGATCGAGGAGCAGCGAGCCGTCGCTCGTACGCCAGATCAGCGTGGCCGGCTGGCCGGTGCCCTGCCCCTGCACGGTAGCAACATACTGCCCACCGGGGCTAAACACCGGGCTGCCCCCCTCCAGCAGGCTGAGGGCCGTGCCGTCTTCGCTACGCCAGAGCTGCGTCTTGGGTGGCTCCTCTGCCTGCACCGTCGCCACAAATTCGCCCTCCGGTCCCAGCGCCGGATCACTGCCGGGGAGCGACGCCAGCAAACTGCCGTCGGAGACCTGGCGGATCTGAATGGCATTCTCCTCGACCGGGTTGGCCGGGAAGACGGCGGCCAGTCGCCCGCTGCGATTAAACTCCACCGCACGTACGCCGCCGACGACCGGATCGAAGCGTAGATGCTCGAGTGACGGCAGTTCAAACCAGGCGATCCCGCCCGTGGTCATCACAGCGAGCACCTGATCACGCGGCACAATCGCGGCATTAACTGCTTCGCCAAACCCGATGCGCCGGACGGGACGCAGCGCACCGACCGTATCCGGCGCAATGGCGCGGCCGGGCGGCGGGGGGTTGGGCGTCGGCGGAATCAGAATCGGTGGTGGGGCCAGCGTCGGCACCGGCGGCAGCGTCGGGGTTGGCGTGGGTGTGGGCGTTGTTGCGGTCGGGGTGCTGCTCGGTACCAGCGCAATCGCACTGAACCGTAACGCCTGGGCCGTATTCGCGGCACGCTCCTCCGTCGGGACCGTCTCGATCAGGTTGTCGGCACAACCCGTCAACACCAGCAGCATGACCAGGACGATCAGATGAACATACCGGAACCAGTGACCAGGTGTAGCAATGAGTGAGTGCTTCATAGTCCTCATCTCTTCTCGAATGCGTCCAACCGGCCGGTACACAGCCTGCGACCAGGCTGGTTGAACAGCGCGGCAGAAATAGTGTGATGAGCTTGCATAAGAAGTAGAGCGCTTCAGGAACGAAGAAGTCAGGGCAGCATCCAGGATTGGATTGCATGTTGAGACTATAGCACAACATGGCAAGAAATGGGAATGGTGTGAGCGCCGCATTGCGCCGCGCTGTTCAATTTACGGCAGTTATCTGGTTCTGACCCGAAAGGAAATTTCGCCTCCGGCAGGGCGAAAGATTCCATGCTTTCTCATAAAATATTTGCACCCTGTGCAAATATTTTATGAGAAAGCTAGAACAAGTACCATGCTGCCGCAGGCGAATCCGGCTTCCCGCTGGTCAAATGCCCGGTTTACATAACCACCGTATAAGTTATGTCAATGTACACGAGTTACGCGATGAGCGTTTGGACCACGAACACCACGAAATGAACGAAACCCGCGAAGCTGCCGGTGCTGCCATGTATCAGGCGGTCTCGCGTTTGGCGGGGTTTATCGCCTCCGGCAGGGCGGAAGACTCCACTCTTGTTCACAAAAAAATTCACGTTGTGAATTTTTTTGTGAACAAGATACAAAAGTACCATGCTGCCGCAGGCGGATCGGGCAGTTCAGGTCTGGTACCAGGATGGAACAGGCAGCACCGCGTAACTCCTGTCAATTTACGGGAATTTCGCAGTGCGCGTTCAAACCGGATGTTGAATCAGACGAAACATAGCCGTCGCCTGCGGCGGCATGATACGTTTTTATCCTGCTAGAGGCGAAGAGCGGATAATTCTATGCTATAATCTTAGTTTCAAGCTAAAGCATACTCCAGAAGTAATCGGAAAACCACGCCCGATGATTGCTCGGCGGTGTGCGTCTATCTGATAGCGCTACGTTGACCTGACACACGCCCACCCCGGCCGGTTCCAGGCACGCGCGGCGCCGGGAAACAGAGCATGTTGAGGAGAAGGTATGGATCACATCAATGCCGGCCCGGATGTCCCCCATCCGCCACGCATCTATGACTACTACCTGGGTGGCACGCACAACTTCGCGGCTGACCGGGAGGTTGCCGATGCGGTGATGCACTTCGCGCCGTTTATCCCAAAGGCGATCTGCATCCAGCGCGCCTGCCTGCGCGATATTCCCCGCGAACCGGCACAGCGCTACGGCCTGAATGTCATCATTGACTTCGCGGCGGGCCTGCCGACCCAGGAACATCTGCATCAGCACGCGCCCCCCGGCATGACCGTGATCTATGCCGATATCGATCCCTATGTGGTGGAGCAGGGCCGGGCGATTATCGGCGATATGCCCAATGTCTACTTCTTTCAGGCCGATATGCGCCGGCCGGAGCAGTTGCTGGAACATCCTGACGTGCAGCAGATCTTGAAGGGTCATCGCAGTGTCGGGCTGATTACCTGGGGCATTCTGCTCTATTTCTCCGACGAAGCGATTCGCGCGCTGGCGCGGGCCTTCTACAACTGGGCCGGGGCGGGGGCATGCTGGGTCTGCAACTTTCCCATGGTTGACTATAATACAGCGCATCCGGCCGTGATCCAGTTTCTTGAGACCTACCGGCAGATGAATGAGCCGCTCTATGCTCGTACGCGCGCTGACTGTCTGCCGCTGGTGCAGCCGTGGCAGCCGGATGCACGCGGGCTGATCTCCTTTACCGGTTGGCATGGCCTGGACCCCGGCCGGATTATGACGGAAGACGACCTGGACGCGGTGGGACCGGCGGGCGGAGGATATGCCGCCTTTCTTGTTAAGTAGCTATGTACAAGATTTACATAACATGAGTTACGCGGTGGGCGTTTGGACCACGAACACCACGAAATGAGCGAAAACCGCGAAACGGCCCATGCTGTCATGCAGCAGGCGATCCCGGGTTTTGACGGGGGATATTGCCTCCGGCAGGGCGGAAGATTCCATTCTGTTTCACAAAAATGTTGCACAACGTGCAACATTTGTTAGCGCGCATAAGTCCTGGGTCAAGTCGTCAAGGTAAGGATGGTCGTACATATGTCCGTACTACTTTTGGGTTATCTTTACCCAATTTTGGCCGTTCGCCACGCCGGACTACTAAAAAGCGGCAATGAACTTAACCCACCGCTTATGCGCGCTAACCAACATTTTTGTGAAACAGATAAAACGTGTCCCATGCTGCCGCAGGCGATTCTGCCGTCCAGCGGGTGAAACGCCCGGTTTGATGAACCACCGCGTAACGCGTGTTACATAAGACGAGTTACGCGGTCACGAACCCGGCGCGGAGTTTCGCCTCCGGCAGGGCGGAAGAAATCGGCTTCCATCCGGTCAAACGTCCGGGTTGCATGTTAACCGCGTAACTTGTGTAAACATACACCAGGGATGTCTATGAGTGCCGCTGATCACCAATCTGAACTGGACTACCTCCGGCAGCGTGTTGCTGACCTGGAAAAAGAGAATGCCGCGCAGTCCGAGGCGATGGGCCGGCTGCACACGCAGGAGCAGCGCTATCGTGGCCTGATCGAGTCGCAGCACGATCTGATAGTGCGCACTGGCCGGGATGGTCGCTTCTCGTTTGTGAATGATGCCTACTGTCAGGCACTCGGCAAACCGCGGGAGGAAGTGCTGGGGCAATCGTTTGCTGATTTCATCTATCCCGAAGATCTGCCCGCCGTCATCGCCACCGTTGAAGCCCTGCACGATCCGCCCCACCGTACCATGGTGGAGAATCGCGTGCCGACGCGGGACGGATGGCGCTGGTATGCCTGGGAGAGCAGCATTGTCTGGGATGAGGCGGGAAATATTGTCGAAACCCAGGCGATTGGCCGGGATATTTCTGCCTACAAACAGGCTCTGGAAGACCTTGAACATGCGCTACGCTTGAAAGATGAGTTTCTTGCCACGATGAGCCATGAGTTGCGTACGCCGCTCAACGTTGTTCTTGGCATGACTGAGGTGCTCCAGTCTGCGCTGTATGGAACGCTCACCGACAAACAGTATTCGGTCATGGCGACGATTGAGTCGAGCGGGCGGCATCTGCTGGCGATGATTAATGATATTCTTGACCTGTCGAAGATCGAGGCGGGTAAGGAAACATTGACCATAAAACCAGTGGCGATTGTGCCGCTCTGCCGCTCCAGCGTGGAGTTTGTACAGCAAGAGGCCGGGCGGAAACGCATTACCTTTGTGCAATCCATCGATCCGGGGGTGACAACCATGCCGGCCGATGAACGGCGGCTGCGGCAGATTCTGCTGAACCTGCTCAACAACGCCGTCAAGTTTACGCCCGAAGGGGGACAGGTCGGGCTGGAGGTGACAACTGATGAACAGCAGCAAAGCATTGTCTTCACGGTCTGGGATACGGGCATCGGGATTGCGCCGGAGCATATGCAGCGGATCTTCCAGCCGTTTGTTCAGATTGACAGCGGGTTGAGCCGGCAGCATGGGGGCACTGGCCTGGGATTGGCGCTGGTTGCGCGGCTGGTTGAGTTGCATGGCGGTGATATTGCGGTCACTAGTAACATCGAGTGTGGGAGTCGGTTTATGGTGACACTGCCCCGGCAGCCGGTCCACGCGCTGCCCGCACCGCCTGAGCCGCCCCCGGTATCCGCGCCACCTTCCGCGCCGCAGATGCCTGAACTCATCAACGGGGATGCACCATCCGATCGGCCTACGCTCCTGCTGGTGGAGGATCATGGCGAGATGGCAACCGTGCTCCAGGAGTATCTCACCAGTCGGGGCTACCATGTCAGTGTGGCCCGGACGGGCAGAGAGGCGTTAGCGCAGATGCAGGCGGTGTCTCCGGCGCTGATCCTGATGGATGTTCACCTGCCCGAAATGGATGGGCTGGAAGTGATTCAACGGTTGCGCGCCAACCCGGAGTGGACCAACCTGCCGATTATTGCCCTGACCGCTCTGGCGATGCCCGGCGACCAGGAGCGCTGTCTATCCGCCGGGGCCAATGACTATATCTCGAAACCGGTGCGGCTGGAAACGCTCCGCCAGATTATCGCTGAGTATCTGGGAACCGGGTAGACGTTAATTACAGGAGTTACGCGGTCGTTGACCCGACAGGAGATTCCGCCTCCGGCAGGGCGGAAGAAACCATACTTTTTTCACAAAAAATTTGCACACAGTGCAAAATTTTGTTAGCGCGCATAAGTCCTGGGTCAAGTCGTCAAGGTAAGGATGGTCGTACATATGTCCGTACTACTTTTGGGTTATTTTTACCCAATTTTGGCCGTTCGCCACGCCGGACTACTAAAAAGCGGCAATGAACTGAACCCACCGCTTATGCGCGCTAACAAATTTTTTTGTGAACAAGATATAAAAGTACCATGCTGCCGCAGGCGAATCGGGCGTTCAGGTCTGGTACCAGGATGGAACAGGCAGCACCGCGTAACTCCTGTTAATTATGGTAAGCGGCAGAATGTGCTACACTATGAGCGTGGTTGTGGAACAGCAAAGGGAGGTACCATGCCCCGCAGATCTGCACAGCACCAGTCAGAACATCCCAGCTTTTATGCTGAAGATATTATCGCGGCCCTGGAACTTGATCCAAATGAGGCCTATGTTCCGGTTGCGCGCCTCGCCGGTCGCCTTGGCCTGAACCCGGCCCAGGAGGAGCAGCGCATTCAGGCGCACACGATGTTGCAGCGTGGCACGCGCCGCCTGCCGGTTGAGGGCGATGGACGGGAGGATCTGGCGCTCTGCCTGCGCGTCGAGATGATCCCGCTCTGGCTTGCCACGGTTGATGCGGCACAGGCTGCCGCCGAGTTCCGCCCGCGCCTGGAACTCTACCAGCAGGAGAGTGCTTCGGTATTGTGGCAGTCCTTCAAGCCGCAGGGGTTTGGCACGGGGGACGAACTGCTGCCCTCGCGCTATGAGCAGACGCCCGCCGAGCATGCCTATGTTGCAGCGATGGCAATGGCCACCCTGGCGCGCCATCAGGTATTGATTGAGCGGCAACTGGCTGCGGCGCAGGCCACGCGCGAAGAACAGGGGACCGATCCCTGGTCCAGTGGTACTGCCGTGGATGATCAGCATGCGGCGCGGCTGGCTCAGGTGGTGCGGCGGGTGGCGCATACGCTCTCGGAGCGGTCGCGGCGCAATGAGTATGGTGGGGCGTTTACCGGCCTCTATCGCCAGTTTGGGATTTCATCGTACCGGCGCATGCCGCCGGCCCGGCTGCACGAGGCACTGGAGTGGCTGGAACGCTGGCATGGCGATATGTTGGGCGAGCCCGAACCACCACCTGATATTTAAAGAACTGAGAACTGAGAACCGAGAACTGAGAATCGAGAACCGATCTGTATGAACTCTTCTTCATACAGATCGGTTTATTTTACCCCGTTATCTTGTGTGTCTTTGCCCCAGGAGTAGTACCATTTGCGATAGGTGAGTACTACTGTCCTATTTCCCACCATCCGGTCCCCAGTGTATAGTGAAGTCATGCAGGCCATAACCTTTTCTTTACGAAGACCGGTGCTTCTGATATGTTGCCGGTAACCAGGAGAGGAACAATCATGCCCACTTCAACCCATGCTCGTCTGTTGCACCGTAGCGGTATGTTTAGCGCGGTGCTGCTGCTCCTGACGTTGCTCCTGAGCGGCTCCCGCTCCGCCGTTGTTCAGGCCGACCCGCAGGTGCAGACCGGCACTCCGGCCGCCTTCTGCACGCCCCCCGTCGATGAGGTGTCGCTGTCGAATCCCACCGTTGTCACCGACTGCACCCAGGCCGGGTTGCAGGCCGCCCTCAGCGATGGCGGTCACATTACCTTCGACTGCGGCGCCAATCCCAAGACAATTAAACTGACCGAGCCGCTGGTGACCAGCGCTACCGAAGATATTGTGCTCGACGGCAAAGGTCTGATCACCCTGGATGGGCAGAACCAGACGCGCATCATGGAGAAGCCCTTTACCCCCGGTTCCGAGAATGATAAAACCAAAGGCAATGATCTGACCATCCAGAACATGCGCTTTATCAACGCGAAAGCGCCCGCCGCTACGAAAAAGAAGGATGGCAATGCCCGTGGCGGTGCGCTCTGGGTGACCAGCCCCGGTACAAAGCTGCATGTTATCAACTCGACCTTTGAGAATAACCGCACCACCAGTATCACCGATGAGGATAACCAGGGCGGCGCGATCTTCTCGGCCAATATCTACGAGACGGTTATCGTCGGGTCGGTGTTTGTCGGCAACGAGGCCGGCAGCGGCGGTGCGTTTGGCGGTATCGCCACCGGGCTGATTGTCTATAACAGCCAGTTTACCAACAACCATGCCACGGACACGACCGAGGGCGGGATTGTCCGTGGTCACGGTGGTGCGCTGCATCTGGATGGTGTCACGAACGACTTTAACCCGGACTCAAACAAGATCGTGGATGTCTGCGGGAGCGTGTTTGACGGCAACACTGCCGTGCGTGGCGGCGGCGCGATCAAGGTGACGGTCTCGGATAACAAAGGCACCAAGGCGACCTACTGGCGCTCAACCTTTATTAACAACCGATTGGTGGAAGAACCCCCTGCCGAGGGTCACGGTGGCGCGATCTACCATATTGAGGATGAGCCTGCCAATGGAACGAACGAGGACAATATTGAGATCCGCGAGTCCACCTTTGAGAATAACTTTGCCGCCAAACAGGGTGGTGCTGCCTGGATCCTGGTGCGCGGCAAGGGACGGATCGTCAACAGCACCTTTGTCGAGAACAAAGCATCCGTGGCGGGGACCAATCGCGTCGGGCAGGGCGGCGCACTGATGATCAGTGGAGGTATCATTGATATTGCGAATGCCACCTTTGCCGAGAACTTTGCCACCTATCAGGCCGGAGCAATTCATGCGGGCGGCACAGCCCCTGACAAGGTGGTCACGCTGAAAAACTCATTGTTCTACCAGAACAAACTGGACCCGACCCACACCAACCCGGTGACAACAGAGTGGCAGGGGTATCACACCAACCGGGAGTTGACCGATGGCGGGAATAACCTCCAGTTTCCGCGCACAAAAACCCCTGACTTTGACAACGACACCAACAATCTGATCACGGAGGGGACGATTATTTTTGAAGATCCGCTCCTGGGCTCTCTGGCGGATAATGGCGGCCCGAACAAAACCATGGCGTTGCAGCCCGGCAGTCCGGCCCTCGACGCCGGCAAGTCCGCCGCCTGCCCCGCGACGGATCAGCGCGGCACCGAACGGCCCCAGGGTAGCGGCTGCGATATCGGCGCGTTTGAACTGGTGCGCGAATTGCGCCTCAGCCCCAGCCTGGTCAGCATGGATCAGGGCGGCTTCACCCTGACTGTGACGGGGAATGACTTTACCGGCAGCAGTACGGTGCTCTGGGATGGTCAGGAGTTGACGACAACCTTTGTCGATAGCAACACGCTCCAGGCAACCGTGACAAGTGCGCAGCTCAGTAGCCCCGGCGATGTGCAGATTAGCGTCAGCGGCTCCGATCTGCCGGCGATTACGCTGCGGGTGCTGGCAGAGTTGGAACGGGTGTATCTCCCGCTGATTGTCAGATAGTCGGTTGCAAACCCGCTGTCATTGTTGAATACGCAGCAGCATCCTCCCACAGCTCTGCCGGCTGTGGGAGGATGCTGCTGCGTGGCCTTGTGCTTTGTGGGGCATCCAGTATAATACAGCCGTTCGATTCAGTCTGGCATAATCAATCTGAAACCACGAGCAATGCGGGTATGGCGAGTAGTATTCACTTTGCGGAAACCGACGCGGCGTTGCGGCGTTGCTTTCCCACCATGCAGGTGCTGCGTCCGCATCTGACCGATCCGGACGCATTTGTCGCACAGGTGCGTCGCCAGCAGCAGGCCGGCTACCGGCTGGTTTGCCTGGAAGACGGGGACGCGGTCAGGAGTGTGGCCGGCTTTCGGGTGCAGGAATATCTGGCCTGGGGCAAGGTGTTGTATATCGATGACCTGGTAACGGCACCGGATGCGCGCAAACATGGCTATGGCGAACAGTTGCTGCGCCGGCTGATCGACCATGCGCGATCCCTGGCCTGTGACGCGGTGCATCTCGACAGCGGCTACCAGCGCCACGCTGCGCACCGCTTCTATCTGCGTATGGGCTTCGATCTGAGTTCACACCATCTGGCACTCCGCCTGGAGCTACCCGTATGAGTCCTGGAGTTGCTCCAGGCCCAATACTTTTTAAATCAAACGACGTAGGCGGTCGGTTCCAAACCAGGTCTTCACCTGGATAAACGGCTCGATTCGCCTCCGGCAGGGCGGAAGAGACCAGATCTTTTCACAAAAAATCACTCTGTGAATTTTTTGTGAAAAAGAAACAGAGCGTACCATGCTGCCGCAGGCGAATCTGACTTTTGAGTCCGGCACCATGCTGAATGCGTTGCACCGCGTAAATCCATGCTGCCGCAGGCGAAACGCTGCGCTCGCAGGCTCAAACATCCGGTTGGCAAATCTAACGCATACGTTCTGCTATTTGAAAGGTACTGGCGCTATGTCCGTGGCTTTTTCAGATAGGCCGACCCCGGCTGGTATCACCATCCGGCCCGAACGTCCCACCGACGCGCCGGCCGTAGCCGACCTGCTGGAGCAGGCATTTGGTGGCACAGGTGAGGTGAACCTGGTTGCGGCCCTGCACCGGCATGATGCGGTAACGGTTGCCCTGGTTGCCCTGGTTAACGAACAGGTTGTCGGCCATATTCTCTTTAGCCCGGTCACGCTTGAGGTTGACCCGGCGTACGCCAACGCAATTGCGCTGGCACCGCTGGCCGTCCTGCCCGGCTGCCGGCGGCAGGGCATTGGGGGAAGGCTGATACAGGCGGGCCTGGCGGCATGTCGGGAGGCGGGCTATGCACTTGTCGTTGTGCTGGGGCACCCGGACTACTATCCGGCGTACGGATTTCAGCCGGCAAAGCGGTATGGCCTCGCCTTGTGCGTACGTTCCTCCCGACCATGATGCGTTTATGGTGCAGGAACTGCAGCCCGGAGCACTGGCCGGCAGGCATGGACGGGTGACGTTCCATCCGGAATTTGACCGCGTGTAGCTACACCCTTCCACTCATTACGGACTACGGACTACGGACTACGGACTACGGATTACGGACTACGCCCCATCACCCATCGTACGTCAACACATCGCGCACCGTGAGCCGGGTGGCATTCCATGCGGGCAGACCGCCGGCAACCATCGCCAGCACGACCACACCACCCAGCCAGATCAGCACGCCATCTACCGAGAAGGTGTAGAGCAGCGGCGCGCCGGTAAACAGGGTGCCTACCTGGGTGCTTAAAAACCGGCTCAGCGGGATTGATAGTACCCCGCCAATTGCCCAGCTCAACAGGCCAATCAACACACCCTCGATCAGGACCAGGCGCAGCAGCGCGCCATCCGATGCGCCGATGGCCCGCATCACGCCAATCTCGCGGGTGCGCTCCAGCACATTGATGC
Source organism: Chloroflexaceae bacterium (assembly GCA_034436755.1). GTDB lineage: Bacteria > Chloroflexota > Chloroflexia > Chloroflexales > Chloroflexaceae > CAKZQX01. Next base: position 19,854 of record DAOTVB010000010.1, on the reverse strand, counting down.
TCATCGTGCCCGCCAGCCCCAGACCGCCCACCAGCGCAATCAGCAGGGCCATAATCGTAAGCAGCAGTGTGATAATATTGAACTGTCGCCCGCTCAACTCGCGCTGGTCGCTTGCGGTTGTGGTGTCGCTCACGCGGATGCCGCGACTGCGGAACTGCTCCTCCAGTTGCTGCGCCACCTGCGTTTGTGCGGCGCTGTCACCCGTGTTACGGATTGTCATCTGCATCTGGCGGGTTTCGCCAACCTCGCGTACTTCGCGGGCAAAGTAGTCCACATTGGCATAGGCAATCTGGTTGTTGCCCAGTCCCTGGAACGTCCCCACGATCACCCAGGGGGTTTCGCGCCCCTTGGCATTCAAGATAACCTCGTCACCAATCGCAAGATCATCTTCGTTGTTGAGCAGATTGGCGCTGACAACGATCGCATTTTCGTCGCCGGGCAGCAGCCAGCGCCCGTCCACAATGCGTGGCTCAATCCGGGTGCGCGCCAGATCCAGCCCTTGGAAGGTAATTGCATCGCTCTCGGTATCATCGGGCCGCAGACGACGGGCCTGCACCGAGCGAATGCTCTCGATGGAGGCGACCTCCGGTACTTCGGCGGCGACCTGTTCCACCTTTGCCGTGCGGTAGGCACGATCAAAACTGACCTCAACATCGTAGCGCACCAGCGTGGCAAAGAGGGTGTTCAACGACTGGTTGATTGAGGCCTGCACGCTGGCAACGCTGATAAAAATTGCTCCCGCCAGCGTCAGCGTGGTCAGCGTAAGCAACAGCCGCCCCTTGCGCCGGAAGGTATTGCGTAGTGAGAGTACCAGCGGGCGTGGCAGTCCGCGCACAACCTGAAGCAGTCGGTCGATCCAGCCCTTGCCATAGCTGCCGCCCGTGCCACCGCCATCAATAGCGTCGCGGATGGTGATGTTGCTGCCGCGCAAGATCGGGAGCAGCGCCGCCAGCAGTGGGACAGCCAGGCTCAGAAAGAGCTGCAGGGCCAGCACCTGCGGCAGCAGCCCCATGGCTGCCGGGTCAAAGTTCAGGAAGCGCCCAAAGAAGACCGCAAACTGCGCGGCGGCCAGGCGCGAGAGGGGTACCGCGACGGCAAAGGCGAGCAGGCCAAAGATTGCCACCAGCACCAGGTAGAGCCCGACAATCTGGCTGCCACGCGCGCCAATCGCTTTGAGCACACCGATCTGCCGGGTCTGCTGGGTCAGCAGGCCGGAGATGGTATTCGTCACCAGGAAGCCACTCAGAAACGCCATCAGAATGCCCAGCGCGCCCAGTAGGAAGACCAGCGGATCGAGCAGAAATGTAGCAATCGGGCTCTGCCCCGGATTGGGCGGCACAAACGAAACAGTGATCGCCCGTCCGCTGCGCTCGATCTGGTCGCGTACGTCGGCGGCGACCATGTCAATGGCTTCCGGGTTATCCAGCAGGTGATCCTCTACGGCAAACTGCACCTGCGTAAAGTCCTGTGTCTCGCCCAGCCACTCCAGCGCATCCTCCGAAATATAGCCATAATATTCGCCAAACAGAAACACCGGCGGCGCCGACAGATCGTAGGTTGTGCCGACCAACTGGATGGTGTAGCGTTCCTGGTCAAGCGTTTCGATCAGCAGTTCATCGCCGATTGCCAGATCCAGTCCAAGCATCTCGCTCAACGCCGCACGCTCGATCAGCATTTCGCGCTCATCGGGGATGCGCCCCTGCTCAATGGTGAACTGGCCGATGCGAATATCATCCCAGTCGGGGATCGCCCGCAGTTGCAGATTGGCCCACTCACCCGGAGCGGTCTGCATGCGGGCGCTGACCAGCGCGCGCCCCTCGGCCTCTTTCACGCCGGGAATATCGCGGATGGCCTCAACCAGATCGTCGTCGAAGGCATCTTCCGGTGTAACGCCCACCGCGCCGGTAAAGGGGCTGACCTCCCGATATGCGCCGTTGAGCCCCTCCAGCATGCGGATGCGTGCCTCGGCAATCGTGCCGACGGCGAAGGTGCCCAGGGCGATGGAAAGCACCACCAGCAGTGCGCGTAGTTTGCTTCCCCAGATATCGCCCAGCACCTTGCTCCAGCGTGGATCAAGCAGGCGCAGCCGCAGGGGGCGCGCGGGCCGTTCGTTGCTGGATGCAGCGGCGGCCGGGGCGTCCGGCTGCGCCTGCTCCTGCTCGGCCTCCTGGTTCGGCTGTGTCTTGTGTAGCTCCATCATAGATGACCCGCGTTTCCTTTCGCTTCCTTACGGTTGTACTGTTGCGGCCGGCACATACGCTTCAGTTTGCGCATCCAGCGTCGCCGGGGCCGCATCTGCATCCACCACCAGCACCAGTTTGCCTCGGGCGCGCTGGGTTTCGCTGTAGCGATGGGCCGCCGCCGCCTCTGCCAGCGGATAGACCTGATCGATCACCGGGCGCACCTGCCCGGCGTTAATCCAGCCGGCCAGTGTCTCCAGATCGGTGCCACTCGGCTGGACAATGACCGACGCCAGCCGCCGTCCGCTGAGACGTGCCAGCCCCTGCGAGATGGGATTCCCCACGAGCGGGTGGACCGAAACCAGCTTGCCCTGTGGAACCAGCACCCGCCGCCATTTGAGAAAGGGATAGTGTCCAATTGCATCGAACACCTGGTCATACCGGTCATTGCCGTGGGTGATATCTTCTTGCGTGTAATCGCGCACCGCGTCGGCTCCGAGGCTGCGTACCAGATCGGCATTGCGCCCGCTGCATACCGCCGTGACGCGGGCGCCCATTGCTTTGGCAATCTGTACCGCAAATGTGCCCACGCCCCCCGATGCGCCGTTGATCAGCAGATGCATATTCGGCTGAAGCTGCGCCTTATCCCGTAGCGCCTGGAGTGCCGTCAGCGCCGCGAGGGGCACGGCAGCGGCTTCCACAAATGACAGCTTTGCCGGCAGGGCGGCAACTGCCGCTGCATCCACGGCGACATACTCCGCATAGCCGCCACCCGCGATGGTTGGCCGCATCGCGTAGACCGCATCACCCGGTTGGAAGCGTGTCACCGCCGAACCAACTTCGACAACTGTACCTGCGACATCAGCGCCGGGAATATAGGGGAAGGGCGCGCGCATCAGGAACCGAAGCTGCCCCCGTCGGATGCGCCAGTCAGCCGGGTTGATCCCGGCGGCGGCGACACGGAGTAACACGCTGTTGGGCGTGACTTCGGGGCGGGCAACCTGCAGCGGCTCCAGCACATCCGCCGCGCCATACTGTCGAAACCCGATTGCGTGCATCTGCTGTTCCATAGGTATATGGCTCCTTACCAGTGTATCACGAGAATACGAAAAGTTTCATGCGTAACTACCAAACGATTGGTAGATTTTCAGCGTAAAAAATTTGCGATCTGTCCGCGCGCTACCTTGGTCGTAGCCCGTTGAGCAGCGTATCGATCAGCGCGTAGGCCATCGCCGGGCGACTCTGCCGGAGCACATGTTCAGGCACGGCGTGCAGGCTCTCGATCATACCGAGCACTCCGCCGGCAATCAGGCCAAGATCCGCGTGATCAATCTCGCCGCGCTGTTGCGCCTCCCGCAATGTTGCCTCAATCGGCAGCAGCACCGATGCATAGGCCACCTGTGACAGCCGTTCCGCGTGTGCCGGATCAATCGCGGGCATGTCCGAGTAGACCATTCGTAGCAGATCCATCGGCGGTTGTGATAGCAGCCAGTCGGCCGCCGCGCAGAGTTTCGCGCGTATATCGGGGGCAGTCGTCTCTATCGCGTGGGTCAGCCCCTCCCGATGGTGCTGGAAGTTGCGCTCGGTCACTTCGATAAAAAGTTGCTCCTTGCCGCCCGGCGCATGGTGATACAGCGATGTGTGCCGAATGCCGATCTCGGCGGCAATATCGCGCAGGGTTACTGCGGTGTAGCCTTTCTGCGCAAAGAGGCGTTCGGCCGCAGCCAGCACGCGTTCGCGGGCGTCCTTTTTGTCGAGCATGTATGTCTCCCTACCAAACATCTGGTAGGTAATATACCAATGCTCCTGCCGGCTGTCAAGCAAGAGTTTGCAAAAAGACTGTCCTCTTTCACCCTGCCGGAGGCACTATCCACGGTCAAACACAGGATCGCGTAACGCATATCAGCACTGGTCATTTCGCGTTTTTCGCTTGTTTCGGGGCTTTCGTGGTCCAAATCCTCACCGCATAACGCGTGAGAATGAGGGTATATCAATATCTGGATACATTTCAAACCGCATCAGGCCGCTCCAGAACTATCGCTTACAAACCGCGCTTACGAAGTTTTGCGGATGACCTGATTTTTGTGTGAATATTGATCGGTTCTGGCGTTCATATGCTATATATGCTAAGATAGGCACAGGGTGGCATTTCTTATTGCGCAAGCCGGGTTTTACCTTCCGCCAGGGCATGTTCCTGAAATGCACGGCCACTAGGAGGAACGATATCCATGTGCTTAATGGAGACCATCTTCATCGTTGATGATAATCCCATGTTCATTGATCTTATTACTATTATCTTTACCCATGAAGGATATCATGTCCAATCGGCATGTGATCCAATCCAGGCATTGGATGCGATCAAAGCCAGTCCGCCCGACCTGCTGCTCATTGATATGGCGATGCCCCGCATGAGCGGTATCGAACTTGTTGCCGAACTGCAGCGGCAGGGCCTGAGTGAGATTCCGGTCCTGCTTATGACGGCAGGTGCCTATCGCCTGGAACACTTGCCCGACAATATTCTGGATGTGTTTACCAAGCCGCTCGATGTTGCCGAGTTGGTGTCAATGGTACGCGGAGTCTATTGTCAGGAGAATGTTCTGGTATCGGCACAGCATTGAATGTTTAGACAGATGTAACACACTCCTCCAATCCGTTCTTCCCACTTACTGCTGTCATCTGTTGCCCCTTTGCTTCACTACCCGGAAGATCTGCCACCTTGCCGAACGCCGTCCCTGCGTGGGGCGGCGTTTGGTTATTCATTGTGCCATGCGGCGATCAGGAACCGCCCACTTGTTCTAAAAACCTCTGACACTCCCCCTCTTGACATTGCCTGAACACCTGCTATAATCGAAACAGGTGTTCAGCCTTTTTGTGCGGAACAAATATGCAACCAATTGCGGTCATTGGCTCTCCCAACAGCACGACCACGTTTACCGTGGATATCCTCGAAACGGCACGCGACCGGGCGCTTGACCACGCCTGGGTAACGTTCGAGGTTGTCGAGCGGTTCAATGGGAAAGCCTACCGCAAACGGGCGCTCTGCCAACTGGGTGGCATTGTGACGCGCAATCGCTGGCATGAAGATCCGGTGATCCGCGCGGTGATTAAGCATCAGGGTGCGCTTCCCGCGTTGAGCGGCGAGAGTGACCTGACCAGCGCCCAACTGACCGCCCTCGGTGTCTTCCTGCTGGATGAGGAGGGCCGCGTCCGCCGGCGTACTACCCTCTCGACGCCGCCCCCCAGTGGCACCCCGGTTTTTCCCGCCGATGCGCCCACGCTGCAAGAACTGGTCCATACCGAGCCGGGCATCTTCTATGCCGGGCAGTCTCCCGGCGATGGCCTGCCCGTCCCGCTGACGCTGCGCCACTTTGGGAGTACCGAGGAGGGTGGATTTGGCGAGGCGGTGATGCTGGGTGTTTTTGGACAGACCCGTAGCGGCAAGAGCATTCTGGCGGCGCAGTTGCTGGCGGGGTTTGCTGCCAATCCGGGCATGGGCCTGCTGGTGCTTGATCCGCAGGGTGAGTTTGGTCGTGACCGCTTCGCCGCCGGTGATCATCGGGTGGACTTCAGCATCCGGCATCTGCTGGAGACGTTGCGTACCCGGCGTGAGGTGGTTGTCACCAACACCGACGAGGTTGCCCTGGAGGGAGCCGAAGCCTTTACCGAAACACTGCGGCGGCTGGGTTTTTTTGAGAGTCTGGGCTTCAAGGGTGCAAACAAGGAACGGGAGGCCAGCGAACGCCTGGCGGGGTTGCTCAACGAGTTGACCAGTGCCGACGGTAAGCGGCGGCCCGTCCGCGATCTGCGGGCGGCGGATCTGCCGCTGCTGGTGCGGGATCTGGCCCGCTTCGCTGATGTGATCTATGCCAGTCGCCCCGGGACCACACCTGGCGAAGGCCAGCGCGCGATGGATGTGCTGGCGCGCTTTGAACTGGACGCCGCGCGCCTCAAGCGGGTCTGGTTGCAGGCGTTAACCGCCTTTCGCACCGATAGCGGGCGCGTACCGCTCTCACAGGTGATCCAGCGGGTGTTGACCAACCGTGAAGTGGTGGTGCTCTCCTTCGCGCAGGAGCATGGCAGCGATGCGGTCCCCTACTTCCTGCTCAACGAGATCCTGACCCGGCTGCGCTATGTGATCCATCGCAGCTTCAACCAGGGTCGTAGCAGCAATGCGCTGGTGGTGCTGGATGAAGCGCACCTCTTTGCCGGGGAGCATGCAAGCGAGAGCAGTGACGGTATCCGCACTCGCACTCTGTTGGCCCAGAGCGTGCGCATGACCGGCAAATATGGCGTTGGCTGGCTCTTTATCACGCAGACGCTGCACGACTTTGACAAGACCATCCTGCGCCAGCTTCAGGTCAAGATCTTTGGGCAGGGCTTCAAGATCGGCGCGGACCGCGAGTTTGTCGAGACTGAACTGGGCAAGGAGGGGTTTGCGCGCTACTGCTCCCTCCCCGATCCCAAACGCACCGGGCGCTACACCTTTATGATCACCGGCCCCATCGTCGCCCTGGGTTCGCTGGGAACGCCGCTGGTGCTCCAGGGGTTCCGTAGCAGTTTTGACCTGATGCGGGCGAACGCGCACTGCTTCGCGGAACCGGCCCCCGTCTGACATAATAGACTTACTCGGACTGGTTCTTCACCGCATACCGCAGCCAGATAATCCCTGTGCGCACCTGTTCGACGGCGATCAAGTCGAGTTCGATAACCCCGGCCTGCTTCGCCAGATCGGGCGCACGGAAGAAGGACTGTGGTGTTGTTCCACCCACCAGGCAGGGATAGATCACCAGACTCACCTCGCTGACCAGGCCTGCACGCAGGAGAGCGCCGTTGAGCGTGCCGCCGCTGTCCACCAGCACCGTCTGGATGCCGTAGGTTGTATGCAACGCCTCCAGGCCCGCGCGCAGATCGACCAGATCTTCGCCAACCAGGATATATTCAACGCCCAGACTACCCAGATAATCCAGATAATCCTGCGAAGTGGAGTGCGTGCAGAGCGCCACGGCTCCGCGCCAGTGCCGCATCTTGCAGAGCATATCCCAGGTGCGTACCCGCCCGCGACTATCGGGAATAACCAGCAGGGGCCGGGTGTCGCCGGGACTCTGGGGTTGCTGAGCGGCTAAATCTTCCGCGTGGGGGTCTGCCTCTTCGGGGATTTCCTCGGTCGAGATCAGAATGGTCTCGCTCCCGACCAGTTGCGCATCGGCCCGCCAGTAAGCGGCCAGCTCGTAGTGCAGATCGACATCGGGCGTCAACCAGTCGATCCGTCCATCAATACTCGTGCTGTTGTGCAGAATGACGCGGGGTATCATGGGCGTTTCCTTTCGCTGTGTGAACTATCTGTGCCGAACCCCAAGCATACCACACAGTTGCCCCGACAGTGGTCGGCGTCCACGGCGCTATCTCTATGCGCGACGCTTGCCCCGCCGCAGTCTGATAATCCAGATAACCAGGATCGTCAAGAAGGGGTAGAGCAGCAGCACCCAGAGCAGCAGCGGGACCGGCGGGAGCACGGCCTCCGGCAGAAATGACCAGGCCAGCGAAGCCAGCAGGTACGGTGCGATAATAAGCAATCCCAGCAGGACATTTTTTATTTCGGTCGAGTTGGTAAACTCTTCTTGCATAGTTTTTCCTTGCAGGTTCTCTCAGCCATACGGACGACAGATGGTCCGCTACTACTTTACATAAATCGTCACCTTGACACCCTGTTCCTCCAGGTTGCGCTTGATCTCCTCGGCAATCGCGCGCTCTACCCGCCACTTGAGCGAGCCCCGCACAAACCGCCGCGCGACCCGCCCAAAGAAGGAAGCGGAGTGCTGCTTTGCCAGTTCTTCGTAGTTCAAAACCTCAATCTCGATCATCTTTCCTCCTGTGATAGTACGCACATACACACGTTACGCGGTCCCCCGCAAACGGAGCTTTGCGCCTCCGGCAGGGCGGAGGATTCCATTCTTTTTCAGAAAAATTTTGCACTCTGTGCAAAATTTTTCTGAAAAAGAAAAAGCGTACCATGCTGCCGCAGGCGGTCTGTGTTTCATCTGGTGAAACGCTCAGTTTGATCGTCCACCACGTAACTCCTGTTAGTTATACGTTGGACGTTTGGACCACGAACACCACGACATGAGCGAACACCGCAAAACGGCCAATGCTGACATACATCAGGCAATCCCGGGTTTGCTGGGAGATATCGCCTCCGGCAGGGCGGAAGATTCCATGCCTTTGCCCAAAAACCTACCATACTGCCGCAGGTGAATCCGGCTTCCATCGGGTGAAACGTTTAGTTTAAACGTCCACCGTGTAATGCGTGTAACTGAGCCACAGCAAAAAATCCGCAGATGACTGGAATTCAGTCATTTGCGGATTATACCAGAGTGTAGACGCGCCAGGAATGTGTATGTTACGCAGCAACAGCCCGTTCGCGCAGCACCGATGCACTCAGGCGAGTAGACATCTCCTTGAGCGCATGGTCAAGCTCTTTGCCGACCATATCGACGACTGCATCAGTAGGCACAAACGCGGCCATCGGCCCCAGCATCGGGCGCAGATCCATGCTCATCGTGGCCTGCAGATCCGTGCCATTGAATGCCGGGGAAAGCGTCCAGCGCGTCTCCAGTGGCAGCGGCGTCTTGACCTTGAAGATGATCTCGTGTGGCTCAACCCAGTGCAGTTCGCCCTCACAGGGAATAGTGCCAAAGATACCACCAAGTGACATATGCGTCACCAGATGAGCCTGGTTTGCCTGGCGCGACTTCACTTCGACCTTGCGCATGCGCGGCAGCAGTTGCTCGATGCGCGTCGGATCGGACAGCGCCTCAAACACCTCTTCAGGCGTGGCATTCTCGATGTAGCTGCGGCGGTCTACGTTAATCATACAAACACTCCTTATGTCATATATGCTACAACCTGATGCCACGTCCATAGAATGGTTGCACAGGTCTGGCGGATTGGTATCTATCTGTTCACCCTTTGCACAGTTTTACTATACACCCATTGCAGAGAGATGTCAATAGCCTGAACAACTGCTTTGTGCCGGATAGCGGCTGCAACATCGCACATCCGACGGGATCCAGAGCGTTAGGACGCCATCCGCGTCCTCCAGACGACATGTTAAAAATCCACGAAGAATTAAAAAAGTCCGGCAGTGTCGTCTTTGACACTGCCGGGCGTTCCAACTTTCGCATCGTATAGAACGGATATGTCCAGGTTACATATGTAACATTTTCGCTGTCACCGTCTGCTCAACCAATGATACCAAAACCTTTTAACTTTTGTCCTCTTGTCGGGCATAACGCTGCGCCCGCCACGTTCCAAAACTGCCCAATACTACGACAGATAATCGCGCAGATGGCTGCCAAACTCGGACGCGCGCAACCGGCGCAGCGCCTCGGCCTCAATCTGGCGCGCACGCTCGCGGGTCATGCCCAGTTCACGCCCAACTTCTTCCAGCGTTCGCTGGCGACCATCAACGACGCCATACCGCAGGCTCAAGATGCGCCGCTCGCGCTCGCTCAACTCACTCAGCGCGGTTTCCAGATCCATCCGCATCAGTTGCTGAGTTGCCGCCTCGGTAGGCGCAATCTGCATATCGTCCTCGATAAAATGCCCCAGCGTCTGCTCACCCTCTTTGCCGACCGGCGTTTCCAGCGAGATCGAATGGCGCATCGCTTCCAGTGCGCGATTGACCTTCTCCACCGACTGGCCCATATCCGCTGCGATCTCCTCGGGCGTTGGCTTGCGCTCCAGCTTTTGCGAAAGCCGCTCGGTGGTGCGCTTGATCTGCCCCAGCGAGTCGCTCAGGTGGACCGGCAGCCGGATCGTGCGGGACTGCTCAGCGATAGAACGCGTCACCGCCTGGCGAATCCACCAGGTTGCATAGGTCGAGAAGCGGTTGCCCCGCCCCGGGTCAAACTTCTCTACCGCGCGCATCAGGCCGATATTGCCCTCCTGGATCAGATCCAGCAACGACATGCCGCGCCCGACATACTTCTTGGCGATGCTGACGACCAGCCGCAGGTTGGCCTGGATCAGATGCTGGCGTGCTTCCTGCCCATGGATTGCATCGGTCTGAAGTGCAGCATACAACTGCGGACTGAGCGCTTCGCCCGATGCCAGGCGCTGCTCTGCCGCCTCGCCCCGCGCGATGGCCTCGGCCAGTTCCACCTCTTCAATTGCGCTGAGCAACGGCACCCGCCCGATCTCATTCAGGTAGGACTGGACCGCGTCCATGGTGGGATCGGGAATAGTCGCCAGTTCCTGCTCCAACGTCGTATTTTCCTGCGGTTGTGCCACATCTTCAGCTAAATCTGCTTTTTGTACCATCAATTCTTCTGCTCGTACCATATATGTGTGTCCCCCCTTTTGCACACATTCTGCGTAACATCAGATTCAAGCTCAACCAGGGTGTTGATCAATGTATGTCACGAAGAAGTGAGTGGTATTGTTGCGCCAAAACTACATACGCTGTCACACAATACGTGCTTCCCAGGAACGCCGGGTGAGATATGACAGCGTATACGCTATTAAACGCATCCGGTACTGATTTTCAGGCAAAAAAAACCAGGAGTGTCGCGCTCCTGGCGATAACCTTCGGGACAATGCCCCGGTACACTCCCTGGGATGTTGCTACTCATGGTTGCGGCAGGCACGGATATATACCCGGTGCAACTGGTATAGTGTATCACAAGGATGTGCTTATGTCAAGCCCATGTTTTGCAATTTTACCTTACAGCAATCCTACATTGGTTGTGAACTGGTTCTTAGGAATTCGCTTCCAACCGCCTGATGCAGCTTGAAAAATAGTCCGGATATATAACTCACTGGAGTCCCGGCTTTAGCCGGTGCATGCCTATCGGTACAGCGGCATACTGCTGGAAAAGCCTGATCCGGCTGAAGCCGGGACTCCGATCCGGCGGATGTCTGGATTAACATTTCAAAGATCATACGGCGGCACTATGACATATGCGAGCGGTGTTCAAACGGAACGTTTGACAGATGCAAGGCAGAATGACGTGCCCCTACAACCTTGCCTAACCACACGGCCGGCGATCTACCGGCGCGCCGAACTGGATCTGCTCCTGGTCGCCGAATGTTCCCCGGCAGAAGTGCGCATTCCCGCCCAGCCGCGCCAGTTGCTGGTCAAAGTAGCGCATCAGGTCAGGGCTGAAGAATTCCACCGGGTTAAGCGCATAGCCTGGACTGACCGGATCTTGATTGGGATCACGGTTGTCGACAACCTGCTCGGGGACCGGGCGTATCTCGAAGTGCAGATGTGGTGCGCTGGGAAAGCCTGATCGCCCGATGATCTGCCCCGGCACGACCCGCTGCCCCTTCTGTACCTCCTCGCTGGAGACATGCCCATAGAGCGCATACACGCTGCCGTAGCGCACAATGATGCTGCGTGGTCCCGCTCCAAACGAAACCCCATCGACATTCGCGCCCGCCCAGACGACCAACCCGTGATCAATTGCCAGCAGTGGTGTTCCCAACTCCACCGCAAAATCAACCCCGGAGTGACGGCCCTGCGTTGCGGTGTAGAAGCCGCGCCCTGCACCGGCAGCAAACCGGGTATAGCCATAAAACTGCGATATGGGCGGCTGTCCCGCCAGTGGTAGCATGCTAAAAACCGCCTGTCGCCGGGTCACTGCGTCCTCGGGGGTACTCAACTCCGGCGTTGTTGTCCTGGTCGGGGTCAGATCAAACTGGGGGCGGGGCAGGGCACTCTGGCGCAGGGGCGGGTTGCCCGGCCGCGCGTAGAGCGTATCCCGCGCGAAGACCTGAACATCGAAGGCATTCCCCGCAAAATTTGTCCGATAAACGCCGGTAAGCGGCGTTCCCAATCCTTCGCGCAAGCCGGTCGCGTGGAAGGATGCACGCGGATCATACCCACTGCCGGTTACATGCGCGTAGGTCGCTTCCAGGCAGGCCGTCCGCAGGCTACCCTCTGGCGTGGTGCTCAAGCGCCGGACATCGGACCACTGTCCCACCGGGCTGTAGAGCGTGTCGAGCGCAAAAACCTGTACGGCATACTGCCTCCCGTCAACCGTGATGCGAAAGCCCTCGGTCAGTGCCGGTCCCAGTCGTTCACGCACCACAAACTGCGCAAATGCCTGCGTCGGATAGAGGGTTCCGCCGGAGCGCCGGAAGCCGGCGGCCAGCAACTGATAGAGCAGGCCGGTTGTGGGAATAACCGCCGTAAGCTGATCGCCCAGGCTCTGCACCTCGGCCCAGCGCGGAATCTCGTTGAAGAGCGTATCCTGGGCAAACGGTTGAAATCCATAACTGCGCCCATCCGCGATAACATAGTCGGCGCTGCCGGCACTCAGCGCCAGGGGGGCGCCCAGGTTTCGGTTGGCCGCCACCTGATGAAACGCCCAGTCCTGCCGGTACCCGCCGCCGCGCTGCCGGTAGGTCTCCTGCTGTAAGAACTGCCAGAGCCCCTGGATTGCTTCCGTATCGGGAATCGTTGCCTGGTCAGGGGTATCTGTCTCGGGCAGTGGCAGATCTGCCGGCGGTGGTGGCTCCGGGGGCACACAGGCGATATCTCCCTCGCAGGTGCCGGGTGACTTCCCGGTATCTAGCGTTCCCATCAGGAGCAACCGCACACAGCGTACCAGGCTAAAGCACGGAAGCATGCGTACCAGCCGTGCCATGACCGTCAGCCCACCAACCAGACCAACCAGACCTGCCAGACCTGCCAGACCTGCCAGACCTAATCCGCGCCGGAACATATTCATTGCCGACCTCCCTCTGCCGGCATACACCACATGATGTTGCCGGAAAACGTGTACCGGATCTTATACGACCAGTGTGCGTACGACATGCCATTCTTATTGTATGAACGTACGCAAGCGCCTAAATTACATAAGTTACGGGACTTACATGGTGCGGACTGTTCTGGCCGCGTGCCAGACCCGGAAGCCAGACTCGCCTGCGGCAGCATGGTACGTTTTATTCTTTTTCACAAAAAAATTCACTTCGTGAATTTTTTTGTGAAAAAGATCAGGGTTCTTCCGCCCTGCCGGAGGCGATATCCCCCGCAAAACACGGGATTGCCAGATACATGTCAGCATTGGCCGTTTCGCGGGTTTCGCTCATGTCGTGGTGTTCGTGGTCCAAACTCCCACCGCGTAACTTGTGTAAATTACATATTGCCCATTTGCCGCTTTTGGAGTGCGGTCGCCATGCTCCCGCGTTGCCGGTGTGGGCCGGATTCAGTGTACAATTGCTGCATCGATCAATACAATTAAATCGATTCAGATGAAGCGAAAGGGGTTTTCCATGACAGTTTCTGACATAACCGAGCGTACCCAATCGGATCTGGCCCATCTGATCCATCCCCTCTACCACCCGGCGGACCATCAATCGCCACGGATCTGGGTCGAGGGTCACGGGGCGATGCTCAAGGATATTGCGGGTGACGAGGTTATCGACGGACTGAGCGGGCTCTGGAATGTCAACGTCGGCCATGGACGGCGTGAACTGGCCGAGGCCGCGATGCAGCAGATGTGTACGCTGGCCTTCAGCTCTTCCTACACCGGCTCCTCCAACCTGCGCGCCATCGAACTGGCCGAGAAACTGAGCACGCTGACCTATCCGGCGATCAATACCTTCTTCTTCACCAGCGGCGGGGCCGAGTCAACTGAGAGTTCGATCAAGACGGCGCGTTTCTACTGGAAAGCGCGCGGCAAACCGGACAAGGTCAAGATTATCTCGCGCAAGTATGCCTACCATGGCGTGACGCTGGCCGCAATGAGTGCCACCGGGATGGCGGTCTACTGGCCCATGTTTGAGCCGCGTGTGCCCAACTTCCTGCATATCGAGTCGCCCTACCCCTACTACTTCAAAGGTGGCGATGCGCAGACCAGCCCCGGCGTTGCGGCGGCAAACCTGCTGGAAGAGGCGATCCTGCGCGAGGGACCGGACACCGTGGCCGGGTTTATGGCCGAGCCGATCCAGGGCGCGGGTGGGGTGATCGTTCCCCCGGACGACTATTTCCCGCGCATCCGCGCGATCTGCGACAAGTATGACGTGCTGTTGATCAGTGACGAGGTCATCACCGGTTTTGGGCGCACCGGGCGCTGGTTTGGCCTGGAGCACTGGGGCGTCGAGCCGGACATTATCCAGTTTGCCAAGGGAATTACCAGCGGCTATATTCCCCTCGGCGGAATTGGCGTTTCGGATGCGATTCACGAAGTCATCAACACCGTGCCCTCGGAGCAGCGCTGGATGCATGCCTTCACCTACTCCGGGCATCCTACCAGTTGTGCCGTCGCCCTGGCAAATATCAAGATTATCGAGGATGAAGGTCTGGTGCAGCGCTCTGCCGAAATGGGCCAGTACCTGCTGGAGCGCCTGCGCACCCTGGAGTGCCTGGATGCCGTGGGCGAAGTGCGCGGCAAGGGCATCATTGCCGCCGTCGAGATTGTCGCGGACAAGGCCAACCGGCAGGAGTTCCCGGCGTCGGCGGGGGTGGGCAAGCGCATCTACAAAGAGATGCTCAAGCGCGGCCTCTTCACCCGCGTGCGCGGTGATGTGATCTGTATTGCGCCCCCGCTGGTGACAACCGCTGACCAGTTTGATCGCATCGTGGAGATCATCCGTGAGGCAATACCGGCAGCGTTGAGCGGTTAGATCTGCAGGTGACAGGAACGGCATCTGACTGGAACCACGAAGAACACGAAGAGCACGAAGTAGCGAAATGGATGCGGTTCATATAGTGGTGAGAAGATCGTGTCGGCTTAAGAGCTTCGTGGTAAATGCTACAGGGTGGAAGAACCCGGAGCTTTTTCACAAAATGTTGCTCTGAGAGCAACATTTTGTGAAAAAGCTCAAGAAGTACCATGCTGCCGCAGGCGCAACCGGCTTTTGGGTCCGGCATCGGGCCGGAATAGACCGTACCGCGTAATTCGTGTTGTTTAGAATGCCCCGCCGTAGATTCCACCACGCAACCGACATTGCATCTTGAGATCATCCGCCTGCCGTGCTAGAATACACAGCAGTACCCGAAAGAATGAGCAACTATTTACCGAAATGTCAGAACTAAAAGATAAACTCATCCTTGTGGTTGATGATGAAGCGCGCATGGTCAACTTTATGCGGATGAACCTGGAGTTGGAGGGCGCGCGCGTCAGTAGTGCTACCAACGGCCGCGAGGCACTGGATCGCGCCCGCGAGGATATGCCCGATGTGGTATTGCTTGACATAATGATGCCAGGGATGGATGGCTTTGAGACGCTGCGGCGGTTACGCCAGTTCTCCCAGGTGCCGGTGCTGATCCTGACGGCCAAGGATGAAGAGGAAGACCGGGTGCGCGGGCTGGAACTGGGCGCTGATGACTATATCGGCAAGCCCTTCAGCCACCGCGAACTGGTCAGCCGTATCCGCGCCGTGCTGCGGCGGCACTACACCGCCCCCCCGATTCCGCAAACGCTGGTTAAGGTTGATGACCGGCTCCAGATTGATTTTGCCCGCCGCGAGGTGCTGGTCGCGGGTGAGCGGGTGAACCTGCGCCCCACCGAGTATCGCCTGCTCTACCATCTGGTGCAGAACGCCGGGTATGTGCAGACGCACGAGATGCTGCTCACAAAAGTCTGGGGGCCGGAGTATCGGGACGAGAGCCACTACCTGCGGCTCTACATCACCTACCTGCGGCAGAAGATTGAGCAAGACCCGGCGCATCCCAAATATATCCTGACCGAGCGTGGCGTGGGTTATCGCTTTATCGATTTTGAAAACCAGGCCGAGTAGACTCAGGGTTCCTCTTCAACCAGGCTTAACATATCCTGGCGCAGCCGCTGCAACCGCTGCGCCATTCCTTCGGGACGCACCTGCAGATCCTCCCGCACTTCGCTGATCTGCATGCGAAACTTACCAATCGGTCCCTTATCCTGTTCGGTACTCAAGGCATACGCCTGATCAAGCGATACCCGGACGGTGACAAGGATGCGCTCAACCTCGTTTAGTTCATTTACCTGGAGCGCATTCTCCGCATCGGCCAGTTGCGCCGCGGCGCGCATCAGGTAGTAGGCACTCCAGACCCGCCGCAGTTCGGCGCGCAGATCGAGAATTTCCTGGCTCAGAATGCGCTCATCGGGGAGGGGGGGCGTCGGCAGAATGGAAGTTGGCGTGAGTGTGGGCAGTGGAGCCAGCGTCGCCGGGGCGGGAGTCGGCGTCAGCGGTAGCAGCAAAACAGACTGCTGGCGCGCCAGTAGCGCGGCCTGAATAAGCAGGCTAAGCACTATGGCTGCCAGCGCCGTCACAACAAACGGAAGCGTAGACTTGAGTCGCGCATGCCGGGACGCTCCAGTTGATGCCGAGCGATCAGACGGGTCGGGCGGAGATGCAGGCACGATGCAGGTGACCTTAAATCTCGTTCGCTAAGAGGATGGCCTGCGCAATCTCCTTCATCGACTTACGGGTATTCATCGAGAGTTGCTGAATCTTCCGAAATGCCTCGGCCTCTTTGAGCCCCTGTGCGTCCATCAAAACACCTTTGGCGCGCTCGACCAGCTTGCGCGTGTCCAGCGTCTCCTTCAGATCCTTGATTTCCTTGTCCATCTCCAGAAATTCCTGGTAGCGGGCCAGGGCAATCTCAATTGCCGGGAGCAGTTCAGCATCACGGAAGGGCTTCACAACATAGTTAACAACCCCGGCTTCGCGTGCCCGCTCCACAAGTTCACGATCAGAGTAGGCCGTTAACAGCAACACCGGAGCAATTTTTTCTTCGGTTAACACCTTGGCTGCCTGAATGCCGTCAAGCTTGGGCATCTTGATGTCCATCAACACCAGATCAGGCCGCAGTTCGCGCGCCAGGTGGATCACGCTGGTGCCATCGCCTGCTTCGCCGACGACCAGGTACCCCAGGCCAATTAATGTTTCTTTGAGGTTCATACGAATGAGCGACTCATCATCCGCAATCACCAGACGTACTTGTGCCATCGTGACACTTCCTTAAATATGGCGGCTGAATCCTATACAAGCACCCGAAGTATAGCATGCTGATCAGTGACGGTCAACATTCGTACTGATAATGGCGGTTGGGGATTGGGGGTTGTCGTTTGGGAACTGACGATGGGGCGGTGGAAAGAGGGTGTTTATGGCCGCGAGCCGCAGCTACAAACTTGTACGGCATATGGTATCACCGGGGAAAGGGAAACCGTGAACCGTGTCGAATGAAGGTTGAACGGTTCACGGTATTGTGCTATCCGTAACATGCGGCATACGGACTACCGACGACGGATGACGAACTATAGATTATGGACTACGCCCTACGTGCGCGCGGCCAGGGCCGCCTCACGATCCGGGTAGATCGTGAACAGCGTATCAAAGCGGCTCTTGCGAAATATATCCGCAATGGGTGGTTGCAGACCACACAGAACCAGTTCGCCACCCTGTCGTTTCACTTCCTTGTGATTGGTCAACAGCATACGCAGGGCCAGGCTGGCCACAAACTCAGTATTACTCATATCGACCAGCGTCGTACCTTTGTGAGCTGTCACGGCTTCCCCAAACTTCTGCTCTACCGCTGAAACGCCGACTGCGTCGAGGCGCTGGGGGAGTTCGATCACCAGGACATTACCAATCTGCTCTGATTTCACACCCAAGACCCCTTTCTGGTGTAGGAACGTATCCTGAACTCTGTATCAGGTAAGGAATATAACCCATGCTGCGTTGTGTGCTGCCAGGATACGGGTTCTGGCTTCCATACGCAGTTCTCTCTATTGCGAGATATTATAGCATGCCCATCGTACTTATGCCGGTAACATTGTCCGGCTGACAATCAACAGGGTCATATCATCGGCCTGTGGCGCACCGGCCACGTAGGTTTCAACCGCCTGCACAATCGTTTCGAGCAAGCGGGTAGCGGAAGCCCCGGCATGCGTGTGCAACACGGCCAGCAGGCGTTCATCGCCAAAGGGCTTATCTGCCATGTTCATTGCCTCGGTGATGCCGTCGCTAAAGCCGACAAATGTCTCGCCGGCGGCCAGCGTTGTCTGCACGGTTGCATAGGTCTGATGGCTCAGAACGCCCAGCGGCAGGTTGGCCGCTTCCAGTTCCCGGATGGCACTACCGTCCGCGCTGACAATCAGCGGCGGATTGTGCCCCGCATTGGTATAACTCAACTGGCCCGTCCGGGGATCCAGGACGCCATAAAAGAGCGTCGTGAACATATCGCTGTCGCCATGTTCGCGGGTGAGATAATCATTCACCAGCCAGAGCGCCCCGGTCAGGATCAGGTCGGGGTCGGTAATCTGGTCGCCCTGGAAGGCCCAGGGAGCCTGGGAGGCGGCCCGCAACAGGCTACGTGTCAGCGCCACGAACAGCGCCGCCGGAACACCTTTGCCGCAGACATCGGCGACCACCAGTCCCAGATGTCCATTCGGCAGTTCGATACAGTCAAAGAAATCGCCACCCACGGCCTGCGCGCCCCGGCTAAAGGTGGCAATCTGCCAGCCGGAAAACTGCGGCAGCGTGCGCGGCAGGAACAGTTCCTGGATGCGCCGGGCCACAGCCAGCTCTTCTTCCAGGCGGGTCAGGCGAATAACTTCGGCCTGCGCCGCCTGCAATTCCTGGTAGGCGCGGGATAACTCGGTGTTTTTCTGCTCCAGGTCGGCAATCATACGCCGGCTGGTGCTGCGTAGATGGGCTGTTCCGTCGCGCAAGAGTTCCAGCGCCAGCACCGGATCATTCGACATCAAGGTGGTAAAGTGCTGTTTATTGAGCGCAGCCAGATGGCTGGCCGTCGCCGCACGCACGGTTGCGGAGCGGGGACTGCTGTCGATCAGGGCCATCTCCCCGATGATCTCGCCCGCGTAACGCGTACCCAGGCGCAGCTCGGTGCCATTGATGTAGGTAATTACCGCCAGTTCACCCGTCAGAATGACATAGCAGTTATTGCCCTCATCGCCCTGCCAGAACAGCACCTCGCCGGCCTCCAGATACCGCTCGTCCAGTTCCGCCGCCAGGCGGGCCAGGTCCGCATCGGCGAAGCCCTTGAAAATCGCTACCTGCCGCAGCCGTTCGAACATCACGCGTCCTCGCGCCTTTTGATAATCACCAGTTCATTCCATCCGCTGCCGGTGTCGTGGCTGTAGGAGAGGTCATCAGCCAGTTCGCGTACCAGGAAGACACCCAGGCCGCCGACAACCCGCTGCTCCAGGCTTTCACATAAATCGGGGGCGGGAACTTCGTGGGGATCAAAGGGACGACCCTGATCGCGGATCGCTACCTGGAGAACACCATCGCTGCAGCTACATCCAAGTTGAATAACACCATACGACCCACTGTCGTAGCCATACTTGATAATATTAGTCGCAATTTCTTCGATTGCCAGTCGCAGCAGGTATTTCTGTTCTTCGGAAAGTGCCAACCGGCACTCAAGTTCATCACTAAAGGCCATCAGGTGGGCGATACTTTCCCAGTCGGCGGGCACTTCAATGTTCTGCTCCATTGCCCTGTTACCTCGCTTGTTGTGTCCGAATTCTCTACTAGAAGTGTAGCATAGGGAAATGACCGCTACGTAACGACGACGATAGGTCGTGTGACAGGATAATTTCGTTTTCGTGTTTCCGTCTGCCTGTCCGCACCTGCCCGGATGGTGCCGGCCGGCAGGTGGGGGAGTCATTCCCCGCAAGTGTATGCTGAGCAGCAACTTTTGTCAATCTTCTGTCCGGTC
>DAOTVB010000009.1:0-39778 GCA_034436755.1 Chloroflexaceae bacterium | reverse complement strand
GGCCGCCTTGAGCACGGCCTGGCGGTAGCGGGTGAGCAGCGTTTGCACCTTGCGCAGCGCCGCTTCGCCCTGGTCCAGGTCGCTGAAGAGTTCTTCGATTTTCGAGACGATGCGGTGTTGTTCATCTGTAGGTGGTAAGGGGATCTGGCTGTTTTCAATATACTTGGATGGTACACGTTTCTGTCCAGCAGTACCGGTCATGTGGTGCTGCGCATCTTGTCGGAAGGCTGCCTGAAGCAAGTAATAGAGTAAGTACCTGTTTAATACTCCGGAATACGCACGAAGTACGTGATATTCTGTCGATCCTGCTCCAATGCCCCCTTGCAGTTTCTCCGCAAGTGCAACTTTCCCATTCTCCATACAGGGCGTGATTTTTGCGAAAAGTACATCTCCTTCGATAAAACGTGTGTACCCTTTTTTGACTTTCCTTAGTTCTTCCGTCCGTGAACTGTCAAGTTTTCCTGTCTTTTCCTCAACGAGTGGCATAGGTATGAAACTAATAATTCGACCGTCTTCATATCCAGAAAAATCAGTACGAGGATTTACCTCTGCAACATCTGGTAAAACAGCTACTTCCCAGGAATGGGGTAGTGTATCGCCGTTCCGACATATAAACATCACGCCACCAGTACCTCTTGCAACTCATCCAGCAAACTATCCAGGTTCGGCCCGAACAGCGCGCGGGCCTTGAGCAGGCCGCCCCGGTCGGTAAAGTCGGGAAACTCCAGCAGGTCGCGCGGGGCAATTTCGACGTTGGCGGCGATAAACCGGCTGATGGCTTTGAGCCACTCCTGTTGCTCGGCGTTATACTCCCGGCCCTGCTTCTTCTCGCGCCCGATCCAGAGGTTGAAGCGCTGCTCCACCTTCGCCCCGAATGGCTCCAGCAGTTCATCCAGCCCCAGGGCGTAGCGCACCAGCGAGACAATTTCGGTCAACTGCTGGTCTACCGGTGCGCCGCGTACCTGCGCGGCCTCCAGCCGTTTGTAGGCCTGCCAGACATCGGCGGTAGTCAGGTAGTAGGGCGGGTCGGTCAGCTTCTGCGCCAGCTCCTTGATCGCGGCATAGGTCAACTGCTGCTTGCCGTAGGGCTGGTTATAGAGGATCTGCAGCGCGGTCAGTTCATCCCGGTGCTGTTCGATAAATTCGCGGAATGACGCAATGCGCTGCTCGGCCTGCCGCTGGTCATACCCGGCGGTGCGGACCTCATCGGTGGTAATCTCATCAATCACAATATCCGACTTCTGTTTGAGATCGCGCAACAGATTGCGTATTTTGGGGTCGTTGAAGGGCCGGCAGGCGGCCGCGGTCAACTCCTCCGCAACCTCCTGAAGCTGCTCCTCGCTCGGCTCCGATCCAAAGCGGTCGGCAGCCGCCTGCTCCTGCCGATCCGGGTCAATCGCCGCCAGCAGCGCGCGGGCGAGATCGCGCGGAGTCTGGCCGCCGGTCTGCTGCGTCACCCGGTCGCGGTCGTCATCGTCCAGGCGTTTATCCAGCGCGGCCAGGCGCGCGGCCAGGCTGGAGAGCGCGTCGGCGTCGCTACGCCCCTGGGCCACCTGTTCCAGCAGCTTATCAAAGCCGACGCTGCGTTTGCGCTCCAGCGGCTGCGACACATTCTTCTTGCCCTCGGTGACACCCACCGCGTCGATCAGGATACATCGCGTCTTGGTTTGTGCGTCCGGCGTGACGGCCTGCAGGTCGGATGGACCGATGGAGCGCACCCCGCGCCCCTTCATCTGCTCGTAGTAGCCCTCCGATTTGACATCGCGCAGGAAGAGCAGCACCTCCACCGGCTTGATATCGGTGCCGGTGGCGATCATATCGACCGTGACCGCGATGCGCGGCAGCGGGTCCACGCGAAAGCCCTTGATCAGCGCTTTGGGCGTCTCGCCGGTGTTGCGGTAGGTAATCTTTTTGCAGAAGTCGTTGCCCTCGCCAAAAACCTCGCGCACAATATGCACAATCTCCTCGGCGTGGTTATCGTCCTTGGCAAAGATCAGCGTCTTGGGCACCCACTGGCCGCTGCGGTCGGGAAAGAGCGCGGTGAAGAGATGGTCTTTGTAGCACTGAATGACCGTGCGGATCTGGTTGGGCGTGGTGACGGAGCGGTCCAGATCGCGGGCGGTATAGTCCAGGTCGGCATCCAGCCGGCGGTAGCGCACGGCCCGGGTGCGCCGGTCACGCACGGGGATCTGAAAATCCGCCGCCTCCACCCGGCTGCCCTCTTCGGAGACGCGCGTACGGATGCGGAAGATCTCATAGCCGACATTGACGCCATCGGCGACCGAGTGTTCATAGGGATACTCGGCCACCAGGTTTTGATTGAAAAAGCCCAGGGTATGCTTCGAGGGCGTGGCGGTCAGGCCAATAATATGCGCGTCAAAATACTCGAGCACCTGCCGCCAGACGCCATAGATCGAGCGGTGGCACTCATCGGTGATAATGACGTCAAAGGTCTCGATGGGCAGAGCGGGGTTATAGACCACCGGGCGGATCTCGCCCTCCGCGGTCTCCCAGGTCTCAAAGCTCGACGACTCCTCGGCGTCCGGGTCCAGTTCCTGCCCGCGCAGCATGGCATAGAGGCGCTGAATGGTTGTAATAACCACCTTCGCGTCCGGGTCGATCCGGTTGGATTGCAGATGCTGCACAATGTAGGTCGCGGTGAAGCGGTGGGCCGCGCCGGGGGGCTGGAAGTTCTGAAACTCCTTCAGGGTCTGGTCGCCCAGGTTGTTGCGATCCACCAGGAAGAGGATGCGTCGGGCACCGGCATAGGCAATCAGCCGGTAGCTGAAGGTGCAGGCGGTAAAGGTCTTGCCTGCGCCGGTCGCCATCTGAATCAGCGCACGCGGGTGATCCGCCGCCAGGGAGCGCTCCAGGCCGTGGATCGCGTCGATCTGGCACTCCCGCAGGCCGTGGGTATCGAGGGCCGGCAGCGTGCGCAGTGCGGTGCGCAGGGTCTGCGGGGCTTTCAGCCAGGCGTGGAGCGTTTCCGGCGTGTGGAAGGCGAAAACGCGCCGGGAACGGGGATGCGGATCATGCATATCGCGGAAGAAGGTCTCATCGCCGGTGCTCTCATACCCGAAGCGCAGTTCGGTATCCCAGCGCGCCAGGTGGGTCGGCAGCGCAACCATGTAGGTTTCCGACTGCTCGGCCACCCCGCTGAGGGTGACACCGGACTTTTTGGCCTCGATTACGCCGGCGGCCTTGCCGCCCACAAACAGCAGATAATCACAGGGACCGGCGGGCAGATGAAACTCACGGACGGCAACCCCCAGGGCCGCCTGGCGGTTAAATTCGGCCATATCCTGCATTACCCAGCCGGCCGCCTGGAGTCGTTCGTCGATGATTTGTCGGGCATGGTGTTCTGGTGTCAGCATCGATCGGCGTATCCTCAGCCGCGCACTGCGACCGGCACGCCTTGCGGGGAACGGCGCGGGGTGCTACAATAGCAGTGCGCAAGCAACACGTTAAAACGACGGTACAAAGCCCGCTCGAATACCTGCCAGGGTGAGCGGGTTTTGTCGTTGGAATTATAGCACATGGGATGCACTGAAACGTGAAAACGTTGGAATGTTGAGAAGGTTGTTCTATAGCTGCTCCGGCAGTGATAGTATTTCAGAAGCATGGCGCATCGTTGTGCTCGCCACCCATGTTGCAATCGTGCGCCATGCAGCAGCGTGAACTGGTATACTGGAAGATGTGGCGCTGCGGCATCAATACTATCACTATCATCACGCGTGCCGCATGTACCCGTGGAACCAGGTGACGCAGAAAGGAGCACGATGCATATCACAATTGCCGATGATCTGGTCCAGGCAACCGGGCTGTCACCCGATGAACTCCTCCAGGAGCTGGCCGTTGCCCTCTTTCAGCAGCAACGCCTGACGCTGGAAGGTGCCAGTCGTCTGGCCCGGATGGACCAGTTCTCCTTCCAACACCTGCTGGCTGCCCGCCAGATTCCTATTCACTACGGTCATGATGATCTGCTGGCGGATGTGGCGACGCTGCGACGACTCGGGCAACTATGATTGTAGTGAGTAACACCTCGCCATTGATCAATCTTGCTGCTATCGGGCAGTTCGACCTGCTGCGACAGATGTACCAGACCATCCGCATCCCAACCACCGTCTACAACGAAGTTGTTGTGCGCGGTAGCGGGAAACCTGGGGCGGCCGATGTTCAGGCAGCAGCGTGGATCAAGGTCCAGGCTGTAACAACGACCGCACCAGTAACCCGTCTTAACCCCCAACTCAACCCGGGTGAGCGCGAGGCAATCGCACTGGCACTCGAGCAACAGGCCGATCTCGTGCTGATTGACGAGGCGGCGGCACGGCAGGTTGCGGCCACACTCCAACTCTCGTTCAGCGGGGTGCTTGGCCTGTTGCTGAGTGCCAAGCAGCAACAGCATATCAGGGCAGTGAAGCCGCTGCTCGACGATCTGCGAAGTCAGGCTGGCTTCTGGATCGCTGAACCGCTGTACCAGCAGGTGGTGCATATGGCAGGAGAACACATATGAGCACCAACGATACGAAGCGCACCTCACGAACCGATTGGGATTGTTTCGCTCATAGAGCGGACGCGGAGATTGAGAAACTGTCTGAAACGGTGGTTCGCGTCGGTCACACGGCATGCTGGGTGCCCAGATACCCCGGACTGTGCCCCCGGAGTCCCGGTGTCCGCCGGTTCCGGCCGCACACCGGCGGACGCCCGCTGCTGGAGGCGTCGGGCAAGATGTTCCGGCAAGGTAATAGTGGTTGACATCGCTTCATTCTCCCTGGACTTTATATCCTGATATCCTGCATTGTACCCATACTTTCGCTACCGCGCTACGCACAGCCGCGCTTGTTGGAGCGGAGCGCGGACCGGGAGCAGCGGATCGCACCGCTGGTCCGCTCACGTGGAGACGGTTTCGTCGGATTGCATTGGAATGCGGTTGGTTCGCGTGGCAGAGACCGCCGATCGAGCAACATCCTTCCCGCATCGGGACGGGCAGCGGACGCGCTGCTGCGCGTCCCTACCAGGGTTGCTGAACCTCTGTCCCACACCCGGACGCACCAGCTGCGCCATCTACACCTCCTACACGGTGATGTTCTGCCAGCGATCCGCCGGCACCAACCGCGCCAGATGGCCGACATTGGTGGTGGCAATCACCACGGAGTGCCCCATGGCAAGCAGCAGTGCCGCCTGCGCCGCCAGGATGACATCGCCGTCGAGCGCCGCATTGTGAGCCGTGGGGAGACCGTGTTGACGCAGATCAGCCCAGTATGTGGCAGCTTGCAGCATTGTCGCAGTGGTAATTTCGATATATCCAAAGTCAGCTTTCAACTGGTTGAGCCGCTCAACGCCACGCGTCTTCCGCGCACGCAGTAATTCGCGCCGTACCTCGTAATCAGCAATGTCGGGTACGCGCACCGCGATCCCCGCAGTGAGCAGCGTTTCTAGCCAGGCGCGACATGCATTTGCATCGGCTAACCGGCGTGGTCCGGTCACTAATCCCAACGGGCCGGAGTCCAGGACAACAAAACGACTCATTCCGGCTGCTCTAAATCCGGAAAGAGTTTCCGATACGAGGTACGATTGGCATCAATCGCGCGCATGACATCTTCCCAGGTGCCCACACCCGCTTCGTCGTCGTCCGCTGTGGTTGCATCGTGTTCACTCCATGAACGCAGGAGGGCAATAGCTTCTTCCGGGGTGGCCGTGCCGGGAACACTGAAATCGCCAGGATTCATTCCGGCCACGAGCGCACGAATGCGCGGCAGCATGGAGACATACAGCAGCATCTCGCTCTGAGCGGTCGCAAGCTGACGGGTCAGCAACTCCTGGGCAACGTCCTGTTCGGCGCGGCCCTGCCGCTGTGCCTCGGCCTGCAGGCGGACATAGATATCCGGTGTCAGTTCTATGGTCAAACGGGTCATAGTTCCTCCATGTGAGGTCGGCACAAGCCTGGTAGGCGCGAGTGGGGTTTGTCGTTGGAATTATAGCACATTGGATACGTTTGCACGTTTGCACGTTGGAACGTTGCGCGTTTGCACGTTGGAACGTTTGCACATTTGCACATTTGCACGTTTGTACGTTGCACGTTTGTACGTTGCACGTTTGCGCGTTTGCGCGTTGGAACGTTTGCGCGTTGCATGTTGGGACGTTGGGACGTTGTAACATGTTACCGGCCAATGCTGCGCCCCTACATCACCCGTTCACCCCATCACCCGTTCACCCCATCACCCGTTCACCGCCGACGCCCCTACGACGTAGTCGAGGCCGGCTGGCTCTGGAGCATGTAACCCACCCCGCGCACACTCACGATGCGGGTGGGCGAGTCGGGATGCGGCTCGATCTTGCGCCGGAGCGCCCAGATCCGCGCCTTGATCAGATCGCGCGCCTCCTGCGGCGTTGAGTCATAGCCCAGCACATTGCGCACAATCTGCTGCGGGGAGACCACATGCTCACAGTTCTGCGCCAGGTAGACCAGCAGACCAAACTCCCCGGTTGAGAGCTGCACCTGCTCACCCGCCAGCGTCACCAGATGCCGCTGCAGGTCAATCGTCAGATCACCCAGGTGGATGAACGACTCCTCCGGGGGGGCCGGGACAACTGATTGGGGCGCTGTTTCGGCGGAGGATTTGGCGCTATCCGCCAGTTGCAGCAGGCTCTCGCCCATGCGCCGCAGCCAGACCGCCTGATCTTCGCGCTTCTTACGCTTTGAGAGCGCATCGGCGACGCTCTGCTCGATCTCGCCTGGATTGCCGGGTTTCAAAATATAGTTGTGCGCACCATGCTGCACCGCCGCAATCGCCGACTGGAGGGTAGCATAGCCAGTGAGAATAATAACCTCAATATCCGGGTCACGCTCGCGGGCCGACGCCATCACCTGTACCCCATCCACTTTGCGCAACTGCAGATCGGTCAGCAGCAGATCAAACCGCTGTGTGGCAAGTTGCTCAAGTGCCTCTTCCCCACTGCCGACACTGGTGACCTCATACCCGGCCTGGGTCAGCATCACATGCAACACCCGGCGGGCAACAGCTTCATCTTCGACGACAAGAATATGTGACTGGCTCATAAAAGACCCTCTATCAGATAGATGAAGAACGTAGATCTGGTAGCAGTGATGCCTCATTTGCGGTGTGCGCATGCTGCTCGGTCGTGGCTGCGTCACCAACGACCGGAAAGGTGACAGTGAACCGCGCACCACTTTCGACGACATTTTCAACGCTAATGGTTCCACCCTGCTCTTGAACAATGGTCCGGCACACGGCCAACCCCAGCCCACTGCCATCGGACTTGGTCGTGACGAAAGCATCAAAGATCTGTTCATGCAACAGGTCCGGTACCCCGCTGCCGGTATCCTCAACCTCGATAACAACCAAAGAAACGGTTTCGCCGGACGCGGCGGCCGGCTGTTCGCCGGATGCATGCCGGGGCTCTTCGCGGAGGGAGGTGCGCAGGATCAGTTGCCCCCCGTCAGGCAGGACTTCCAGGGCATTGAGGGTCAGGTTCAGGATAACCTGCTTGAGCCGGTCCGGGATCACCGGGATGGCGGGCAGTGCGGGGGCCAGGCACAACAACACCTCGATATTGCGCCGGGTACACTCCCCCTTGAGCAGTTGGGCTACCCGCTCGATCAATACATTGACATCGGTTGAGCGCTGCTCATTGCCGTTCGACTGGTAGAAGTCGAGCATCACCCGGATAATCCCCGCCGCCCGGTCCAGTTCGCTCTCGGCCATGGCGAGATATTCGGCGCGTGCGGTGGGATCGACCTGGGCGTTGGCAAGCAATCCCAGACAACCCCGGATCGCCAGCAGCGGGGTGTTGACCTCGTGCGCAACCGTTGCCGCCAGTTTGCCCAGCGCCATAAGTTGTTCATTCTGGGTCAGGGCCCGCTCCAGCGCCAGCCGCTCGGTGACATCCTCCAGATATTCTATCACCTGGATGATCCCGCTGGTGGCGTCACGCACGGGGAAGAGGTAGTGATCCAGCACAATCGGCGAGTGCCGGGGACGCTTGATCTGATCGCGCTGATAGATCGGCTGCCCGCCGGCAATGCAGCGCTGGACCAGCCGGCCGGCCGCCTGCCCCCAGGGTGCCGACCAGATCTGCTGGTAGTCCTGGGCAATCAGCGCCTCCGGTTCCTGATCCAGCAGGCGCGCATAGGCCCGGTTCACCGCCAGCACCCGCTCATCGCTGTCAACCAGGAGCAGCCCGCCCGGAATGCCGTCGAAGATCGTATGCAGCAGATCGCGGCTGCGCTGCAGCTCCTGGGTACGCTGCGTCACCAGTCGCTCCAGCAGCCGCGCCGAGTCGCGGACCTCGCTGTAGAGCCGGACATTGGCGATAGCCACGCTGAGGTAGTTGCCGATTGACTGGAGCAGGCCCAGTTGATCATGCTGGATCGGCTGGGCCGCCGGGCCAATCAGCAGCAGCAGGCCACACGGCATCCCCTGGTCGGTCAGCACAATCAGCGCCTGGGGCGCTTCATCGCTACGCCAGACCATCTGCTCCAGGTCGCCGAGGATCTGCACAATCTGGGCCGCGCCGATGGCAACCCCACTCAACGGTGTGCCCGACAGCGTATCGGGCATCTGCGCAATCACCTGGGTGGAGGTGCCATAGCTGCGGTAGCGGGTAAACCCGGAGCCGACCTCGCCCAGGTAGATGATCGCGCTGGTCAGTTCGAGCGCCTCAACCATCGTGCCGAGCGCCCGATCCAGGATCTCGTCCAGTTCCAGCGAGGCGCTGACGGCAGTTGAGATAGCGTTGAGGGCGGCCAGTTCGCGGTTGCGGCGCCGGAGCGCGCCGTCGGCCCGGCGATGCTCCACACTCGCCTCGGCCCGGGAGAGTGCGGCCTCAATCGTCGCATGATCAAACGGTTGCGCCACATAGTCATACGCACCGGCCCGCAACGCCTGGATCGCACCCTCAAGCGGGTTGGCGCTATCACTATCGCCGGCGATGACCACAACCGGCTGGTTCAGGCCACGTTCGTGCATCCAGCGGATCAGGCTATAGCCATCCAGGCAGGAGCTACACAGGTCGGTCAAGACAATATCGATATCGGTGGTATTGAATGCGGCCGCAGCTTCTTCGCCATCGGCGACAACCAGCAGATCAAAGCCGCAGGCCCGCCCGATCCGGGCCAGGTCGCGCCGCAGTTCTTCCTTGTGTTCAACTATCAGAACAGTACCGCGAGCCATACTATTTGCCAGATGATTTATTATCAAATTGGGGGCGACTACCAGGTTTCACAGGCCAGGAATTTGGAAGGTATTATACCCGAAGCAGCCCGCAAGCTGCTCCTATTTGCAGCATAACAAGGCCGTTCCGCCCGCGCAATAGGGCTGCGGTCCTATTCCCGGACAAACAAGAGTAGGGACGGGCTGCTGAGGTCTGAGAAATCCGTCCGGATACGTCATTCACGGGAGTCCCGGCTTTAGCCGGATGAATGCCTGCCGGGGCCGCCGCATCCTGCCAGGACCGCCCGCTCCGGCTGAAGCCGGGACTCCGGTCCAGCGATGTCTGGATTAAACATTCAACGCGCTGCTGCGCGCCCACTTACCCGCGTTGACTCG
This sequence comes from Chloroflexaceae bacterium, assembly GCA_034436755.1. GTDB lineage: Bacteria > Chloroflexota > Chloroflexia > Chloroflexales > Chloroflexaceae > CAKZQX01. The sequence continues at coordinate 30,209 of DAOTVB010000009.1, read as the reverse complement.
TATCCGAAATCCGCATGAGTAACCCGATAATTAAGAAATTGATCAGCACGGACGAGCCGCCATACGAAATAAAGGGCATGGTAATCCCGGTAAGTGGGATCAGCCGCAGGTTGCCACCGATAATCACCAGGGTCTGCACCGCCAGGATCGTGGTCAACCCGACCGCCAGCAGTTGCTCAAAGCCCCGGAAGCGCCCCGGCACCGCCAGCGCAATATGGTAGCCCCGGAAGATCAGCAGCAGGTAGGCCACCAGCACCGCCAGCGTCCCGGCCAGCCCTAACTCCTCGCCAATCGCGGTAAAGGCAAAATCGGTATGGATCGCCGGCACGACCGCCGGCACGCCCCGGCCCAACCCCGCCCCAAACACACCGCCCGATGCCAGCGCATAGATCGCCTGGACAATCTGGTAGCCGGTGCCTTGCGCCGTAGCCCAGGGATCAAGCCAGACCGCCACCCGCAGCTTGACAATCGCCACAACCTGATAGAGCACGAACGCGCCGATACCAAAGGCGGTTAGCCCGGCCAGCACATACCACCCGCGCCCGGTTGCCACGTAGAGCATCGCCAGGAACACGCCGAAGAGCAGCAGCGCCGCCCCCAGATCGCGCTGGAAGATAATCACGCCCATCGCAATGCCCCACATGCCCACCAGTGGTACCAGGTAGGGCAGCGGTGGCAGGGTCAGCGGCCCCAGTTGATAGCCGGCGGCGACCACCTCGCGGTGCCGGTCCAGATAGGCCGCCATAAAGATCACCAGAATAATCTTGAGCAACTCGGAGGGCTGAAACAGAAAAAAGCCCAGGTTAAACCAGACCCGCACCCCGCTGTCGTTCGGGTCGGTGCCAAACACAAATGTCGCCAGCATCAGCCCCAGCCCCAGCGTCAGCCAGACGTAGGGATAATGGTCGAGCCAGTCCATCAGCGACATGCGCTGATAACGGATAAAGAGCCGGTCCCAGGGGACAAAGATCATAATGGCGAGCACAATCACGCCAAATGTCACCCAGAGTGTCTGTTTGGTGGCAACATCGCCATAGCAGGGCACCAGGCTGCCATCCTGCAGTTCACACAGGATATTGTCCAGGCTGGGCTTCAGGCGGGCATTGAGCAGCAACCCGAACCCGGCCAGCAGTGCCACCAGCGGCAGCAGCACCTGGTCCGCGCCGGTTGTGCGCCAGCTTAACCCCAGCGATACCCCCAGAAAGAGCAGCAGCGGCAGCGTTGAGGGCCATAAGATGCCCAGAACGCCCGCCAGGTCGGGGACAACCTCCTGCCGGCTGGTGACAAAGACCACCTGAAGATATCCGGCGGCAAAGAAAAGCAGCGCCGTCAGCAGCAGCCGAAACTCGGTGCCACGGAAGCGGCGCAGGCGTTGAATAACTGGGTGTTGCATGGTGGTTTACAAAATTGGTCTAATCTTCTCCGGCCAGATCTTCCTGCTTGTTAGCCGAGTATGCCGCCAGCTTGCGAAAGCGCAGTGCGGTCGCTTTATCGCCGGCCGCCTCGGCTGCGGACGTGATGACGGTTGCGGCCCACTGCGTCTGGCGCAACCCTTCGCGATCTCCGGCGAGTGACTGTTCGGCAATCGAATGCTCGATATGTTCAGCGATCTGATCAATTGATACCATCGTTTTCTCCTCCTGAATATGCCGGTTTACTGCGGTCATCGTGCGGAATTGCAACTATTGTACCACCGATCAAAACGCTGCCGGACAGCCCATCCAGGAGTCCCGGCTTTAGCCGGTGGGTGCCTGCTGGAGACAGCCTGAAGCCGTAGGGTGCCTTCGCTGCACCGTTCTCCGGCTACCATCCAGGAGTCCCGGCTTTAGCCGGTGGGGTGCCTGCTGCGGCAGCCTGCCGGGAACGCCCGATCCGGCTGAAGCCGGGACTTCAATCCAGCGATGTCTGGCTTTAACATACCAACTTCATAAGTCGGCACTACCGAATGCAACCTGTCAAGTGCATTTAAACAATGCCGAAATAATCAACCCGGTCGGACCCTGGCAGGGTGCGACCGGGTGCAGCCCGCGCATGCTAACGCAACACACAGCACACTGGTTGTCACCGGGGGCAGGGGCTGAAACTGCACCCGGGTGGTCAGATTGTCAGGGTTGCTCCGGCGCACTACGCCGGGATGACCAACTCCTGACCCGGACGGATGAGATCCGGGTTGTTGATCTTATCGCGGTTGGCATTGTAAATCATACGCCAGCGCCGTTCATTGCCATAGAAGTGCTGGGCAATCTTGCGCAACGTATCCCCCGACTTCACCGTGTAGACCTCCTCCGAGGGTGGTGCCGGCACCGCGCCTGCGAAGACCAGCATGTCGGCCAGGGTAAATGTTCCAGCCTCGTTTGCCGGCAGCATCGGCTGCCAGTCGGGAGCCGCGCAGAGGTAGGACTTGCTGTCGCCCTTGAGCAGACCCAGCAGCACCTCGCCAACAATGCGGCCACCCACCGGCCCCAGATGCTCACCCTTGCTGCACACCTCGGCCTCGCGCAGGAGGTAGTACCAGAGCGGCGCGCGGTTGGTCGGGAAGTCCAGCGCCGTGAGCCCCAGTTCCTCGTCGGTCAGCGGCTTGATGCCCATTGCCTGCGCGACCCGCTGGCCCCAGGGCAGCGTAAACGACTCGCTACGCAGCAGGTTGCGCACTGCCAGGGACTTCAGCGCCACATCCTCAGTGAAGACGAAGGGCAGGTCGAACAGCACCCCGGCCAGTTTGGGATCGATCTTGCGCGAAGGCGCGGGGGTGATCTTGGGATCGATGTCAAAGAAGAACCGCCAGTCCACGCGCTTCTCCGCCGGCACCGGCTCAAAGCCGCGGCCCAGCCCGCCAAACAGCGTCAGGCTCCCGCTGCTCGCATTAACGGTGTAGGTCTCCCGCACCTGCGTATGCCCAAAGCGGAACGCAGCCACGGCAAACTCAACCGGGATGAAGGGATCTTCCTTGATTGGATAGTGGCGCGGACCATTTTCGAGAATGTCCCAGGTCAGCTCCCGGCCAATCACCAGCGGGAGATACTCATTCACAATAATCCACTGGTAGTGCCAGCGGACCAACTGCTGCGCCTCCTCGAAGATCTCCTCCTCCGGTGTGCCATCGGCGCGCAGGTAATCGACCACACAGTTGTGGAACTTAAGAAAGGCCAGATGCATTTGCGAAATAATCAGGTTCTCATCGTTCCGGGGGTCGCCAATCAGGGCCACACCCTGGCTGTTACGCGGCAGATCATCAATCGGCTCGTTCTTGTCGTTGACGCCGATCAGCAGCTTGGCCGGATCATTCTGGCCGTTGCGGCTGGTGCGCTGCTGGTAGAGAAACGGGCTGGCCTCCGGCCCGGAGCCGTAGACACTATCCAGTTCCAGCAGCGGGGTGCGGAAGTTGTGAATTGCCGCCGGATCATTCTGCCGCTCCAGGCTGGAAGTCGGGTCAAACGTAATATCGTGATCGATGAACTGACCGAAGAAGGTAATCCCGGCAGCAATAGTTTCGCTATTCCCCGAGGCATTTCCTGCCCCTTCATCCATAATTCCACCGTTGCTGCCCAGTTTGCGCAGCAGCTCATCAGCGAAATCATATGCAGGCAGGGATGGGAACATCCGGCCAAAGACACCGGTTGAGGCAAATTCCGATCTGGTGACATTGCGCATTCCGCGCTCAAAGGCTGTACCGTGATGACGCATACTAGCTTCCTCCTCACACGTAGAAAGTATCACTACTGTTTGATTGTTTGATAACTTTCGCTACGGACAGGACTTCGTACAGGCGCTATTCCGGAATAGCCTGGTCATAGACAGTTCATCCGGTGAGTGGGACATATGGTTACGATGAGGTGAGCTATCTTGTCCATGTGAACGCAACTGATGTATATTCTTTCATATCAATTTTGTTAAGTTTTGGTTGGTACTAGCGCCGGCCGTACCATTCGCTTGACGCCCCCCCAGCACAGCGCTACAATCTGTCCCACTATGTCCACGACTCAACAGCAGCTTGAAGCCTGGCAAGCAACTCTGTTTGACCTGAGCCCGCGCAATCGCCTGCTGCACTGCCGCTTCGCGCGGCCGGGCGAGCCGGCCGGCGGGGATCTCGCCGTGCGCCTGCTGTCTCCCACGCCCGGCGATCTGTTTGACCGACTGGTGCGGCAGCGGCAGCAACTGCCATGGGCAACGGGTGCGGCCGATGAATTGCTTGCCGCCGGCGAACTGCCGGCGGCAATGTCGGGTAATTCGCTGGAACCGGACCTGCCCATGACCGGCACGCCGGCACCCGCCGATATTCTGGTGAGTGAGCTTGACCCGGACGAACTGGCGTACACGCTCGCCGATCTGCGCGGGCGGGAGCGGACGGCCCGGAGCGAGCATGGCATTGATGTATTGTGTGTGGCTCTGGGCTTCCTCCGATGGATCGATCCGCATCTGCCGGAACAGCCCCTGCGCTCGCCTCTGTTGCTGCTGCCGGTAGAACTGCGCTATGACACGCCGGATTCGGAGTATGCCCTGCGCCTGCGCGACGATCAGATCCGGGTAAACCCGCTGCTGGCCCACCAGTTGCTGTGGGCATATGGCCTGATGCTGCCGGATCTCCCCGAAAATAGTGCCGCACTGGAGCCGGAGCGGTTTTTTGATCAGGTGGCCGGGCTGGTGTTTGACTACACCGGTTGGCAGGTGCTGTCCGACGCCGCGCTGGGGCTGTTCGCCTTTCAGCAGATGCTGCTCTACCAGGATCTACAGTATGCCGCCGCGCAACCCGTGCCGCACCCGCTGCTGGCGCTCCTCGCCGGGGAAGCCCCACCGCCCACGCTCCCGGAAGCAGTACCGCCCGACACGCTTGACCCGGCGGAGTGTTATCAGATACTCGCCGCCGACGCCGAGCAGCAGGCGGCGATTGCCGCCGCCCGCGCCGGAGCCGACTTCGTGCTGCAGGGACCGCCGGGCACCGGCAAGAGTCAGACAATTGCCAATATTATTGCCACCTGCCTGGCCGATGGCCGGCGGGTGCTGTTTGTCAGCGAGAAGCAGGCCGCGCTCCAGGAGGTTTACGCACGGTTGCAACAGGCTGGACTGGCCGATTTCTGTCTTGCGCTGTATGGCGCTACGGCGGGACGCAGCGCGCTGCTGGAGACGTTGACAGCTCTGACTGATCCGCCGGAACTACCGCCCGAGGGTGATTTTCCCTACGCCGAGTTTGCCGCCACCCGCGACCAGTTGAATGCCTATGCGCAGGCGCTGCATACGCCGCCGGGTCCGCTGGGACTGACTGCCTACACGGTCTATGCGCGGCTTGCCGGCTTACAGGATGCCCCCACATGTGATATCGCCGTGGATGACGCGACGGCCTACACGCCAGAGCAGATGGAGGAGATCAACGCCCTGCTGCGGCAACTGGACAGCCGCCGCGCGCTGCTGGAGACGCTGCCGGGGAACCCCTGGTACGGCTGTGCGGTTACGGTTGGCTCCTTTAGCGAACGCGGGCGCATCCGCAATGATCTGCGGACGTTGAGTCTGGCGATCCGCGATCTGCCGCTTGCCGCCGCGCGCATTGCCGATCAACTGGGGTTGCCCGCACCCACCAGCCTGTCGGAGACGCGCGCCCTGGTCCACCTGATCGAACTGCTGCGCGCGCCCCACGCCTTGAGCCTCTGGCTGGATAAAGATTTGACCTATGTGCAATATCTGCAGTTTGACATTGCCGACGCCCGCCAGCGCTACACCAGCATGGCCGACCTGGAAGCGCAGATCCGGCAGCGCTACACCATCGGTGCCACCGAGAGCAAGAGCGATGGACCGGCCACCGCCACCCCGCCGGAGAACACGAACGACCAGCCGGTCACAACTGAGGAAGTGAACGGCCAGTCGGTCAACCCAATCGCGCCGGAAACCCGCCTGACCCCGGAGAAGTCCGGGCTGCAACTGGACCCCGAGGGCCACATGCTGGAGCGCTTCGAGCAGCGCTACCGGGGCTGGACGCGGCTGCTGCGGCCCGGCTACTATCGGGACATGGCAGCGCTCCGTGCCCGGCTGCGCCCCCGCCGCCCGCTGACCTACTCGAGAGCGCTGGCCGACCTGCGGCTGGTTGGCGCGTTACGCGCCGCACAACAGCATCTGGAAGAGATCATTCCCGGCCTGGTTGTGCGTTCAGGCCGGTTTTTTGCCGGTCGCCGCACCGACTGGGAGAACTACGAAGCGGCCTGCGAGTGGACCCTGCACGTCCTGATGTTGCCCTTCCCGCACCCGCTGCCGGAACAACTGCGCCGCCTGGCCGACCTGCCGCCCGCCGAACGCGCGGCATTGCTGGCTCCCGCCGCCCAACTCAGCACAGCCATGACCGCTTTCGAGGGAGAACTGGCGGTCTTCCAGACGCTCTTTCCCCCGCCCGCCACCCTGACGGATAGCTTCGCCGAACTGCTGGACGAGGAACAACCGCTCCCGGACGACGCGGGCATCCGTCCGGCAAAATCCCCGGCGATCCTGCTGGAACGGATGACCGAACTGGATGGCTGGTGGGAGTTTTGCGAACTGCGCCGGCGCGCCGCCGCGTTGGGGATCGCGCCCTATCTTGATGCGCTGAGTCAGGGTGACCCGGCACGGGCCGCACCACGCCGCGCCTTTCAGCGGCAGTTCTACCAGTGCTGGATCGCTACCGCGCATACGCAGTTCCCGGTGCTGCGGGATTTCCAGCGCGATGCCCACGAAGCGCTGATCACCCGCTTTCGTGAACTTGACCGGGCCTACCTGACCGCAACCCGGAACCGCCTGCGCCGGATGCTGCTGACGCGCCGCCAGGAGATCCTATCAGCGGCGCAGTATGCCGACGCGCTGGCCGATCTGCGGGTGGAGGCGGCACAGGCACCCGGTCACACCTCCGTCCGCCGGCTCTTGCGGCGGCTGGGGCCGCTGCTGGGCCAGCTTACGCCCTGCCTGCTGATGAGCCCCCTCGCTGTGAGCCAGTTGCTTGAGCCGGATATCGCGCCGTTCGATCTGGTTATCTTTGACGAGGCCTCCCAACTTCGGCTCGAAACGGCGCTGGGGGCCATCATGCGCAGCCGCACGCTGATCGTTGCGGGGGACCAGCAGCAGCTTGCGCCGACCAACCTGTTTGCCGCCGGCGCAACCGGCGACCTGTACAGTGCCGAGGAAGCCGAGCGACCTGAAGCCCTGACGAGCCTCCTGGAGGCCGCGCTGGCCGCCGGAATGCCCACGCTGCAGTTGCGTCGGCACTACCGCAGCCGGCACGAGGCGCTGTTTGCCTTCGCCAATCTCTATTTCTATGAGGGGCAACTGGCAACCGTTCCCACCGCCAACCCGCCGGATACATATGGCGTCACGTTTGAGCATGTCCCGGAAGGCAGCTACGACCGGCGCGGCACGCACACCAATCAGGTCGAAGCCGAGCGGGTGGCCGATCTGGTCTGCTCCCATGTGCGGGCAACGCCGGAACGTTCGCTCGGCGTGGTGACGTTCAACCAGCCGCAGCAGCAGGCGATCATGCAGATGCTGGAGCAGCGCTACGCCACCGACGCCACCCTCGCACCGCTCTTCGCTGAGACGGGGCGCGAGCCCTTCTTTGTCAAAGATCTGGAGCATGTGCAGGGCGATGCGCGTGATGTCATTCTCATCAGCGTGGGCTATGGGCGCGACCCACGCGGCAACCTGATGATGCATTTCGGCGCGCTGAACCAGCAGGGCGGCGAACGGCGGCTCAATGTTGCTATCACCCGGGCGCGGGAGCAGGTTTGTCTGGTGAGTTCGCTACTGCCGGAGGAGATCGACCTGGGCCGCGCGCGCTATCCGGGGCCGCGCCTGCTGCGGGCCTATCTCGAGTATGTGCAGCAGGGGGGCACTGCCACGCTACGCACACCCCGCGAACGCCCCCAGGCCGTAAGCTGGCAGATGCTCTACGACGCCATGATCAGCCCGCCCGAAGAGGACTTTCCGCGCATCGAGGATACGCTGGCCGAGGAACTGGCCCGTAACGGGCTGCAAATCGAACGCCAGGTCGGTCACTCCGATATGCGGATCGATATTGCCATCGCCGACCCAACCACACCCGGACGTTACCTGCTGGGGATTACCAGCGACGGGAACGATTATCACGCCGCGCCAACCGCCCGCGACCGCGACCGGCTGCCGGAAGAACTGCTGGCGGCGCACGGCTGGCAGATCTGGCGTATCTGGTCCGCTGCCTGGCTGGCCGATGCCGAGGCCGAACTCAGCCGCATTCTCGACATTATCACCCGCCCGGATGACGATCAGCCGGTGGCTGATGAAACGATGGACTAATTTGCCGAGTTGTGTGGTGGGGGTCTGGACCACGAAAAACCCGAAATGAGCGAAAAAACGCGAAATGACCAGTGCCGGCATGCATCACGCCATACTGCGCCTGGCAGTGGATAGCGCCTCCGGCAGGGCAGAAGACTCCTACCTTTTCACAAAAAAATTCACATCGTGAATTTTTTTGTGAAAAGAAAGATCACGTACCACGCTGCCGCAGGCGAATCGGGCTTCCATCTGGTCAAACGTCCGGTTTGAAGGGCAACCGCGTAACGCGTATCATTTGCACGCATTGCGTCATTCTCCATCGGGAGACAAAACCGGACGTTCATCCAATAAAACGCCTGGTTTGCGTGCATCGCGTAATTCCTGTAATCTACGCGGAACTATGCCACCAACGTGAACATCTGTCGCATATGTTATGGTATAATTCCCGCGATCCGCCCGGTTGACATATGTTAAAAGATAAAAGAGGAACGTTCGATGTCGCGTCTGTCGCCTCACGCTGTGCGACTGTTAGTCATCATCACCGCCTGTATCACCATCCTGACAGCCTGTTCACTCCCTGGAACATCACCCCAGGCACCAGCGGCCACCGGACCAACCGCCGTACCAGCAGCCCCTGCCACCACCGCACCCGCCGAAACAGCCCGGCCAACGTCCGTGGCGGTTGAGTTTGATGCCGAACTGCGGGTTGACCAGGGTGGTTTTCGCCTGGAATATCCCGAATCCTGGTACACCCGCGAGTTGAACGCCGCGGCCTGGGCCATTTCACCCAGCCAGGCCGCCCTCGAAGCGGAGACGATCAGCAATGATATGGTTATCCTGGTCGACTCAACGCCGCTGGAGGCCATCGCCGAACAGCACGATGTCGAGGTGATTGCCAATCCACAGACCTTTTTTGACTTTATTAGTGTTGAGCCGCAAAACGCCGGCTTCAGCCTGAGCGATACGACTACGGTAACGGTGGGCGGGCACGAGGGCAAAGCCGCCGATCTGGAAGCCCCCGGTGGGGCCGGACGCCTGATCGTGGTGCTGACGTCGGAGCGCGCGGTGCGCATCCTGGGGCAGGCCACCCCGGACACATGGCAGGCCCAGCGCGAAGTCTTTCAGTCCATTGTCGAGAGTGTGCGCTTTTTCCCGCCGCCGCTCACGCCCACGCCCACCCCGGAAAATATGGTTCAGCCGCCGCTGCGTACGCTGGGCGGGTCGGATGAGGTGGTTTTGCGGCTGGGCGGCAACACCGGGCCACCGCGCGGGCGCTTTGTGGCCGCACGCGGGCTGACGTCCGGTGATGACCGCACGATCTACCTGGCCGAGAGTTCGCGTGGGGTCTGGCACTTTGCGGCCAATGGCGATCTGATCGGTACCATCGGCGAGGAAGAGTTGCTGGATGCGTACGATGTTGCCTTCCATCCGGACGGCGATCTGTTTGTTGCCGACTATGGGCGGAATGCCATCGCGCAGTTTGACGAGGATGGGACGCTGGTGCGGCGCTGGGGCGAAACCGGTGATGCGCCGGAGCAGTTCGGCCTCTCGTCACCACAGCGGCTTGCCATTGGTCCCGACGGTAGCATCTATGCGCTCGACAGCCGGGTCGGGGAGGATGGCAGCAGCGTCACCAGTAGCGTGGTGCGCTTCAACAGCGCGGATGGCAGCTTTGTTGACCGCATTGCGCTGCCTGAGGGCTTAAACCCGGCCGATCTGGCCGTGGACGATGAGGGCAATATCTTCCTGGCCGAGACGTTTAACAAGGCCGTGATCAAGCTTGACGGCACCGGGCAGGAACTGGCCCGCTTCGGCGCCGACATCACCCCGGAGGGTATCGCCGCCAGCGCCATCGACCTTGATGCTGCGGGCAATATCTATGTGGCGACCTGGGATGCGGGTGTGCTCAAGTTTGCGCCGGGCGGTACGCTGCTGGCGCGGAGCGGCGCGGTTGCCGAGCCCAATACCACTCCAGAGATCGGCGAGTTCAGCCTGCCCAACGGCATCGCGGTGACACGCCGCAATATTGTCTGGGTCAGCGACAACAGCGGTGAGTATAGCGCGCTGACTGTGCTGCGGCTTGCTACCGATGCACAGGCGCAGGCCACCGCCGCAGCCCGGGCCACCGCCAATGCAACGCCGATACCGGAGGAAGCGCTCCAGCGGCAGTGGGCCAGCGAAGCCACCGCCAGCAGCGCCTACGAGGGCTACGAGGCCGAAAACGCCACCGGCGCACCGGATGTCGAGGGTTGCCGCGATAGCCAGCGGGCCTGGGCCTCGGCTGCTCCCGATAGCCTGGAGGAGTTAGAACTGCGCTTTGCCGATCCGGTCCTTGCCACGCAGGTCAACATCCACCAGAACCACCAGCCGGGCTTTATCACCAACGTCGAACTGCTGGACGAGCGGGGCAACGCCACCAGCGTCTACACCAGCACTGGCGAACTGCAGGAGGAGTGCCCCAACGTGCTGGAAGTCTCGTTTGAGCGCACCGCGCGCCCGATTGTCGGCGTCCGGCTGACGATTGACCAGCGCAGCGGCGCCAACTGGAATGAGATCGATGCCGTTGAACTGGTCGGTCTGCCTACCGAGGATGCCGCCCCCGCCGATGCCGATGCGGACGCGGACGAAGCACCGGCGGACGAAGATGAAGCACCCGCCGCCGAGGAGGAGCAACCCGCCGAGGAGGGTGAAGCACCCGCCGAGGAAGCGACACCCACCGCCGAGGAGGAAGCACCCGCCGCCGAGGAGGAAGCACCCGCCGCCGAGGAGGAAGCACCCACCGCCGAGGAGGAAGCACCCACCGCCGAGGAGGAAGCACCCGCCGCCGAGGAGGAAGCACCCGCCGCCGAGGAGGAAGCACCCGCCGCCGAAGAGTGATCTACCGAGGTTCCGGAGGGACGCGCTTTTGCGCGTCCCCTGCCCCTCCTGCTGCGACCGGCGGCCGGGGGTTCGGAGGGGACACGCTTTTGCGCATCCGCCGCCCGCCTGCTGCAGAAAATCCTTCCCAACCGCACCGAGCATAAACAAAGGCAGTGAACTGACATCAGCTCACTGCCCACTGCCCACTGCCCACTGCCCACTCCCAACCAGAACTACTCCTGCGGTTTACGGCGGGGGCGTTCCTGCTGCAACGGTTTAATCCGGCGCACACTCAGAAAGATAAAGCAGAGCGTCAAGATCCCGGCCAGCAGCGTGTAGGCCAGCCAGGGTGACGGCGCAAAGATGTCGTTCCCGCTGGCATTAAAGGAAAAATAGAAGGGACTCTCACCCTCGGAGAGCAGGACCGCCGTGTGCCCCAGGGCAATAAACGGATGGGCATAGATCAACGCGCCCATTCCATAGGTAAACAGCGGTGAGGCAAACGGATCACCTGGCCCGGTTGTATTCGAGATAATCACTCCAGTGATGATAAACAGAAACGGAATACCCAGCAGTGCCAGGATAATCGTCCCCAGCGACATCACCGTGGCCCCCAGCGTGCTGCGCATCACCGTAGACCAGAAGAGCCCCACAGTTGCATACAACATAGCGGTCATCAGTAACCCGACCAGCGCAATCAGCAACTCGGTCCCGCTCACGCCGCCGAAGAGGAAGGCCAGTCCAGCGAGCGGCAGCACGGCGATAATCAGCAGGCCGGCAAAGGCCAGTGCGGCCGTCAGTTTGCCCAGGGCAATCTGCCAGGGTGAGAGCAGCGTGGCAATCAGCAACTCATAGGTCTGCCGCTCCTTTTCCCCGGCGATACTGCCGGCCGTCAACGCCGGGACAATAATGCAGACCTGCACCAGTGCCGCCGCTATCACGGTTAAGAAAACCGCCTTACCGATGCTCCGCCCGGTCTCGAAATCGTTCGGAGAAAATGACCCGCTGCCGGCAACCGCCAGGTAGATCAGCAGGGTGATAATGCCGGTAATTGCCAGATAGATGGTCAAGGTAAACATCGTACGCAGACCCCGGATGCGCCCGCGTAGCTCGCTGACCAGGACGGGATTTGCCAGAAGCGTTTTCATTGGTTTCTCGCTATTATGTCGGATAAGAAATCGAGGATATACCGGTTCACCAGTTCCGGCTGCTCTTGCTGCACCCAGTGTGAGCAGCGGGTGATGTAGCAGATATGCAGATCCTCCGCATAGCGCTCGGTGCCGTGGGTCAACTCCGTGCCCAGTGCCCGGTCCTGCTGCCCCCAGATCAGCAGGGTGGGCATCTCCACGCGCATAGGCGTGTCCATCAGCCAGGAGTGCTCCCGGCGCAGCGCGCGGTACCAGTTCAGCGCCGCTGTCAGTGCGCCCGGCTTCCTGACGGCATCCTTAAATGCCTGGATATCCTGCGCACTCAAGGCATCTTTGCGCACCAGATCATCACACAAAACCCGCTCGATCAGTGCATAGTTGTTGGCCCGCAGCAGCGCCTCCGGCAGCCAGGGCAGTTGAAAGAAGCTGATGTAGAGGCTGCGCAGCACCTGCATCGGGTTGGTACGCAGCGCGCGCGCAAACAGGGCCGGGTGCGGCATGTTCAGCGCGATCAGGCGTGACACCCGGTGCGGGTAGGCGATTGCCAGGTACCAGGCCAGCGCGCCGCCCCAGTCATGACCGGCAACAATCGCTTCGGTATGCCCCAGCACGCGGATCAGCTCCCACACATCCGTCACCAGGACATCAAGCTCGTAGCCCCAGGCGGGCTTCTCCGTCTCGTTGTAGCCGCGCAGGTCCGGCGCAACCACGGTGAAGTAAGGACTGAGTGCGGGTATCTGCTGCCGCCAGCTATACCAGAACTCCGGGAAGCCATGCAGCAGCAGCAGCAGCGGGCCACTGCCGGCGGTGACATAGTGCATACGGATGCCGTTGACATCTGTGTAACAATGTTTGAGTTGTTCCATGACTGCTTTCCTGGTGGCGCATGCGCCAGGGGTGGGTTATCCACTCCAACGTCCTGCTCAGTTCTGGCTGCCAGTGTACCATATTCCAGACGTGGATGGCAGGCGTCAGGTTGCATGGGTTGGCGGCAGCATAGCTGCCGCCAACCAAACGGTTAAAACGGGGCAGGTAGACAGCCGTAGGGTGCATGCGATGCACCGTTCTGCTGCTGCCCACACCACGCTTCATCTGAGCGACGATATCCCACCGGCTGAAGCCGGGACTCCCGTGGAGTGATATCCGGCATTAATCCGCAAAGTTCTTCAGGTGATTTCAGACCAACACATCACATCCGCCTGAAGGCGGCACGACGAACAGCCCTGTGGGGCAGGTTAGTGCGAGTGGTAGTACTGGCTGCTACGGGGAATTACCGGCTTCGGCGACCGGCGCTGGTAGCGGTAGCGGCGAGCGGTCTCGATCCCGGTAATGCCGATTGTGAGCCAGGCAGTCCCGGCAGCAAACCCGGCCACTACATCGCTAAAGTAGTGGACCCCCAGATACATCCGGCTAAAGCCGATCAGCAAGACCAGTGTGACCGTCGCCGCAATAACCCGCCGGTCCCAGCGCCGCTCAACAAAGACCACCAGCACATAGGCCAGCATCCCGTAGGTAATCAGCGAACCCATAGCATGGCCGCTGGGAAAGCTCCAACTCATCTCGACCACGAAGGGATTGGGCAGTTCCGGGCGGTTGCGCTGAAAGATCGATTTAAGCGTGCTGTTGAGCAGGCCGCCCCCGGCCGGAATAATGACCCAGCCGGTCAGCAGGTACCAGTAACGGCCCGCCAGCAGCATCGCCCCTACCATGACAACAATAACCGTGATCAGTTCCGGATCGCCCAGCCAGGTGATACCTCTAAATGCGGTAATTGCCGTCGGCGATACATGCTGATACATGCTGCTGGCCAGCGCCCGATCAAAGTGGGCAATTCCTTCGCTCTCGGTGACACTGTCGGCAATCTCGCCAAAAAAGTTTAGCATGGTCACAATAATCAGCAACCCCAGCGTCAGATGCAGGCCCAGATACTCCCGGGACGATAACCGCTGCCTCAGAAAGGACCAGATGCGCGGGTAGCGCTGCCGCAACCATTGTGTTGGCAGGAGATGCGTGATAAAATGCCGGATCCGGCTACCCCATTCCCAGAATCGCCGGTAGTGCGCCTCGAATAAACGCCAGAACAGGAAGATGAACGCCAGCACGACGACGACAAAGGCGATAAAGATCGGCAGGGCGTACATGCCGAGCAGTTGCGCAATTTGTTGGATCATAGTATGCTCATTGTACCTTTCTGTTTGCAATACACTCTGGATATGCTTCGCAAGAAGTGTACCGACAAATACGGGGTTAGCCGATGACCAGGTATGTACGTATGGTCGCCGGCATCTGCGGCGTCCTGCTTCTTGGGTACGGTCTATATTGTGGGGTCTTCGTTATGATGCAGCGGCAATTTCTCTTTCCCGGAACCCAGATCGCCGCGCCACCCTCCGGGGCGGAGCAACTCTCCGGCGTCGAACAGATCTGGCTTGCAACTTCCTTCGGCCAGGTTGAGGCCTGGTTTCTACCGCCGGAACCGGAGGCGGGCCTCCCGGCTGCCCCGGCGGTTATTTTTGCCCACGGCAACGCCGAGTTGATCGATGACTGGCCGGATGACCTCCAGCCGTTTACCCAACTGGGGATTGGCATGCTGCTGGTGGAGTATCCGGGGTATGGACGCTCGGCCGGTGAGCCGTCGCAGCGGAGTATCACGGAAACATTTGTCACGGCGTATGATACCCTCGCGGCGCGTGATGATGTTGATGCCGACCGGATCATCCTGCTGGGGCGCTCCCTGGGTGGCGGTGCGGTCTGTGCGCTGGCTGCCGAGCGACCTTCAGCAGCCCTCATTCTTATGTCAACTTTTACCAGCGTGTCGGCATTTGTCGAGCATCTGGCCGTGCCCGATGTGCTGATCCAGGATCCGTTTGACAATCTGGCGGTCGTCCGCAGCTACCCCGGCCCGGTGCTGGTGATCCATGGCGAGTATGATACGCTGATCCCCTACGACCAGGGGGTCGCGTTGGCCCAGGCTGCACAGCAGGGCACACTGATTACCTACGTGTGTGGGCATAACGACTGCCCGCCAAGCTGGAATGTCTACTGGCGGGACGTGGCGGCCTTCCTGGAGCGCACGGGGATTATCACGGCGGGTGCGTAGCCGACCCGCCCGGCTGTCCCGCTATGGAGTAGTGCCGTTTTCAGGCGGTTGTGCCGGCCTGGAACCGCCTGATGAACGTTGCGATTGTAATCCGGACAGTGCAACCGGCTGAAGCCGGGACTCCCGTCAAGCACAAAGCCGGACTCTTTTTGCAACGTTCATCAGCAAACAGCCGCAGGGTGCCTGCGATGCACCGTTCTTCTACGCATCCAACCGGCGAAAGCCGAGCCTCCCGACCACCGTAGGGTGCCTGCGATGCACCCTTCTTCCACTCTTCCACGCATCCAACCGGCTGAAGCCGAGACTCCCGACCACCGTAGGGTGCCTGCGATGCACCCTTCTTCCACTCTTCCACACATCCAACCGGCTGAAGCCGAGACTCCCGACCACCGTAGGGTGCCTGCGATGCACCCTTCTTCCACTCTTCCACGCATCCAACCGGCTGAAGCCGGGACTCCCGACCACCGTAGAGTGCATGCGATACACCCTTCTTCCACACATCCAACCGGCTGAAGCCGGGACTCCCGACCACCGTAGGGTGCCTGCGATGCACCGTTCTGCGGCCGGCCCGGTCGTTTCCTCGACCCGGCCTGCGGACACACACAAGCGCGTCCCTCCCGGAACCGGCATCACCTGTGCGCTCATCACCAATTCTGATGGCTGGCATATTTCTTGCGACTGGTAACTATAACGAGGGTATATGAGCCGGAGTCGAAAGGAGACTGAGTATGGCTGATCAACAAACACGCGAACAGCAGCGGCTCACACGCGAGGGCATGGCCCGCCATCTAACCGAACTGAACGCCGAGATTAACCGGCTCAATGCCATGGCGGATCAGGCACAGGGCGGCGAAAAGCGCGACTACGAAGAGCGGGTTGCGCGGCTGCGTGCCCGGCATACTGACCTCAATGATCGGATGCACCGGATGCAGGAGTCGGCGATGGACTGGGAGGCATTCAGTTCCGATCTACAACAGGCCTGGAACGAACTACGCCAGGCTTTCCAGCGATAAACGACAAACCGTGATCCTCCGGCTGTTCTGACCAGTCACACCGCTTACGCAGTTCTGACCCGGAAGGTAACTTCGCCTCCGGCAGGGTGGAACCGGATATTCTTGCTCACAAAAACTTGCACAATGTGCAAGTTTTTGTGAGCAAGGTAAAAAAGCACCATGCTGCCGCAGGTGAATCTGGCTTCCACCCGGGCAAACATCCAGGTTGCGTAACCACTGCATAATTCGTGGAAACGAAGAGGAGGCTACAAACAGCAGTGTTTAGCTTTTTCGCAGACCTCTCGCCCGTCGTCCAGGCGTTATTGGCGACACTCTTCACCTGGGGGCTGACCGCCCTCGGCGCAGCTTCGGTATTTCTTGTGCGTGGGTTCAATCAAAAAGTGCTTGACGCCATGTTGGGCTTTGCCGGGGGCGTGATGATTGCCGCCAGCTTCTGGTCGCTGCTGGCCCCGGCCATTGAACTGGCCCAGCAGCAGGGCATGATAAGCTGGGTACCCGCCCTGATCGGTTTCTTGCTCGGTGCGGCTACTATTCGCGGCGTTGACATGATCCTGCCACATATCCACTTTCCCGCCGAGCGGATGGAAGATGCGGAGGGCATACGCACAACCTGGGAGCGCTCGATCCTGCTGGTGCTGGCGATCACGCTGCACAATTTCCCCGAGGGCCTGGCGGTTGGGGTAGCTTTCGGCGCGGCGAGTCTGGGGTTGGAGGCCTCCAGCCTGGGGGCCGCTATCGCGCTGGCAATCGGCATTGGCTTGCAAAACTTCCCCGAAGGTATTGCCGTCGCCATGCCTTTGCGTCGGGAGAAAATATCGCGCGCGAAAAGTTTTTTTTATGGACAACTCTCGGCGGTGGTTGAGCCAGTGGCGGGCGTAATTGGCGCAGCGGCGGTGTTGTTTGCCCGCCCACTGCTGCCCTACGCCCTGAGCTTTGCCGCCGGGGCGATGATTTTTGTCGTCGCCGAGGAGGTCATCCCGGAAGCGCAGCACGAAGGCAATACCGATCTGGCGACCACCGGGGTGATCATAGGGTTTGCCGTGATGATGACGATGGATGTGGCTCTGGGGTGATGATGACGAACGACGAACGACAAACGACGAACGACGGATTACGGACTACGGACTACCGACTACGAACTCCAGTGGCACACATCTTGCAGCAACCAGATCCCGAGGGGCCGGCAACGGCAACCCAACCATAGCCAGAAGGGAGGCACCTGATGACCACAAATATACCTCAATCCAGAACTGTGCTTGGACTATTTGATACGTTTGAATCGGCACAGCACGCAGTGCAGGCGCTTATTGATAATGGATTTATGGCCGATAACGTAAGTCTGGTGGCCCATGACCCGCAGCAACACCTGGTAAAGCAGTATGGTGGCACGGGCGAGTCGTCCGAGGGCACAACCGTTGGCGCAACCGGCGGCGCGGTCATCGGCGGCGTTTCGGGGCTGCTGGCAAGCATTGGTACGCTGACAATTCCCGGCATCGGGCCGGTACTGGCGGCGGGCTCACTGGCGACGGCGCTGGGTGCGACGGCATTGGGTGCGGGCCTGGGCGCTGCGGCCGGCGGCATCGTTGGCGCGCTGCTGGGCATGGGCGTCTCTGAAGAAGAGGCCGGTTCCTTCGCCGAAGGCGTACGCCGGGGCGGTACGCTGGTGATTGTCGATGCCGCCGATGGTATGGTGGATCGCGCCTATGCCATCCTGAATGAACACGGGGCAATCGATATGAACGAGCGCACTGGGCAGTGGCGGCAGAGCGGCTGGACCGCGTATGACCCACGCCTGAGTCCCCACGAGGAGCAATAAATCTCTTCTGTCGGTTCACCTGATCGAGACCTGACGGTAAGACTGGAATAAAGTAGAAGGAGTTATGCATGGATAAGCAGACCCTGATCAAAGCGCTGAACGACGATCTCTCCTACGAACTGCAGGCGGTGCTGGCCTATACGCGCTGGAGCGCCGAGGTATCCGGTCCTCACCGGGACTCACTGCGCGCGATGTTCCAGCGCGAGATCCCCGATGAGTTGATGCACGCGCAGTTCCTGACCGATAAGATTGTGATCTACGGCGGCACACCTGAAATGAAACCGGCTGCGATTCCGAATGCGTCCAGCAACCGGGACAAGCTCAAGGCCGTACTCGATATGGAAGCGCAGGCGATCAAGAACTACTCGCAGCGCGCCCAGCAGGCCGAAGAACTGGGCGAGACGGCGCTGAAGGTCCGCCTGGAAGAGATGGTCAACGATGAGACCGAGCATTACGAGACGATTCAGATGCTGCTGCGCGACTGGAATGAGTCGGTCTAAGACGCAGGCAGCGGGTGACAGATGACGGGGGATGAATTTTGCGCAATTAATCCGGATATGTGAAATGATCAGGCGTCCCGGCTTATGAACGTTGCGCAATTAACCCGGAAATGTGAAATGATCGGGAGTCCCGGCTTTAGCCGGTGGGATGCCTGCCGGGACAGGGCATATGCCGGGAATGCATGATCCGGCTGAAGCCGGGACGCCTGAACATCGCTATCTGGATTTAATGTTCAAAGTTCATAACCCTATCCAGGTATCACCACATGGAAGTGCCTACACGTTCTCACCCTGTGAGGAAGAAGAACTTGTAGGAACTTCCTGTATGGTGGCCGGTGCGATCTCGGGTGGCTCATCCGGCTCACCCTCCTCCAGCGGTTCAGCCCCGGCCCAGTGGCGTATGGCCGGCGTGATCACCCGCAAAAAGAAGACGCGCAACGCCCCGGCAATTGGAATTGCCACAATCGCGCCCAGCAGTCCGCCGATACTGGCGCCGGCGAGTAGCGCGATAACAACCAGCGGTGCCGGGATGTCGGTCTGGCTGCGCATGACGTTGGGCACCAGGATATGCCCCTCGATCTGCTCAATAATAAAGAAGTAGAGTGCCGCGACCAGCCCCAGTTGAAATGAGTCGAGCATGGTCACCCCGGTGATAATAAACCAGGCGATGATCGGACCGACAATCGGAATAGCTTCAAGCAACCCGGCGATCAACGCCAGGATCAGCGGAAACTCAACCCCGATAATCTCCAACCCGACATAGGTAAACAGCCCGACCAGAAACATGGTTATTCCCACGCCGCGCACATAGCCCCCCATCGTCTGACCCATCTGATGGATCACCTCCTGCGCCTGACTGCGATAGCGCCGCGGGAAGAATGAGAGCGTAAAATGCTCCAGCTTTGACATAGAAATAATCCAGTAGATCGAGAGCACCACAATAATGAGCAGGTCGATGATGAGCGCGGCCACCGCCACCGGCACCGAGATTACATGTACACTAATACTTTCGAGGGGTGAAATAAGATTCTCGACGGAGGGTACAGCTCCGCTTAACTGCTCATGGCGCTGGAACCAGCTCTGCGCCAGATCAACCATTTCAGGGAGACGGCTGCTAAACTGCTGCGCCTGGACAACCAGCGGGGTGAAGGCCAGCCAGACGATGATGCCCAGCGTCAGCGAGAGCACCAGATAGAGCAGCAGGACGGCGACAACGCGTGGCATCCAGCGGTGCAGCCGATCAGCCAGCGGAGCCAGGGCCTGGGCAATAACCATGGCGATAAGCAGCAGCATCAGCGGGCGGGCAAACATCCAGACGATAGCAATCGGGATGAGAGCCATAATCACTGCGCTGACAATCACAATCGTCGTCCACCAGATTCGCCAGAGTGACCGATTGCCGGGACGCGGCATGTCCGCATCCTGAGATCGCGTCTTCAGGGTATCGGTTTTATATTGCCGGGGCGTTCGTTTCGTGGGGTAGTTGACATAGGTATTCTTGCTTTTCGGATGAACTAACAGGAAGTACGCGGTTCTCCGGTTCAAACATGCACCGCATAAGTCCTGTGAACAAACGTAAGGAATATGAGTTACGCGATGAGGGTTTGGACCACGAACAACACGACATGAGCGAAACCTGCGAAACGACCAATGCTGCCACGGATCAGGTGATCCCGCGTTTGGTGCGGGATATCGCCTCCGGCAGGGCGGAAGATTCCATTCTTTTGCACAAACAGAGTACCATGTTGCCGCAGACGAATCGGGTTTCCATTTGCATGGTAACCGCGTAACCCGGTAAGTGCATTATAGTTCGGGGCGTAGTGGCTCCTATGCGGGCTGCGGAACGCCGGAGGTGCGGAAAGTGCCGGGCAGAAGATTATGTGCGAACGGCGCAAAACCGTTCACACATAATCCACAGTCCTGGGTATTGCAATGCAGGCTAGGGATTCAACTCTTCGACGCGGTTCGTCACCAGGTAGATCACCCGCTCGCCGATATTGGTTGCCCGGTCAGCAACCCGTTCAAACACATGCACCATATCGAGCAGATCCGAAATGGTCTCGATCTGCTGCGGATTTGCCCGCATCTGATCAAAGAAGTACGTGCGCAACTGTTCTTCGTAGGCATCCACGCGCTCGTCAGCGCTCTGCAGTTCATGCGCCAGATCCTGATCCTGGTGCAGAAACGCCTCCAGACTGTTGTGGAGCATCTGACATGCCAGCGTGCCCATCTCCTGAAATTCCGCCGGCAGGGTAAGCTTCCCCTGCCCTTCCGCGCGGCGAACCCGGCGAGCAATCGCGGCGGCATAATCGCCGACTCGCTCCAGTTCGGAAGCAATAAAGCCAACCATCAGCACCAGGCGCAGATCACTGGCAACGACGGGTTGCTGGGTTCCCAGGATCATTATGACGCGCTCCTCGATGGTGTGCTGCAACTCGTCAATCCGCGCATCATCTCGAATAATCCAGCCGGCAGTGGTAGCATTCCAGGTTTTCAGGCTGTGTATAACCCGGCTCAGCGCCTCCTCGACCAGACTGCCCATACGGAGCAGATCATCACGTAACTCTTCAACAATGTGGTCGTAGCGCGTGCGTACCATACACTTTTCTCCTTCTCAATGGTAGTAACCAGGATTACGCAGACCAGGCAGACTGATGGACGATTGCGGCGGCCTGTGCGGCGCGACCATCGGGAACCTGAATGACCAGCAGCGTGGCTCCATTGCGGATCTGGGTTGCACACTGCTCGGCATCAGGTCGGGCCAACCCGGCGTCGCTGAGCCGGGCAACCAGCGCTTCACCCGTCTTCTGATGCGTCATGCCATTAGCGAAACTGCCTTCCCGCTCGACATTAGTGTCGTGGTAGACCGGGTCGTGGTCGGCAAAGCTGCCCTTCCGCTCGGCGTGCCGGTCATGGTAGACCGGGTCGTGATCGGCAAAACTGCCTTCCCGCTCACGATTGCGGTCATGGTAGACCGGGTCGTGATCGGCAAAGCTGCCTTTCCGCTCGGCATGGCGATCATGGTAGGCGACTTCGCCACCGGGATGCGACGCCGGGCCAATCAATCTAATCGTATCACCTGGGAAGCCATTGTCAAGGAGTTGCCGGGCGATCTGTTCGGCGCGCTCGGACGTATTGTAAATACTAAATAATACGGTATTCATGGAAAACCTCGCTTTCGTTCAGGTTCTACCTGGAAGGATGCAACATGTATGCCATGGTTTCCCGCTATACCGTTCTGCGCGCAGCAGGTACCGGCACCAGCAGCAGAACGTGGCTGCCCTGGCCTGACATCAACTCGATAAACTCGATAAACTCTATATCCATGGGCAGGAGTTACGCGGTCACTGACCCGGAAGGTATCTCAACCTCCGGCAGGACGGAAGAGACCAGATCTTTTTCACACAGAGACTCACATTGTGAATCTCTGTGTGAAAAAGAAAAAGAACATACTATGCTGCTGCCGGCAAATCAGGCTTCCATCGAGTGAAACGTCCGGTTTGCATAGCAACTGCGCAACTCGTATCCTGAGTTTGATATAGGTTTAGCGCTATTGATTATTGTGGGGATTATGCACTGGCTTCTTTAGACGACTGCGCCTGCTTGAGCAGGGACGGTGCATTCTTGACAACCTTCTGCGCGGTCATCTCTTCCTGCTGCAGAATGCCATTCAATTTCTGGGCCGCAGTGCGATGCCCCATCTGCTCGGCAGCGGCGATCAGCGGCTGATAGCTGCCGATCTCAAAATGCTCGACCTTGGAGACGGCCTCGGCGATAACAACATCGCGCAGTGCGCTGTTGTCGCCGGCCTGTTGAATCATCTTCTCACCCTCTTCGACCAGGGTCTTGGCAACACTGTTCGTCGCCTGGGGCAGTTTGGTCTCCAACGATGATGCAAGATTCTTGATCTGCTCCAGTTGCTCGGAGGTCTGGCCGATATGCTCTTTCAGCATCGACTGCAGGGTGTCATTGCTGGCCTTGGAGAGCATCTTCTTCTGGGCTTCGATAAAGCGCTCTTCCGCGTCCTGCATCTCGGCCAGTCCATGAACGAACAGTTCCTGAAGGTTAGAAATAGCCATGTGGAATTACTCCTTTTCTATCGGGTCTTAATACAATCTATGTATCGCGCAGACGCCGGCAACACTGCCGGATATCCACGTTGATACCATGTCAGGTTAACTCTACCTGGATATTTATACTGCTGAGGTCTCGCCTCCGAGCAGCGTCAAAACCTCACCAGTGATATAGCTGGAGTCAATGTTTGCGGCAAAAAAGACATAGGCCGGGGCAATTTCTTCCGGCTGGGCCGGGCGATCCATCGGCACCTTCTGCCCAAAGTTTGCGACCTTCTCAGCCGGTTTATCAGATGGGTTGAGCGGTGTCCAGACCGGGCCGGGGGCGACACAGTTGACGCGAATGCCCTGGCTGACCAGGTTCTGCGCCAGCGATTTGGTGAAGGCAAAGATGGCTCCCTTGGTCGCCGAGTAGTCCAGCAGATGCCCGCTCCCCCGGATACCCGTGATCGAGCCGGTATTGATAATGACACTGCCGGGTTGCATGTGTGGCACGGCAGCTTTAACCATGCGGAAGTAGCCATAGATGTTAACTTTGAAGGTATGATCCCACTGCTCCTCAGAGAGTGCATCCAATCCCGGTTGGTGCTCCTGAAAGGCGGCGTTGTTCACCAGGATGTCCAGCTTCCCCAGTTCCGCTATGGTCTGCTCAACCGCCTGCCGGCAGAAGTCAGGCCGGGTCACATCCCCTTTAATAAGCAGTGCCCGCCGTCCTTCAGTTTCGACGGCATGCCTGGTCTCTTCGGCATCGTGCTGCTCTTCGGGGAGATGCACAATCGCCACATCAGCGCCTTCACGGGCATAAAGCACCGCGACAGCGCGACCAATACCAGAGTCGCCGCCGGTAATCAGAGCAACTTTGTCTTCTAGTTTGTCGGCACCCTTGTATCCGGGTGCGAGGTAGCGCGGTTGTGGTCGCAACTCCGCTTCGCTTCCCGGCTTATCCTGGTGCTGTGCGGGATATGGTGGCCTGGGGCGCTGCCGGTCGGCTGGGGTATCTGCCATTGCCTGTTCTCCTTTCATTCTCCAGATTGCATACGTTGCATAAGAACAGCATATGCATCTGCGTTTGCTCTATTGCAACTTGTGTGCCAGGAGTAACCCGAAGGGAGAAGGCCGGCTTACGTCTGTTGCTCCCTTTACTATTTGGTACAACCCGATCCACACTCACGGTGACAGCTTTAGCCGTTTGACAAAGCATCCGCACTACAGTACATTCCAATCGGGTCAGGCCAATCGGGTCAGGCCAATCGGGTCAGGATCGAACACTGCACATCGGCCTGTGCTACAATATGCACAGGCATAAAGCTACACGTTATCAGCCCACGGATGCCGCAAGAGACCAGGAGAGCAAGACCGTATGGATATGCCTGCCAGTGACTTCGACGGCGCATGGAAGGAGGCATTAGAACGCTTCTTTGAGCCGTTTATCGCCTTCTTCTTTCCGCAGGTGCATGCCGGCATTGATTGGACGCAGCCGGTCGTGTTTCAGGACACTGCCTTGCAGCAAGTGGCCCCGGAGGATAGCCAGGGCAAGCAGCATGTGGATAAACTGGTGCGCGTGGTGCGACGGGACGGCAACGCGGCCTGGTTGCTGATCCATATCGAAATTCAGAGCCAACGCGATATCCGGTTTCCCGGACGCATGTTCCGGTACCACGCGCGCACCTACGACCGAGACGAGCGGCAGGTCGTCAGCCTGGCAATCCTGGCCGACGAGGATCTCACCTGGCGCCCGGACCAGTTTGGCTATGCCCTCTGGGGCTGCGAACTGGCGCTGCGCTTTCCGGTGGTGAAACTGCACGACCTGGACCGGGCCATGTTGGAGGCGAGCCCGAACATTTTTGCCACGCTGACGCTGCTGCACCGGGACGCCCAGGAGACGCGCGGCCAGCCCCAGGCGCGCATGCAGCGCAAGTTGGAGGGATACCGGCGCATTTTACGGCAGGGCTACACGCCGGATGAGATCCGCGCCCTGCTACGACTGATGGAGTATCTGCTGCGGCTCCCGGCAGAGCTAACGCGTCCCACGTTTGAAGCAATGAAACAGATTGAAAGTGAGGAGATCGGCATGACGCTCGTGACCAGTTTTGAAGAAATTGGACGGGAAGATGGACGGGTAGAAGGAAGGGTAGAAGGAAGGGCAGAAGGAAGGGCAGAAGTGCGCATTGAGGAACGTCAGGCGCTGGTGCTGCGCCAACTGACGCGCAAGTTTGGGCCCCTCCCGGAGGCGGTTTCAACCCGGATCACCGGGCTGGATAGTGATACCGTTCTTATGTTGGCGGATGCCCTGCTGGATTTTACTACTCCGGCGGATCTGATTGCATGGCTGGATCAGCCGCCAGGGGCCTCCCCCACGAACGCTGCCGGAGCAGCAGATCAGGCGGAGTAGCTCTTGTCACCGGGCGACCGGCCGGTTCTGCAACACCGTTGGCATTGCAACCACTTCCCGGCTGATGGAAGCAGTTGGAACATCTCATCCTACGACTGATGGAATATTTGCTGCGGCTCCCGGCAGAGCTAACGCGTCCCACGTTTGAAGCGATGAAACAGATTGAAAGTGAGGAGATCGGCATGACGCTCGTGACCAGTTTTGAAGAAATTGGACGGGAAGATGGACGGGTAGAAGGAAGGGTAGAAGGAAGGGCAGAAGGAAGGGCAGAAGGGCGCATTGAGGAGCGTCAGGCGCTGGTGCTGCGCCTGCTGACGCGCAAGTTTGGGCCCCTCCCAGAGGCGGTTTCAACCCGGATCACCGGGCTGGATAGTGATACCGTTCTTATGTTGGCGGATGCCCTGCTGGATTTCGCTACGCAGGCGGAGCTGATTGCCTGGCTGGATCAGCCGCCAGGAGCCTCCCCCACGAACGCTGCCGGAGCAGCAGATCAGGCGGAGTAGCTCTTGTCACCGGGCGACCGGCCGGTTCTGCAACACCGTTGGCATTGCAACCACTTCCCGGCTGATGGAAGCAGTTGGAACATCTCATCCTACGACTGATGGAGTATCTGCTGCGGCTCCCGGCAGAGCTAACGCGCCCCACGTTTGAAGCAATGAAACAGATTGAAAGTGAGGAGATCGGCATGACGCTCGTGACCAGTTTTGAAGAAATTGGACGGGAAGATGGACGGGTAGAAGGGCGCATTGAGGAACGTCAGGCGCTGGTGCTGCGCCAACTGACGCGCAAGTTTGGGCCCCTCCCGGAGGCGGTTTCAACCCGGATCACCAGGCTGGATAGTGATACCGTTCTTATGTTGGCGGATGCCCTGCTGGATTTCGCTACGCAGGAGGATCTGATTGCCTGGCTGGATCAGCCGCCAGGGGCCTCCCCCACGAACGCTGCCGGAGCAGCAGATCAGGCGGAGTAGCTCTTGTCACCGGGCGACCGGCCGGTTCTGCAACACCGTTGGCATTGCAACCACTTCCCGGCTGATGGATGCAGTTGGAACATCTCATCCAGACATCGCTGAACGGGCGTCTCGGCTTCAGCCGGTACAGGCTGCCGCTGCCCCGGTCAGCATCCCACCGGCTGAAGCCGGGACTCCTGAGGAATATCGGGATGCCAATGGTGCATTGAATGCACCCTACGCCTGTCCCCTGTCCCCTGTCCCCTGTCCCCTGTCCCCTACAACTCGGGCAGCGGGATTTCGGCAACGATCGTCGTGCCATTGCCGGGGGCCGTATCGAAAAACAACTGTCCACCCACCAGCCCGACCCGCTCATACATCCCGGATACCCCGCTTGACGTGCCGGCAGCGAGCACTTGCTGCAGATCAAACCCCGGCCCCTCGTCGATAACCTCGATGATGATCGTCTGCGCTGCGACCTGGACCTGGACCAGCACCTGTGATACCCCGGCGTACCGCGCCACATTGGTTAGCGCCTCCTGCACCACCCGGTAGACCACCGTTTCAATTTCGGAGGGGAAGCGTTGATCCAGATCGGTATGCAGGAAATCCACCTGGATGTTAGTCTGGCGGGTGTAGCGGTCGATATGCCGCAGCAGGGCCGGCAACACGCCCATGTTGTCCAGGACTGAGGGGCGCAGGTTCAGCGACATACCGTCCACCCGCTGGATCAGTTCGCTCAACGTGCTGTTCAGGGTGGCAAACTGGCCAGCCTGGTCCGCGCCTGCTCCGCTCTGGATCATCCCGATCTGCAACTGGAGCCCGGTCATAATCTGGCCGATCTCATCGTGCAGTTCGCGGGCAATGGCGCGGCGCTCCTGCTCCTGCACCTCCAGCAGCCGCCGCGAGAGCGCCGCCAACCGCTCTTGCCCCCGCTGGACCTGCCCGAAGAGTTGCACCTGCTGGAGCGCAATCGTCAACTGGTCGGCGATCTCCTGGGCCACGCCCATCTGCTCCTCGGTGAAAGCATCCGCCATCGTTGCGCCAAAGACGAGCATACCTGGCGTCTGCTCCCGCGCGACCAGGGGCAGACTCAGGATGGTCTGCATGCCGGCCGTCTGCAGATGCTGTTCAAGGGGGGACCGGGTGCTGGTCACTGCGTCTGCGGTAAGGATTGGGGACGGGCCATGCGCCGGATTATCCGGGGAGACGAAGGGTGCCAGCGGTAACTCCTCGTTGAGCGGCGCAACGCTGGTGAACGAACGCGAGTGGATGATCGCCGTCTCGCCGTGGTGGGCAAAGATGGCGACGCCGGCATACTGGCAGGGCAGCAGATCCTGGACATGAGCCAGCGCGGCATCGGCAATCTCTTCAGCCGAGCGAGCTGCCAGCAGCGCCTGATCAATTGCGTGCAGATGGCGCAGCCGGTTCGTCAACTGTTGCACCTGCCGTTCGGCCTGCTTGCGCGTGGTGATATCGGTCAGCAGTGCCAGCGCCGCGTAGATCCGTCCTGCCGCGTCGTACAGGGGCGTGGTCCAGAGGTTGACCTCAACCAGGGTACCATCCTTGCGGCAGCGCTGCGTCTCCGAACCTTCTCGGATGTCTGCGCCCTGGAGTGCGCGCTGTTCCGCCGCCTCAGTCGGGGGCGTATCCGGCGGCAGGGTGGGCAGCCGGTGTCCCAGCACCTCTTCGGCACTCCAGCCAAAGAGGTGGGCCGCCGCCGGGTTCCAGCGCTGCACCCGGCCGTCGTGATCGAGCGTGATGATCGCCGGCGGCGCGACAGTAATCAGCGCCTCCAGGGTCTGGTTGATACGTACCAGATCGGCGGTGCGCGTGGCAACCCGGTCCTCCAGTTCGGCATTAACCCGCGCCAGCGCGGCCCGGGCCGCCTCCGCATCGGCCTGAGCCGCCCGGGCTGTCTCCAGCGCCAACCGTTGCGTATGGATGTCGGTAGCCGCCCCGTACCACTGCGTAATCCGGCCCTGCTCATCGCGCAGGGGCAGCGCCTGCGCCAGAAACCAGCGGTACGTACCATCCGCACCGCGAATGCGATGCTCCTGGCGGAGCGGGACGCCGGCAGCAACCGTCTGCTGGAAGGTCCGCAACGCGGTTTCGCGGTCATCGGGGTGGATGACGGCAAGCCAGCCGTGATCCGTAGCTGCTTCGAAGGGTTGTCCGGTGTAGTCCAGCCAGCGCCGGTTGTACCAGTGGGTAAATCCTTCCGAGTCGCTGCTCCAGAGCAGATCGGGCACCAGGTCGGCAATGGTACGGAAGCGGGCTTCCGACGCGCGCAGCACCTCCTCGGCCTGCTTGCGCGCGGTGATATCGTACGATATTACGAGCGCGGCGTAGATCTGGTCCGCCTGGTCTGTGAGCGGCACGCCATGGGAGACATACTGCTGACCGTCCTGGCTATGTTCATGCTGAAACGCTGTTCCGGCGAGCACCTGGCGGTAGTATGGTTCCAGATCACGCACCAGAGCGGGCGGAACGGCCGCATACAGGGTCTTGCCCTCGAAGTCAGCAGGGGACAGCCCGACCGTGGACAGCGCCTGCCCCGCTGCCAGTTGATAGCGCAGATCATGATCAACCATAAACGCGGCTATGTTCGGCAGGTTGGCGGCCAGGGTACGGTAGCGGGCTTCACTCTCCTGCAGCGCCTGCTCCGCCCGCTTGTGTGCGGTGATGTCACGAATGCCGAGCAGGATCAGTTGCACAGCATCCAGGCGACGGGCATTGAGCAGCATCACCCGCCGGCCGAGGGTCTCGAACACATGCTCAACCTCATAGTCGGTGAAGACCTGATTGTCGGGCAGCACCTCATCGAGGAGCGTTCGCAGGCGGGGGATGTTCCACTGCCCGTTGCCCAGGTCGTAAATGCGCCGACCGACCGTCTCCTCCGGGCGTACCGCAAAGTGCGTGTAAAAGGCTGCATTTGTGGACTTGATCTGCAGGTCCGGAGTGAGAACAAGGAGCGGCTCGTGGAGGGTGTCGATAATGCTCTCGGCATACACCTTTGCCGCACGTAACTCCTCCTCCATTTGCTTCCGCGCGGTGATATCGATCGAGATACCACGCACCCACTCCGGTTGCCCGGCGGCATTCGGCACTCCCCGGCCCCGGGTATGGATCCAGCGGATCGTGCCATCCGGCAGGATAATGCGGAGATCACGGTGAATATGCGGCGCTCCCTGGCGTAACCGGGGGAGCATATCGCTGAGCATAGCCCGGTCATCCGGATGATAGCGGGCGCGAAAATCCGCAAGGGTGGTGGCCTGCTCCGGCGGAAAGCCAAAGAGCATATTCAGGCGTGGTGAATGCCGCAGGGTGCCCTGGCGCAGATGCAACTCAAACGCGGCTGCGTTTGCCGCCTCGAATACGAGATCCAGGTGTTCTGCGGGCTCGTCCGGGACCGCCGGGGCGGGAACGGGCAACCGGGCCTCCGTGACGCGGTGGAAGATGCCACCAACTGCCCCCCGTTCATCACGGACGGCGGAGAAGGTATGGGTGAAGCTGCGCCGCCGCCCATCATTCGCCGCATCCGGCAACAGCGGCAGATCGTCCGTTACCACGGCGGGATCGCCGCGCATGATGTCGTCAATAATCGGCTCCAGGCCGGCGCGGGCCTCCGGCCAGTTCGCGCGGACCGGGCGGCCCAGGATCGTTGGGTGGCGGTTCCCAATGATGGCGCGGTAGGCATCGTTATAGAACTGAGTCTGCTCCGGCCCCCAGAGGAGCGACACCGGCTCCGGTGACGCCAGACAGATGCTCAGCGCGGTCTTCAGGCTCTGCGGCCAGGTTTCAAGCGGGCCGAGGGGTGTCTGTGCCCAATCCTGCGCCCGCATCAATTGCCCCAGTTCACCGCCCCCGGCGAGGAAGTCCAACGCCTGTGTGTTTCCCGGTTCGTTCAAAGCGTCATGCATAACCTGTACTCCAGAGTTTATCGTTCATCCGGTGGGCGTACTCGGTTCGGTTGGTTTGGGCTGATGTTCGTTCTGGTGGGGCGGGGTAATGCGGTGCAACAAAGTCCGGCTGATTACAGAAACTATACACCAGAAGCGGGAGCAAGACAAGCCGGGGGAGAGTGCTGAGAACAAAGA
This sequence comes from Chloroflexaceae bacterium, assembly GCA_034436755.1. Classification (GTDB taxonomy): domain Bacteria; phylum Chloroflexota; class Chloroflexia; order Chloroflexales; family Chloroflexaceae; genus CAKZQX01. The sequence goes on along the minus strand of DAOTVB010000009.1, from coordinate 3 downwards.
ACA
>DAOTVB010000008.1:0-75329 GCA_034436755.1 Chloroflexaceae bacterium | reverse complement strand
CAGGGCCGGTGCAGGTGGCAGTGGTGTGGGCGTAGGCAGTTCCTGCTGCGATGTGGCAGCGGTTGAGCCGCATGCGCTGAAGAGGAGCATAAGCAGAACGAGTGAACATACAAACAAGAGTTTACGATACATTGCCTCACTTCTCTCGATACAGGCCATTCCCCGCGTCTGAAGATCCAGACGAATGAAGGGCACAGGATGTTCCAGGTTTACGCGGGGATTTTGCGTGGAGGGGGGAAATGCAGCAGCGAGGAAGCATGGTTGCTCAACCTGCTTCCCCGCCCTTAGTGTGCCGCAAAGATGTTTGTCTGCTGCGCTACCGCACATTCTCAGTCAGTACCCGATGGCTGCTGCCGGTTATCTGTGTAGTCGGGATCAACCTGGCGCGCACATTCATCCGGGTCACCACCAGTGCGGACACAATTCAGGTGCTGGAGGGTTGTGGTCTGGGCTTCCTGCAACACCTGTGCCACTTCTGCCCCATGCAATGCGCGATCCATAGCCTGATTAAACCAGTAGTTGTCGATTGGCGTCTCTGCCACAACTAACGGATCGGCAGCCGGCAGTCGGGTTAATGCCTGCCGGTATGCGTGATATACGTCAGAGGCTCCCGCTGTGGCATGCTGCTGGAAGACTTCAGATGCAGCTACCGATGCCCGCGCGGGCCAATCACCACTGATAAACACTGGATCGCCACTAAGGTGCTGGATCCAGCGCCAGCATGCCTCCTGCGATGATGTGTGCGCGGAAATAGCTAACCAGCGGCTGATCTTAACATCGTGTACACCTGGCGCACGTTCAGTGAAGGGTGGGGCCGCCAGCGCAATTGGAAAGGGGTAACGGTGCTTCAACGGAACAATACTATTACTGTAGTCAAACCAGATCGCAACATGCCCGCCCATAATGGCATTATCGACCGGATTCCTATCAGCCGGCTCCTCCTGCGGCAATGCTGGTCCGAAATGGCGCAGCAGGTCAACATACTGTTCTAGGGCATAGATTGTATCTGGAGCGGTAAAATTTGGTTGGATGTTTGCACCCTGGCTCTGTGTCAAACTTGCTCCCGACTGCGACAGAACATAATCGAGGTGTTGCAATGGAAAGCGACTGGCAAAGCCATAACGCGTGCCGTCACTGGCACTAAGTTGTTGAGCAGCATGCATCAGATCCTGAAATGTCCAATCAGCCTCAGGATAAGGTAGATCTGCCTGGTTAAACAACTGGGGTTGGTACACCAGCGTGCGCAGGACAATCTCATACGGCAGACCATACAGCTTACTCTCTGATTGGTCAGTCAAGAGGCCAGGCAGATAGTCGTCGCGGGAAACCGTTGCATCAGCGTCGAGAAGTGGTTGCAGATCCAGGAAGTGTTGTGCCGCATCGGCGGGTACCTGTCCATACCCCACGAAACAGTCGGACTGACGGGCCAGTTCGCTGCTGGACATGGTGATATCATTATGGATAATCTGCACAAATACCGTAGGGTTTGCATCATGAAACTGATCGACCAGGGTACGTAATCGTATCTGGTCAAAGTTACCCGCAGCAAACACAATCGAGGTCGCTCCGGGAGGAGCAGTCTGGGCAACCGGGGTGTTCACCGGTACGGGTTCCACAACAACAGTTGGTGTGCGTTGCATAGCGGCGACCTGTTGCGTGAAAGTTGCCTGGGCTTCACGTAACGCCCTGGGAACGGCAACATCCGCAATCACCACCTGTTCGAGTGTCTGGATGAGGACTGTCAATTGTCCATACGTATCGCGACCGCCAGGAACAGGTTGCCGGGGGCGTTCGGCCATGGCTGCCAGCGCGGTTTGCATCATGGGTGGCTGATTATTCATCACACCACTTTGTGCAACAAGCGAGTGACGGGTTGGATACTCTGTGGAGTCCCAGCGACCATCAATAGGCGGAATCGACTGCTTACTCAGGAAGGTCAGCCAGCGCCAGGCATGGTTTGGATGCTGGGTGGCCCGATTGATCAGATAGCCTGACCTATTGTTTCGTATGTAGGAGTCGAACTGTGGGAAGGGAATAACACCAACGGCAAAGGGCAGATCCTCCTCTTGTTGGAGTTGTTCCGTTATCATATCACTCCACCCCCACCACATAGCAATCCGTCCCGTGCGGATCTTATGCAGTAGATCCTCTTGATCCCGTTGATCCAGGTAGAGTACCCCGGCATCAGCCAGAGCCGCAACCCGTTCGACTGCAGCAATATAGGGGGGGCGGGTCATATCAATATCTTCCATGGGGAGCGTGGCAAGTTCTACGCCCTGTGAGTCAAGATGGAAGAGGGCAGTGGTCAAGCCGTAATTAATATCACTTAGTCCGTAGACAGTAGTAGTTCCTCCCACACGGGTGGTGAGCTGTTCGGCAGCATTCAGCACATCATCCCATGTCCAGGTTGCATCGGGTGTCGGCAATCCTCGCGCGTTCCAGAGATCCTGATTATAGGCAATAACCTGAGGTGCAAGAACGCGGGGCAACATGTACAATTGTTGATCCGGACCAATAAACTCTAATGCATTAGGGAAATAGTCTGCCTTATCAAACGCTGCATCGGCTTCAAGCAACGGATGCAGATCGAGGAAGAGACCTTCAGTCTGAGCATTAAGTTGATGGCGAAAGAGTTCGACGACATCAGCCTGCCGGACTGTAGCGATCACTTCCTGAGTTATGCCGGCCCCTGGTAGGCTATTGTTTCCAAAGGGTATCAACCTTACACACATATCGCTGGCTTCGGCATTAAATGCGGCGACCAGTGGCTGATAGACGGGGAGTTCACCCTCGTGTACCCCAAAACGGATAATGACACGGTCTGATGGGCACACTGACTGTGATGAAGCCTCACCAGTAGCACGCGATGCCGACAATGGTGGCTGGGAGACCCGGCTACAGGCACTTATGACATACAGAAGAACCAGAAGACAGAGACAGATCATGCGACTCATGATAATCCTCGGCACTACAATGACGTGAAGCAGTCAGATGCAATGATGCACTGACTGCTCTCTACTTCTAGTTAAGTGTAGTTGTTCAACATACAGGTAACTTTAGGACGTCCCAATAGTACTAAATTCTGTAATAGCACCTGTACTACGATCTGTCCACCGATGATGACCACGCACTGTGACAGTGGTGAAACGATCGGAGTCGAATACTTCACAACCTGTGGAAACAGAGTCATTACTCCCAACAGCGAACTTCGTTCTGGCTTGCATTGTGCATGTCTTCCGGCCAGCAAATAACCCCGCCGCTACCTCACCATCTCCACTTACTCTCAGATCAAACCTGCCGTTTTGTGCGTTCTGCACTTCGGTCACAGCACCAAAACGGGTATCTTCGAGAGTATCCCCCCAACCTGCAGCTCCATTAAAGTTCTCTACGATAGATACGGTTCCTAAACCCTGCCCACCACCATTTAGACTAAATGGATTTGCCATTGCCAATGGCGTTATAACAGCACCGATCGCCAATACGATCCCCAAAACCACACCAGTAATTCTTGACGTTCGCATCACTTCAACCATCCTTCCTTTTTACAATGCTATTAGCGATAGACTTTGAGGCATTGAATAAAGATCCTATTGAACACCTCTGTCCTTCTCTAGTTTACATCACCATACTCATGATGTAAATGGGTAATGTTACTACCTTGACAGTAGAATAAATACCACTATAAAGAACTTATGTTCTGAAGCCGCAGAAATGGATAGTGATTACAGCAGTATTTTCACCAATGTAACAATAGCAAATAAAGTAAGTATAGTCCTGGTAATTCGCAATGTAAGCTGATGCAGATATACCCTGATTTTTCACCTCACCAGATCACGACGCCCAAAGAGCCAGAACGCCACTATCATCGGGCCAATGGTATACCCGGCCAATATACACGCTGCCTGTACTGCGCCTATCGACGTTGCAAGCATGCCCTGTTCAAGACCAATCATAGGTGAGCTAAAAGACATGGCGAGCGCAGTTGCATTTGCACCAGGGAGAAACTGGCGAATATTCTGGAATAGAGGGTTTTGCAGGGAGAGAAGATTGAAAGTACCTTCTACTATCATTATCTGTATCAGACCGAGCCCCAACCCCAGGGCCGTGCTCTGAAACAGCAGGGTTAGCATCAGGCCCACGGAAACCCATGCTGCCAGAATCAACCAGAGTGCTCCCATCCCCAGCAGGATATCTGTAAGTGCCGGCCAGTGCATCTCGCCGGCTTCGACTGTTGCAATAAGCAGGCTGGCAGCAGTGGCAAGACCGAAAATCAGTAATACACCGAGAACCAGGAGCAAACCCAATGCCAGGAATTTACCGCCCAGTACTTGAAATCGGCGTGGATACTGGGTCAAAATTGTTTTCAATGTCCCCCAGCTATACTCACTTCCTACTGCAACACACCCAAGAATCACTGCTATTGGCCCGCCCATATTTGTAACAAGCGGCAATAGCTTGGCAACAAGCATATGGGGAAAGAGAGCCGTCCGCAACTCCTGCATAATCATGCGAAGTGTGGCATCCTGAACCGGTATGATAACAACAAAGAAATACGGAAAAACATATCCCAGACAGAGGATGAGTACAAGCAGTATAGCACCAAGAATCCAGATAGCAGGCCGTTTGCGGAACTTGAATAGCTCTGCTCGCATGCAAGCGATCATCAGGCAACCTCTCTTGCATCGGTTAGAGATAAAAACAGGTCTTCAAGTGTCTGGGATACCGGACGTAACTCACTTACGACAATACCAGCCTGAACCAACCGGGTGTTCAACTCGCCGGCACACGCCAGATCCACTCGCAGTTGCAACACCTCTTCGGTTAGGGTGACACTCGCAGCACCCAGCAGATCCAGAAGTAAGTGATGTGCCTGTGCGACTGGATGCGCGCGTATGAGTAAAATATTCGCTCCCAGCAATGCCGTTAACGCGCCCTCGGCCACCAGCGTACCCTGCTGAATCACGCCGACGCGGTCACATACCTGCTCCACTTCACCCAATAAATGACTTGACACAAGCACGGTTTGCCCCCGTTCTCTCAGCCGGTGGAGCAGTTCACGCATATCGGCCATTCCCTGGGGATCTAAGCCATTGGATGGCTCATCAAGAATCAACAGATCAGGGTCTTTAAGCAATGCCGCAGCCACACCCAGACGTTGCTTCATTCCCAGCGAATAGTGCTGAAACTGATGATTCGCTCTTCGGGCAAGACCGACTTCTTGCAGAACAACCTCTACGCGCTCTGGCGCGACATAAGCATACTGCGCCATTACCCGCAAATTATCACGTCCAGACAGGTAGGGATAGAACGCCGGAGTTTCAATCAAGGCACCAATGCGCGACAGGGCCGCCGGATGCCCCGGAGCGTGGCCGAGTATAGTTATGGTTCCTGCGGTAGGCTGAATCAATCCTAACAGCATTTTCAGGGTAGTGGTTTTCCCGGCACCATTGGGACCAAGAAACCCATATATTTCACCCTGGTAGACCGTCAAATCGAGGTTTGAGACAGCAGCAACCTGCGAGGCATAGCGCTTCGATAGGTTCCGGGTTGCTAAAACAGGGACATCCGGTGTGTAACGCATAAACATATCACAGATAACAGCTTTAAACTTCCTGCAACTGAGATTGCGTCGTTCCACGAAAGAGACGTAAGGCAGCGAATAATCCTACTGCCAGATATGAAAGAAAAAAGAAACTTATTAACCAACTCCACCGCTTCTGCATGATTGCAAGCACAAGCCCCCAGATCCATGCTACCAGTGAAGTAATAGCCGCGGCTGACATCACTGGAGATACCGGAGGCGAAGTACCAAACTCGGTGACACGCACACTCTGTATATATTCAGGCAACCCCATTCCTTGCAAAATAACCGTAACAATGCACAGCAGCAGTAGTGCGGCATACCAGATCCGGTTCATAACTTCTCCTTCTCCTTCACATGTTCTAAGAACTTTGCGCGCCGAGTACCATGGCGACCCATAATAGTATCAGGTGGTGTATGACCGATAAATTGGACCGGTTTACCCTGTTTGTCAACCTCATACCAGCCATAATATTTAAATCCTCGCCAGAAGATCGCCAGGCTGAAAAGCATCCCGGATATAGAAAACAGCAAGGATAACATCCCCATATCCAGTAAACTAAATATGATAGCCCCAAGAAAAGACAGTATAATAACCACAGGCACAATAAACAGAAACAATCTGTATGCGCCAAATCCAAGATCTATCTCAGAACTATCTCTACCATACCAGTAACGATACACGAGCACCTTATCGTGCAGAGATTGATTAAATTGTTGTTCAGGAGATGTTTCTGAACCAGTCAGATCCTGTCGCATAGACTTACTTCCTTTGTGTTAAGCTCGATCTTTTCCAGATGACCATTTTGTATCCGTAAAACCCGGGTTGCCAGACGGTTGATGATGGCAGGTTGATGCGAAACGAACAGTACACCGGCTCCAGCATTCATGGCTTCAGTAAGTAGTGACATAGCAACATCAGTGGAATGCTGATCCGTTGCCGTAAACGGTTCATCCAGAACAATCAGGCGCGGTTGATGAAAAATAGCTCCGATGAAGGCCAGTTTCTGACGCATCCCGCGTGAGTAGGTCCGAACCTTATCAGATAACACATCTACCAGGCCCACCTGCGTGGCAATAGCGTGACCTCGCTCCTGAGTAACAGAATGTAGCCGACGTAGTTTTTCCCAGAGTTGGAGATGTTCCATGCCGGTTAAATAAGGATACAAAAAAGGTTCATCGGCAGCATAGCCCAGGCAGGTCTTCGCTTGAATACTTTGGTACTTCAGATCGTTCCCACAGATTGTAATTGATCCGGCATCTGGCGTAATTTCACCAACAACACAGCGCAGGATGGTCGATTTCCCGGCACCGTTTGGGCCAACCAGAGCAACGGCCGATCCTGGACAAACATCGAAGCTGACATGGACCACCACGGTTTTTGCGGCAAACCGCTTTGTCAGTCCACTCACTGTAAGCACTGTTTCTGAAAGAGCACAATGCTGGTTAATATGTGTATTATTTACAACTGACATCAGTTATGACCATAAAAAGATGGTAGACTCAATATATCCTCCAATAACGATCAGCACCGCCGCTAGAAGATTCCCTAAGAGACCTCTTCTGAGTATTTTAAAGTCAAACTCCCTATAGTTGCGTATCAGTTGGATAAGACATGAAACAAGAAACATATCGGCGATTCCTGCAATAATATACGCACTGATCTCAAAAACGCCATGGGGTAGAAGGGCAATAATAACATTCAAAAGTAGACCCTGAACACTAAATATCTGCAGAAAAGCGCCGAGAACGGCACCATTGATGAAAATAACATACAGTGTAACAATGCCTATACTCAGAGAACCGACCAGCATAATAAAAAGCACAGTCATATTATGCATAATTATTTCACGCGCAGGCAACATTTGTGGATCAGGTTCAAAAACTGGCATCTTAATATATGCACCAAGCACACCGATAAACATACCAAAGATATACACCGCAGGCACTAACCAGAACCGCCATGTCAATAATGACTTCATACTACCTCCATGAACTGCCGGTATACATGAGGAAGAACAAACTGCCATAGTGCTGTCGCTACTATTAGATCGATCCCTATGTTCAGAATTAGAACACTCCAGAGAGGCATTCCAAAGATTATAAAACTTGCCACAACAAATAATATAAACTTCAAAAGCATGTAATAGAACGGCATTCCCTTCCACAGTAGTGCCGATACCCACCCACCCCGGGACAGGAGGGTGACAAGCGTAGTCATGCCTCCACCGCTTAGGCTTGTCATAAAGAAGACAAAGATCCAGACACCAGTATACATTGGTATTAGAAGCGGTAGTAAGATAAATACCACAAGCGCAAAACAACTGATAGCCAGTGTACTTACAAAGAACGGAGCAAGTATGATAGTTCTCCATCCAACCGGCAAATGCTGCAATGCACGATATTCGGTAGCGTGACCAAGACTCTCACGTAGAACCAGCGGCAGAGTTAAAATTACGGCAGCAGTGCCGAGCAAGGCGAAAGCTACCATCTTCGGCAACTCCGGCAAGCTAGATGTTATAATACGCTGATTAAGAAACAGAACAAACACAAAGAGCAGCACGCACCAGAAGAACACAAACGTTTGGAGTCTGCTGGTACTGATACTCCCCAATACCACCAGAGGATGACGAGTTGTACGTAATGCCCACCGCACAACCGCCATTGAACTCTCAGTGTTTGTATCAACATAATTCATCAACCAGACAACGCGCCGGATCGAGCCCCATCCAAAGATTCCTGCCAACCCTAGCCAGATTCCTGCAAAAAGACTAAAATGTGTTGGAGACAACGCGCCTACAATAGCATATGCAGGAACATTTACAATTGTAATAAACCCGGCAACAACCTGCGGGGGCTCAGGAAAATGTGATGCCAGAAAGAATCCTATAAGCCCCATGTTCACTATTGTAATCAACCAGGCACCAAGATTGGTAACTCCAGGTTTTAAAACGATATACACACCCACCGCTGCTGGAAAAATCGGTAGGATGATCAGAGATAGCAGTGACATAAGTACTTGCAGAGAGAAGACGCCATGGTAAACAGTAACAGCAATAGGCACTGCCCCTAAAAATACAATTACAAAAAGAACAGATCGTAATCCACCCAGAAAAAGACGCATCTTAGCAACATCAAATACAGATACAGGAAATGAGGAAATTGCCTGAAACTCCCAATGACCAGACGTACCAGTCAAATGCCCTACACTCAAAGCATTATAAAGCATAATAAAGAATACAAACAACACAATTAGTGACAGCATTGTCACCGATGGAACACCTGAGCCGGTTAACCAACCCATGGTAGAACGGTACATAGCTGTAATAACCAGCGCTTCAAAAAGAAGAAGAACACCTGCACTTAAGAGGCCTTTGTCTAACAGACCTTGTGCCCGCAAATCACTTCGCGTATATAGTAATGCTATTTTCAACATTCTTTGCATTGTTATATAAAACAGAGTAATACTATTCGATATCAAATAATCTACTGACCGACTCTTGCTACAGTATGTAAGAACTCCTTCCTGGCCTATTCCTATGGAGAATGAGCCAGGAAGGCCAAGTTATAGATAACGATATGCAATTACCAGCCAATTACGGCTGCTGTACCAAGTGTCAGAATTCCCACCTGGATAGTTCCAAGGACAGCAATTAAGAAGGGGTACACCGCAGCGACATACGCAAGAGCCCCACTCTGAACCAGAGCAACAATGAGAACAGCCGTTTCCCGTTCAAGACCAAATGTGCCAATAAGCTTCCCCGCAACCGGTAGCCGAATGGCGAGTATGGTTAGCATGAAGGTAACAACAGCCAGGAGCATCCTACCACGTCCAATGGTGTGAGCCACAAATGACGTTTGCATCTTCCATACCTCCAGATATATTCGCTAATTCCGAGTTAACTGCAGCCTGACACTTATTCAAAATGGGCGATGAATGTAAATACTATGATGACTAATAACCCACCACCGCGCCAGTGCCGGCAGTAATAAGCAGCAATTGTATCGTACCAACAAATGGGAGAAGGACAGGATAAAGTAATGCAATTGCAGCTGCGCCACCAGAAACGAACAGGCCGACAACGTGCTGGGGCCGGTGGGTGCCACAACGTAATATCTGACGGGTGCCGTTGGAATGCCGAATAGGAGAGGTATCGATTGACGAAAAATCAAAACTGGTCTCAACACGGGCGAAAGGTGAGAGCTATGGTTCAGGATACCGTGTTTTCTTGTTTAGTGAATACCAAATTGCGTACCCAATTACTATCCATCCTACACCAAAAGGTATCCATAATTCCCGTAAGAAAGGCCAAAAACCGGCAATCTCAGAGATAAAAAAGATCATCGTACCGATCACACCAGTTACAAACAGACTCAGTCGTAAAAGTGCATTTGTCTGCGTATTAGCAATACTAAAAAAGATCAATCCAATATTAAGAAAAAAAAGCCCCCACATAAAGACATGCCAGGATAAGTTTCCTCTTGGAGGATAAACGCTAAAATGGCTCAAACTTAAACGAATGTAACCTATGAATATTGCCAGCATTCCGATAAAACTGACAAGAAGGCTTATTCGTGACATCCATTCTACTAACCACGTCGATTGTCCAATACATCGACTATGTAATCCTATCAGTACGACTGGTAGCAGAAACATTGCGGCAAAGAAGAGTACATTATTTAACGTGATTGGCCAGTATGCATCAGGTTCACGAAAAAGGAAAGATGCAAACATTAATAGGCCAATGAGTATACTTACAAAAGCACTTAAGCGATCGGAGATAACTGAAGACACAAGTGATTCCTCTGTATAAAAATAAAGGTTATTCCGATTTGTGATATACTCCCCACGACACAGCAAGAGGTGGACAATGGGGCAATTGACGTATGCCCAGGTGTCAACCAGGCAGGCAAATATGCTGGCGTTAACAAGTATCACTGTGGACGATTTTCAGGCGTTGGTCAAACCGTTTGGGACAGCCTTTCAGGTCACACGGCGGAATGGACGCTGGAAGGTAAGCGGCGGCAAAATCGATGCTACACCCCGTATACGAATAGTCCGCATTACTACTACTATGAGCATAACACCACTCTAACATCTCTTGATTATGACGGAGCGCTAAGGTAGCCATCATACTGCGGATCGACCTCTAACGCACAGGAATGAGGCTGCCCTCCACTGCGAACACAGGCAAGATGTTGTCGGGTCAAAACTTGGGCATTGTCCAGTTCTCGTTCAATATCCTTTCCCTGTAACGCTCGATCAATGGCACGATAGAGCCAATAATATTCAATTCCCGAACTGTAAAATAGTTCTGGCGTAGCGTTAAGTGATGTTCGCGCAGAGGTTTCACGATAAGCCTGATGAATAGCAGCAAAATCAGGTGATATCAGATTGATAAATTCTTCTGATTCTGCCACCGAAGTGCGTGCTGGAGACATGCCTTGTAGTGCGGTTGGATCACTACTCAAGTATTTCAACCATGTCCAGCATGCTTCAGGCTCCTGTGTATTAGCAGCAATGTACAGACCATTTTGTTCAACATCGTGTGTGTTGACCCCTTTATTACCCAGTGGCGGTGGTGCAGTACGTGTATTAATGCCAGCATTGTTATAGACCGAACTCATAAGCGTACCAAAGTTGAGCCACATACCAATGCGACCCTCCAATGCAAGTTGAGCACCGTTATTGGGCACCCCTGTTTGGGCGTAACCCCAAAATCGCCGGTGCGGTGAATAGTTTAATAAGAGATCAACATAAAATTGAATTGCCTGTACCACTTTCGGATCAGTAAAATTTGGCTGAGGACCATCAGAACTTTGCTTCACTGCCGAAGCTCCAAACTGATCGAGAAAGAACACAAGATCACTTTTCATCGAGCGAACCGAAGCAAAGCCATACTGCTTCCCGTCATTGGTTGTCAATTGCTGAACGGTACTCAGAAAATCATCCAACGTCCACTGAATATCTGGATAAGCAAGATTAGCATCATCGAACATTGTTTCGTTATAAACAAGAACTCGAAATGTAACCATATAGGGTAAACCATAGACTCCACCTTTAAACTGAAATGGTTCAAGCAACGCAGGAGGATAATCATCTAGATCAAATGCAGCATCAGCATCTATAAGTGGCCGAAGATCAAGAATGGCGGGCAGATCAACCTGGTTTGGAGGGATGTACCAGGCAAAACAATCAGCCTTAGCCGCCAGATCAGTCAACTCTGACAAATCAGATGAATCGGGGGGTTTTATCTGGACAAAAATATTCTGCTGTCGTTGATTAAATGAATCTGCAATTTGCCAAAAACGATCTGTTATTGGACCAATATTGGACATGAATGTAATGGTTGTCGCACCATCCGGTGGAATATTAAGTGGTAGTGGTGTAGATACAACAACAGGTTTAGAAGGAATTGTAGTCTGCATAATACGTTGAGACTGTTCTTCCAACACCATTTCTTCTTCGCGAAGTGCCTGTACTATAGATTGCTTATCGTTTACAACAGCTATAAATGCTTGATGAAGTGCATTAATGATAGCCGGATCAGGGTTATCAAGTAGTGGTGAAGCGGGTTTATCAAGAATTGCTTTGATAACACTCGTTGTCTCCGAGTCAAACCTTTTCCAATAGTGATCGTTCTGCTCTGCAATTGAACGACGTGCTGGGACAGAGAGTACATTGCCAGACTTCAAGTATAGTGAAGGGTTTATCTGATGACTAAGAAAAGATAACCATTGCCATGCTTCTGTTGGATATCTGGTACCACTGCTCATAATATAGCCACCATTGTGTGCAAAGGGGGAACTGAACAACAATGGTAATACCGCAGCACCAGTTGGAAAAGGTAGATCTACGTTACTATGAAGTGTGAGATGAGCTGGCCAGATTCCAATTTGTTGATCAACTATCATCTGAACAACAGTATCTTTATCTACTGTATCATCCCCTACTGATAAGTCAACATAAATAACACCAGATTCCATCAAAGATACTACTCGTTCTATCGCTTCTACAGTTGTAGGTGTATCAAGCTGCACTTGTCCTAGCGGTGATGTAAAGAGATCCTTATCGACTGCAGCCACTTCATTCACTAGAGTACGTACCCCTCCTGTTTCATCGAATAATCCATAAACTGGTGTGATATCATTGCCCTGGTTGGACAACTGAGAAGCTGCATTCAACAGATCATCCCAGATCCAATCCAATTCAGGCTCAAGAAGACCTGCTTGCCCCCAAAGATATTCGTTATATAATAGCAATTCAGCTTGAAATATATGTGGAATAAGATATATTTTATCGTTTTTAGTAGTTGTTTGTAATGTACGCGAGAAAAAATCAGTATGGTCAAACTTTGGATCAGCATATATAAATGGTGTAAGATCCTGCAAATACCCTTTCTCTACATCCGAAGGATGAACCAAGGAAACAACAGATGTATCAGCAGCATGTACAACTTGAAGTATGCTCTGATCAGCACCAAGAGCAACAAATCGAACATCTATATTTGGATTCTCAGTATTGAAAGCATCAATGAAGGGTTCATAGATATGACGCTCAGAGGCTTGTGCTGCAAACGTGATAATAACAGGATCATCAGTGGTTTGAGGAGAGATTGGTGAACTATCTGACGTTTTTGTATAATCATTGGGCACACAATAACTCAACAATACACCAGTGGTAAACGCAAGAAAGAAAAAAGATAAATATCGCATATTTATGTTATACCTCCTTTTAATCGCAGATAATGAACCTCTTGCCAATAACTGGTAAGTTTGCGTAAACTTTGAAACTTATCAGTTATTGGCAAGGGAAAGAAATTACATCAATCTACTGCCACGTTTTCTGTTATGCTATTCTGATAGTGTTTGTTCTGTCCTTGCCAGACCCCATCCCATGTATGAAAACTTGTGAATGTCAGGGTACATGGTTTTGGAAGACATGTACCACCAGGAGAGTCTACGGAAAGAGAGTCGTTTTTTCTCGCAATCGGGACCGCCGTTTCTCCACCAACACCACTCAACGTAGAAGTAGCCCCTAATGTCCAGTAAACTTGACCCCACTAATGTTGGTTGTTGCTGTGGCATAATACAGCCTTAAATTCGAGAACTTACCCGTGAGTGATGACCATCCAGTAGACCCGTCTGCAAGAGTGAATGCACTTACTGATACTACAACAATAAGTGAAATAAAAAGACCCGTTAAGCCTGCCAACATCCTTCTGCGCATGGCATCGCCTCCTTGTACTAAATACCCTACTGGTTCCGGGTAGCAGTTTGTTACCTTAAATTTACCCCTGATACTTATCCTTGAATCCAGTTTACACCACCATACTCATGATGTAAATGGGTAATGTTACTACCTTCACGGTAGAAGAGATGCTACTACCAGGAAGATATGTTCTGAAGCCGTGAAAGCGCAGAGGAGGAGAGGAGCATCCTGATCAAAGAGAGGAAAGCCAGTCATAATCAGGCCAGTCTATGCCGGGCTACAGCAGTTTAATGTTATGCCTGATAGATATTATGTCAATCTAATTTATACCGGACGGCATATACCGCCGCTTCCACCCGCGATGCTACCTGCAGCTTGCCAAAAATCCCACTAACATGCTTCGCCACAGTTTTCTCGCTAATGTCTAACTCTATCGCTATTTCCTGATTCGTTTTAGCGGCGACGAGTAGTCGCAACACCTCACGTTCTCGTGATGTCAGCGCGAGTGACGCGGGCAGAAGAGTACCATCGTTAACCGCTTTACAGGCCAGCTTTGCCGTCACAGTATGGCTGAACCAGGTACTACCCTGGGCAACCGTAGCAATAGCCTGGATAATAACCTGCGAGGGTTCGCCCCTATCAAGACAGCCGGCTATACCCAGAGATAATAGAAGTTGTATATAAGCATCACTATCGCACGGTATTAACACAACAACTTTGGTATACAGACAGTATCGCTGCAGATAGATCAACGTTTCATCAACTGCCGCGTCAGGTATGGTTACATCAAAGAGCAACACATCGGGTTGAAATTCCCGGCACAAGACCCGTACTCTGTCATGATCAATGGTATCGCCAATCACAGTAACCGTTGGTTCGGTAGCAAGGAGCGTATGGAGACCGATTAAGACTATCGGATGATCACTGGCCAGAACAACCCGAACTGGAGCTTCCATGATCCCTCTCTCTTATGTTACAGACGTTTATCTGACAAATTGTATACGCTGCCGTGTGCTGGTAGCAGGTCACATCAACTTACCAGGGTAAAACAACTGTACCATCAAGGTCCGGTTAAGCCTGTAGAAATCTACCACCTGTGTGTTGTACCATCTGTACGAGAGTAATTTCAGCATGTTGTACTGGTCACTACGCACATTATACCATATCAGAACGTGAACGACTGAGTTGTACTGGTCACTACACACATTATACCATATCAGAACGTGAACAACTGAGAGGCTTAGCGAATAAACCCGGTGATACATCTCAGATCTGTAGAGTTCAGAGCATCCACTTCAGCAAGTAGAGAAAAGTTACAGAGAGGCAAAATTGATTAACGTGCTTCTCCATCCCCAGCGTACCGCAAGGATGTTTGTCGGTTGCAGTTCCGTATACTCTCAGTCAGTACCTGGTATCTACCACCTGATATCTTTGTAGTCAGGTTTGAATAAAAGCAGGTGGTAGATACCCTCGTAGACCAGTGGATGTAGGTCCGCCGGCAGTACTCCGTGAGCTTCACGCATCATCGCTTGCCCCAGATTTACCCACACAGAACATACGCGATTACCCGGCAATGCAGGGCTGTGCTCTATTGCCGGAGGGCATTATAGCATACGCTTACGCTGTTTGCATCCTGTATACTATTGATAACGCAAAGCGAGGGCAACAGGAGAAGTCCGGTTGCAACAGGCCGTCTGGTGTTGTACAATAGCTATCGCTTCGCCTGGGAGCACTTGCCGGGTCCAGGCATTCGCTACACGGCAGGTTGTATCCTACTCCTTTCACCAACTTAGAGCCAGGAGTTTAGCTATGCTCGAAGATATGATTGACAGCATATCTGATCAACCCTACCAGCCCAACCCGGCACGGATGTATGACTATTTTTTGGGTGGCTCACACAATACGCAGGCGGATCGCCGGCGCGCTGACCAGGTCATAGCCGTGTATCCCGATGTAGTAGCTGCGGCACGCTGTAATCGGGCCTTCTTACGCCGTGCGTTGGAGTTTGTGCTGGATCAGGGAATTGACCAGGTATTGGATCTGGGGGCAGGTATTCCAACCGTAGGCAATACCCATGAGCTTGTTGCCCAACAAAATCCGCATGCGCGCGTGGTGTATGTCGATAGTGATCCGGTTGCCGCGCTGATGTGCCGGCGTCTGGTTGCCAATTGTCCCAATGTTGCCGCGTTGCAGGCGGATGTGCGCTTTCCTCAGACAATCCTGACACATCCCGAGGTACAGCAGTTGCTTGACCTGCGCAAGCCGGTTGCTCTGGTGATGGTGGCCCTGCTTCATTTCATCCCGGATACATCGGAGGCGTCCGCTATTGTGCGCACCTTCGCCGATGCCGTTCCGGAAGGCAGTTACCTGGTGATGACGCATGGAACAGATGAACAGGCTCCTCCCGACATAATCGCTCAACTAAAGCAACTCTACAACGGTTCGCCAACCGCAGGTGGTACACGATCATATGCCGAAATTGCCACTTTCTTCGCGGGGTTTCAGCTTGTGCCGCCAGGACTGGTCTTTACACCCAGGTGGCGACCTGATGGACTGAATGAACTGTTTTGCGACCAGCCGGAGCGATCATTAACGCTTGCCGCCATAGGACGTAAAGGCGGGCCGGCAGCGTAACAAAATCTCCAACCTTTGTATCACAACGAAAACGTAACGGAGGAGAAATGAACACGCATCCATGGTGCAATGAGATGTCCCCCGACGCAGTGGCCCATTTACACCAGCAGCGCGATGCTATTATCGCGGCCTGGTATCGGGAACTGGTTAACGTTCAGTTTGTTCCGCAGCGAGAGACCGTCATACGTCAGCATCTGATTGACATCTTTGAACAGATCATTACCCTGCTCAAGGCGCCGGCATTAGATACTACTGCGGCCCGCACGATCGGAGCAATATTGATCGAAGCCGGGTTTGATCAGCCGGCCAGTCTGGGATGTACGGTTGAGGTACTGATGCGGCACCTGCTGAGCGCGGTGACACTCAATGACAACACTGCGCTTCTGTCACCCCTGCTGGCCTTACACCGCGCAATCATAGAAGGATTCACCCAGCGGATGCGGTCGCGGGATATGATTGAACAACACGAAGTTTATGCGGCGCTCCGTGATGTAGAGCAGCAAACCAGGCTGCGCTTGCAGATATTGCTCCAGCATCTGCCGATTATTTTCATAACTATCGATAACACCGGCAGTATTACATCCCTGGAGGGAGAACGACTGGCAACCCTGGACATCACTCCCGAGAAGTTGGTTGGGCGTTCGATGTATGAGACTGCCCAGAACCTTCCCGATATCCAGACCTACGTTGCCAGGGCACTGCAGGGAGAAACGCTGACGGCCCTGGTCGAAGTGCTGAATATTGTTTTTCAGACCTGGTGGCGTCCGCTGTACAGTGCAGACCATATGGTTACGGGTGTCACCGTTATTGCCCTGGATGTCACTATGCGCATGCGCTTCGAGACGGAACTGACCGAATTGCGCCGGCAACTGCAGCTACGTGACATCGAGTTACTGACACATCAGTCGTTGATCGACACTTCCGAGGCGAATTGGCGTGACCCGAGTGGACGACCACTGGCGCTGGATACCGACCTGCTCACTGTGGGAGAGCATGAGGTGTTGCAACTGGTCGTCTGGGGAAAATCGAACCCGCAGATTGCCGACACCATCGGGTTGAGTAGACAGGGTGTGACGAAGCGGTTGTCCAGGGTGTTTACCAAACTGGGGGTTGGGACACGTACCGAGGCAACCGCGCGCGCGCTACAACTGGGGCTGGTTGCCCCACCGCCACAGAACGAGGTAGACGAGTGACTACCAGGTGGACTAAAAATGGTAGACGAATGACTACCATGTACGCTAGAAAGCAGGCATAGTAGACCAATTTCTGCTGTATACAGCAGTATAGGCAACAAAGATCCACCTGAAGAGCAGACACATGACCATTGAACTGGATATGATGAAGGTGTATTGTAGGGATATACATTCACTCGTCCAAGCAAGGGCAAAATACATACAGATACTTTGTAAGTTTGCCTAAGCACATCGCATGCTGAAAGGGGGCCATAGCAAAAAAGGTAACATTTGTCGGACACTGGCTTGTTGAGCACAGGTAGTTACGCTTTGTAGTCATATAGGAGGAAAGACTATGTTTCGCAGTACGCGGCGGATTATTAGCCTGCTCGTCATGCTTTGTCTTATTATCAGCGGTGTTTTTGTCTATACAGTTACCCCTGTCTTTGCTGCATCTTGTTCTGGAACTGGCTGTGACGGTAAGGATCCAGATACCACAGGATGCTCAAGTAGTGCGTATAATGTCGAGACAATCAACATAATCAGTTCTGGCCGATATATAGGCACGGCTGATCTTCGATGGTCACCTACATGTGAAACGAACTGGGGACGTGCTTATAAAAGCTCTGGGGGCAGTGAGACCGTCGATGCAAGAGTCTATAACATAGACCGTGGAATAGGGTATGTTGGATTCGGTTTTGGGGGTCCAGGTACAACGGTCTGGAGCCCGATGGTCCATGCACCTACAACCCGTTCCAAAGGTTGTGGTGCGATAGGAGGTGTCGGTTGGCAATGCACCAGTTATCATTAACGCACATTGTGTGTTGTGTAATGAAGCAACTAAATAAGTAATATTGTCATCCCCTCACTATACCATTTCAACACGGTAATGCTAATGAAGTGCCATATTATATTAATCTAGTTGAAGTATAACATGGCACTTCATTAAAAATCAAACTGGAGGCATTCTGTATGAAGTTTCAACCTGCTATACTTCTTCTCTTTCTTACTACCACCCTGGTAAGTGCATGCTCTGTAAGACAGATAGTATCTCCCCTTCCTACCCCATCAGTTCCGGTTACTGACACGACCACTCCTACCTCATCAACTTCGGTCACCAATTCTATAACACCTACACAGGTACCTAGCCCTGATATCATTAGCAGCACAAATGAGCCAGTCACCATCACTTTTGGTGCATATGAGGCTAAACGTCAGTTTTACGAGCCGTTAATGGCTACCTTCACTGCCGATAATCCCAATATTCATGTACAGTTTGTTGCGCTTGATACCTTTGGGAATGAAGGTCACAGTACACACGGGATTGTACGTCTGGCTGACACCGCTGAAGCATATGTCCGCCCTGAGGATCGAGATCAGGGGTATCTACGAGATCTTGCACCGTTCATTGATGCAGATCCGACCTTTGATCGGTCTGATTATTATCCCGGTGCCTTTGGTGCATTTGATCACCACGATAGTATAACTGTACTACCCCGTCTCATACGTGTCCCCCTGCTGGCTTATAATAAGAGTTTGTGGCTCGCAAATGGTATACCTGAACCAGCACCGAATTGGACATGGACGGATGTCATCGAAGCCGCTGAAACAATCACACAACATCATGGTGATACGACGGAAATTTACGGATTGCTTGATCGACAGACTGGATTCCCGTTGTTGTTTGCGGCTGAACTGCATTCACACGGTGTTGATATATTTTCTACACCTCTTCCGAGCGTTCAGCTTAATCATCCTGATGTTATTACAGCTATGCAGCAACTGGTTGACCGTATTCAGACAGGCGTCATTCTTATTCCAGAAACACAAATGGTCCATCTTGGTGACATGGGAGATGATGAACTTACTGGTGATGATCTTCAACAAATGGTCCGTGATCAGCAACTTGGTATCTGGCCAGTAAATGCTATTGACCTGGATCTTGACGAATCAGCATTACCGTTTGAACTAGGGATTGTCCCGGCACCAACTTTGCCGCGCTTTGCTGATGGCTCATTAGGATACATTATGAGCAGTGGAACACAACATCCCGAAGCAGCATGGCGCTGGTTATCATTCTTAAGCCATCAACTTAACTACGAAACAGGTAGTGATATTAGTCTTGTACCAGCACGTCGCTCCCTTGCAGAACTCAGCGACTATTGGTCTGGTCTGAATGCAGAGATATCAAGTGCCATGCGCACAGCGATTGAGCAACCTGAGTCTGAGGTTTTCATACTTGATCCGCAGTTACGAGTGGCTCTGTCCACTCCATGGTTCCCAATGATTAGCGGTAATCAGTCAATTGAAATAGGACTGCAGGATGCCCAGGCCAGTCTGGAACAACTACTGGCTGAAATGCCGCAGACAACCTCGGAGACAAATCAGAACTCCATTATTGTTGATCCACCTTTAAATGAGCAGGCCAATACAAATGCCGTAATTTTCGATGCCACATCACTTGATGTTGCAGCAGTTGAACAGATCGCCCAGGCATTTACCCTGGAACATCCTGAGATTACCCTGGGCATCAGACAGGTTACTGATCCAGAGCGTGACCCAAACGATATCAAACCAATAGCCTGGGCTGATTGCTTCGCGTGGCCAGCACCGGTAATACCAGATGAAATTACGACAACGCTTGATCTGCGGCCTCTGGTTGATGCTGATGTATTGTTTGATCTTAACGATTATTCACCGACAGTGCTAACTCTCTTCGAACAAGGGACTACACTGTATGGACTACCGCACACGATCGATTTTCGCGTTCTGAACTATAATCAAGCGCTCTTCTCGGCCCACGGACTTCAACCTCCAGATCCCGATTGGTCACTTGCTGATCTCAAGTATACTGCACAGCAGCTAACCAGCATATCTCGACGAAGTGAGCAGTATGGCTACGCCCAACTTATAAACCATCCTGATGACGCGTTTTTCTTTCTACAACAGTTCAATGCATCGATTGTTCAAGGAAGTTCTGAGTCGCTACAACTCGACTTCACCAATGATCGGGTGCTGGCAGCACTTCAGTATTACATCGAACTACTTAGAAGCTATTCACCAGAGGCACAATTATCTGGTTACAAAGCTGTATCAATGCCTGATCATATTTCGGAACGTATCAGGAGAGGAGAGATCGGGATGTGGCTTGACTTTGGTATACAACCACGCTTCTTTGATCCACGCTATCAAAAGCAGCCTGTACCAAATTTTACGCCCGCCATTGTACCACCACCGCTCCAAAATAGAGTAGTAACATTGCATGATATGCGTGTCCAAGGACTGTATATATCAGATCATACCCAGCATAGAGAAGCCTGCTGGGAATGGATTAAATACCTTACTACAGAAGTAAGTAGTATGCAGGGACACTTCCCGGCGCGTACGTCCGTCGCCAGATCTGAGGCATTTACAAGCCAGGCACCGACGGGTAGCATAGAAGTTTATGAGTTTTATCAAGAGGCATTTCAGAACGCACCTCACAGTAATGAAACTACATTACCACCCGATTTCAACTACTACTGGTTTTATCAAGCGGTTGACAGAGCTTTGCAAGGTGCTGATATTGAAGAAGAACTGTCTAATGCACAGCTAATAACGGAAGAGTACATGTTATGTATTCATAGCGAGAAAAGTCACAATGAGTGTGTAAGTCAGGTCGATCCGGAATATCAAGGCTTTCTTGATCCAGAGTAGAAGCTACCTACTACGCATGCGCTTGTTAACAGCGAGCGCATGCGGAATGTCTAAGTTACAAAAGTACAAAACCAATCCAAGGCTACGCTCACAAGGCCATATCAGTATTTGCATACTGATACTCAGGGATATGTTTATAGAACAGGAGATCTACGAACATGCGCATGTCTCTATGGCAAATCGCACTTATCATTGCTCTACTCGGAGCTCTGTTTGGTGTTTATCAATGGTTTGGTTCCGGGCTGGGAATTATTTCCGCCCTAACCCCTACACGTTTGCTTCCATATGTTACCTGGGCCAGTATCCCGACCGTTATTACAATCCTGTTCAGTATCACAACACGCCGCGTCGCTGTTTCATCTGGTATGACAAACATTTTCCTGGTGACAGCGATTCTCTTTTACCACCACCAGGTAGTATCAGGCGAATGCGTGCTCTGTCACGCTTCGCCTTTTCTGTACGTCATGATAGAGGAACGCACATGGTAGAACAGTGTTCACGTACGCAAGTCAGGACTATCAAACCTATGGCTCTTCACTTTACCCAGATTCACTTTCGCTATCGCCGGTCGCGCCGGCCGGTGTTTGATGACTTTTCCTGGGAGATGCCGGCGGGCCGAACGGTGCTGCTTGGGCCGAATGGTGCCGGGAAGTCCACCCTGCTGGCCCTCGGTGCCGATGCCCTCCGCCCACGGCGTGGCGCTGTCCAGTTGCCGTCACTGGCGCATACGCAGAACAGAAGAACGGGGAGCCGGGCGGCATACCGCCGTGCCGTGGGCTGGATGCCCCAGCAGATCCGCCCCGTGCCGGGACTGACGGTACAGGAGCAGGTCGCCTATGCCGGGTGGCT
This sequence comes from Chloroflexaceae bacterium, assembly GCA_034436755.1. Lineage (GTDB taxonomy): Bacteria > Chloroflexota > Chloroflexia > Chloroflexales > Chloroflexaceae > CAKZQX01. The sequence continues at coordinate 53,185 of DAOTVB010000008.1, read as the reverse complement.
CAAGGGGCTGCCGCGCAGCCAGGCCTGGTCTGCGGCGGTGACCGCCCTCGATCAGGTGGCCCTGACCGAGCTGGCGGGGCACAAAACGGCAACACTGTCAGGAGGACAACTGCGGCGGGTTGGCCTGGCCCAGGTGCTGGTCCACCATCCGCAGCTTATTTTGCTGGACGAGCCCACGGCAGGGTTGGATCCGGCGCAGCGCTCGCGCTTCCGTGAACTGCTTGTGGCACTGCCCCCGGATTGCCCGGTGGTGGTCTCAACCCATCAGGTTGATGATCTCTCCGACCTGTTTGACACCGTTGTTGTGCTCGATCAGGGTTGCGTCCGTTTTACCGGCTCGGTGGCGGCATTTATCGATCTTGCGCCACCATCGGCGGGCGAACGGCGGGCCGAGGCAGCCTACGCACAGATTGTTCCGGAGAAGAACTGATGCGACTCTTCACCATGCTTCGTATAAGTCCGCTCATCTGGATCAGCCCCATTCTGGCATGGTTGGCATGGATGTTTGTCACCAGTATGGCTTCCATGCAGGTCGATCCCTACCCCCTGACGCTCACGGCCGCCGGGACGGCCGCCCTGTTCATTGTTGCGCCGGTCTGTGCTGCCGGCGGAGCCTGGGAAGGGGGACGGTTGCGGCGCGCGGGCTGGTTTACCCTGCCGCATGTGCGTACTCCGCTGACGGTTGCAGCCACCGCCCTGCTGCCGACCCTGCTGGTCGGATCGCTCATAACCTTCGGCATCATCGGGGTGCGGCTGCTCATTGGGGGGGTACTGCTACCGGATATTCGGGTGATCATCACTACACTGGTCGTTCTTACTACCCACACCCTGCTGGGCTTTGCCATTGGTGTCCGTGTGCCGGTGGTCGTGTCTGTGCCACTGGTCTTTCTGGTAGATTTTTTTGCCGTAGGATTACCCCTAACACTCGAACCACTCTGGTTGCGCCATCTCACGGGTATCTGGTCATCCTGCTGTCTGATTAGCGCTGACCTGGCTCCGGCGGCACTACTGGGGGCGCTTGTCTTTACGGGGGGACTGGCAGTGACCGCCGGACTACTGCTGCACCCGCAGTTGACGGCAGTCCGGCTGGCCCTGGCACTGCTGCCTGCCATCATCGGCGCGGGTGCCGGCATGCAGTTTGTACGCGGGTTTGGTCCCGACCCGACCATTGCGCGCGATCCCGCCCTGCTAATCTGCTCAACCGGGCAACCGCATGTCTGTGTCTGGCCGGAACATCAGCCACGTTTGGAAGAGGTAGCAGCAATCGCCGCGTCGGCCGGCGCAGCCTGGGAGCAGGCCGGCATTGCTGTGCCGGATACATTCCGCGAAGGTCAGCCAGGATCGCCAACCGACCGTAGCTTTGGATTCAGTATGCAGGCCGACCGCTATACCATCCTGAACGCCCTGGCCTACAGCCTGCTCCCGCCCTGGCCCGAGTGCGCGCTTTCGGGCACCAGTCCCTATCTGGGCGCGCCCGCCGAGGGGTATGTTCTGGCCTGGCTGGATGCCACCGCCGGCATGCCACCCGAGCAACTGGCCGGCCGGTTCTCACCCGATCAGCTTCAGGTTGTGGCAACGGTGCGCGCACTGCCACTGGAGCGCCAGCAGGCCTGGCTGGAGCGGAATCTGGTAGCGCTGGAACAGTGCAATATTCCGCCGCAACTGGAGCCGGCCCCATGAGTCTCTGGCTGCGCGTCCGGCGTACCCGGATATGCGCGCTTACAATCCTTGGGGTGGCCGTCACCCTGTGGCTGACCCGGGGCTGGTCGCTCAAACTACCGAACCTGTTGGGGGGCCCGACACTGATTATTCCCATTGCCCTGCTGCTCCCCCTGGCCCTGGCGATTGTGGTGGCGGCGGGCCTCACAACCGGCGACCCGGCAGTCGAGGCGGTTGCCGGCCGCCCGCTGCCCCTGCTTGATGCCGGCTATGCCCTGTCCACCGCAGCCCTTATGCTGGCAGCCGCTCTGCTGGTACAGCGCATCGTCCCGCTGGAACCGGCCCTTGAAGCCGGGCGGAATGCGGCGGGCTACATTGGCCTGACCCTGATCGGGCGGCGCATATCCGGCGCGCAGACCGCCGCCATCCTGCCGGTGGCCTTTGCCGTCATTCTCGCTCTGGTCAGCAGCAGCGAAGCGGGTGAGACGCACTGGTGGGCCTGGCATATCGCCACCGCGTATGACCAGTTGTCCTGGGGCATTGCCGGAGCGCTGCTGCTGGCCGGTATGGGGCTGACCCTTATGCCCAACAATGCGGCCGTTGCTGATCGTTAACACACGTACATCTATCTGGAGAATGTTTATGCGTAGCTTCCTTGCATTCCTGCTGATCATTCTTGTCGGGCTACCCGCCTGCCGTTTCACTGAACGTACACCGGGGGCAGATCCACCGAGGGCAGAAAGTTCTTCCGATCAGACGATCATCTCATTTGCAGCATGGAACAACGAGCGCGAAATGTACCAGACACTGGCAGAGCGCTTTATGGCCGAACATCCGCAGATCCAGGTTGTTATTGTCTCGTTGGATGAGATCTTCGCAGCCGCACTCCAGGCCGATGACCGGGCACCGCTGGAGATGCTACACCACATTGTCTCCAGCGCGGATACGGCTCCCCTGGATTTCTATGTCACGCCCGCTGCGTATGGCACGAGTTTGTTACGTGACCTCCAACCATTAATAGATGCCGACCCTGACTTCCAACGCGCTGATTTCTACCCTGGCGCATTGGAGCGCTTTAGCGCCGAGGGTGGTACCTGGGTCTTGCCCCGCTCCTTCTCGCTGCCGATTTTGTACTACAACAAAGCGCTGTTTGCGCAGGCCAACCTGCCGGAACCGGCCAGCGATTGGACCTGGGATGATCTGCTGGGTGCCGCCGGCCAACTGGCTCGCAAGCGGGGTGATGAGGTGGATATCTATGGCCTTGCCGAGCCAAGCCAGGGCCTCCGCCCGCTGCTGGCCCTCTTGCAGGAAGAGGAGATCGATCTGGCCCGAACGCCGGTGGAAGCGTGGCAGTTTGACCAACCCGGCGTAGCAACGGTGATGACCCGTATGCGCACCCTGCTCGCCAGTGGCGCGGTGGGCCTCTCACCGATCCCGCCGGGTATGTACGACCTGGATACACCACGCTGGCCGCAAGACTGGATTATCGACGGGCGGGTTGGTCTCTGGGCCAGCGACCAGTCCTGGCAGGTGCGATACGGGTCAGGTGATACGCAAGAGCGGGTGACGCTCGACTTCCCGGTGGGCACGGTGCCCTACCCCGCAACGACAGCCGGCCTGTTTCGGGGAGAGGCCGCCGGCTATCTTATCAGCGGCGGCACCGCACATCCCAACGAGGCATGGCAGTGGATCGAATTTCTGTCGCGCCAGTCAATCGATCAGATGCTTTTTCAGGATATCATGGTAGACTCGCGCCTGCAGCGTATTCCGGCGCGCAAATCACTGGCGGAGGAGACCTACTTCTGGGATCGGCTGGACGCGGACGAGCGCACAACATACGAGCAGGCGCTCCAGAACATGGCCGACGCAACAACTATGCCGGCCTTTACCGCCCACACGCTAAGTGCCACATTTAACAGCCTGTACGCGGCGCTCCTCAATCTGGTGGCGGACGAGACCGGCAATATTGATGGCGAACTGGCACGGGCGCAGACGCAACTTCAGGCGTGGCTGGCCGAGGAGGGGCGTGAACCGGAACCGAACCTGCAGCCGGTCGTCGTCGCTACACCACCCGTTGAAGAACTGTTGCCCGATGGGACACTGGTGCGGTTTGGCATGCCGACCGCGCAGATGGGGCAGATGCGCCGGCTGGTGCAGACATTTCAGGAGCAGCACCCGGATATCACGGTGCAGATTGTGCCCCTCGACACGCATGCCGGTGTGCTTGATCTCACGACGGCCGCCCAGGCAACCGACTGCTTCAGTTGGGACCGACCACCGGAGACGGAGCAGGAACTGGCAGCCCTGGCCGATCTGCAACCGTTGATCGATGCCGATGCTACCTTTCCACGCGATGATTACATGGCGGCACTGCTTTCACCCTACCAGCACGATGGGAAACTGTATGGACTACCACATGCGTTTTCTATTCGCGCGCTCTACTACAACCGCACGGCATTTCAGGCCGCCGGCCTGGAGCCACCCACCGCAGCCTGGACGCCTGCCGATTTTCTTACTGCGGCCCAGGCACTCACCCAGGGCGACGGCCCGACGAAGCAGTATGGTTATGTGCCGGCGGGAAGTGCCTACAGCGATCTACTCTTTTTTATCAATCAGTTTGGGGCTGATCTGACGCGGGGTAGCGGCATGGATATCCGTCCCAATTTTGATGATCCGCAGGTGGTGGCGGCGATCCAGTGGTACCTTGATCTCTACCAGGTTCACCAGGTGATGCCGGAACCGGCGTTAACCAGACGGCCGGGCCCGCCGAGCGAGACATCTGCCGAAGCAGCCGCCGCTACGATCCGGCCAGAGGCGCTGCTACAATCCGGCCACGCCGGGATCTGGTTCGACTGGAGCTATAGCGATATCCAGTTTCCTTACACCATGAATGCCGGTGACACCGCACCGGAGGAAATGACCGACCCGACCGAAACATTGTCACAACGGGACAACCTGCAGAACGGCGGTCTGCAGTCGGAGATCTTTGACGTTGATATCGCGCCGCTGCCAATGGGCACTGCCGGGTTGACCACCGGGGACATCGCTGTCCGGGGCTTCCACATCTCCGCTGCGCCGCAAAACCCGGCGGCCTGCTGGACATGGATCGGCTTTCTTGCGAATGATCTGAGCAACCTGCGCAACGAAATCCCGGCGCGGCGGTCGCTGGCAACTGCGCCCGAATTTGCCGAACAGGCTCCGTATGCGGCGGCTATGGTCGAACTATACGACACAGCGCTTCAGCAGCCGAGCCAGCCCGGAACCAACACCGGCATATTTGGCACGCTTGATCCATACTGGTTCTTCCAGGCAATTGATGCGGCCATCCAGGGCAAGCAGGATCTGGCAGACGGCCTGGGAGAGGCACAGGCAACCAGCATGGCTTACCTGGAATGCCTGAACGCGAGTGCGGACGCCGACCCGGACACCTGCGCGCAGCAGGTTGATCCACTCTATCCGGGACGCGCGATTGAAGGCACTGGATCGCAGCCATAGGCGTTTGATCAAATGCAACGATAGTTTCGCCCCGGCGAATCAGCGAAGACCGGCACCCGAAGTGCCGGTCTTTTGCGCTATCGAAATAATGACATGGAGAAATTATCAAAATGTCGATATGAAAGTTACAACTTTTTGCACTAGAAGAACCTGTACATTCTTCCCTGGATGGTGGTAAAATAAAGTATTCTGCAACAGTTAGAACCCGAACTACGCCGCGAGCATTCGCCGTACCCCCAAAGGCCGGGTTTTGTGGGGGCACCATGCACAATCAATCGGCAAATCTTATTGAAGAAGCCTGGGTGCTGGCTTTTCGGCTGGCCTGGGCCGCCGCTGTCGCCTCGGGTAGGCGCTACGAGCGCCTGATGTACGCCCACGGGCATGCGTTACGGCGCTGGCTGCGGCGCAAACGGCGGTTTGGTCACATTCCGAATAAACCACGCCAGGGACACACCGTACGCGGGAGAGCAAACAGAACCTTGCAGAAATATAGCACATAGTACGACCGTCAAAAAACCGTAACATCAGCCGGGTTTACATACGCACCGCAGCGTGTGAAAAATACTCACAGTGCGCATATCGGCTGATGTTACGGCGCTTAAATCAGTCATTGTAGACGAGGATAGCAACAGATGATTACCGCTGCTTCTCAACCTCGGGGGCGTTGATGCTGGTGGATGTTTTCGTGTCCTGGTGCGTTGTCTCAAAACTCGTTCCCTCCTTGCCGGTCTCGGCCGGGGCAACGATGCTGGAAGGCGTATCGCTGGACTGCTGCGTCGTCGTGAAGTCCATATCCGATTGCCCACGCCGCTCACGCCGGCCGCCGTTGGTCTCCTCACTTGTCCGCGAGTGCTGTGGATCTGCTCCCGCCTGATAGCGCCGCTCCTGCTCGTGCCGGGCGCGGTCAAACTCTTCCGCGAACTGCGGCAGGTTCTCCTGCAGCATACTGCGCAGTGAATTGGTTGCCGTTGAAAGGGCGGCCCGCCGCAGCGCTTCAATTTCACCACCGAACTGCTGCTGCATCGTAGAGCGGATGCCGGAACCGGAATGGCGCTCACGGTCGCCGTAATACTCCCGCTGGGCACGCTCCCGCGCTGGTTCCCGCTCATAGGATGGGTGATACTCGTGATGGGCGCGCTCACCGTTACCTTCCGACTCACCATACCCCCGGCGCATTTCGGCCGGTGTGGGATTCCCCGTGTAGTAACTGGTTTCGTCCAGGTAGCGATAGGTGCCCCGGGGACGCTCATAGTAATCCTGATCACGGCCATGAGCCCGGCGGTGAGCAGAGTACTCATAGTCGTAATCGTAATCGCTACGCCGTCCCTCGGAGCCGGTTATACTGCCAAGCACAAAACCCGCCAGCACCGACGCGCCGAACATCGTCCAGGGGCGCTCATCTACCATCCGCTGAACGTTAACCTTCTCCTTGACGCGATCGACCGTTTCGTAGGCGGACTCCTTGACATCGTCAACGGTATCGTACACCTGCGACTCGATCTGCTCCATCTTGTCGGTCATTGACCCACGGGTCTCGTCTATTTCTTGCCGGATGGACTCTGTTCTCTGATCCATTCTGCATCCTTTCTTACACTATCAATCGTCTCATGGGGCGTCGGGTCCAGTTGCTGCAGCCGCGAACGACCGACCAGCAACATGATCGCCCCGATAATTGCCATAACAACGCCAACAATCAGGAACGAAAGCCAGACGTCGATATTAAACACTTCGGGGAGCAAAAACGCAACCGCAAACAACAGAAACAGCCCCCCAAGCGCGGCGACGGCGGCACCACCCGCCAGGGCAATCGCACCCTGTAGCCCTTTCTTAACCTCGACCCGGGCCTCGTGTTTCGCCAGGTCTAACTCTTTGCGAAACAGATGCTGGGCATCGGCGACCATTTCACCCAGGATATGGGCAATCGACTCGCCACTCTCAGCTAACTGGGGGCGATGTACACCATGTTCGGTATGTTGCGGTGTATCAGCCTCATACTCGCGTACCGCATGTTCGCGGACTACGGCTGAGTCTTTCCCTTCACTCATCATCTTACCTCCTACCGCCGCGGAACACCTTGCCTAACAGGAAGCCAACACCTGCGCCGACCAGTAGTGACTCAACCGGGTGCCGGCGAATAGTTGTCTCCAGATCGCCCCGAACCGTATCCGGGTTCGAATGGCGCAGATAGTCACCACTGCGATCAAGCGCATCGGCCGCGCGGTAAGCCGCAGTGCCGGCCTGACCCTCTGGAGCGCGTTCGCGCAGGCGCTGGGCCATATCTTCCATGCGCTCACCCGTCGAAGTCATCGCTGAGTCCGCCCGCTCCTTTGTTTCACCATGCTTCGCCTTGACCGTATCCTTGACTTCATTACTGTCTGTATCACGGAGGCGGGCAGCAACATCGTGGGCTTTGTCGGCGGCCTGATGCGCCGCATTACTCACCTTTGCCGCAACATTGTCCGCAGTGTGGCTCGCCTGCCCCGCCGCCTGATGTGCGGTAGCGCTAACCCGGTCGGTCATCTCATCAGCCTTGTGGCCGGCCTTATCGGCCGTCTGATGCCCGGCGGCACTGAGCCGATCCGCCATCCGGTCAGCCTGCGCCGCTGATTGGTCGGCTGCGCGCTCGATGCGCTCAGCAGCACTGGTCGTCTTCTCGTCGTACTGACGCTCCGGATCCTGGCGCGCACGCTCACCAGCCTCGATAACCCGATTGACCTTCTCCTCAGTTGACTGCTGCCCGGTCTTACGTCCGCGTTCACGTTCAGTCATTGTGGGCTCCTTTCATGTCTGCACAAAAATTTGCACACTTTCTCTGGATCTAAATGTATATATAGCAAAATGTGTGCCGGCTACGCGCCGGCGTCGTGATTTCTTGAGATAATGGGAACAAAAGTGCCAAGACCAGGCTGCGCAAATAATGCAGCCTGGCCTCGCAACGATTTCGACCACTTCAACCACGCAGGTCTGGTATTTCCTTTAGCGAACGTTGCGATGGCTCCAGGCTTTTTGCGTATCCTTCACCGCCTGCTTCCCAACCGCCGGGTCGGCATCCTCAATTTCATTGGCAACGACGAGTGGGACGACTTCGCTGATCTCTACAATCAGCGGCGTCACCTGCTTCAGATAGCCGACCGCGAGTTCCGCAGCCTGAGGATGCTTCAGCGCCTGACCAGTCGTATGCAGCATGGTGTAACTGATGGCCGACAGGCTCATTGCGGTGTAGGTGTCGCGCAGCATCTTGGAGACGGTATCGGTGCGAATCTTGTCATAGGTACCGGCAGCAATCCCGGCAACCGCCGAAACTGCTTTCTTCACCGGCGAGGTTGAGTCACCCCCCAGGTTAGACAGCAGTTGCTCAAGTCCGGGGATGTGCCCCTTGAGTGTACTCTGGATCTTGGTCAGCACCTGCTGCGTCTCCGGATAATTGCTGGTGCGCTTATCTTCGAGTTGGCGATCAACCGCATCAAGAATATGTTTGTCAAGCGAAATCATATCACTGACATACTGCTGAAGGGTTTCTTGTGGGTTTCCCATGGATCACTCCACTTCTAGCCACGCATTCATTGCGTGCGTGAAATACTTTGTGTAAATGAGACAAGCGATAATCTTGCTTCGCTTCAATGGATAATCAAGCAAGAAGTGTGCCAACCTCATCCACCGAGCGAAAAAACGACGATAATGATCACCAGCAGTGCCACAAAGCCAACAATACCGGCAATTGGTAGCCAGGACGCATAGGAACTACGCGGCCGCTCGTACACTTTAGCATTCGACGGCGCTGTGGATTCTGCCTCTGGCGCTTCGGCAGTCTGCCCATTCTCGTGATTCGTCATACAAACCTCTCTTCTGAATGAAGACAACTTACGTGGTGGGCGATTGGACCACGAACAACACAAAATGAGCGAAAAGCACGAAACGGCCACTGCTGCCATGGATCCGGCGATCCCGCGTTTGGCGGGGGATATCGCCTCCGGTAGGGCGGGACATTCTCGATCTTTTTCACGAAAATATTGCACACAGTGCAACATTTTTGTGAAAAAGATAAAAAGCGTACCATGCTGCCGCAGGCGAATCTGCCTTATATCCGATCAAATGCGCGGAACAGAACATTTCTTCTGGAGCAGTTGTGCCCAGAGAGCACAACTATTCCAAAGGAGATAAACTATTTTGCTTTCCAATCCCCGGTCTGCGCATCCTTCTCATATTTCTGCTTGACGGCCGCCCAGGCAACCCGGTGCGCGCGGGACTCGTCCTGGTTGTACTCGTCCCATGCGCTGTTAAACGCCGACTGGTAAATCTCCTGCGCATGTTTCGGCAGATGATTCCGCACACTATCGGGCAGGTCATGCATGTTCTGATATGGCATGCTCTTGCTCCTTCCGATTCTTTGATCCATACCAGAGGGCAACCGCCGCACCCGCGAGGAATCCAAACAGGGCTGATCGTTGCTCTGGTGAGCGTGGCTGCGGTGGCCGGGTAACCGTCACGCGCGCGTCCTGCAGATCAAGATGATCGGTCTTAGCGAGCAAGGCCGCGAGTTGTTCCTGATTACGCGCGGCCGTTTCGACCTGATGCTGGCGGGGAATACCCTGCCGCGCCCGGGACCGTTCCGTCATTGGCACGGCGTCCTCATCGGGCACAATCCGCGAGCCATAGCGTCGTGCGTAGACCTGGGTAAACTCCGCACCAAAGAAGAGAATCAACCCGGAGTAATAGATCCAGACCAGCAGAATGGCAAGCGAGCCCGCCGCACCATACACCGATCCCACACTGCTACTACCGATATACTGGCTCAGTACATACTTACCGAGAGTAAACAGCAGCGCCGTCATCGCCGCGCCGACCCAGACATCGCCCCAGGCAATCTGCACGTCCGGCAGGATCTTGTAGATCATGGCAAAGAGCAACGTAATCACCCCAAATGAGATCGCAAGGTTAACAACAGTCCAGAGGGGACCAAAGCCGGGGAGCAGACTGCTCATATAGTTGTTTAGCGCACTCACTGCCGCACTGACGAGCAGCGAGACCAGCAGCAAGAAGCCAATGCCCAGAACCATCGTCATCGCGGTGACCCGCTTCTTGGCAGTCGCCTTCAGACCCTGTCCCGGTTTGGGCTGCACTTCCCAGACCGTATTGAGCGCATCCTGCAGTTGCGCAAAGACCCCCGACGCACCAAAGAGCAGCGCAACAACACCGATAATCGTGGCGATGATCCCTGCGCCGGTATCACCGGCCCGGGCAATCGCCGTCTGAAGCATGTCGGCAGCGGAGGGCCCCACCAGACTGCTGATCTGCCCGCTAATTTCCCCTTTGGCCGCCTGGTCACCAAACACAAACCCGGCCACCGAGACCGCAATAACCAGCAGGGGAGCCAGCGAGAGCATGGTGTAGTAGGCCAGCGCGGCCGCCAGACGATTGGCCTTATCATCACGCCACTCAGCAAATGCCTCTTTAAAGAGAAGAAAGAACTCTTTCATCGTGTCACCTCCTATAGAGAACAAAGGAACAGAGAACAGAGCGCGCCGGGCGCATGGCTATTGAATACGCTATTTATTCTTCTTCCGGTTAGAACAGACTAGCGTTTTTTTGACCGGCGCTTGATGCTGACAAACAACCCGGCCAGGAAGCCGATCACCGTCGCCCGACGCTCGGGGATGGACGGTGGGGCCGGTGGTGGCGCTGGTTCCTCGGTTGCGCATGCCTGCTCCCGTGCTGCCTGCTCCTTCTGGGCAAAGCGCGGGATGCCCTGCTGCGCCCGCACCTGCGCGGTCAGTGGTATGGCCCACGCGGCCGGTTTGATGTGGGTGCCATACCTGCGTGAATAGACCTGCGTAAACTCCGCGCCTAGAAAGAGAATCAACCCGGAGTAGTAGACCCAGATAAGAATAACCGCCAGCGAACCGGCCGCACCATAGATCGAGCCAATCCCGCTCTGCCCCAGGTAGATGCCGATCAGTGATTTACCGATGGTGAACAGAACGGCCGTGACAATCGCACCAATCCAGACATCCCCCCAGACGATATGCACATCCGGCAGGATCTTGAAGATCATCGCAAAGAGCAGAGTCGTGATCACAAAGGAGATGCCAATATTGGCAAACTGCCAGAGAAACTCGAGACCGGGCAGCACTTCACTCGCATATTGTTGCAATGCATTTAAAATAGCGCTTATGATCAGCGATACAAGCAACAAAAAGCCAATCCCCAGTACCATAGTAAATGCTGTAAAACGTTGTTGAATAACCGTCTGAATTGGACGGCCCGGCTCCGGTTGCACATCCCAGATCGTATTAAGCGCATCCTGGAGTTGAGCAAAAACCGCCGTTGCGCCAAAGAGCAGTACTAAAAGACTAATAATGCCGGCAATCGTGATTGCGCCCGTCTGACTCGCGTTTTTGAGTGCCGTTTCGATTAATGTTGCACCACTCACACCCGCCAGATCCTCAAACTGGGCACTGATTGCACCCCGCGCCGCATCCTCCCCAAACACCGCCCCGGCCACGGCAACTGCAACCACCAGCAACGGCGCAAGCGAAAAGATTGTGTAGAACGCCAGGGCCGCAGCCAGACGCGGCGCTTTGTCTTCGATCCATTGCGCCAGCGTCTGCTTGAAGATTTCAAAAAAGGTGTGCATCCAGCTACCTCGCTCGGGTCATCGTTTTCTTGTCAAGATATTTGCTTCCGGCTGCGCGCAGGCTCCCAATGGGGATACACGGAATGGCGCAACGGAGGAGATCGGTCTCCGGCATGTGCGGGTAGCAACTATGACTGCCGTTTGCGTGACTCTTCCGCGTCTTGCTTCTGTTCATCAACCGCCATCTGTGCATCAACCGCGCGCCCGGTTTCAGGATTAATCGGCGTGCCGGTTGCGGTTGCGCCTGCTTTCTGGGCCACACCGGCTGCCTTGCTTGCCGCAGCCCGGGTGGCCTCGCGCGCGGTGGCAACCTCTTCCTCCTCGGAAGTAGGATGTTCGGTTTCCTCCGAACGCTCGCCAACTGCATCACCCGCTGCGCCAACCCCCGCGCCAATGGCGGCACCCGTAACACCACCGACAACCGCGCCAACTGGACCACCAACAGACCCGATCGCGGCCCCGGCCCCAATACCCGAAGCGGTTCCAATCAAGGTACCCGTCTTGCTGCTCTGCTCCCAGGCATTACCGGTCGTCGGCTCGGTTGGGGTCTCTGTGCTCTGCTGGCCCTCTTTACGCCACTGCTCGACCTGCTCTTCAACATCAAGCGCACCATGCTGATGCATAAGCGCCTCAACCTGTGGCACGGTGGGCTCCTCCACCTTGATTGCCACCAGGGTTGCGCCGCGCCGCAGTCCTTCCGTATAAACCGCAGCTTTATCTTCCGACACGCCCGCGCCGATGAAGGCTCCCATCAGGCCGCCAACCACCGCCCCCAGACCGGCCCCGGCTGCAGTGGTTGCCAACGCAGTCGCAATTGCCATCCCCAGCGGTCCGCTGACCACGGCGGCTCCCAGACCGGCGAGGACAAACGTATCCACGCCGACCAGCAACCCCATTGAGCCACCAACCAGGCCACCGCCGACTGCGCCCGACTTTGCGCCCTGCGAACGACCAAACTCGCTCTCCGGCGGCGCTGTGGCCGACTCTGGCGGCGCTTCGCGGGCAATCATGCTGATATCTTCACGCAGATAGCCCTGGTCGAGTAGATCCTGCACGGTTTCCTGGGCTGCCGTCGTTGTCTGAAACATTCCAATGATTGTTGTCGTCATTGTGCGATCCTCCTATCCTTTTCCGGCACTACAGCCATATTCGGCCCATACCAGTGTCTCTACCGGAAATATTGGCAAGATCGTTGCCAGCGTTCAGGTAGAGGTCTCACGCGGTGGACATTCACACTGAACATTTGCCCAGATGAAAGCCAGACTCGCCTGCAGCAGGTTGGGTACAACATAACGCCGAACCCTGATGGGGTTCGGCGCTCCTGGTATCGGACAGATTGGCTCCGGCGTGGCACTTCCGGCTGGTCAGTTACACGAGTTACGCGGTGCGCGTCCAAACCGGACATTTGCTCCTGATAACGGCGTAGTTCACCTGCGGCAGCGTGGTACACTTTTTACCTTTTTCACAAAAATTTTGCACTCTGTGCAAAATTTTTGTGAAAAAGAATAGAATCTTCCGCCCTGCCGGAGGCGAATCGGGCCGGTTGTCCCGGCAGACGCCTGCCAGGTCAACGACCGCATAACTCCTGTCAGTTACAGCAGGCCGCGGATATGCTCGGCGAGCCGCATTGCCAGGGCCGCCAGCGTCAGAGTTGGGTTAGCTGCGGGGGAGGCGGGGAAAACGGAGAGGTCGCAGACAAACAGGTTCTCATATCCCAGGAACTTCAGGTCGGTATCAACAACACCATCATTATTCGCCCCGATGCGCAGCGTCCCGACTTCGTGGGCCACCCCACCCGGCGGGGCCAGCTTCAGGCTCAGGTCATTGTTCGGCAGCGGGGTACCCCCCAGGCTCCCGATGATCTGATTTTTCAACGCCTCGATCTCGCCCATGAAGGGATTGGCGGCCGGGCTGGCCTGCATATGCACCACCGGCTTCACATAGGATGGGCCGTTCTGCTCGATCCGGTTCTCTTCCATCAGGGGCGCGTTAAAGAGAAAGACCAGTTCACACAACATATGGTTGTCTTTCTCGCGGATATGGCGTTCCAGCAGATCATCGTCGAGGTAGCGACCCTGGTTAAAGTCGGCCCCCAGTTCCAGCACAACGTTGTAGGGATGCGCATCGAGATTTGCGTCTTTGTGCTGCGCCAGAACCTTGCTGGCCCCATTCGGGTTGTGAAATGCGGTTCCCGGCGGAATACGGAAGTGGGTAAAGAAGATCGGATGGTCGGTGATGCCTACGCCAATCTTGCCGTTTGGATCATTAAGTTGGCTGATGCCGGCAAGTTTGGCGCTTTCGATAGTGCCGGCAGCCAGAATAACATGGCGACCACGGAAGGTGCGCAGTTGATTGGCAATCATATCCTGGGCGACGACCTCCGTAACCCGGCCCCCGGCCGTCTCCAGGCGCACAACAACATGGTTGAGGTTGACCCAGAGATTCTGGTTGCCCTGGGGTCCGGCGGTGAGCCGCGACTCCATCAACAGGTCGGCAGTCGAGAACATCCCGGTGGAGATCGTGCCCAACCCATCGTTGGTGTAGTGAACCGCAACCGGCGCATCAAAGTGGCTAAACTCGGGGAACTGGTTCCGCAAAAAGGTCTTGATCTCCCGATGGTACGGCGCAGGCTGCAGCGGTGTCCGGTTCATCAGATCCTCGGCGCGCTGGTAGCCACCACCTTCCAGATACCAGCGGATCGACTCACGCGGCCAGAGTTCCATCTCCCACCAGTTCATCCGCGGAATCAGGCCGCCCCAGAAGAGCGAACGCCCGCCCAGATTGAAGGCCTGACCGCCATCATAAAACGTGTTGAAAGCGTTGGTGTAGTTCTGGACTTTAAACTCCTCAAAGAGCGTCCAGATATGCTTGTCGAACTGACCGATGCGGTGTCGCCGGGGCAGATTGGCAACATGTGAGGGAAAGAGGTAGCCCCCCGCTTCCAGCACCAGCACACTCAGGCCCATGTCGGACAACTGGTCAGCCACAATGCCACCACCGACGCCCGACCCGATCACAATCACATCAAACAGACGACTCTCATCAAGATTGGGGGTGAAGAAGAGATTCTGAACATAGCCGCTCTCGACAAGTAACTCGGAAATGCGCGGAAAGCGTACCTGCGCATCAGTATAAACATAATCACCACCCACAACTGGTTCGATTGCCGGATCAGGACCATCCATCCAGTAGGTTTTCTCCAGCATAAACTTGAAAACCATGCGTGGTTGATAACTCGACTCGGGGAGTTCAAACCGCCACTCATCGTTTTCATAGATTCCCGGAATATCCTGGTCCCATCCATCAACGTCATTGCGGATCGTAACCAATACATCTGGACGATAGCGCGTTGTTCGCAGGCGAATTACAAACATAACAATCCCTTTCACATAAGGCGAATAAAACTACTCATCACCTGCGTATGAACGCGGCGCAGTTATCATTTTTGCATTTGGAAATGGTAAAGAAGCGGTAAGATATGAAAAGAACAGCGAACAAAACCTGCCTGGCACATCGCTACCAGACAACAGGTTTGTTCGCTGTTTTCTGTTCTTTGTTCTTTGTTCTTTGTTCGCTGTTTTCTGTTCTTTGTTCTTTGTTCTTTGTTCTTTGTTCTTTGTTCTTTGTTCTTTGTTCTTTGTTCTTTTTGTAGCTACTCTTCCAGGTGCAGAGACACGCGATTCCGACCGGCGTGCTTGCTCTGGTACAGCAGACGATCAGCGCGCTTGAGCAAAGTCTCGACACTATCATCCGGTTGCGCCAGGGTTGCGCCAATCGACACCGTCACCCGAATGGTCATTGGCCAGACCGGCAGCCGCGACTCGGCGATAAGCAGCCGAAACCGTTCAGCCAGGATATACAGTTTCTCTTCATCGACATTGCGAATGATTGCGACAAACTCTTCACCACCCCAACGCCCGACAATATCCGACGACCGGGCATTATTCATACATGTGTTACCAATCATGCGCAATACTTCGTCGCCGATATCATGTCCATAGATATCGTTAATGCGTTTGAAATTATCGGCATCGATAAACAACACCCCAAATGACCAGTCGTATCGGGTCATCTCATCGAACCGCAGATTCAGGCTCATCTCAAGATAGCGCCGATTTGCCAGTTGCGTCAGCGGATCGAGCAGCGCCAGTTGTTCCAACTCTTTCAGCCGCTGGGCAGTAGCGATCCTGGCACTGTTATCGCTAAATATCTCAACAGCACCAATAATATTCCCCTCAGCATCATGCACGGGCGCGGTCCGCACAATCACCGGCAGCCGCCGGCCATCCTTGTGATGCAGAAAAACTTCGACTTCCCGCTGATCGCCATCCTGGATCGTTGCCGCCAGCGGGCAGAGACCAAAACACAACTCGTTGTCATCATTATCGACATGGCGGAGAATATTATCCCAGCAGTGCCGACCAACAACCTCCTCAGCGGTAAACCCGCTGATTGCCTCGGCACCTTTATTCCAGTAGGTAATCCGGCGCTGGGGATCAACAAAATAGACCCCATCATACAGGCTATCCAGCACATTTTTATAGAAGGTATCATCCAGATCCATAGCCGCTCCAGGTCAAGAAACGCGGGTGAAATTCCGTTCCACACTGACGGCGGATGTTCACATAATCACAATGCCTGCACAAAAGCCCTGGCGCGTTCTTCACCATCGGCAATCAGATCCTGGATAAAGGAAGGACTACGATCCAGTTTTGAGGCGTAGTCTAAGCTGCGCTGCATCATCAGCCGGCGTATTGTGACATGTTTGTAGTTTGCGTCGGAAATGACACCAGTGGCGATCAACTGGTTGATGCGCTCAATAAAGTAGACCTCTTGATTAAGTGAGAGATTCCCCGCAAGCTCATTCCGGCGATCCTGAATATCCTGAATAGTCATCGGCTCTTCGGTGCGGACTGACGGGTTAATCTGAATAATCCAGATCTCATCCGGTTTCGGCTGCGGCGCCACCTCGGAACGCACAAAGTCACGTATCGGCGGATTATGGGAGAAGAGCCCATCCCAGTAGACGCCCCCCCGGGTATGCACCGCGCGAAACAGCGTCGGGATCGCCGCCGACGCCAGGATCGCCTCGGCATCAATCTCCCCATCCCGAAAGATCGTCAACTCTCCCGACAACACATTGACCGCGCCCACCAGCAGAGTCGGACTGCTGGGCGTGATGTACGTCGGCAACTGCGCAAAGTCAACATACTTTTCGAGCAGCAGGCGCAGCCGATCCTGGCCCCACGGCGGGTAAAAGTAGGGATTGACTGCCGGCAGATTGACCAGATCTTGCAGACGTGACCCCAGAACGACCAGGTTATTTAGCAGCATGTCATAAAAGAAATTGGCAGAGGTATCCTGCCAGAATGCCTCCAGCAGGTCAATCGCCTGATCTCGCTCACTGCGCAGCAAACAGGACCATGCCAGCAGCGCACAGATCGCGCCACCCGATGTGCCACTCATGCCCACGATCTTATGTGTTTCCGGGAGGTTGCGAAAGATACCGCGCAGTGCGCCTGCCGTGAATGCGGTATGGCTCCCTCCGCCCTGGCAGGCAATGGCAATACGGCGGGGAGATGGGGTGGTAGTCATAACAAACTCTTCTCTCTTTCTAACTCAGGTGTATCTGCAGCGGCAGGAGCCGTCAGGTAGTGCGACAAGGCCGAACTGGCCTACATAGCCACACGCCGGCAACACCGGCCCAAGGCCCAAATCCTGGGGAAGGTCGGTCAGGCTGCCCATTACCCACAGCCCTGGCTTGAGATCTATAGCAATCTGCTATCAGCATCACATATTACTCGCGCACAGGTTGAAATAGTAAATCTATCGTACGTATGGTTTGGATATATGTCAAGATCCTGGGCAGAGAATGTGCAAATTTTGTCATAAAGTTGTCGTTTTGCGCTTGATTTGGGGATTTTCATGAATATATGACGGTGAAGGCGCACAACGTGTGTGCGCCTCCGCTCAGACGATCCGTAGTTGGTTATGGAACCTGAGTTACGCAGTACCACCTGTTCCGGCCTGGTGACAAACCCGAACACCGGCTTCGACTCCGGGTCAGTGACCGGATAACTTCATATTATGTGCATCCTGGTATCTCAGGCGGCCGCGAAGGCTTTAATCAGGTAGCCCATCCAGCGCATGCTCATCCAATAATCTTCTATGCGGATATTTTCATCCGGCGCATGGATCTGGGTACCATGATAGCCGCACCCGGCACCACTGGCAACCGGCGTACCAAATGCCTGGCAGAGCGGGTACATCGGCCCGGTACCCGCCATCGTCGGGTAGACCAGCGGCGTGATGTTATAGGTCATCTCCGCCGCCGCCGTGACTGCGCGCACAACCAGCGCATCGAGATCGCTACGCGCCGGGTGTTCGCCCCCCAGGTCAACCATTTCAATATCCGTATAACCCTGCGCATCCAGGTGCGCCCGCAGTTGTTGCAGCACCGTCTCCGGCTCCATCTCCGGCACCAGGCGAAAATCAATCTTGGCGCGAGCCTCACTCGGCAGGACGGTCTTGGAGCCCTCCCCCGTGTACCCGGACACCAGACCGCAGATCGTACAGGTTGGCTCAAAAAGATGCCGGCGCAGCCGTTCAACACCCTGAACATCATCCAGGAATGCCGGAATGCCATAGTCGACCAGGACCGCTTCGTCGTCGGTGGGAATGCTTTCAAGCGCCTGTAGATCGATCTCATTGGCAGGCCGGATCGCATCATAGAAGCCCGGTATCAGAATGCGACCATCGGGCGCTTTGAGGGTTGCCAGCGCCCAGGTCAACCGCCAGGCCGGGTTGGGCACCACGGTAGCATTGGACGAGTGGAGATCCCGCACGGCACCGCGCGCGATTAACTCAACATACTGAATGCCCTTCGCACCACAGGCAACCGTCGGACGGCCCGCAATGTCCCGCCCGCCCGTCTCCCAGAGACAGCCGTCGGCCTTGAGCAGATCGGGATGGTTGCGGCAGAAAGCATACAGCGTGCGCGAGCTGACCTCCTCCTCGCCCTCGATCACAAAGGCAATCCGTATGGGCAGATCGCCCTGGGTTGCCAGCCATGCCTCAATCGCCTGAATGCGCAGCATCAGGTTGCCTTTATTGTCCGCCACACCCCGCGCATAGATCTTCTCATCGCGGATAGTCGGCTCAAAGGCGGGGGAAGTCCAGAGTTCAAGCGGCTCGGCCGGCTGCACATCATAGTGATCATAGATCAGCAGCGTACGCGGGCCACTCCCCAGCGTACCATAGACCACCGGCGCGCCGCCGTTGGTGCTGATCAGACGCACATCCGCGCCCAACTGCTCTAACCGCGCCTTTACCTGGGCGCAGGCTTCGGGGATGCAGCGCCCCTGCGCGGCCACAGAGGGGATACGCAGCAGATCGAATAACTCCGAGAGAAACCGTTCCTTATGAGCATCAATGTAGCTAATAAACTGGTCCATATCGCTGTCCTTATACCTGTTCTTTCTTTGCAACAATCTACGTCACAACCCGGATTGTTTACTGCTTCTGGAACACGTTGATCGAAGCGGCGGTGCCCAGCACGCTAACCCGGCGCGATATACCTGGCCGCAGTTCCGGCGCAGCGGCGGTGCGGGCCGCCTCAAGTAGCCCGGCATCGCCGGTCAGGGTGACCAACCGGCCCCCGGGCCGAAGTACCCGCCCAATTTCGGCCAGCACGCCCCGGTAAAGCGCCGGCAAATCCTGTTCGAGAGCTACCTGTTTCCCAAATGGCATATTCGTCGCCACCTTGTCAACACTCTCTGCCGGCAACGGTAGTGACCGCGCATCCCACCGCTCGCATGTAACCTCTCCGCCAATCTGCCGGGTATTGATCCGCATATTCTTGACCGCTTCGCCAGTGTGATCACTGCCATACAGACGCGCAAATGGCCCCGCCGCCGCGCGTTCCAACAGCAGGGTACCGGTGCCTGCCAGCGGGTCCAGAAAGACATCCTGTGGTGCGGGATCGGTGAGCCAGACCATAGCCGCCGCCAGTGCCGGGCGTAGCGCGGCCGGCATATGCCGTTCCCGACTGCGATGACGCATCTCCGGGCCGGAGAGACGCACACCGCATACCAACTCCTGCTTGAGCAGGGTGGCCCAGACTTCGATATCGGCATCTTCCGCAACCTCACGCCAGCGTCCCGGCCAGCCGGCTTTGATCGCATCGGTGACAGCGCGACCAATATCACGGCGGCGAAACTTGTGCGCCCCGACCTCACGCGTCACCACACGGAAAGTTGTCGGCTTGCGGCGGGTATTGAGCGCCTGCGACCAGGCCGCAAGTGCGTCACCAACCGCGCGAGTATCCCGCGTTGCCGCGAATATCTGGCGTAACCCACGCTCATCGGGAGCGATTTTGAAGGCACGTACCGCCACGGCAAACACATCTTCACTGATCCGCAGGCGCAACAGTTCACGCGGATTTCCATTGTAGCGCAGCAACACCAGATCATTGCGCCCCGGCACAAAATGCGTTCCTGCGGCCTGCGGGCGGCCGGACCCACCGCGTACCGACAGGCGTTGTTCGGCTTCCTGCCCGGCTAACGGCCCAAGACCGGGGAGGGTCTGAAGGAGATATACCATACGTTACCACAAACCTTTATTGACATGTTGCAATTGTCCCCTGCGGGTCAACTTCCTCGCCAAACCAGACCACCGCGTGGTGCTCATACACCGCTACCCCCATAGCCTGCCATGGGCCCCATTCATCCTGCTCAATGATAACGCCATTGTGCCCCGGGCTACCTTGCCAGGCAGCTAAGGCACCCGATGGGTCGGCCTGTCCCGAGAAACCATAGGCAATCTCATACCCATTACCAGTATAGAGATTCCCGGTTATCTCGCGAGGCTTACTCCACATCCCGGCGGCATTGGCATGATCGGAGGTATAGCAAACGGGACTCCACTCCCCCTGATCCGACCAGCTATGCATATTGCAAGCCGCTCCCCGGTTATCCGTTCCACTGTCAGGTTCATGGTAGTGCAGATCGAGCACATGCGCCTGGGCAACATGCGTCAGCGATTTCGAGACCGGGACATCCGGCAATCCGGTTGCATTGCGGTAGTCATTCACCAGACGTGCCAGTTCCGCATCCTGTGCCGTCAGACAGGTTCCCGGAGTGGGATAATCCGCCGTGGCTGCGGTCGGCGTCGGCGGCACTGGACTGGGTGATACCGTTGGTGTCGGCGGCACCGGACTGGGCGACACTTCCGGCGTCGGCAAAATTGGACTGGGCAATGGCGTTGATGTTACAACCGGACTGGCCGAGGGCGCAGGATAGGCCGGCGGTACCGACGGTTGCTCGGGTTGACCGGATGCATACGCGCGCACTTCGTTCCCCAGCAACCCTAGCAACACTTCATACCGGGTACCCGCCAGTTCCGTATGATGCTCCATCCGCCGTCGCTCAAAATACTGGATGGTTCCGCTCCAATCGTCAAGGGTGGCATAGAACGGTTCGGTTATCGGATAGCCAAAGCGCTCCAGACCACCATTTTGTTCCCAGTAACTTTTAAATGGTTCGCACAGACTGTGACCGGTAACGGCAAAGTAGCGGCAACCCGAGGGTGCATCGCTCACCTGTGGGAAGTCGCGCCACGGGCGGCCCTGGAGTTCGAGCAAGCCCGCGCCTAACCGACCCGCCAGCACACCCTCTGCGCCATGATCTTCCAGGCGGTCCCGCTCAAACCATTGTGTCGGTCCGGTCCAGCCATCGTTGTTTGTCTCAACCCGCAACTCGGTGGTTGGGTAACCAAACACCGGTAGGCCACCGTTCTGTTCCCAGTAAGTTAGAATCACGCCCTCGATACAATAACCTGTCTCCGCAAAGCAGCGCGTACGTTGCGCCCGAGTCACCATTGGCAGCAACCAGATTGCCAGGAACAGGAGTGCGAACACCGCCGGCAGAAATCGACGTTGCATTGATGATAGCTCCTTTTCGTCGTAGATTACGCTCCCGCCTCGATACCTGCTATCCCGACACATAGCGAAGCATAGCCGTGTAGGAGGTCCGGTAACGTAGCTTTTACCTACACATTACGGCGATAATCAGCGAGTTGTTGCTCAGCAAACTATGGCTTGTTTGAACAACTCTCCTGGTGTGTGGATTCTTCGTGGTGTACCCTACTCCAGAATCATTGTATGCAGCACATCATACATCTGCACCAGGCTGTCGATGACAACCCACTCCTCTGGCGAATGCAGCCCGGCACCAGCGGGTCCAAAGCAGACTGCCGGAATACCCGCCGCACTATAGAAGCGCGCATCGGTACTGAAGTGCTCACTATAAAACCGGGTTTCCTGGTTGCGTATGCGTGTGCTGGTAGCCGCCAGTCGCCGGACATGGGAATTTTCGGGACTGGTCGCCAGCGGCGCGGCCCGCCGGCACTCGACCTCTTCAGCTTCTGGAAAACAGGTACGCACCACTGCCAGAATATCGTCAGGCCGATCATCGGGGATATGGCGCACATCAAGCGTTACCTGCAGTTCAGGTGGTACCTGGTTAGGCGAGCCAATCCCCGCCTGAATCGCTGTCGGGGTGACAGTCGTGCGCCATGTCGCCTGTTCCAGCGGGGGGAAATGTCCAAATAACGCATCGAGTCCCCGATGCAGTGCTAGGATCGGGTTACGTCCTGCCCAGGGGCGCGAGCCATGAGCAGACATCCCCGGCACCCGGAGTTCAATCCAGAGCGCGCCCTTATGCTCATTACAAATATCCATATCAGTCGGCTCGGCGGCAATAAAATAGTTACAGCGCCAGCCCTCGTTAAACAGCCGCTCAGTACCGTGGGCACCACCGATCTCTTCATCACTCACAAACTGAAACCCAACATCGGGGCGCGTATCCCGTGCCGCCAGATCCTTAAGCAACCGCAGCAGCACCGCCACACTGCCCTTCATATCCTGGCTGCCCCGGCCATAGATACGCCCATCACGTATCTGGGGTTCAAACTGCGCGGGCTGTCCCATCACAACATCCACATGTCCATTGAGCAGTAGCGCAGGGGTGCGGGTGTCGTGCAGTGTTGCAACGATTGCGGGTTTGCCATTACTTGTGGAACGATGCACAAAAATATCAGGAACAGCACTGAGGTAGTGATCTAGATAGTCAACTACAGCATGAAGCTGATCAGGCCGGTCAGCAGTGCTTTGAAAACGGATCATATCACATGTCAATCTGACAAGTTCATCGCGCAGGATATCTGGCATAGTGGGCTCCCTATTTCTGAAACTATCAAAGAAGAATATTTTATAGTCTACCACATCCCGCCGTCTGAGTGTGAGGCGGAATCCAGATACATAAGAGCGGAGGCCGGGATTACCCCGACCTCCGCATACGCGATACGCATTACTTTCAACAACCCGTCACCGGCATTCAACCGGCCATGGTCGGAACTGCTCCTACTTGGCCGGAGCGCGGCTCACACCACCCGTAGCAACCGGCGGCGCACCCGCTTCCGGTGGGGCCAGGAAGTCAGGATAGGCAACTGAACCATGCTCGCCAATATCCAGACCCATTTCCTCTTCCTCGGCGCTAACCCGCAGGCCAAGCGTCACCTTGATGGCATAGAACAGCACACCCGACGTAACAACTGTCCAGAGGCCAATCGAGACGACCCCGACGATCTGCGCAATCAGCAGAGTGGCCCCGCCACCGGCAAAGAGCCCCAGCGTGCCCGTGTTGCCCTCGATGGTAGCAAACAGACCCACAGCCAGGGTACCCCAGACACCATTCACCAGGTGAGCCGGAACCGCGCCGACCGGATCGTCAATCTTCAACGCCTCCATCCAGGCAGCCGAGAAGACAATCAGCGGGCCTGCAACCAGACCGATAATCACGGACGCCAGCGGGGTCACATAAGCACAGGGCGCAGTAATCGCCACCAGACCGCCAATAACCCCATTCAGCGTCATGGTAATGTCCGGCTTGCCACTCTTGAACCAGGTCGTGAACATTGCACCCAGCGCGCCCGCAGCCGCAGCCAGGGTAGTGTTAACGGCTACCAGCGCAACCGCATTGGCATCGCCCTGGGACGAGAGGGCCAACTGGCTACCAGGGTTAAAGCCGTACCAGCCGAGCCAGAGGATGAACACACCCAGCCCTGCCAGCGCCATGTTGTGACCCGGAATCGGCTGCGACTTGCCATCACCACTAAAGCGTCCGATGCGCGGCCCCAGGATAATGGCACCCATCAGCGCGGCCCAGCCACCAACACTGTGAACGACCGTGCTGCCGGCAAAGTCGGTAAAGCCCCAGTTACCATCGGTGCTGCCGCTGTAGTGGTTCAGCCAGCCCGCACCACTCCAGACCCAGTGAACCACAACCGGGTAAATCAGCATGGAGATAACTGCGCTAAAGATCAGGTAGCTCGAAAACTTGGTCCGCTCGGCCATTGCCCCGGAGACGATGGTGGCAGCAGTACCGGCAAATACCACCTGGAACAACCAGCTTGCCAGAACGGGCGCGGCCCCCGCCTCATTAGGATCATATCCCAGGAAGAAGGCGTCGGTACCGATAAAGCCGCCGGCCGAAGCACCGTAGGCAATACCCCAGCCAATTGCCCAGAATGCAATTGCCGCCATCGAGAAGTCCATCATGTTCTTCATCATGATGTTAACGACATTCTTCGAGCGGGTCGAGCCAGCCTCCAGGAAAGCAAAACCAGCCTGCATAAAGAATACCAGAATAGCGGCAACAACCAGCCACATCGTATCTGCGGCGACAGCAACCTCTGCGGCCTGATCAACTTCCTGCGCAAAAGCGCTTGTCCCAAGTGCCAGGAAGAGTCCCAATGCACCAGCTACCGCTACGCCCCACTTACCCCATGTCCGTATCATTTGTGTATCTCCTTAAATATCAAGCAACTCGCACCAAAAATGCGCCTTAAATCTGTAAGATCCAGGACATAATGCGCTACGCCTGGTATGGTATGCAGCGCACAGAGATCGCGTCATCGCTACGTTAAGCCACACTGCTTATTCCAGGCCGTACGGCCATAGACAGAAGAAACCTTCGGGTTCAGGTACAACTATGTGGTTAGCTACACAGAATCGAAAGATCGTATTTCATAATCCCTGATAATCCATAACGAGAAAGTTGCGGATCATCAAGTCATATCATGTCACACATAATACATACAGAAACAGACAGAGCCGCGATCACTGTATTTGAGGTAAACATGACAGAATATCGCAGGCAAGGGTTGGGGATAGATCTAGCGCGCAACACACCGATTCTGCAGCCCCGCAGTGGTGTGGGCAGCACTACCAATCATCACCTCCTTTCTTGAGCGACCACAAGACAGGCAGTGGTCTGACAGCAGACAGGGCTGTTTCAATAAACCAAACTTTAATGATGAGGTTGTCAAATATGGTACCAAAAGTCTCTCCAGTGTGACTATGGTAAAGATACCCAAAATACCGTTCCATCTCCCTGGATATTCTGTCCAAATGCCGCCAGTAGACACTGTTCTGGTTCACCTGACAATCGGGCGAACCAGGAAGTGGAGCAAACTGCGCATAGATCCCATTGTGTTGCGTTATATCTCTTCGCACTATGCTCAAAGCAGGGACGAATACTGTTAAATGAGGGCACTATATCTTAGGGAGTCACGAAGATGTTGTTGACATTTTTGGTTAAGTATGATATATTTAGAGGTTAAGCAACAATATTTCTTCCTAAACTACGACTGCGCTCCTCGCAACTCGCGAGATGGATGCAGGTAGCGCTTTCCGCCAATGCTGCGACTGCCCACCGGGGTCTGTCAGCTTTTATGCATAATTGTGGTATTATCAGGGAGTCCCTAAGCACTTCGAGATATTCACGTGTCAAAGCGCTTCTGCCAGTGCCTTGAGCGATTTCTGGGTTTCTGGAAACAGGTGCAGAATATTATTATGTTAAGAAAACCACGGGCACGGAACCCTTCTCGCAATTGTTAGACATGTGTATCAGATGCACGACCAGGGGACAACGGGTTGAGGTATACTTTTCAGAGAATGAGGAGGCTTCGGCACATGAGTGATGCAACTACTGCTGGACGATTGGCAGGTAAAATTGCGCTTATCACTGGTGCGGCGGGCAATATTGGCGAAATCATCACCCGGCGCTATCTCGATGAAGGTGCAACTGTTGTGCTGATCGACCTGAGCGATGAACGATTGAACGCCTTCCGTGAACGGCTGATCCAGGAGGAGGGACGTTCGCCGGAACAGATTATGACTGTGCCCGTAGACGGCAGCAACATTAACCAGGTCCGGGCCGGTGTCAACCAGGCCGTAGAGCGCTTTGGTCGGGTTGACATCCTGATCAACAATGCGGGTAGCCCCGGCGCACGCCAACGCCTCTCCGACATTCCCCTAAAACGTGAAGACCTGCGCGATGGTGACAGCGAGACGATGAGCGATGCAGTGGGCAATCTCCTGGGGATTACCTGGAATTTTGTCCGCGCGGCCGCACCGCATATGCCGCC
Organism: Chloroflexaceae bacterium; assembly: GCA_034436755.1. Classification (GTDB taxonomy): domain Bacteria; phylum Chloroflexota; class Chloroflexia; order Chloroflexales; family Chloroflexaceae; genus CAKZQX01. The sequence goes on along the minus strand of DAOTVB010000008.1, from coordinate 26,910 downwards.
GGGCAGCAGCATCATTAATGTCTCAACGATCTTTTCACGAACGGACTATTATGGCCGCATTCCGTATGTTGTGCCGAAAGCCGCAACTAATCCTCTGACGCAACGGCTGGCGCTCGGGCTGGGGGCACGCGGCATTCGCGTCAATAATATCTACCCTGGCCCGATTGATAGCCGGCGCATTCGCACGGTGTTTCAGTCAATGGATAAACTCAAAGGCGTACCCGAGGGGACGACGGCTGAGGACTTTTTTGGCATTATGCGCCTCAGTCGGGCCGAAGGCGACGGCGAACTGGTCAAGACCTTCCCCAAGCCGCTGGATGTTGCTAACACCATGGTCTTCCTGGGCAGCGATGAGTCTGCCGCGTTTAGTGGGCATCCCTTTGAGGTGACGAATGGCATGGATGTGCCCGCCGAGAGCTGTACCGTGTTTGAGTCGCGCCCGGAACTGCGCACGGTTGATGCCACCGGGCAGATGGTCCTGATCTGTGCGGGTGAACAGGTTGAGGATGCACTGGCACTGACCGGAGCGCTCCGCTCTACCGGCTATGAGGTAGCAATCGGCTTCCGCAGCCAGGCGGCCATTTCGCAGGTGCAGGAAGTGCTGCAACAGAGCCGCCAGATGCAGGGACCAAGTTATGTGCCGCCCCTGCTGACCTACCTCAACCCGCTTGAGCCCGACAGTGTGGAAGCCGCTCTGAATGCCGTGCAGGAACAGACGGGGACGATTCACTCGGCGGTTATCTTGCCCGCCCGTAGCGCTGATTATGTCTACCCCTCCCTGGCCGATATCGACGACGAAACGGTCAAGCAGTTCCAGGATGAAGAGATTGTCGGTATGGTGTCCCTGGCAAGCCGGTTGTCCCGCTTCTGGGAACAGCGGATAACGCCGAGCCAACCACGCATTATCTTTATGAGCAATGGCGATGATGGGCGCGATAATGTCTATGCCGATATTATTCGTGCGGCGGCCGAGCAACTGATCCGGGTGTGGCGTCACGAGTCGGCCCTGGATGTTGCTAAAGCTCAGGCACAACAAGACGGCGAGACGCCTGCACTAGGACTGAACCAGCCGATCTGGGCCAATCAGATTGTGCGCTATGTTAACAATGAAGATGAAAGCCTGGAGTTTGCCTGTGCCTGGGCCGCCCGGCTGTTGAGCGGCGACCGGCAGATCGAGGAGATTAATCTGTACCTCCCGAAAAATATTGAGGTGACGACCGGAGCGCTCCGCCCCTCGTTTGGCTGGGCCGAGAGTATTCTGGGCATGCATCTGGGCAAGGTTGCGTTGATTACCGGCGGCAGCGCGGGTATTGGCGGGCAGATCGGGCGACTGCTGGCGTTGAGCGGCGCGCATGTTTTGCTGGCCGCACGGGGAGCCGGACAACTGGAGCAGTTGCGCGAGCGCATCGTGCGCGAACTGCACGAAGTGGGCTATGCCAATCCCAAGTCGCGGGTGCAATATCTGGCCGGGGTTGATGTGGCCGATGAGGGCGAGTTGACACGCCTGGTTGAATATACACTGGAAACCTTCGGTCACGTAGACTATCTAATCAACAACGCCGGGATTGCCGGTATGGAAGAAATGGTTATCGACATGCCGCTGGACGGCTGGAAGCGCACGCTGAATGCCAACTTGCTCAGCAACTTCTCGCTGATCCGCAAGCTGGTACCCCTGATGAAGAAGCAGGGCAGCGGGTATATTCTGAATGTCTCTTCCTACTTTGGTGGCGAGAAGTATGTTGCAGTGCCCTATCCTAACCGCTCGGACTATGCGGTGAGTAAGGCGGGGCAGCGCGCCATGGCTGAGGCGTTTGCCCATTTTATGGGGCCGGAGGTCCAGATTAATGCGCTGGCTCCCGGACCGGTTGAGGGCGATCGGTTGCGTGGGACGGGTGAACGGCCAGGATTGTTCGCACGGCGGGCACGGTTGATTATGGAGAACAAGCGGCTGAACGAGGTGCATGCCGCCCTGATCGAGGCCCACCGTGAAACAGGTCAGCCGGTGCGCGAGTTCCTCCAGGTCATGTTCTCGAATGGCGTGCAGGCGCTGGGTTATGCGAGTCAGCTTCCCGATCCGCTGCGCCGGCTGGCGGTCAGCATCTGGGAACAGGGCGATCCGCAGGCTTCATCCCGGTCCTACCTGCTAAATAGCTCAATTGCCCAGAAGCTGATCCAACGCCTGGAGGTTGGTGGACATCTTGATCATGGGGAAGGCGCGGCACTCCTGGCAGATGTGCCTGAACCGCCGGTACCGTTCTTCACCCGCCCACAGATCGAGCGCGAAGCACGCAAGGTGCGTGACGGGATCATTGGCATGCTCCATCTACAGCGCATGCCGACCGAGTTTGATGTGGCAATGGCGACGGTCTACTACCTGGCGGATCGCAATGTGAGTGGTGAGACGTTCCATCCCTCCGGGGGACTGCGCTTCGAGCGAACGGTAACGGAGGGTGAGTTGTTCGGTAAGGCCGGTCAGCATCGCCTGGAGAAGCTGCGCGGCTCGACTGTCTTTGTGGTCGGCGAGCATCTGCGACGGCACCTGGTTGCCCTGATCCGCACCTACCTGGAAGAGTATGATGCCAAGCGGGTCGTTCTGATTACGGAAACCGAAGCGGCCGCCCGCAGCATCACCGAAGAACTGGCCGAGCATAGTAGTAGTGACCGGCTCTGTACGGTAGTGGCGAATGGGAATGTTGAGGCGGCGATTGATCAGGCGCGGAAGCAGTATGGCAATCCCGGCCCGGTTGTCTGTACACCGTTCCGTCCGCTGCCAACCCGCCCGCTGATCGGCAGTATTGGCGGTGACTGGACGGGCGTGCTGGATGCAGCCGACTTCGCCGATGTTGTGGAGCATCAAATTACCCACCACTTCCGCGTGACGAAGAAGGTATCGCTGCTCGACAGCGCGCAACTGGTGCTGGTGACATCCGAAACCTCGGCCCGCTCAACGGCGGAGGAGTTTGCGCTGGCTAACTTTATCAAGACCACGCTGCATGCCTTTACCGCCACAGCCGGGGTTGAGAGTGAGCGCACGGTGCATCGTGTCCCCGTCAACCAGGTCGATCTGACCCGGCGGGCCCGCGCCGAAGAGCCGCGTAACGCCGCCGAAGAGGCCGAGGAACTGCGGCGCTTCGTGGATGCGGTGATCCTGACTACCGCACCGTTGCCGGAGCCCGGCGAGAGCCGTTACCGCGGCCGGATCTACCGGGGGAATGCGATTATCGTGTAGTGCCGGCGGGGTACCGTCCAACCCTCACGATCCGGCATGTGACTTCCGCATAACCCTGACGTTTTTGCACAGTGAAATCACCCAAAGAGGGCGGTTCGATAACGAGCCGTCCTCTTTGTTTTGCCGATTTTGACTACCTGCGCTACAATCATCGACTGCATACGTGTGTATTTCAGGAGAAGAGCTGGTATGTCCGACAAGACCGATTTTCATATGACCGCAGCGGAGTTTCGGCAGTATGGGCGCGCAGTTGTCGATTGGATCGCAGATTACTACGAGCGGATTGAGTCGCTGCCGGTACTCTCACAGGTAACGCCAGGACAGATCCGGGAAGCCCTTCCGCCGCACCCACCGCAGCAGGGTGAGCCATTTACCGCCATGCTCCGTGATGTTGAAGAATTGATCCTGCCCGGTATAACGCACTGGCAGTCGCCCAACTTCTTCGCCTTTTTTCCCGCCAACACCTCAGCGCCGGCAATTCTGGGTGAACTGCTCTCAGCCGGATTTGGCGTTCAGGGGATGCTCTGGGCCACCAGTCCCGCCTGCACCGAACTGGAGACGCATGTGCTTGACTGGCTGGTGGAGATGCTGGGCCTGCCGGACCACTTTCGCTCAACCGAGAAAGGCGGCGGGGTGATTCAGGACTCGGCCTCAAGCGCTACCCTCTGCGCGCTGCTGGCTGCCCGTGAACGCGCAACCGGCTATGCCGGCAACGAGCAGGGGTTTGTAGGGCGGCTGGTGGCGTACACCTCGACGCAGGCACACTCCTCGGTTGAGAAGGCCGCGAAGATTGCCGGATTCGGCCGCCAGCATCTGCGCCTGATCCCGGTGGACGAGCAGTTTGCTATGCGTCCGGAGGCACTCGCCGCACAGATCACCGCTGATCGCGCGGCTGGTCTGATACCCTGCTTCGTCTGCGCAACTGTGGGAACCACCTCGTCAAATGCGCTTGATCCGCTCCCGGCGATTGGTCGGATCTGCCAGGAGGAGGGGATCTGGCTGCATGTGGATGGCGCGATGGCGGGGAGTGCGGCAGTCTGCCCGGAATACCGCTTTATTCAGGCGGGGATTGAACTGGCGGACAGCTACTGTTTTAACCCGCACAAGTGGATGTTTACTAACTTCGACTGCGACTGTTTTTATGTGGCCGACCGTGCCGCCCTGATCAACGCTCTGAGCATTCTGCCCGAGTATCTGCGCAACCAGGCGAGCGAGTCAGGAGCAGTGATCGACTACCGCGACTGGCAGATTCCGCTGGGGCGGCGCTTCCGGGCACTCAAGCTCTGGTTTGTGATTCGGCACTATGGGATCGAGGGGCTGCGCTATCATATTCGCCAGCACGTAGAACTGGCGCAAACCTTTGCTCAGTGGGTTGCGGCCGATAGCCGGTTTGAGTTAATGGCTCCCGCACCGCTAAACCTGGTCTGTTTTCGCTATCGGGAGAGCGATGCGCTGAACCAGGCACTGCTGGATCATCTGAACCAGAGTGGACAGCTCTACCTGACCCACACCCGCCTGAATGAGCGCTTCACCCTGCGCTTCTGCATTGGTCAGACCCACACGGAGTTGCGCCATGTAACCCACGCCTGGGAGTTGATCCAGCAGACGGTGCAGCGATTAACCGGATAAGCGTTCGTGTTTGCGCGCCACAATGAGGCCAAACTGCCCCCGTAGCGAAACAACCCGACCGTTCTCCACAACTATCGCAAAGAATTCGCGGACATGGGGCGGGGCAGCCAGCAGCCAGCGCTCCAACGCCTCCCGCTCGGCGGCAGGCATGCGCAACCGCGCCGTCCAGGAGTCAAACTCATAGGGTTCACGGGGGTCGCTCTCGGTATGTTCAATCTGCAAACCGGTACCGGCAAAGAAGTTGGACCACTCGGCGTAGGTGTAGGCCCGCACATGGCCGGGATCACGCCAGCGCTCAAAGCGATCCATAAAGGCATCCAGTTTGGGATCTTCCAGGCCGATATGGTCAGAAATAAGCAGCCGGCCACCGGGACGCAGAACACGGGCAGCTTCGGCGGCAAAAGCCGGGGCATCAGCAAAGTGGTGCGCGGCAACGCGGCAGGTAACCAGATCAAAGCCGGCACTGCTGAAGGGCAGTGCCTCGGCAATCGCGCGGCAGAAGGTAACGTTCGTAACACCCTGCGCGGCAATATGCCGGCGGGCCGCCTGGAGCATTGCCAATGTCAGATCGCCGGCAACCGCACTGCGCACATGGGGCGCAAAAGCCAGCGCGGTATGCCCGCCGCCGGTTGCCACATCCAGCAGACGCTCGGTACCGCGCGGTGCAGCCAGTTCCACCAGGCGCGCCAGATCAACGCCATAGGCATGGGTTGTGCTGGTGACATAGTTACCGGCGGCGGGCGCAAACTGGGCCTGCACACGGGCTCTAATGGCCGCGCGTTCATCAGCGGGCGAAGGATCAGCGGGAGTCGGGTTCATCAGTCTTCTGCTTTCAATGCCACACGTTACACGGTCATCCGCGAGCGGATAGGTTTAAGCCTTCGGCAGAAAGAAGTCCCATGCTACCGCAGGCAACATACATCGCTGCTGCGCTCAAACGAATGGTTTGCATGTCCACTGCATAACGCGTGTCAGTAAGGTGGTCAAAATAACGATACAAGAAGATCGACGCCAGTATACCATACACGGAAGATGATATTGAAGTGCAGATTGGGCCTGATCCGACTTTATGAATATCCGTTGTCGTGTTAAAATAGGGTATGGAGAATGAGATATCTATCTGAGGTGCGACTATGAGCGAAGAATTTCAATATCCGCTTCCCGGAAGTGGGAAGCAGTCATCAAGCTGGAATTCCCGGCGGATCAAGGCGCTGCGTGAGCATCTCCAGTTGACCCAGCGCCAGATGGCCGACGAGTTGCAGGTGCGGCAGCAGACGATCAGCGAGTGGGAGACGGGTATTCACACACCGCACCGCTCGACCCAGAAGATCCTCTCAATGGTGGCCGAGCGTGCCGGGTTTGACTATACCGTCACACCGCAGCCGGAAGCCGAGGGGAAGACAGAGGAGCAGGTGCAGGGGTTGGAACAGAACCAGAACCATACCGGCGCTTGACGCTTACACGACTTCGTGTTAAAATACGCACATATGAGCAAGGCGCGGCGACAACGTCGCGCTTTACTCAGGAACAACTTATCCGGTAGCGTGTTCACTGGTGTGTTGGAGCGTTTTGCGGTATGCTTGCAGGCGGCCTGGGGGCAGTTGTTGAAAATTAAGGAGTGTCAAATGTCCCTCGCAACGAACGAGATTTATCAGGGTGATGCCCGCGAACTGCTAAAACAGATAGAACCAGACTCGATTGCTTGTAGCGTCTGGTCACCACCCTACCATCTTGGGAAGAACTACGAAAAAGATATCTCCTACGATGAGTGGGTAGACTTGCTCCAAAAAGTTATCCAGTTACACTATCCAGTGCTGAAACCGGGCGGATTTCTGGTCATCAATATTGCCGATATTCTCTGTTTCCCGGATGCATCCATGCCGCGCATCCAGGCAGCGAATGTGCGACGTCAGCGCTCAGATGTCACCCGTGAAGATGTCCTGGCAGCGAAGGAAGCGTATCCCCACTATAACCGTTATCAACTTGCAGAGTTACTTGGTTGTAGCGAGCAAACTATTGACCGCCGGCTCAATGGGAACAATATTCGTGGTGGTAAATATATGACCCAGACACGCGTTCAACTTGTCAGTAGCATTATTGAAGAGGCGGGTTTAGCAGCGGGGTTTTACCTGTATGACCGGCGTATCTGGGTGAAAGATCCGGCCTGGGAAAACTCGCAGTGGCATTCCCTATCCTATCGTGCGGTTGATGAATTTGAATATCTCTTTTTCTTCTGGAAGCCAGGTATCACCACGATTGATCGTAAGAAACTCACATCCGAAGAGTGGGCCGCGTGGGGCTCACGTGCAGTATGGACAATCCGTTCTGTGCGTACGAATGATGATCACGAGGCAAAATTCCCAATTGAGTTACCTCGAAGGGTTATCAAATTGTTGACCTTTCCTGGTGATACGGTACTGGACTGCTTTATGGGCAGTGGGAGTACAGCTATTGCTGCAATTCGTGAAGAGCGCAACTATATCGGTATTGAATTGTTGCCTGAATATGTCGAACTGGCACGCAAATCCTGCGAAGCGGCCATGCAGGGAATGGTATTGCTCCGCGAAGTAGGGCAGGATAATACCACCGAACAGGTGAATCCGGCGGAGGCGGTTCAACTTCGGCTTCCAAATGCAAATTCATAATACTTTTCGCAGGGATGCATTCCATCCTGTGTCCGTTAAAGCTATCTTGATACAGCGCCAGGTATCTAACGATGAGAGAGGGTCAAGTCGGACACGAGTACGTCTCTGTTCAATGGGTTTTTCTTGTCATCCTTTCCAGGAATGAACAATCCAGTCGTATTCGCCGCATACTCTGGCCCATCGAATAACAGGAGACCATTTGGTACACAAATGAGTTCGAGATAGCTGAGCGGCTGATCTCCGAGATCCCGAACAGTGTAAACGGCCTTGATAAAGTATGTCAGGCACAACAGAGTATTGTCGCCAAGAACATAGAAAGGCGGTAGCTTTGGCTGAAAGACCATTTTCGCCTTCTGACCAGTAACTTCAAACGACGAGTTTAGAACACCGTCATGCCAATAACGACCATCTCCCGATATCTGATGGGGTGGCACGACAATCTCATCCGGGTTGTCATTTGGCCCGGTTAGTTTCATATCAAAATGGATCAAGGCATCGGTCGTCGCAAACCGAATATCACCACCAAGTGGCAGGCCAGGGTATGCGATCAAGGGGTCTTTTTGCCAGATTGCACGCTCTAGATTCGCACCAATAGCTTTTTCGCCAACTTCTCCCCAGGGGATGGATGTGCCGCTTGGAGCCCTGCCACGTTGCTGTGGTGGATAGTTAACCCAGAAGGGCTTGAGTTCCATTGCACGACAAAAATCATCGTAGATATTGGTGGCAGCAGTGAGAATAACATCGCGCAGGAAATACATATACTTCTGCTCGATTGCCAGCACATAGGGCTGTTCCTGAAGTAGTTTAGTACGGATGGCGAAATAGTCAGCTTGTGAGATCATGTGTCAAGATTCAGGTCAAGCTCGTCCTTCAGCAACTCGTCCGTAGTAACATTAAACAAATACGCGACACCCAGAACAAACTCGGTAGTGGGCTTCTTTTTGCCCGACTCAAGCTCGCTGATATAACTTCGGGAAGTGAGGCCAAGTGTTTGCGCCAGGTTACTGAGACTCATACTGCGACGAGTACGCAACACACGCAGTTTTTCACCGAATCGCTGCATCGTCAGTATCCAGATCAAGCTCGTCTTTCATAAGTTCATCCGTCGTCACGTTGAAGAAACGCGCGACGCTCAAGACAAACTCAGCGGTTGGATTTTTCTTGCCCGTTTCAAGTTCGCTAATCCGGGTATAAGAACCGTATTCCAGGGCTTCAGCCAGTTCCATAAGCGTCATGGCATGTCGTTTTCGTAGGAGCCGTAACTTTTCGCCAAATCTTTGCATGCCCGAATACTCACGAGTTACTTGTCGTTTGACAATGAGATGGCGCAATCATCAGCGTGTGTGATCAATCGTCAACGTTCAAATCAAGTTCATCTTTTAGTAGTTCATCCGTGGTCACATTGAAAAAGCGTGCGATACTCAAAGCAAACTCAACCGCTGGTTTTTTCTTACCCGACTCAAGTTCACTAAGACGCGTATGACTGCTGTACCCCAGGGCTTCAGCCAGTTGGCGTAGGGTCATTCGGCGGCGTGTACACAAATAGTACAATTTTTGTCCAAACCTTTGCATTGCCGAAGATCTTTCAAGTTGCCGGATGACTAAAACTTACATTTTTCGGGAACATCACTCTGGAGTATCAATATTCAAGTCAAGCTCATCTTTCAGAAGTTGGTCTGTCGTCACGTTGAAGAGCCGTGACACACCCAGGGCAAACTCAGCAGTTGGCTTCTTTTTGCCCGACTCAAGTTCGCTGATATAGCTGTGGGAGGTCATACCGAGTGTCTGAGCCAGACCTTTGAGAGTCAACTGATGTTGGACTCGCAGCGTACGCAGCTTTTCACCAAATTTTAGCATTTCTTGACTTGACATCTCTTAGACAACATGGTATACTAACGTCGCCAATGGCGACAGATCAAGAGATATACTCAAATAAATCTCACATGCTCAACAGTCCATTCAAGTGGGTCGGAGGCAAATCCCGCCTGCGCAAAAAGATTATTGCGCTGCTACCAGAACACACCTGTTATGTCGAGCCATTTGCCGGTGCCGCCTGGGTCTTGTTTGGCAAGCCACCCAGTGACGTCGAGATTCTGAATGATATTGACCAGGATCTGATTACCTTCTTCCGGGTCGTCAAAGAACAACCCGAAGACCTGATTGCGTCGTTTGAGTGGGAACTAGTGGCACGGGCCGAGTTTGAACGCCTGGCCGACCTCGACCCGGCACAGCTTACACCGGTGCAACGAGCGCACCGCTTCTACTACCTGATTATGGCCGACTGGGGTGGTGAACTCCACTACCCACGTTTTCAAACCAGCATTACAGATGGTGGTCACGGCAACCGGCTGATCGGTGCGCTTAAAACGTTGCGCCAACGGCTACTGCCCATTCACGAACGGTTGCGTACCGTGATCATCGAGCATTTAGACTGGCAAGCCTGCATTGATCGCTATGACCGGCCCGGGGTTGTGATGTATGTTGATCCGCCCTACCCCGATAACAAATGTAACTACTTTCACAACATGCGCAACTGGGACGATCATCGCCGCCTGGCCGAACGTCTGGGTGCAACCAAATGCCAATGGATTCTCTCATCGTACGATACGCCGGAGGTACGGACACTCTATGAACAGTACAGGATTACCCCTGTACAGTCATTCTCCGGAATGAACGTCCAGAAGAACAAGGGCGAGCGTGTCCTGAACCGCGAAGTACTGATCACGAGTTTTGAGACAGGCACTAGCCAGCCGCCGTCACCTGACGCAATCAGCCAGACCACCCTGGCCCTGGAATGAACATATCTGGTTAACGCAATTCTGCACAACGCAATGCGTTAACCAGGAAAAGTGCTAACCTATTATACCGGGTATCTGCGGATAGACAAACGCATGGCGTACTAATCTCGCTCTTCTGCAAACCAGAGCGCACGGCAGTCGGTTCCGTCGCGCTTTTCATATAACTATGCTTATCCTGTTACGTGTAACCGGCGGTACCACCAGTGTTGGTTGATACAGGCTGCCTGTCTTCCCGGAGCGTTCGTTGTCAACGCCCTTTTTTATACGTTGCTATATCCGTTATAGTGTAAGGAAGACCCGACCATGACCCGACGTATCGCAATCGACTGCGCGGAACTACGCCACCTGTACGAAGATGAGCAACTGGGTATCGTAATCCTGGCCCAATACTATAAATGCAGCCCGACCACTATTTCCAAACGCCTGCACGCCTGCGGCGTTCGCGTCCGTCCCTCGCGCTTTCAGCCGGTCTATGTGCCCGCCGATGAACTCCGGCGGCTCTACACAGTCGAGCGATTGCCCATCCGGGAGATTGCCCGGCGGCTGGGGGTCAGTAGCGGAACGATTAACAACCGGCGGCGGACGCTGGGTATTCCGAAACGCCCGCGCTACAGAACGGAGAACAATGTAACCATAAAAGAGAACAGACAATATGTCTACAATAACAACTATATCTGACAAAAACTCTTTGCACTTTCCAGCAATACTGATACGATCTATTGCGTTTTAGTGCGACAAATCGGCTCATATGCGTTGACCATTGCGCAGCCCTATGTTAGAATGGCGCAAACATCCAGGTCTGTTGCGCTGCCCTTTGTTGGGCGCAGGAGGAGGCATCGCGCATGGCGGAGTCCGATAGCATTATGCAGCTTGGCATTGAGGCCGCGCGGGAAGGAAACAGAGAAGAGGCGCGCAATCTCTTTCGTCTGCTGACACGGCAGGAGCCGGATAACGCGCAAGCCTGGCTATGGCTTGCCGGCGTGGCCGAGAACCGCGAAGAACGTCAGGCTGCTCTGGAGCAGGTGCTCGAATATGACCCTGATAATGAGATGGCCCAGAAGGGCTTACAGACGATGGGCGTCAACCCCACCCGGAAACTTGATGCCGAAGAAGCAGCCCCCCCACCGCCCCCAGTCGCAGAACCGGATGTAACTGAAACATCCGCAGATGACCCCTGGGCATACGACGAGGATGACCCCTTTGCCGCGCTCGACTCGCTGTCCGAGGTGATGAGCGGACAACCCGGTGCCGTACGTCGGGCGGAACAGCCGGCCGCTGCGGATGAGTTGCCGCCGGAATCATCGTTTGCGCCACCACCACCACCATCTGAACCGGAGCATGGTCGCCGGGGTGGTCGTTCATCAGATGGTCCGGCATTCTATGCCGCACATGACGACTACGAGTATGAAGAGGAGACCGAACCGGCCCGCCGGGGCGTAAACCCGTTTCTCCTCGGCCTGATTGTGATTGCGATTATCGCGCTGCTGGCAATCGTTTTCTGGCCGGAAGGCGATGAGCAGATTGTGCTTAGTCCGGCCCCAACAGAAACAGTAGCACCTGAAGAGGGCGGGGTCGCTGTCGGAACGGGTGAAACGCCCGTCGCAACAACGCCGGAAGAAGGAGCCGCTCCAACTGAGGGAGAAGGTGAGGTTCCGGGCGAGGAGGGTCCAGGCGAGGAGGTTCCGCCCGACGAGGTCGCATCGCCGGAGCCGGTTGTACCCGAAGGTGAACCAGAGCCGCAACCGGCGGAGCCGGAGCCGCAACCACCCTCCGATCTGGCAAATGTCAATACCGAGGTTGTCGCACCGGGTACTGCCCTCGAGAGTAGTGGCTGGCAGTATATTTTTGCGCAGCCGACCTTTGCAACGCCGATCATCGGCGGACTGGGGAATGCTCAACCCGATGGTCGCTTTGTCGTTGTGCTGGCTCTGGTCAACAACAACACCGGGCAACCGCAAAACGTCCCCCCGAATTTCTTTGTCCTGAAGGATGCACAGGGCCGCGTGTATGAAGCCCGACCGGAACTCTCGACGGCGTATATCAACCAGTTTGGGCGGGGGATTGCCGCCGACCTGAGCCAGGAAGATCAGGTTCCGTCCGACGGCTTGCGGCGCAGTGTCCCGATTGTGTTTGATGTCGAGCCTGATGCAACCGAACTGAAGTTTTTTGCCCGCAGCAACCCGGATCAGGGCTGGCTGGTTTTGCAGGATGTGTAGGAGATCGCTACGGATACCGTGTGTGGCATACACCTTCAGATGAGAAACAGCTATGTCGCAATATGATGACGACATGCCGCTGCCGGACGCCGATCAGCCGCACACGGAGGTTCGCCTATCGCCCGAGGCGGGTGAGCGCCTGCTAAATCTGAGCATCACGACGGCGCGTGCGGGCAATAAAGCCGAAGCACGCTCTCTGCTCCGCGCGCTGACCCGCCACCGACCAGATATGCTGCGTGCCTGGCTCTGGCTGGCGGGGGTTGCCGAAACTGCCGCCGAGCAACAGCAGGCGCTCGAACAGGTTCTGACGCTCGATCCGGAGCATCCCCTTGCGCGCCAGGGACTGGAGCGGCTGCGCAGCCGGGGAGTTGCCGGCGAACCGTCTCCCGCCGCACCCACCCCCCCGTCGTCCGCAGCAGAGGCCGCCCGACCAACCCCCGCCCCGCCCCCGCCGGCACCTGAAGCAGGCACGTACGAGACCGAAGAAACCACCCTTCAGCGTAACCGCTGGATTTACCTGGCAATTGCGGCCCTGGTCATCCTCGCGCTGATTCTCTCGCTGGGGCGGCTTGGTCTGCGGCGCGTGTCGGAAGATGAGTCTGTGCCAACCTCCACGCTGCCGGTGCAGGTTCTGGCCTCGCCTGTAGTTGAGCCAACCGCAATGGCGGCGGGCGCTACCGCCGCTGCGACAACACCTGCGCCAATCACCACGACGACAGTAGCAACGGCGTTACCTGCAACAACGCCAACAACCACAGAGACCAGCCCACCCGCAACATCTGCGCCTACAACGCTAACACCGCAGGCAACCGGCAGTGTACTGCAGCGCGCCGGTTGGCAGGCAACTCTGTTGCGCTCCGACTATGCCCGGTTCATAGATGGCGCAGTGGGGGATGTCCAGCCCGAGGGACGGTTTGTGTTGACATTGCTGGCCGTCAGTAACACGACGGATACGCCCCGCCAGATTCCCGCCGATCTGTTTGTACTGGTTGACGAACAGGGGCGCTCGTACGCACCCGACCCGGCCGCCTCAACCGCATACCTGAATGTCAATCCGGCCGGCCAGTGGGGCGACCTCGCCATCAACGATGCGGTACCACCCGGCGGTGGGCTCTACGCGATGCCGCTGCTCTTCGATGTTCCCCGCGATGCCACCGACCTGCTGCTGACGATGGGCCAGCAGGTTGACGAAGGATGGCAAATCCGCGACAACGCCCAGCCCGGTGAAGCACCCGCGCCGCAACCTGACGCCGGATAACAGACGCGCAGCAACGCGTCCCTCCCAGACACTCCCCTGCAACCGGCAAACATGCATAAACGCATCCCTCCAAACTTCGGCGAAAATCAGGCCGCCACGCGCGTTACTATTCACGGTCGTATGCGGTAAATATATAAAGGGGGTTAAAATGCCGCCTGAATGAGACTACCACACATATTCGCAGGAGGTTCATCATGCCACAACGTCTCCCGGTCTGGATGTGGGTTGTCGGAGTTCTGATCGTACCGCTGGTCTGGGTGAGTATGCCCGTGCAGGCCCAGCCGGCTACTGTTGTGATTAATGAGATCTACGCATCGCCTGATACAAGTTCAGTGAATGATCAAGAGTGGATCGAACTGTATAATGCCGGTTCGGTGCCAGTTGATGTAACAAACTGGACCATCAAACGTACCAGTAGTTCGAGTCGACAAAAAACTCTGGACGCTCTCATTGTACCAGCCTGCGGTTTCCTGATTGTAGAATATAGCAGCGGATTTCTCATTAATGATGGCGCTAAACTAGAACTATTTAACGCACAAGGTGAGCGAGTAGATGTTGCTGTAGAATACCGTGCAATCGAAGCGGACGAGGTTTATGCCCGCATAAGTGACGGTCATACTGATTGGCAAGTCAGTACGCAAATTACCCCCGGAGAAGCTAACGGCACAGCTATACCGTGCTCAACAGCAACACCAACGCTGACCTCAACTATTACGAACACACCCACAAATAGCGCCACACCTACGTCCACAAACACCGCTACACCCACGCGTACCAGCACCCCAACCGCCACCGCTACCGCTGTCCCAACGGACACGCCCACGGTGACGGATACGCCCACGGCGACACCTCAGCCACATACCGTGCTGATCAATGAAATTCTGGCAGCACCGGATTCGGGGGCGGCAGAGTGGGTCGAACTCTACAATACCGGCGGCGAAGCGGTTGATGTGACCGGTTGGATCATTCGGCGCACCAGTCTGAGCGGCACGGTGCAGCAGCAGACCATTGATGGCGTAACAGTTCAACCCGATGGCTTTGCGGTGATCGAGTATAGCGGCAGCTTCCTGACCAACAGCGGCGCAACCCTCGAGTTGCTCGACCGCCAGGAGCAACTGGTAGATGAGCCGGTGGGTTATCCCGAGCTTGCCAAAAACCAGGTGTATGCCCGCATGCAGGATGGTGGTGACGCGTGGAGCCTCGATTATCCAGCTTCACCCGGCGCGCCCAATACGCCGCCACCGCCGAGCGCCACACCAACCGCCACCGTCACTCCGACGAGTAGCCGCACACCAACCGCCACCCGCACGACGGCACCAACGCGCACTTCAGCGCCGACCCGCACCCCGGCACCAACCCGTACCTCAGCGCCGACCCGCACCCCGGCACCAACCCGTACACTCGCCGCCGGTGAGACCGTGCAACCGGAACAGGACGGCGCGCCGCCCGGAACCGATAGTGCCGCTTTCTCGATCTGGTTAAACGAACTGCTCCCGGCTCCCAAACAGGTCTTTGGCGAAGAGTGGGTGGAACTCTACAACGCCGGGGACACCACCGCCGACCTGAGCGGCTGGAAAATCGACGATGCCGAAGGCGGAAGCTCACCCGTAACCATCCCCGAAGGTAGCAGCATCGCGCCCGGAGAAGTGCTGTTGCTCCCGTTCAGCAAGGCTATTCTGAACAACAGCGGTGACGAAGTGCGCCTGTTGCGGCCCGACGGCAGCGTGGCCGACAGCTTTACCTACAGCAGCAGCAAGCCAGACCAGAGCTACAGCCTGCATCCGATTGACAACATCTGGAGCGATACCCTGCCACCATCGCCCGGCGTACCCAACCCGGCTCCCAGCGGAGCAGAAGCCCCTGCTGACAGCAATCCGGACACTGCTACCGGCGCAACCGAACCTGAAGCCGCACCGCCCAACCGCGTCCTGTCGGCAAACGATGCGGACGAAACAACCCCGCCGGGCAGGCGTCTACCGGCGCGCAATCCTGGCAATAACGCCGTCCACACCGGAGCAGCGCCCGGCAACCGCGGGGCAAACGCAGCCGCGCCGCCCGCCGATCTCGACCCCGACAGCACCGTGGATGGGCGCGAGATTCGCCAACCCGCCTCACTCCAGGCCGGCGAGTTGATCGCAGCACAGCCTTACATCGGGGCCGAAGCCGGGCAGATCTACCGCTACAGCCCGCCACCGACCGCTACAGCGCTGCCAACGGCGACACCCCGTCCCACCGCGCAACCCGCCCTGGCAACTGACCAGCCATCGGCGGCAGCGGCACATGTGCGCACAACGCGCCTCATCGCCGGTACGCTCTTACTGGCACTGGCCGGCATTCTGGTGTTCAGTGAAATCCGCAGGCAGCGTGATCAGGAACCTGTGTTATAATCAAGATTACAAACTTTTTAGCACCCGCTTGCCGCGCCCATCCTGAGAGGAGGTCTCACCTATGTCAGATCCGAAGACGCTTGTTCAGGAGCAACTTGCGCGCAATAGCTGGGGACTGCTGGGAACCCAGGGCCATGTGCTTGGCATCGATCTGGGCGGCTATGGCTTACGCGCGGCCCTGGTTGATCTCCATAGTCGTACATACACCACCGCCCATGCCGAGATTCAAGACCCTGCACCACAGCAGGTGGTTGATCAGGCAATCGCGCTGACCCGCGAGTTGTTGAAAAATACTGGCGTGACCCCTGATCGGCTGGTGCGTATCGGCGTCGGCTTCGGCGGCCCGGTTGATCCGGTTCAGGGTGTTGCGCGACTCTCAACGCGGGTACCCGGATGGGAGAACTTCCCGATCACCGCGTCATTCGAGCAGACCTTTGACGCGGTTACACTGCTGGACAACGACGCAACCCTGACGGCCCTGGGGGAGGCAACCTTTGGGACCGGGCAGAATTGCGATAACCTTTTCTACATGCATCTCAGCAGTGGCGTTGGGGGCGGGCTGGTGATCAACGGGCAACTCTACCATGGAGCGACCGCCACTGCCGGTGAAATTGGGCATGTGCTGGTCAGCCGTGAGTGGGAGGGCGTGAGCGAGACCGCCACCCTGGAAGAACTGGTCTCGATTGACGGACTGTTGCGCCGGGCCCGGCAGCAGGGGCTCGACACGCAGAATCTCAACGATATCTTTAGCGATCATCCCGCAGCCCAGCGCGTTGTCGCCGAGACGGTCAATCTGCTGGCCCTGCGGATGGCCCAGATCACCACACTGCTCGATCCCCAGGTGATTGTGCTTGGCGGGATTGTGGTACGTATTGGCGGGGAGCGCTTTGTGGAGGCAATTGACCAGCAGGTGCGCCAGTTTATTGCCCCTCAGTTTGCCCACTCGGTGAAGATTGTCGCCTCGGTTCTCGGTGTTGAGAGTATTGCCATTGGCGCGCTGGCCCTGGCGCTGAAGAGCCTGCGGGACTAACCGGCGCCGTCATTTGCATGCAGTGTGCCTGAATGTTATAATCCCTTCACCCAAACGTGTACATCAAAATACAGCAGGGTGGCCGCCGGGCCCTCTGCTGTATTCTGTGTTCTGCAACTGGAGAAGTATGGACGCCAGGACAATTATTTACGGTGAAACGGCCCTTGACCAGCTCGCCCAGTGGTTACATGCAACGGGTGAACCTCAGGATCTGGAGGTAGTCGTGCGGCGCTATCTGGAGATTCTGCGCGAACTTGTGGTAGAGGAGCAGCAATGAGCGCACCGACATTCAACGGCACTACTGAACAACAACGTCTGGCTGCGGAAGTTTTTCGGCTCATGACTGCGCAGGGTGCCATGTTTGCGGCAGATGCACCGATCAAGCAGACACTGACAAATCTGGCTGACTTTCTGGCAGCCCAGCAGCAACGCGACGCTGCGAAGGTGGCGCAAGAGATCGATGCTGCGCTGCAAGAGAATGCCCAGATCTTCGCGCGCCAGGAAGACGATGGCGAGATTTCCTATGTCACCTCACGGCAGGGCACGTACCAGGAACGCCAGGAAGACCGGAGTCATAGCTTCCGCGAGCGCCTGTACGAGCCGGAAGAACCCCTCCCGGTTGATGATATCAGTGTTGTGGTTTCGACATCGCGGCCGGCGCTGACTACGGTTGAACCGGTGTTCATTTCGGACTACTGGCAGCAGCAGGCCGGTCTCCTGCCGATGCCGCCTGCCGAAGAAGGCGAAGAAGAAGCGGAACCCGGATTTGCACCAACCGGATGGCCCCCGGCAGAACCCACTCCCAGCGCGTTTGCCGAAGCAGCCGAAGCGGAGGAGGAAGAGCCGGCTTTCCCTGAGCAATCCGCAGCATCTGCACCGGAGGTGCCGGAACCGGCTGAGGCCGAAGCTGCCCCGGCAGAACAGGTGACGACGCCGCTGGAAGTGGTGCCGGTTGAGCCGACATTTACCGAGGTAGAAGCGGAAGCCGAAGCGCAGGAAGCCACGGAAGAAGCTGCCGAGACGGAAGAGGTTGTGCCCACCGCAATGGAGGCCACACCAGAAGTGGACGAACCGGTCTTTACGAAATCCACCCCACCCGAAGTAACGGAAGCGACACCGGAGGAAGCCGAAGCAGCCGAAGCGGAAGAAATTGCCGCTGAAGTGATCGGGGAAGCCGAAGAAGTTGCCGCCGCCGAAGCGGAAGAAGAACCCGCCGCAGCAGTTGAGGCTGAACCGGCGGAAGCAGTCAGCGAAGCGGAAGAGGTTGCGGCAGCCGAGGCGGTTGAACTGCCCGCAGCCATGATTACGCTGGGTGATACCGAGATCAACCTGGGTCAACCAGTGTCTCGACTGATGGCCGAGCATGGAAAAGAACTCGCCGCAACGCTGATTAATAGCATTGACAAAGATCCCCTTCAGCAGATCGTCCGCTTTGGTCGAGACTTCTTCACGACCAGCGATCTGGTCAACCTGGGGAAGAACGATCTGCGGCGCATCCGCGAGTATATCGTCGAAGTGGGCGAGCCGGTGCTGGATACGGCCATCATTGCCGACCTCTACTACAACAGCCCGCGTCAGTCGTCCTTCGAGGGCTTCCGCTTCTCGCTGAACTATCGGTTGAGCCGCGAGAAGGATTTTGATTTTGTCGGCGTGGATGGGGCGTATCTCTGGTCGGCGCGCGGGTTGCCCACCATCGGATCAAAGCGCGTCAAGGCGGGTGAAATGGGCCAGATCACCAGCTATCTGGTCGAAGGCTATGATGATAGTCTGGAGCAGCAGAGCGCCGAGGAGATCGAAGAAACCGGGGTGCTGAATCGTGAGATAACCTTCTTCGAGTGGGAGTATGGCGTGCTTCCGCTGGATGCAAGCCTGGCGACCCTGTTGCCCAAACCGCTGCTCGACAGTCAGCGTAGCGTTGTGCTCCGGTTTGAATCGCCCCAGCACTACACCACGCATCCGGTTGAGGTGCGCTACCCGACCGGCAACCGGGGCGGCTGGCTCCAGGGGCTTGAGGAGTTTTTCCATGAACACCTGGTACCGGGAGCGCTGGTTACGCTGGCACGCACGGAGGAACCGAACGTCTTTACCATCGTTTACGAAGAGATGGAAGGAGCCGAGGATCGCATCCTGACACTGGACGAGAAGAAGAACAAGTTTGCATTCGCCAATGTCACCTACACCTGCGAGGTAGATCTGGGGCAGTTTCCCAGCCAGCAGAAGTTTGGGAAGTTCAAGAACCTGAAGTCGCTGCCGATGAGCGAGCGGCGCAAGGCTGATGTGGTCCTGCAGCATGTCTTCGCAGCGACGGGAGAGCAGGTCGGCACCCGAAGTGATCCGCTCTACTGGATATCACTGGACGATCTGTATGTCGCCTTCAACGTGCTCCGTCCGGCTGCGCGTCCCTATCTGGAATCGCTGCTGGAGTCGGATGATATCTTCTCGCCTGATGAGTCAACCCCGGGGACATACTACTACAAACCCGAGCCTGAACCCGATGACCAGGAGGAGGAGGAAGAAGATATTCTGATGTCCGGCACATATGACGACGAAGACGAGTATTAAGTGCCTGTTATGGATCTGCGCGAAGAATTACAACAGATCGGCAATCATGATCAACCACTGGCGAAGCAGCATCTCAAAATGCTTTCGGATCTCGATACCGCGGGCAGCCGCATCTTTGCTGAAACCTGGCCGCATATTCCTGGTGAACGCCGGATCGAGGTCGCTGAGACGCTGGTTGACTTAGCCGAGGATAACATTGATCTGGACTATCGCCAGGTCTTCCTGCTATGCCTGGATGATCCCGAAGCTGCGGTGCGCACAATTGCCGTCAGTGGGCTGTGGGAAGATGACCGCCTGACGACGCTGCGTCGGATATTGGGGCTCCTGGATGATCCATCCGGCAGCGTGCGGGAGGCTGCAGTTCTCTTTCTGGGGCACGCAGCGTATCGGGCCGAGATGGGCGAACTGCCGGAGGAGGAAACCCGCGCGGTCTGCACGGCCCTTCTCGATGCAACATCCGACCCGGAGCAGCCGATTGATGTGCGGCGGCGGGCGGTTGAGGGCATCGGCTACCTGAGCGAGTTGCCCGAGGCACAGGCCAAAATTGGTCGCGCCTATGCCCACGCCGAACAACTGATGCGCGAGAGTGCGGTGGTGGCAATGGGGCGCTCCATGCAGCGGGCCTGGTTCCCCTACATCGAGCGCGAACTGCACAGCATCTCCCCCGCGATGCGCTACGAAGCGGCCCGGGCCGTGGGAGAATTGGGCGAAGAAGGACGCGATCTGCAGGAAGGGTTGCTGCCGCTGGTAGATGACGACGACAGCGAAGTTTCACAGGCGGCAATCTGGGCACTGGGGCAGATCGGCGGACAGCACGCGCGCCGGGTGTTGCAACGTCTGGCACGTAGCCAGGACGATGTGCGCAGCCAGGCGGCCCAGGATGCGCTGGAGGAACTGACCTTTGACGAGTTATGAGCATGACGCGCGGCATGTGTCTTCCTGTCCACATGCCGCGCGCCGCCACGTATGACACACCATTCTCCACAGTTGGCTGAACAGATCCCAACTTATGACCAGATCTATATTTCGCCCCACCTGGATGATGCCGTACTCTCGTGTGGTGGCACCATTGCCACGCATGCTGCTAACCAACAGCGCATGCTGGTTGTCACCGTTTGCACCGGCACACCGCCGGCAGATGTACAGCGTAGCCCGTTTGTAGCGCATATTCACGCCCTCTGGCAGTTAGAAGCGGAAGAGGTTATGCAAACCCGCCGGCAGGAAGATCGCCAGGCGCTTGCCCAACTCGGCGCGGATATACACTGGCTGGGCTTGCTCGATGCCATCTACCGCGAACCGGAAGCCTATACCGATAATACCCGCCTGTTTGGGCGAATTGCGCCAGCGGACACGCTCGGCGTGGCGGTAGCGGCTACGCTCGACGAACTGCTCCGGCAGCAACCGCAGGCAACACTGCATGCACCGCTCGGTGTCGGTGGGCATGTGGATCATCAAATCGTCTACCAGGCAGCGGTGGATCTGGCCCGCGCCGGGGCTGCCGTAGCCTTCTACGAGGACTTTCCCTATGTGCAGGTAGCGGACGCCCTCGATGCACGCCTGCGTTACCTGGCAGAGCAGGGCGATACGTTTAGCCCCCGCACACTGATCATTGACGCAACCCTGACACGCAAAATCAGGGCAATTGCAGCCTACGCCAGCCAGCTTGCAGCCGTGTTCGCGGAAGCCGGCCCAATGCCCGAGGTAGTGACGCGCTATGCCCGCAGCCTGCATCCGGAAGCCGGCAACTATGGAGAACGCATATGGCTGCTGGATAATCCAGTCAGCAGTGGCAGGTAATCCGTGCCTGATGAACAACAGCCAGTGACCAGCCCGGTTCCTGCAACACGCGACGGCAACCTGGCAATCAGCGAGCCGACATCTGCCGAGTGGGATGCCTTTGTGCTGCGCCATCCGCAGGGGCATCTACTGCAACTGACGCCCTGGAGCCGGTTGAAAGCAGTTGCCGGCTGGAGTGTGCAGCGCGTTGCCGTCGTTGGACCAGCCGATCCGGAACCGCTGCCCGAGGCAGAATCAGCCGCGCCGGCGCATGCTCAGATCCTGGCGGGAGCGCAGATGCTCTTGCGCCGGCGCTATGGCGTGAGCGTTGCATATGTGCCGCGTGGTCCGCTGCTTACGGGCGATCCGGCGATTGATGAGCTGCTGCTCAACCGCCTGACGCGCATTGCCCGCCGTCGTCGGGCGGTTTTTCTGCGGCTTGAACCAAATCTGCTGGAAACGCATCCGCAGGCCGATGAATACCATACCGGGCTGCTACTCAAGGGATTTGAGCCCACCGCGCCGATCCAGCCGCACAGCAGCATTCATCTGGATCTCACCGCACCGGAGGAGCAGATCTTTGCCGGCTTCAGCAAGGGCCACCGCGCCGATGTTCGCCGGGCAGAACGACGGGGCGTGACGGTGCGTGTCGGCAGCACGGATGATATCGCGGCCTTCTTCGCCATTATGCAGGCGACCGGCAGTCGGGCCGACTTTGGCATTCATACGGAGACATATTACCAGACCGCACACACAGCGTTCCAGGAGCGCAGCCGGTTGCTGTTAGCCGAACAGGCGGGGCAGGTCATTGCCGGGCATATGGTCTTTGCCGACGCGCACGCCGGACTCTATTTCTACAGTGGAGCCACCGAAGCCGGACTAAAGTCTGGTGCAAATCATCTGCTGCAATGGTATGCTATCCGGTGGGCCGGTGCGCAGGGCTGTGCGTACTATGACCTGTGGGGCATTCCCGATGCGCTTGGGCGCGCGGCTACGACAACCGACCCGGAGGAGCGCGCAACCCTGGAGGCTGAAGCGCAGGCTGATCCGATCATCGGCGTGTACCGCTTCAAGAAGGGCTTTGGCGGCCGGGTGGTACGCTATCTATCGGCGTATGATCAGGTCTACCTGCGACCGCTCTATGCATTATGGCGACGCCGCATCGGGGGGTAGCCGACCTGCGCTTGCGCCGCGCACAGACCGACTGCGGGTGCGGAAAATCCTGGAAGGGTAACTTTTACATATGCACCTGACTGATCTTCTGGCCTATCTTCCACACGTTCAAATCCATGGCCCAACCGATATTCCAATTACTAATCTGGCGTACGACTCACGCCAGGTGCAACCAGACAGCCTGTTTGTTGCCGTCAAGGGCTTTCATGTCGATGGGCATGCCTATATTCCGCAGGCGCTGGAGCGCGGCGCAGCGGCGGTGGTGGTGGATGCGCGCTACTGGTCGCACAGCGACCAACCGACACCGGGGATGGAGCAGTGTACGCTGCTGGTTGTTCCCGACAGCCGGGTAGCGCTTGCACCGCTGGCGGCCGCGTTTTATGGCTACCCGGCGCAGCAACTGGGTGTCGTCGGGATAACCGGCACCAAGGGCAAATCAACAACAACGGCACTGGTCAGCCAGGTGCTGGAGGGCGGCGGACAGCGCACCGGCATGATGAGCACGGTTGATTTTAAAGTGGGCGCGCGCCAGTGGGCCAATACCACCCGCCAGAGTACGCCGGAAGCGCCCGAAGTACAGGCGCTCCTGCGCGAGATGGTGACGGACGGTTGCGCCTATGCCGTACTCGAAGCGACCTCACACGCCCTCTCGGAGCGCTGGAATCGTCTGGGGCACTGCGCCTTTGATGTAGCCGTTTTTCTGAATGTCACCCACGAGCATCTGGACTTCCATGGCAGCGTTGAGCAGTATCGGCGGGATAAGACGCGGCTCTTCGCCATGCTGGAGGATGATCCGCGCGCGCCAACTACTGCCCGGCACGCGGCCAAAGCGCGCAAGTTTGCGATTGTGAATGCGGATGATCCTTTTCATCAGATGTTCCTGGAGGCGGCACCCGCCAATGCGCAACGGTTAACCTACGCCATCAACGCGCCCGCCGATATACGCGCCTACGATATTGTCGCATCGCCCGGAGGAACCCGATTGCGTGTGGCGACACCCTGGGGCGAAGGCCAACTTGAACTGCAGTTGCCCGGTGGCTTTAACGTCCTGAATGCACTGGCCGCCCTGAGCGTAGCGCTGACGCAGGGGGTAACACTGGAGCAGGCCACCGCAGCGTTGCGCCAGATACACGGCATTCGCGGGCGCATGCAGCAGATTGATCAGGGCCAGCCCTTCAGCGTGATTGTGGATTATGCCCACAACCCCGACTCGTTTGAGCAGGTGATGGGGATGCTACGCCCGCTTACGACCGGCAGGCTGATTGCTGTCTTTGGCAGCGCCGGCGAACGTGATCGTGAGAAGCGCCCGCTCCAGGGGGCCATTGCCGCACGCTACTGCGACCAGTTGATTCTCACCGATGAAGATCCCCGGCGCGAAGATCGGCAGGCGATTATTGCCGAGATTGCCGCCGGTGCGGAGCGGGCAGGCAAGACGGCCGGCAGCGGCTACCTGAACATTCCTGATCGGGCCGAGGCGATCCGGGCCGCTTTTGCCCAGGCGCAACCAGGCGACCTGGTGCTGCTGCTGGGGAAGGGCCACGAAGGCAGTATTGAGTATGCCGACGGTAAGCATCCGTGGGATGAGGCGGCGGAAGCGCGCGCCGCGCTACACGAGACCGGCTACGACACGGCGGACGATGCATAGTCCGTAGACTGATTTTGCTGCGTTGCACAGCATCGCCAGTTAAGATAATGCAGGAACACATAGGAAGTGGGGCTTTGGGCCCCCTTTCTTTATGTAAAATAGATATGACAACTCAAACTATTCAATCATCACTGGATATATCCGTACGTCGGCGTGTCCTGACGCTGGCACTGCCCGCTGTTGGCGAACAGTTGCTCAACACCGCCGTCGGCCTGACGGACGTCTACCTGGTGGGCAACCTGAGCCGCCAGGCCGTCGCAACACTGGGCTATGGCAGCGCAGTAGCACAGGCCAGTGTCGGCCTGGGAAACCAGATGGTCTGGCTGGTTACGGTACTGTTTATCGCCTTTGCCATTGGGAGTACGGCGCTGATTGCGCGGGCCGGCGGCGCACAGGACCGGGAAGAGATGCAGCGTGTGCTGCAACAATCCATGCTGGTTGCGCTGATTATCGGCCTGCTGACAATGCTGTTTGTCCTGGGCATGGCGCATCCATTTTTGCTCCTGCTTGATGCGCCCGACCCGGTACTGCCGCATAGTCTGCACTATTTGCAGATCATTGCGCCATCGCTTATTCCGGCGGCGCTGCTGTTTGTCGGTAATGCCTGTCTGCGCGGCGTCGGTGACACACGTACGCCGCTCTATGTGATGCTGGGTGCGAATGGCGTCAATATTTTTGTTTCGTGGCTACTGGTCAACGGCAACCTGGGCCTGCCCACGCTGGGGGTGAGTGGCGCGGCACTGGGAACCGCCATCGGGCGGGGCGGTGGCGGGTTGGTTGTTGCCGTACTGCTGCTGCGGGGACGTTCCGGCTTACGTCTGACATTTGACCTGCGCATGCACACACCGATGATCCGGCGCATCCTGCAGATTGGCCTGCCCTCTGCCGGTGAGATGTTGATCTTTCATGGCGCGCTGCTGATCTTTACCCGCCTGGTCAACAGTCTGGGCACGGTCGCCTATGCCGCCCACAGCGTTACGATCAGCATCGAGTCACTCTCGTTTTTGCCGGGGATGGGGTATGCGGCCGCCGCAGCAACACTGGTTGGGCAAGGGTTGGGCGCACGCTCACCGCGTAGCGCCGGCGACTGCACATACGAGTCGCTCTGGCAGGGCGGCCTGATGATGACGCTGGCGGGGGTGGTAATGGTCTTCTTTCCAGCCCAGTTGCTGGCACTCTTCAACAACGATCCGGCAGTGGTTGCCGCGGGAGTTGCCCCGCTACGTGCAGCCGGTCTGGTGCAGCCGGCGCTGGCCGCCAGTTTTATTCTCTCCGGCGGACTACGCGGCGCGGGCGATACGCGCTGGCCGCTCTATGTGCGCCTGATCTCCACCTGGGGCATTCGTCTGCCACTGGCGCTGCTGCTGGTGGGTCTGCTCGATTACGGCTTGCAGGGCATCTGGCTGGCGATGTGTGTGGACTTTACCGTGCAGGGACTGCTGGCACTCAAACGTTTTGGCTCGAATCGTTGGCAGACGGTTAAGGGGTAAGGCAATGGGGAAGCGATGAGCATTGATCTGGCCCCCAATAATCCCTATGGACTGATGTTGCGCACGCCAGTGCTGGCGGCGGCGGGCAGCCTGGGGTATGGCATCGAGTATGCACGCCATTTGAACCTGGGCGGCCGCGCGTCGCGTGGTGCGCCACCCGATCCTTACACCCTGCCGGGCGCGCTGATCACGCGTACTACAACGCTGCGCCCACAGCGCGCCCGGCCACTTCCGCGCTTGATCGAAACTGCTGCTGGTCTGGTCTACAGCGGCGGTGAGCATAATCCCGGCCTGCGCTATGTGATCGAGCAGTGCGCGCCGATCTGGGCCAACTGGGATCTGCCTGTGCTGGTGAGTATCGACGGGGAAACGGTATCGGCGTATGCGGAAGCGGCGGGCAAACTCGAAGGCGTGGAGGGGATTGCCGGAGTAGAGATCAATCTTACCGCCGACGGTAGCCTGCTACCAACACAGGCCGGGAAGATTGTTGCCGCAGTCCGCGCTGCAACCCTGTTGCCGCTACTGGTGAAACTGCCGGCCGCAACAACCGACCCGATTGCGCCGGCGCAAGCCTGTGTTGATGCCGGTGCCGATGCTATCGCGCTTACGGGCAGCATGCCCGCGCTGGCAATCGATCCGCAGACCGGCGAACCGGTCCACGGCCGGCTATGCGGCCCCGCGCTACGTCCACTGGCGTTACGCCTGGTTGCCGAGGTTGCACCGGCGGTAGCGGTTCCGGTTATCGGCATCGGCGGCATCACCACGGCAGAGGATGCACAACAGTTTCTGGCGACTGGCGCGCAGGCCGTGGGAGTGGGAACAGCACTGTTGAACGACCCGCGTGCGGCGGGTCGCATCGCGGCAGAGCTTCAACCAGCCTGACACGGCATGCCTGCCGGAATTATACCGGCAACTTCTCGACTTCAAAACGCATCGGCGGCCGCCCGCGTGCTTCCCAGAAGCGCTGGTGGTGCGATTTCAACTCCGCATCAAGCTGCAGGCGGAACTGATCTTCCGGAACGATGGCAAAGCGCCGGTCGGCCCGCGCCAGTTCCAGCAGTTCCGCAAACAG
>DAOTVB010000007.1:0-5517 GCA_034436755.1 Chloroflexaceae bacterium | reverse complement strand
ACAACATCTGGCGTGCGGACGACAGGTGCGCATCTGGCGTGCGGGAGCCATGCCTGCGCTGAAGGCAAAACTGTGAAATAGTATTAGTTATCTCCAGGCTTCTTCTTGTGAGTGTAGCATTAAGCAATCATTATTATCTTGTATCAAGAATATGCTGTGGTAATTATGTCGGTAGCATCCTCTCGCTGATTCTGACGTGTGCGGCGCGGGGGAGGTTACCGGGTGTGGGTGGGAGGCACCGGAGAGTGGTTCGCAGGCCTTGCACAGACGATGCTGCATGGGTTCCCACGAAGATCACGAAGGCTACGAAGGGGTGTGGGGAAGCCTTCGTAGCCTTCGCATTGGACTTATGGCGCGTCCGCTTCCGGGGGCTGATTGAACCCCGCGTAGTCCGGGTCGACCTGCCGGGCGCAGGTGCCTGCTGCATCGCCGGATTGTCGACACGTGAGATACTCCTCGGTAAGCACCTGTGCCGCCTCCAGTTCGCTGGGCAGATCGCTTCCTTGGAGCGCGTTGTCAAGCGCTCGGAAGAACCAATAGTAGTCGATCGCTGCGCTCGCTCGGGCCGAAAGCGGATTGGGAGAACGTGCGAGTGCATCCCGGTAGCTGTCATAGACTGCTGCGGCCCCGGGCAGCATCTGCTCGGCAAACGCGTCTGATGCAACGAGGGCCTCACGCACCGGAAAGATGCCTTGCAGTCCCTGGGTATCATTGCTCACAAACTTGAGCCATGCCCAGCACGCATCGGCGTGTGCCGTAGTCGCCGCAATGTGCAACCCTACCACGCGCAGTTCATCGGTGGTGACAACGCCGGTTGCAAGTGGCGGGGGTGCGACGGTCGTCGCAAGCACCTGCGAGTCGATGTTGGCAAGCAGACTACCACCAAACCACATGCCCACTTGGCCTTGGTTCATAAGCTGCGCAGCTTCACTGTCCCAGCTGTCAGGTGTATATCCTTGCAGTTGGGTGTGTGGTGAAGCGGCCTGCAACAGATCGAGATAGGCGTGCAGCGCCTCCACAACCGCAGGATCTGTGAAATTGAGTCGTAGCGTTTCGTCCTGGGTGCGCACGACTGCCACATCACGACGGTTGAGAAAGATGAACACTTCTCTAGTTTGTTCCCGGATTGATGCAAACCCATACTGTCGATGCGGCGCTGCCCCACTGGTCAGTTGCTCGGCAGTTGCGCTGAAGTCATCCAGGGTCCATGCGGCAGTAGGTGGCTTGATACCTTCCTGTTCAAACATGCCTTGATGGTAGACAAGAAACGGAAGATCTACGGCGTAGGGCAGTCCATGCAACGCTGGCCCTTGTTGATAAAACGCTACGGTTTTTGGCATGTAGTCGCTCGTATCAAAGGCCGGATCTGCATCAATGAGCGGTTGCAGATCGAATGTCGTTGCCAATTCATCGGCCGATGGGAGGACCGGCCAGACAAAACAGTCGGTCTGTTCGGCAGCCATCGCAAGGGTGCCGGTGGTCACATCAATACGCGCAGTATTGACGAAAATATCGGTGTTTTGTTGATTGAAGCGACGGGCCATCTGCTCAAACGAACGCTGATTGAACGAGGGGGTGCCAAATGTTATCGTCGTTGCGCCTGCTGCCGCAACATTCGGTACCGGTGTGGCAACCACAAAATCAGCGACGAAGGGCGTAGCGCTCGGCGTAAGCAGCGCGTCTGCTACGGCCTCGTCAAGCATGCTTTGCGCGGTGCGGAGGGATTGTTCTGCCGATGCATCACCTACCAGGGTCATATCAACAGCGCTCCAAAGGGCTTCAAGCACCCGCCAATCAAAGTCATTACTGGTGAAGATAGGTTGCTCAAGCGCAGCGTTAATCGCACGTTGTGCCTCTGCATCAAGGTTGTCCCAGTAGCCAATCCCTTCAGCAATGGAGCGACGCGCTGGTATCTGGCTTAGCGCACCCGTATCCGCAGCCACCAGCGGCGCTTCTTGCTGGCTAAGAAACGTAAGCCAGCGCCAAGCTGCCTCCGGGTGCTGGGTACCGCCGCTCATAATATAGCCCTCAGTGCTTTGGGGAGCGGGTGGAACCGGCAAGGGTGGGGGCGGATAGATACCAATGTCAAAATCAGGTTCTGTTTCGGCAGCGGCAGGTGACAGGAGATCAGCCGACCAGATGGCAAGACGCTGATCATAAACGAGTTGCTGAAGCGCAGATGGATCAAACGCACCGCCGTCGCCATGAACTGCCTGGTCGTAGATCACTCCCGCCTGCACCAGCGCCACCGCTCGTTCGAGGGCCGTAATCACCTCAGGCCTGGCAAGTTGGATCTCTGCGGCTGGCGTCGTGAGCATCTCAGGAGCGACCGTTGCTATTTCGCCGACAAGTATTGATAAGCCTTCAGCTTCGAGCCCATACGTTTCAATCGTCCCATCGCGTGCATTGGTGAGTTGTTCGGCGGCGGCCAGAAGATCATGCCAGGTCCAATCAGCGGTGGGCGCTGCCAAATTCTGTGCTGCCCACAAATCTTTGTTGTAAGCTAGCATAAACAGTGGGCGTATCTGCGGGAGTATAAACGTGCCAGAGCCTTGCCCTAGAATTTCGAGGGTACCAGGATAGTAATCCTCGACATTGAACGTCGGGTCTGCCGCGATAAAGGGCGCAAGATCAAAAACATACCCCGCCGCCACATCCTCGGGGCCGACAAAGCGTGTCACCGCCGTATCGGCAGCGCGGACTATCTGCGCAGCGGGGCTAGCCCCTGTGTCTGGTTCACCATGTTGGAGTACATTGTCAAGGGAGATAAAGATTACCTGAATAGCAGGGTTATCTGTATTGAAACGCTCGATCAGCGGTGTGTACACATCGCGCGAGCCCGCGGGTGCGGCAAAGCTTATGCGAATGATATTATCCTGGAGCCTGGGTGTATTCACATCCGTGGTTGGCTCACTGTTTATGAATGAACATGAACTGAGCGTAGTTAGCACAACAAAGAGTATTAGTACCTTTAGGTCGGAAGATGTACACATGAAGTCCTCTGTCTATAATATAGACGACGTAATTGCGTTAAGTATGGCCTGGATTGGTAAGTATGTCCAACCCAGGCCTTCTGCAACAAGCGAATACCTAATTGTAAAAGAGATTCGCTTCGTAATTCGCCGGTTGCTTTGAGTCGGGATTACTCCATACTTTGCTCAACAACGATTGAAAAATCACCCATCGCAGAGATAACGGTAGCTGAGGAATCCTACATGGCCTGCACCTGTGAACTGTGGTTCCTAGTTGCGAAATCATATTGACTACCCAACACCGTATGCCTGTAGCCTATCACCGCAGCCTTTCTTCGCCTAGACACATCCGTACTCTTTTGTACAGTATGTTTCTACTCATCTGCCTGGTATGGACATACCAATACTGTCGGTACATCCGTACCAATGGCCTATTACACAAAGCCCTGGTCGTGCGCCCACACAATTGCCTCAGCCCGCGAGCGAACGCCCAATTTGGCATAAATGTGACGGATATGGTTGCGGACGGTCTGTTCGTCAAGATGCAGTTCCGCAGCAATCTGGGCGTTGTTCCACCCCCGCGCCAGCAGGCTCAGGATCTGCTGCTCCCGTGCGGTCAGGGGCTCAGCGACGGTCTGCTCCGTCTGCCCCCGCGCCAACTCGATCAAGCTGATGGTCAGCGGAAACAATGGTCGCACGCTGGTCTCCTCTCCCGGCGACACGACGCCGTCCACGTATCGGCTTCGGTCATCAATGAGTCTGACGTGCGCGGCGCGGGGCAGGTTACCGGGTGTGGGGGTGGCGAATCCGGTGCCTGTAGCGTCACAAAGATTTAGTATTACTCTTCATCTGAAACCACCTCAAAGACCAAGCGATTTGTGATAAGCAAATGACTCATATCTACATAGTGCTCATACAACATCCCTCCATCTTGTTGAGGAATAAGCTGACCATTACGAACAAACGGTGCTTCTTGATACAATACAAAGTATGAATAGAGCCCCGGTTCGTTTGGTGCAGTAAAAGATACTGGGATAACTATACTTTCACCGCGAGATATTCTGCCAAAAACAGCACCCCCTGGCAGTTCACTGTTTATCGATACTGATTGCGTATCGACAAACGCAGTTACAACGAAAGGCAAACTAGTAGTGTCAATATCTAAGTCGAATTCCTGGGCAACTTGATAGTAAGTTGCTCCCTCATCGTGAGTACCTATCAAACTAAAGTTGAGTTTTTGACCCGGTTTGACACGTATTGTTTGGCCTGTTATTTCCTCTGCTTGCAGCATATTTGGATGCGGAATACCTTCAGATAAGTCCTGAAGATTTGGGTAAGTTATAAAAAAACTCAAAGATCCTCCAAAGTTAGGGTTTGAAGGGATCGATGGGAAATTCACTATCTGAGGCATTGGTGCCTCGTAACTTCCAACGTAGACAGTCACATCATCGCTCCAAAAAAAACTTGATGACTGAACGATAAAATCATCAAGCTCTTGAGGGCTAGCCATGTTTACAGGAACAGGTATATGAAGTGAGGTTGCAACTGCAAGATTATGCATTCCGCTAGAAAGCTCAGGATACTCAATCAGAATATCCTGATATTCACCAGCCTGCAGAGTTACAGAGAGAGTCGGTGTACTACTCTGGCAAGGAATCTGAGTGTAATCAACTAGGCAAATAACTGTGAAAGTGTGGTCCCAAGGCGTTGCATTCTTAAAAAAGAATGTAGCCACGAGATTACGATTAGGATCTGCCCAATAGACATCTCCAGATGGAACACCCATCTCTGTATCTAATCGCAGTTGAAATTCATAGTGTGCATTTTCAATGCCTGGTAAGTTATCTTGGTTTGCCTCTGTTGGCTGAGCGGTCATATCGAGTGGTGGCAAGGCACGAATATACTGAGGCTGCACCGAAAAATCAGCGTCCGAATACTGCTGAGATTGCTCTGTTTGGACACAGCCTCCTAAAAAAATTGTACAGATTAGGACTTTCGCTTGAGCCACGCATGTGGTAGTCTATGGCTATGATTACCAAACAACAGTATGTCGAATATGTGCTGGCAACGCCAGTGAATTATACCTGTACCAATGTGGCGGATCATCTGGACGACGTGAGCCACGACGCCGTGAGTGACTACCTGCGCCGCGAGCGCCACACCGCTCGCACGCTGTGGGAACTCGCGCAACCACTCATTACCGACTCGCCCGATGCGTATCTGATCCTGGATGATAGCGTGCAGGATAACCGCTATTCCCGCAAGATGGATCTGGTGAAACGGCAGTACAGTGGGACCGAACGTGGCCTGGTGCGGGGCATTGGCGTGGTCAACCTCGTGCATAGCACGGGTACCGAGGACGATTTCTATCCTGTCGATTATCGCATCTCTGCGCCTGATGCCGATGGCAAAACCAAAAATGACCATTTCCGGGAGATGCTGATCGCCGCTGTTGCCGACAAGCAATTGCAGGCCCAGACCATCCTGTTCGACACCTGGTATGCCTCGGCCGACAATCTCAAGCTCGTGCATCGCCTGGGGCGCA
>DAOTVB010000006.1:0-33776 GCA_034436755.1 Chloroflexaceae bacterium | reverse complement strand
ATGAATATGGTGGGGCATGCCGGGCGCGGCGAGAGTATCTGGATGGGCTGGTTCCTCGCCATCAACCTGGAGCGGATGGCCGACCTGGCCGCAGGGCAGGAGGATCTTGAGCGCGCCGAGCGCTACCGGGCCGAGGCTACGCGCCTGGTTGCGGCGGTTGAGCGCCATGCCTGGGATGGCGACTGGTACCTGCGCGCCTTCTTCGACGATGGCACGCCGCTGGGGGCCGCCCAGAACGAGGAGTGCCGCATCGACGCCCTGCCCCAGTCCTGGTCGGTGATCTCCGGGGCCGGCAATCCGGAACGTATGCGCAAGGCCATGAACGCGGTGAATACGCACCTGATTGACCGGGAAGTGGGGCTGATCAAGCTCTTTACGCCACCCTTTGACCAGACGCCACTCAATCCGGGCTATATCAAAGGCTATCTGCCGGGGGTGCGCGAGAATGGCGGGCAGTATACCCACGCCGCTATCTGGACGATCTGGGCCTATGCGCTACTGGGTGAAGGTGCGCAGGTCGGGGAGCTTTTCAACCTGATCAATCCGATCCGCCATGCAATCGCCGACGTTGAGCGCTACAAGGTCGAGCCCTACACCATTGCCGCCGATGTCTATGCCGTGCCACCCCACACCGGGCGTGGCGGCTGGACCTGGTATACCGGATCATCCGGCTGGCTCTACCGCCTGGGCATTGAGATGCTGCTGGGCATCCGGCGCGCGGGCGACTGGCTGACGATCACGCCCTGCATTCCGCCGGACTGGAAGCAATTCTCCTTCAGTTTCCGCCATGGCGCAGGCAGCTACTGCATCACGGTTGAGAACCCACAGGGCGCAACCGGCGGCGTCTCTCGGATCGAGATCGACGGCGAACCCGTCCCGGATGGGCGCATTCCCTTGCAGCGGGATGCCGGCAGTCACACTGTGCGGGTGGTCCTTGGCGGGAACGATCAGGGGTAATTCCATTCATCCATCATCCGCGACCACCTCAATCGTGCCCAGCGTCAGCGTATCGGTGGCTTCGCCGGCAGTGCCGTTGGAGCGAACGAGCAACCGTTCCAGGGTCTGATGATGGTACCAGCCCAGCACCACGTCGTACCGTCCCGGCGGCGCATCGGGATGCAACTGCGGCCCGTAGAGATCGACATAGTGATCGCCGGGGAGCCACTGATTCGTCGGCACGGGGAGCGGGGCGCGGTCCTGCTGCCCCCAGAGCGTGCCCTGGGGCCCGACCAGGTGAACAAACAGGATGTAGATCTGCGGAGGACTGCTCTCGGCTTCCCACTCCAGCGTCAGCGAGACGGTCTCGCCGGGATGGTATGGGCCGGGCGGCAGCGTAAAACCGATCAGCTTGATGCCATTCGCCCAGCGCAGGCTGGATGTAGGAACCTGCGCCGTGGTCAGCGGCTGCGCCCCCACCTGCCAGAGTTGACCTTCCGGCCACTGGCTTAGTCCCAGGGCGGGGGCCGGCTCCAGCAGGTAGACCGTCTGCCCATCCGCCAGCGCCGCCAGGATCGCCGCGCGGTCCTGGTTGGAACGCAATGCCACCTCCGGCTGTTGTCCCTCAACGTCCTGTAGATAGCGCAGGCGCTCAATCGAGTTGCGTTCGTCAATGATCAGGGCGGGCGTGTCAAGCGGCTGGGCCATAATTGCCCGGGCCTCCTGTTCGGGGACGGCGCTGTTGGCCGCACGAATACTACCCAGGTTGCGCCCCAGGAGCAGCAGCGGGAGCAGCAGCAGCAGGTAGCCCGCCACGCTGTCCACCCGTCGGGGCAGGCGGCGCAGCAGCAGCATAGCGCCCTCGCCCAGCAGCAGCGCGGCAATCAGATGCGCCGGCAGCAGAAAGGCGTCTACGTCAATCACATAGTAGGCACTACAGAAGGCCAGCACCACGGCATAACTCGTCAGCAGCAGCAGCGCCACTGCCCGATCCCGCCAGGCCAGCGCCACTGCGCCCACCAGCGCCAGCAGGGTACCCACCGGCAGCAACTGCGGCCAGATAAACTGCCGCGCCAGCCCAAACGGTCGTTGCAGACCTTCGTCCCACAGTCGCGCCGGATCAAGCCAGTTGGCCGCCATCCCCGCGCCGGTAGCATACTGCCAGAGCAGGTGCCAGGGATCTTCCCAGGGAGGCGCGCGCAGCGGCAAGTAGAGATAGAGCAGGCATGCGCCGGACAGCGCCAGCAGCGCCCGGCCCATCTCCGCCGGGCGGGGCCGGCGGGTCAGCGCCAGGAAGAGCAGCATCCCCGGAAACAGCAAGACGATCATGCGATGGTGCGCCAGCCCCAGACCAACCAGCAGCCCAATCACCCAGAAGGGCATGCGGCCGGCGCGCCAATGCAGCAGCGCCAGGAAGAGTAGCGCCTGCAGCAGCAACGCCAGACTGTAGACCTCCGCAATTGTGGCCTGCGACCAGAAGGTCAGCGAGGTTGCCAGCGTCAGCACTGCTGCCGCTGCCACAACCCGCCGCTGCTCCAGCATGCGGGCCGTCAGGTAGAGGATGCCGGTTGCCAGCGCCGCCATCACTGCCGAGAAGAGGTTCATGCGCCATGCCGCCGTCGCTCCCAGGGGCAGGTTACTCCAGAGCCAGCCCAGCAGGGTGTAGAGCGGATAGCCGGTCGGGTGAGCTACGCCCAGCGTTGGCGCAATCCGCTGGAACTCGGCCGTATCACCGATGCCGATGCCCGGCAGCAGGGTAGCGGCGTACAGTAACAGCGTTATCAGGCTAATTCCCAGGAATAGCGCGCCATCCAGAGGAGAGATAGATCGATGCTGCATTTCCGTAGTCCGTAATCCGTAGTCCGTAGTCCGTAGTCCGTAGACTGGAGACTCTGCCAAAACCGCCCACAGGCTTGTTCGTCGGGACAACCTGCGGGCGGTTGAGGTTCATAAAACGGAACACGCATGCAGAAAACCGGAGAGCGCCTACCGGGGCTGAAATCCCTGATCCGCCAGCACCTGCTGGCCGGCATCGCTCAAAATGTAGTCCAAAAAAGTCTCGGCGGCACTCACAGCGGTATCATCCTCTGCTCCCGCGCGGTCAAGCGGATACATGTAGAGGGATCGTTGCAGCGACTCGGGATAAGCGTCCGGGTCGAAATCCGGTGCATCCGGGTCAACGCTGGTCCCATCGGCAGTGAGGATGGGAATAACCCACAGATCATACCCCCCGATCAGCGCCTTGCTCGACCAGTAGAGCGCGCCGGGAGTAGTTTGCACCTGCTCAAGACATGCGGCATTACCGCCATCGTCGCCACACGCGATAAAATCGAGATCGGACGGGAACGGCTCACCGGGTACAGTCACAAACGGCTCAAAGTCGGCAACCACAATAAACACCTCATTGGTGGTGCCACTGCCGGTGCGCAGCAGCACCTGGATCGGCTGATTCGTACCACCAACCGCCTCCCAGTTTGTGATGCTGCCCAGCAGGATCTCCGCCAGTTGCGCAACAGTCACCCCCGCAACCGGGTTGTCCGGGTTGGTGACAAAGACGATAACATCTCGACCAATGATGGTCTCATCCCCAATGCGAATATCCGCCGCGGCCAGTTGGTCCATCTGATCTGCGGTCAGCGCCTCGGACGCGGCCAGCAGATTGACACACTCACCCGCAAGCGCTGTTTCAACCGCCGCCTGTGTTCCCGTATCATCGATCTCTATGTCGATATTCTGCTCCTGGGCAAACGTTTCGCGCCAGGTTGCGGCCATCTCCGTTCCCAGGATGGTATTGCTGCCGCGCAGGCAGAGCGCGGTAGACGGCTCAACTGGCGCGGTGGCACTGTCGGATGCCGGCGTGGTTGTGCGCTGCTCCGTTGAGATTATGGTCGTTGCTCCGGTGATCGTGGCGCATACTTCGGGAGCGGGCGCGCGGTCAAACCAATCCGTAAAGATATCGGCGTAGGTGCCATCCGCACAGACCTGGGCCAGGCCGCTGTTCACACACTCCAGCAACTCGGGGCGATCCGGGCGCACCGCGATGCCATACTCCTCATTTGTCAGCGGCGTGTCAATAATGTTCAGTCCCAGATCGGGTTGCTCGTCAATATACGAGCGGGCCGCCGGTGCATCGTAGATAGCCGCATCAATCGCACCCTGCGCGACTCCCTGAAACATCTCAACCGGATCAGTGTAGGACTGGATCGCAGCCACCGGCTGCTGCTCAACCCAGGCGGCCCCGGTGCTGCCGGCCAGCACACCCACCCGTTGCCCGCTCAGATCATCCGGTCCGGCAATAGTGCTGGACTCCGGGATGATAATCGTCTGCTGGACGTTGAAGTAGGGCATACTAAAATCAACCAGTTCTTCCCGCTCTTCCGTGATTGTCGCCGCCGAGATAACGATATCGAAATCACCAGCGCGTAGATTTTCGAAGATCGGTCCCCACTGCCGCGTTTCAACAAACTCGACCGGAGTAGGGCAGGTCCACGCTGCAGCAATCGCCTGCATCAGTTCAATATCGAAACCAGTCAACTCATCATCGGCAGTGCGATCCACGAAGGCCGACTCATCCACAAAAACACCCACGCGAACGGTGGCCGTATCGGCAGTTGCGGTTGGCGACGGCATCGCAGCCGATGTTGCCGGGGCTGATGCGGCTGTTGGTGTTGGCGTCCCGTTTCCATTACAGGCAGTAAGGGCCAACCCTATGCACAGACTGATCAGAAGGTATTTTGTGCAATACACGGGTCTTCCTTTCAGCATGGTATTTCCTTGATGTAAATTACACGACTTACGCAGTGGGCGATCAAACTGGGTGTTTCACCAGATGAAACACAGACCGCCTGCGGCAGCGTGGTACGTGTTATTCTTTTTCAGAAAAAATTCACGCTGTGAATTTTTTCTGAAAAAGATCAGATTTCTTCCGCCCTGCCGGCGGCGATATCCCCGCCAAACGCGGGATCGCCTGATACATAGCAGCACCAGCAGGTTCTCTACCCATCCGAACTCAGCGGCAGACAACCGGCGGTTGACCCGGTTGGGAACCAAAGCCCGGTGGTAACTGCTCATCGACATCGGCGGGCGGATCAAACAGCGTGTAGAATGAATGGCTCTCCAGGATCTCCTGGCCGCGCACACCGCGCACATAGGCGAGAAACTGCCTCGCCAGTTCTGAGGATTCCGGGTTGATTGACTCACTACTGAGCACATACATATACAACGAGCGGCTTAACTCCGACGGGTAGTTATCCGGCTGAAATCCTTCGTGCAGGGGATTTTCCGGCAGCGAAGTCGCCCCCTTCTGCACCGGGATGACATTCAGATAGCGGGGCGGCTGGGTGCGCAGCCATGCCGAGCTAACCCAGTAGAACGAGCCGGGGGTACTCAGTGCCAGGTTGAGGCAGTGTTCATTCGAATCGCATTCGCGGGCCGTGGGAGGCGGTTCGGTTGACCCGGTGAAGGTCAGCATAATAATTTCGGTTGTCCCGCTACCGGGGCGATACAAGATGTTGATGGGGCCAGGCTCCCCACCCACCTCCGACCAGTCGGTGATATCACCCGTCAGAATACTCGAGAGCTCACGCCGGGAAAGTGCGGGAGCAGGGGACTGGACAGGGGTGCCGGCATCTTCGCTTTCTGCCACATCGGGGGCGACAGTAGTTTCCACGGTGTTGTTCATATCGGTGACAAAGGCAATAACATCGTAGCCAATTTCAGCAGCACAACTGACCGTGATACCGGCGGCTTCGATTGCCTGCTGCTCGGACTCGGGCAGCGGCTCCGAGGCGGCGAGCAGGTGGACTGTACCTTTCTTCGCCTCCTCAAACCCCATCACCGAGCCGATTGCCTCAATCATGACCGGGTTGGTGCGCTCAACGGTTCCAACCAGGGGCACCTGAACATCCCACCGGGTTGACTTCTCAAAATCGGCCTGCCACTCGGCGGCCATCTGTAGCTCTTGCTCCAGGATGGTCCCGCTGCCAACGACTCGCAGTTCCGGCGCAGGCGCAACCAGTTCCAGGATCGGCGCAACCAGTTCGCGGGCATCATTGACCGAGGCGGCAAAGCCAACGATCTGCCCCAGCGCTACCGCGACAAAGATCAGCAGTGCAAAGCGGCGATTATTGGATGATGACTCCTCTTCGTCGGTCGCTTCGGACGTAGATCTGGACTTTGATGATCGCGTTTTTTCCGGCCTGATTGATGATGGCTGCTCCTTGTGCGTGACACCGATTGGTTCCGTTCCGTCTCCATTGCGTAGCTTCGTGGTCGTCAACTCGTCGGTCGTCAATTCGTCTTGTGCCATGTCGCTCCTCCTAAGGATGGATGAACGTATCTGTTAATCGCCAGGCAACCGCGTCCTACTCCGACTTCTATTCCAATGTATAGATCGCATGAACAACGGGAAACCGCTCTGCCACAACACCCTGACCGACACTCCGTCAATCCTTCTGCTGAATGTTCGGATAGAACAGACAAAAAAAGAGAGGTGCTATACCTCTCTACGTTCCTTTGACCATGGAAGTTTCTTCAAATAGCAGATCTGCCTGGAGAGCCCCAGGCCGGCATGAGGGGTATCCCGGTTCATTGCAACATAGCGCCACAGCCACCACTTAGCGTCGTAGTGGCAGCGTGCGCCGATCTGCTGGAAGGTCGTTGATACCATCAGATTTTCTCTTGCGATAACGAAGGTCCAGAAACGCACTCCTGCTCCTGGACCAGACAGATAGCAAAACCGATGACACACTACCGGTGTGCATCTATGGCGCGTTCATCATACCATTCACGCGCCAACCTATCAAGCGCATTTCAGGCTGAAAATGAATAATTCTCAGCATGGATAGCGCTTGCTGCTGCGCTGAATGGAGATTTTGCTTTAGTACAACACCTCGAAAATCAGGTGCGGATCTTGTTTACCTTTGAGGGGTACTGCACCAAGAGGACGCAACTGGCGGGGAGCATTCGAGTTGGGCGGCAGGGCACGATGCAGGTTGTGGGAGACAATGATCTGTCCAGGCCGGGCAATGTTGGAGAGTCGGCTGGCCGTATTGACGACATCACCGATCAGAGTGTAGTCCAGGCGCTGCTCGGAGCCGATATTGCCCACGACCGCGCGCCCAAAGCTGATACCGATACCCATGCCGATATCCAGGCCCAACTCCTGGCACCAGTCGGTACTCAACCGCGCCAGCGCCTGCTGCATATCAATGGCGGCTCGCAGGGCCCGCTGGGGATCATCCGGGCGGCTGATGGGCGTACCAAACACACCGATAATGCCATCGCCCAGAAATTTGTCGATGGTTCCGTCATACTCGTAGAGCACCTTGGTCATGGCGTTAAAGTAGCGATTGAGGATCTGCTCAATCAGGATATTCGGCTCAAGCCGCTCCGTCATTGAGGTAAAACCGCGCAGGTCGGCAAAGAGCACAGCCACCTGGCGTTCAGTGGGGCGGCCCCACTCCTGTCCGGCGCTGAGCAACTGCTCGGCGACCGGCGGCGAGACATAGCGGCGAAACACGCTACGCACCCGGTCGCGCTCCTGCCGCTCCAGCGCTTTGATGGCGCTGATATCCTGGAGCACGGCAACTCGACCAATCGGCTGACCGTCAGTACTGCGCACCGGGGCAACACTCACGCTGTAGGTGGTTTCCTGATCGGGTAGAACCAGCTCGCTCGGCTTGCCGATGGTATCCCGGTTGAGATTCACTGAGAGCAGCGGGAGTAACTCACTCAGCACCAGATCGCCATACCCGTTGACTTCGAGGTGTTCCAGTGATTTGCCCCGGTTCTGCTTCAGATCGAAATGAAAGCGCTCCTCGGCGGCACGATTGGCAAGTAGCAACTCATCTTCCGGACCAATCAGCAGGATCGGGTCGGCGGCCCCGCGCAGGACGGCATTCAGCGTACTGCGCTCATCCTCAACGGCCCGGTAGAGGCGCGCATTGTCAATCACCTGGATGATGAGGCTGGCGATCGTCGTTGCCAGTTCCAGATCGGCATTCCCAATCCGATCTTCCCAGCCGGTTGCATCAATGCCGATCAAGCCCATAACATGGGTACCCGTCAGGAGCGGCACAACAATCAGCGCGTTAACCTCGCGCTCCTGGAAAAAGCGGTGCAGCGCCTGTAATGCCGGCCTGTTCTGCACATCGGTGACAATACGGGGCGCGCGCAGTTCATGCAGGCGGGCCCGCACATCAGCCCGGGCGAAGTGGCGGCGGATAAACAGATCATCTTCCGCCGTTGCCCCACCATGCAGCGCAACCAGGATATGCTCCGGGCTTTCCTCGTGATCCAGTAACATCAACCCGGCCTGCTTGACCCCAAACGCCTGGGCCACTGAGTCAGCGGCCAGATGCAGATTCTGAATAGCATCAAGCTGCTCGGTAATCGCAACCGAGAGTTTGTTGACCTGATTAAGCTGACGAATGCGCCACTGTTCATTCTCCAACAGGCGCGCATTCCCCAGGGCAATTCCCAACTGGCTGACGATCGCGCTCAGGATCGCTTCTTCATTCGGGCCAAAGGCTGCCGGTATGGGACTCTGCACATTTAGCGTCCCCAGCACCTCGCTACGCAGCACAATCGGTAGCACAATCTCCGACCGGATCGTGGCATCATCGGGCAGCAGGCTGACAAATCGCTCGTCCAGGCGCACATCTGCCACGCGAGTAATTTGTTGATGCCGGATTGCCCAACCCGTAATGCCCTGCGATATGGGAAAGCGCAACAGCGACGGTAGCTCACTGCGCATAATTCCGGCACTGGAATGCAGCACCAGATCCCCGCCCTCGCACATCAACACATGCACCTGGGGATAACCAAACTGCTGGTGGACCATATAGGCCACAAGTCGCAGGAGTTGCTCCGGCTGCATCAGTTCGGACATTAGCGCGCTAATCTCATTGATCCGCCGCAGCTCATCAGCGCGCCGCTCCAGCAACTCTTTCTGGCGCTGCGTCAGACTAAAAAGCTGCGCGCTCTCAAGCGCGACCGCGCTCTGGGCGGCAACCGAACTGAGCAGTTCGATATGCTGCTCGCTAAAATACCCGGGTGTGTGATGTACCAGGGTAATCACGGCCAGCACGCGCCCCTCACGCACCACCGGCATTGCCGCCACGCTACGCACATTAAAATGATAGCTGGCATTCCCAATCCAGCGGGGATCATCGCGCGTGTCATCAATGATCAGTGGCACCCGTTCCTGGAGCGCCCAACCGGCCACACCCTGACGCAAAATATCGCTGAGTAGGGGCGTTGCCGGATTACGACTGCTGGAATAGCAGACCGTCTGTTCATCTTCGTCGGGCAGGATAATGCTGGCACGCACAGCGCCGACGGCATCGGCCAGGTGATCGAGGAAGCGGGTGAGCAGCGTATCCAGTTCAATCGAAGCGCCGAGTTCGCGCGTCAGATGCAGGAGCAGTTCCGTCTTGCGTTGCTCATTCCGCAGACCCCGTTGCGCCCGTTGGAGCCGCAACATCGCCCGGACGCGCGCCAGCAGTTCGTCAACGGCCAGCGGTTTAACCAGAAAATCATCCGCACCCGCATCCAGGCTCATCACACTGGCCTCAAGATCGGTGCGCTCGGTAATGATAATGATCGGGATAAACGGCTTGGAGGTATCAGTCTTGAGCCGGCGGGTCAGTTCCAGGCCATTTTTATCCGGCAAGAGCAGATTAAACAGGACGAGATCCGGCGTAATCAGATGCAGATAGGCCAGCGCTTCTTCACCGCTGGCAGCCAGGGAAACCCGATAGCCGGCCCCGCCAAAGGTTTCTCGAAGGAGAGAACGTGTATCCGCATCTTGATCAACAACCAGAATGTGAGATGGTTCAATCATACAATCAACCAGGTTTTCGCAAACATCGGTCGCGTGAACATCGGGCAGTCAGGCACGCGCATCGCAATGCATCGATCTGAATACCCGGCTATATTCTTCCGTCTAATGTACGATCATGAAAAAAGAGCGGACCGTATGCCGATCCGGCCCACAAGCGCGACCAGCGATGCATTAGCAAGAAACGGAGACAGGTTCCGCCAGACTAGTATAGCATATCTCGCAAACAACCTGTAAACCAAACAAACACCGGAATCGCTGAGAAGCGGCAGCGGCACATACTGCTGCCGGCGGGTAGGGCTGTGGTATCATGCTGATACACTATCATTCTTAAACAAATAGAGTTGAGAGAAATCCATGCAGAGTGAGTCAAATGAGGCCCAGTCTTTAAACCGCAATGAGGCCCAGTCCTTAAGCCGTATCGTGGCTGAAGTGATGGAGATAGATCTGGTCCAGCCGGCCAAATCCGGTCCCGGCGATGGGATATCCATCCATGGACAGTTACGCATGGAGGCAGATGTGGCATATGCGCACCTGGCCCCCCAGTTTCATCTTCTGGGATACACCATCATGCTCCGGCAAGAGCGCAATGGTGTGGTGCTGCTGGCGCTCCCCGGCACAATAACGGTCAGTGAGTCACGGTTGTGGCTGGCGCTACTGCTATTCGCGCTGACGGTGATCTCAACAGTTTTTGTGGGTGGCTGGATTGAGGGTGATGATGGGGTTGTGCGCTACAGTCTAGGGCTGGGCCTGGCATACAGCGCGGCGCTGCTCTCGATCTTGCTGGCCCACGAGATGGGGCATTTCCTGGTGGCACGGCGCTTAGGGGTGGGGGTCAGTTATCCCTTTTTTATTCCCATGCCACTGCTCTTTCTGGGAACGATGGGGGCCTTTATCGCCATGAAAGAGCCACCACCCGACCGGCGCGCGCTGCTCTCAATCGGCATTGCCGGGCCGCTGGCCGGTCTGCTCGTTGCCGTCCCGGTACTCTTTCTGGGGTTACATCTCTCGGAAATAAAACCCCTGGTGCTTGAACCCAACACCATTCTTGAGGGCAACTCGCTGCTCTACTCGGCGATGAAAATTATGGTGTTCGGGCGTTTTCTCCCCAGTGGCGGCGAAGATGTGTTGTTGCATCCGGTTGCCCTGGCAGGCTGGGCCGGACTGCTGGTCACTGGACTCAATCTGCTCCCCGCCGGGCAGTTGGATGGCGGGCATATTCTCTTTGCGCTGTTTGGCCCTCAGGTGGCCCGGATTGTCACCTGGATTGTTGCCGCCGGTCTTGTGGCAATGGGCTTCATCTGGGAGGGCTGGTTCGTCTGGGCACTCCTGATTATGCTGCTGGGACAGCGACGCGCGCCCCTGCTCAACGAGGTGACACCCCTTGACCGCCGTATGCAACTGCTGGCTATTCTGGGGTTGATTGTCTTTGTGCTGGTTTTCGTGCCCCGACCAATCACTCTCATCGGTAGCTAATTTACGCCGGTGGGCATACCGGCAAACGTCGGCTAACGACTACCAGTGGTATAATTGGCCCGGCAGGTACCAGGCGATTTGAAGTAAACAGGACATGGGCAACCTATGGAAGTAACAGAGAGTATTACACAGGCAGCCGCGGCCATCGCCAATGCCGATGCGCTGCTGATTACGGCAGGCGCCGGGGTCGGGGTCGACTCCGGGTTGCCGGATTTTCGGGGCAACCAGGGCTTCTGGCAGGCTTATCCACCGATTGCCCGACTAGGTTTGTCGTTTACC
This sequence comes from Chloroflexaceae bacterium, assembly GCA_034436755.1. GTDB lineage: Bacteria > Chloroflexota > Chloroflexia > Chloroflexales > Chloroflexaceae > CAKZQX01. Next base: position 22,243 of record DAOTVB010000006.1, on the reverse strand, counting down.
GATATGGCAAATCCCGGCTGGTTTGAACAGAAGCCTCGGCTGGCCTGGGCGTTCTACGGGCATCGGTTGAACCTCTATCGCCGCACGACACCCCACACGGGCTTTACCCAACTGCTCGAGTTGGCCCAGTCAAAACGGGGTGGGTATTTTGTCTTTACCTCAAATGTCGATGGGCAGTTCCAGAAAGCCGGATTTGATGTCGAGCGGATCGAGGAGTGCCACGGCTCGATCCACCATTTTCAGTGTTGCCGTCCCTGTAACAATACTATCTGGGATGCCAATCATATCAAAGTCGATGTCGATGAAGAGACCTTCGAGGCGCGCGACCCGCTGCCCCGCTGTATCCGCTGCAACATGGTTGCCCGCCCGAATATCCTGATGTTTGGTGACTGGACCTGGATCGCCGACCGCACCGATCAGCAGAGTCGCCGGCTGCGTGACTGGCTCAAGCAACTGAGCCGCGAGCGGCGGAGTCTTGCGGTTGTCGAAGTCGGCGCAGGTCAGGCAGTTCCCACGGTGCGCATGAAATCCGAGGCCGTTGCGGATATGCACAATGCGAAGCTGATCCGCATCAACCCGCGCGACTATAGTGTGCCACGCGGGCAGATTGCGCTTCCCATGGGTGGAGCCGAGGGTGTGGGGCAGGTGTATGCGCAGATCCAGGGGAAGTGACCACTCCCGGAGCTACGGTCAATACCTGCATCTCTTGCCTATATGCCGCCGTCCCGCTGCACCACACTTCCCGTGAGGCCGGGTTCAACCCGGGAACAGTGACGCGGCGCAATCCACGTTAGCGTGCCTGATGCTGTGCGCCGCCATTTCTGCCGGCACCCGCCGGCAGGGCGCGCACTGCTGATACAATAAGACCGGCCCGCCGAACAGAATTGCCTGTAGAATAGCACTTGCAGAAATATCACGGTACTGTATGGTCAATGCTATGAACTTCGTCTTCCTGTCACCCGACTTTCCACCCAACTACTATCTCTTCTGCGCCCACCTGCACACCATGGGGGCGCGTGTCCTGGGAATATCCGACCAGCCGCACACCAGCCTGCATCCGAGTCTGGTACCCGTTCTGACCGAGTATCAGCGCGTCTCCGACCTGCACAACTATGACGAAGTACTCCGCGCCCTCGGTTATTTTACCTACCACTACGGCAAAATGAACCGGGTTGACTCGCTCAACGAGCACTGGCTGGCGACCGAAGCCCGGCTACGTACTGACTTCAACATTGACGGCTACAAAGTGGCCGATCTGCCCTGGATCAAACGCAAGTCGGAGATGAAGCGTCTGTTTGTTGCCGCCGGCCTGGATGTCGCGCGCGGGGAACTGGTGCAATCCGCCGAGCAGGCCCACGCCTTCGTCGAGGAGGTGGGCTATCCCGTCGTCGCCAAGCCGGATATCGGCGTTGGTGCCGCTCGCACCTACAAAATCACCAATCGCCAGGAGTTGGAGACATTTCTGCGTGAACGGGATACCGAGTATCTCCTGGAAGAGTTTATCGAAGGCGTGATCCAGACCTTCGATGGTTTGACCGATCAGCAGGGCATTCCGGTGTTCTACACTTCAATGCAGTACAGCCACGGGGTGATGGAGGTGGTCAACGCTGACAGCGATGTCTACTACTTTACCCAGCGGCGGGTTCCGCAGGATCTGGAGCGGGCCGGACGTACGCTGCTGCAAAAGTTCGCCGTGCGCGAACGCTTCTTTCATTTTGAATTCTTCCGCACTCCGGAGGGCCGACTAGTGGTGCTGGAAGTAAATGTACGTCCGCCGGGTGGCCTCAGCATCGACATGTTTAACTATGCGAATAATATTGATCTCTACTACCAGTGGGCCAGCGTGATTACGCAAAACCGGTTTTCGGCCCGGTTTTCCTGGCCGTACCATGTCTGTTATGCCGGTCGCAAGCATAACAAGCCCTATCTCCATACCCATGACCAGATTATGCATGCTTACGGCGCTCTGGTTATCCATCATCAGCCAATGAGCCGCATATTTCGGGATGCGATGGGCGATTATGGCTACCTGGTCCGCTCATCCGATTGTGATGAGGCGATCGCAATTGCGCAGTTTATTCAGGCTAAAGTCTAAAAAGGCGAAATATACCGTATGCTCAAGTTCATTCTTACTGCCATCGCCGCTCTGGTTATCCTCGGCTTTGCCGGTATCTTCATCTGGGCGCGTACCACCTCCCGCCCCGCGAATCTGGGCGTGACCAATGGGCAACTCGCGCCCTGTCCCGATACACCCAACTGTGTCACCACGCAGCAGGGTAATCCCGACCAGCAGATGGAACCACTGCGCTATACAACTTCTCAGGAGGAAGCGCAGGCGCGGCTGCTCCAGATTGTCGAGACGATGTCGCGCTCCCGGATCATCACCAACCAGCCGGGCTATATCGCCGTGGAGTATCGCTCCCCAACCTTCGGCTTCCCCGATGATACGGAGTTTCTGTTTGATGCGGAGAACAATGTTATTCATTTCCGCTCGGCTGCGCGGCTGGGGCGTTCGGATCTGGAGGTCAACCGGGAACGGATGGAGGAGATCCGGCAGAAGTTTAACGCATCGTGATATTACTCCGCGTCTTGTAACTCCTGCCGGCGCCGCATTGCCCATGCCTCCTCGTCCGTGCGGGTGACAACCAGGCCATCAAGCCGGGCAGCGCGTAGCTCACGCAGGATCTGCCCAAGCTGCGGCCCCGGCGGAATACCCATCCGCCGTAACGCATGCCCGTCAAGCAGTTGCGTCACCGGGCGGAGATGTGTCAGGTAGTGCGCGATAACTTCCGGAATGGGCGGCGGCGCGGCCGCGCGGACCACCTCCAGCGGCATCGCATCAAAAGGTCGCAGCAGATGATCCAGTTCACTGTTGCGCAGATCGCGGGTAAGCTGATCGCGGATCGCCTGCAGCGCATCTAGCTCGCGCAGGAGCCGCGCGGCATCACCCGGCAGGCGGTAGCGCACCACCAGATCGTTCCGCGCCTCCGCCGTCAGATCATATGTCAAGAGACCAGCGTAGTACAACGGATTGAGGCTGGTAGCTTCAGCAGCACGGGCATGGGCACAGCGGGTGGCCAGGGTTGCGCTCCAGTGCAGCGGCGCGAAAATATGCGGCGTCACCTTCCACGCATCCGCCAGACGCAGCACTTCTTCCGGTTGAGGCTCCGCAAGTGCCAGGCAAAGCTCAGTGCGAATACGATCCGGACTGGTTGCTTCCAGCCGACCCCGCACCAGGGCTTCCGCGAGCAGCGTCTGCGTGTGCGGCTCCAGATGAAACCCGAGCCGCGCTGCCAGGCGCAACCCCCGCAGTATGCGCGTCGGATCATCGTCAAAACTCGCGTCGTGCAGCACGCGCAGGCGGCCTGTGGTCAGATCCTGCCGGCCCCCGAACGGGTCCAGCAGCGTGGTGGGGGCCAGATGTCCAGCAACGGCCCGCACCGGCAGCGCCATCGCATTGATACTAAAATCGCGCCGCCGCAAATCCTGGTCAATGCCGGCAGGCTGCACCACCGGCAGCGCCGCCGGCTGAGGATACTGCTCAACACGGGTGCGCGCCAGGTCAAGCGCAAGCGGATGGGTAGTTGCCCCGGCGTGGAACTTCTCCAGGATAACCGTCGCCGTGCCAAAAGCAAGATGTGCGGCACTGAACGTACCCTCCAGGTCTGCCGCCAGCGTGCGCGCAAACGCCACCGCATCCCCCTCGACCATCAGATCCAGGTCACGCTCAACTGGCTGATCCAGCAGCAGGTCGCGGACAACACCACCTACCAGCCAGAGCGTCACCTGCTGCACCTGTGCCAGCACAGCAGCCCGCACCAGCAACGCCTGAAGCGGCTGGCTTAAACCTGATAACAATGCAGAATCGGTGCGATGAGTAAGTTCAGGCATAACTTCCTTGACAGCCGGGCTGTTCAGTGTTAAGATCCAGCATCGCAGGGGCGATTAGCTCAGTTGGTTAGAGCGCTACGTTGACATCGTAGAGGTCACTGGTTCGAATCCAGTATCGCCCACCAGACCATTGTAACGCAACTCAGCCCAAATCGAAGCAGTAGTCCTGCGAACCAATACCCGCTAACCACCTCGATTACAACCGGGGTGGTTGTTTGTGTACTCTCAATCTAGCAGCAACCCGCGTCGAACAGGCGTTCCGGGAAGCCATCAGTAAGCTACACAACATTATTTTCGCCGGAATACTAATTCTCCTGGTACGCATCTTGCTAGGAAACCTGCTGTGAGGGTATCAGGCATTCATCATCTGTTCATCATAGACATTATCAAATTTTTATCAAAAATAGTGCGCTGGTCCCTTCCATACGTAGCTATTTCATACTATGATGTAATAGTACCTAAGAGTCTACCATGGTGACTCGTAAAATGGTAAACGGAGCAGTATACTCATAGAGATAAAGATATACTACTATGTGGACTTCTCTTAGCAGCAGGAGAAGACAAAAATGAATACCCCAATACCATTGCAACGTCTCACCCAGGGTATGTGCCTCCTCCTCGGCCTGGCATTTGCCTGGCTCATTTTGCATCCCGGTGTCGTGCTGACCGCTCCACCGGCACCCTATCTGGTTAAGGACATCGGTACGACCGCCAGTAACCCCTCCTCCCTGGTAACACTGAATGGACGATTGTTCTTTAGCGCCACCGATGATCAGACCGGCATGGAAATCTGGACAAGTGATGGTACCCCGGAGGGAACATTCCTCCTGAAAGATATTTTTCCGGGAAGCAGTAGTTCATTTCCAACCTCGTTAACGGTTATGAACGGGCAACTCTTCTTCACCGCCGGTGATGGGAATAGTGGACGAGAATTGTGGGTCAGCGACGGCACTACGGACGGAACCCGCCTGCTCAAGGATATCCGTACCGGGGCAGAGGATTCCTCACCCTATAACCTGACTGCGGTTGGTAATCAACTATTTTTTGTAGCGTTTGAGCCGGTCGCCGGGAAAGAACTCTGGGTCAGCGATGGCACCGCGGCCGGAACCCGCCTGGTTAAGGATATTCAACCGGGTGCAAATGGGTCCGCCCCAGTATATATGACCGGATTTAATAGTGGCCTCTTCTTTAGTGCCGACGATGGTGCCAACGGGCGTGAACTCTGGTTTAGTGATGGTACTCCGTTGGGAACATACCTGGTCGAGGATATCGAACCGGGTACCGGTGGCTCGTTCCCGAATAATCTGGTAGCCGGTGCTGACCGCCTGTTTTTTGTTGCTACAACGAGTGAAACCGGGCGGGAGGTATGGAGCAGCGGCGGTTCTCCGCTGAACACCCGGCTTATTCGCGACATCAATCCGGGCAGCAGTAGCTCGCTGGCGAACGATCTGGCAGTTGTTAATAAAGAGCTATTTTTTGGTGCTACCAATGGCAGCACCGGGCGTGAACTCTGGAGAAGTGACGGAACATCGGCCGGGACGGTTCTGGTTGGGGATCTTAACCCCGGCGCCGCCGATGGCAAACCAGACCACCTGACCAATGTTAATGGGCAATTATTTTTTACGGCAACAAATGGTCAAACAGGGGAAGAACTCTGGACACTGTCTGGTGGAGAGAAGTTTGTTCTAATGAAAGATATTGTGCCGGGAGTAGAAGGTTCGTCTCCCCGGTATTTAACTGCATTTAACGATACAGTTTTCTTTGCTGCAACAGATCCCACATATGGCACTGAACTTTATCAGAGCAACGGCATGGCAAGCGGCACATCTATGGTTGCCGACATCGCCCCCGGCTCACTCTCTTCCAGTCCACGCTCACTGACTGTCACCGGGACAACGCTCTTCTTTGCTGCCGACAACGGAACTACCGGCCGCGAGTTGTGGGCCTTGCCGCTGTCTGCGTATGTCCCAACACCGACGAGCACGGCCACCAATACGCCAGTGCCGCCAACATTAACGCCCACCAACACGGCTACCAACACGCCGGTCCCGCCGACGGTAACGCCTACCAGTACGGCCACCAACACACCGACTAATACGCCGACGGTAACGAATACGCCGACTAATACGCCGACGGTCACCAATACACCGACGATGACTAACACGCCGACTAATACGCCGACGGTAACGAATACGCCGACTAATACACCGACGGTCACCAATACACCGACGGTCACCAATACACCCGTGCCGCCGACACCAACTAATACAGCGACGGCAGTGCCTACCATAACCGGAAATGTTATTTTTGATAACACCGAGGTGCCACTCTGTCTGTATGATCCGTCCATCATTCGTGTCGATGGACAGATCAGCCTCCAGCCGATTGATTCAATGGCACGCCTGCAGGTCTCCTGGGAGATTGTGCATCCTCAGGATCTGCGTACCGAGCCTGTATTTGAGAATTACGGGCTTGTGCGGGATGGTGACCAGTTTAGTGTGGAAGTCGAATGGCCGGGAATACGACCAGATGATAAAGTTGTCGAGTTGCATGTCAATGCCGTGCTGCTTGATGCGACAACTGGCGATTCCCTCGTGTCCGAAGAAACGTCTGTGGCATACTACTGGTATGATTGGTACTGCCCACCGCCAACGCCGCTCCCGGCAACCGACACACCAACTGATGTGCCGACCGTGACCAGCACGCCGACGGCGACTGGCACAGCAACCAGTACACTAACCGCGACCAGTACGCCGACGCCAACCAGTACTGCAACCAGTACACCAACCGCGACCAGTACGCCGACGGCAACCAGCACTGCAACCAGTACACCAACCGCGACCAGTACGCCAACGCCAACCAGTACGCCGGATCTCTCGCGTGAACCCGACTTTGCCGTATGCCCGGCGGGTATGGATGAGATTGGTACATTCGACAATTATGTGCGCCGGGATAAAGAGCCACGCTCGCATACCTACGATCTAGATCTCTCTGAAGATGCCCGTTTGACCGTTTTGGGTTATGCCGAGGAAGGTCATCCCGATGCCTGCCCGGATGGACGGCTCTGTGGGCAGGGACAGATGCATGAAGAATTCCGGGTTAGCATCAACGATGCAACGATTGGAGTACATCATGATCGTGGAGATGTCGATACCTGGATTCCGGTAGGCCCCTGGCAAACCTCGTCTGTGGTCTCCGCTGACGATGACGATGTGGTGATGGAAGTATCCCATCTGCTTGGCGGTGACACGGCCGAGTCGGTTTCCTTTAAGCTGACGGTATGCGCAGAACCGGCTACACCCGATGACGACGATGACGATGATGACAGGGGTAATGACGACAGTGACGATGACGGTGACGATGATGATGATCCATCAGTCGTGACCCGGCAGCGTGTAAGCCCCGTTCTGGAGTGCGTAGCCGAGGAGGAGGATGGTACATATCGGGCCTACTTCGGCTACTACAACCCGAACGATACCACAGTCGCGATTGATCGCGGCCGGCATAACCGGTTCACACCCAGACCGCAGGAGCGTGATCAACCTGATGTCTTCCAACCGGGGCGTAAGCGGGCTGTCTTCAGTGTGCCCTTTAACAGCAATCACCTGGTCTGGACGTTGAATGGAAAAACATCAACAGCGTCACGCGACTCGCAACGTTGCCGTTGACCTTTACACTACGCCACTGATACGTTTCACGACCACCACGCAGTACTGCGTGGTGGTCGTTTTCGTAATGCTGCGAAGGCTACCGGGAGATATGGTATTATACAGAACTGAAATGCTCTTTCCAGAGATTCGTAGTCTGGTCAGTACTGTGTGTGGGAGGCGATGTGCGCGTTTTTATTACCGGCATTACCGGGCCGGTTGGCAGTTTTCTGGCAGACTATCTGCTTACGCTCCCGGAAGTTGAGGTGCATGCGTTCAAACGCTGGCGGAGTGATACCCGCCCGATTGAACATCTGCGCGGACGGGTTGTGCTGCACGAGGGCGACATTGAAGACCCCTTCTCAGTCCAGCGTGCCGTGGAGCAGGCCGCACCCGACCGGGTCTATCACCTGGCAGCCCAGAGCTACCCCAGCGAGTCCTGGGATGCGCCGATCACCACTATGCGCACCAATGTCGAAGGAACAATCAATCTGCTGGAGGCGGTACGGCGGCACGCACCGCAGGCCCGTGTCCATATCGCCGGTAGCAGTGCCGAATATGGCCGGGTTCAACCCGAAGATGTACCCATTGTCGAAACCCATCCACTACGCCCTCTCAGTCCATATGGCGTCAGCAAGGCTGCTGCGGAACTCACCGGCCTGCAGTATCACGACAGTTACGGGCTGGCGGTGATTGTTACACGCTCGTTTAACCATGTTGGCCCGCGCCAGGGCGACCGCTGCTCCATCCAGACATTTTGCCGGCAGATGGCTGCGATTGAAGCAGGACAGCAGGAACCGGTGATGTTTGTCGGCAACCTGGAGCCGCGCCGCGACTTCACCCATATGTCCGATGTAGCCCGCGCGCTCTGGATGCTGCTTGAGCATGGACAACCCGGTCAGGTGTACAATCTTGGATCGGGACAGGCAATCCGTATTGGCGATATTGTTACGCTGGTGCGTGAGCAGGGGCGCATTCCTATCAAAGTAGCGGTCGATCCCGCCCGCTTACGCCCCGTCGATGAGCCGATCCTGCTCGGCAATACCCACAAACTGCGCGCCGCCACGGGCTGGGAGCCACACATTGATATGACCAGTATCGTGGCTGAACTTCTGGAATATTGGCGCACCCGAATAATCGGCGATCACCAGTAGTCACCAGTTGCAGTTGAAAACATATGACTGCGAACTGCTGACCCACAAGATCATGGGCACACTTTATCTGGTCAGTACCCCCATCGGCAACCTGGAAGACATAACCCTGCGCGGGGTACGCATCCTGCGCGAGGCTACGCTGATTGCCGCCGAGGATACGCGCCACACGCAGCGCCTCCTGAAGCGCTACGATATTCAAACTCCCTGCATTTCGTACCACGAACATAACAAACTGGCCCGGCTCAATCGGGTACTGGACACCCTGGCCGAGGGGGATGTTGCGCTCGTCTCCGATGCCGGCACCCCGGCCATCTCCGATCCCGGGGTTGAACTGGTCAATGCATGCATCGCCGCCGGCTTTCCGGTGCTGCCGATCCCCGGTCCTAGTGCTCCGGTCAGCGCGCTGGTCGTCTCCGGATTACCAACCGACCGCTTTCTCTATGTTGGCTTTCTGCCGCGCCGAAGCAGCGAGCGCCGCGCCCTGCTAACCGAACTTGCGCCCCTGAGCGTCACGCTGATCTGCTTCGAGGCCCCTCACCGCCTGGTCGAAACGCTGACCGACGCCATGGAGATCCTGGGCGATCGGCGGATTGCCGTCGCCAAAGATCTAACCAAATTGCATGAAATGGTACTGCGGACGGATATCAGTCAGGCGCAGGCCCATTTCACGACCAATCCACCCCGGGGGGAGTTTACCCTGGTTATTGCGGGGCGAGAACACCCCGAACCGGAGCGGCAGCGCCGGCAGCCGGCCACAACCATCACCGCTGCCGAAACAGCCCCCGCAACCGACGAAGCAGCCATTGCCGAGCGTCTGCACGCACTACGTGACCAGGGACAGAGCGGCAGTGCCGCCGCACGGACGGTTGCCCGGGAGTTGGGACTGCAAAAAAGCGACGTGTATCAGATATGGCTAAAGCTATTTGCCGATTAATACCAATTTGTTGTCATAGCCACAGAGAACACCGAGGACGCAGAGATGATAAACGGGAATGGGCTGCCGTTGCGCCCATTGCGCCCGTTTCCGTTCATTGCTGGTTTGATGGCACATTGGTATAACACGAGGAGGAGGGCTACATGGATCTGAATGAGAACGTTGTCGTTATCACTGGAGCATCAAGCGGCATCGGCGAAGCGGTCGCCCTTCAGTGCGCTACCAAAGGTGCGCAGTTAGTGCTGGCTGCTCGTAGTGCGGACAAATTAGCCGCCCTCGAACAGCGGATTGCGCAGGCGGGTGGGCGCGTGATGGCTGTCACTACCGATGTCACCGATACTGCACAGGTACAGCATCTGGCCGACACCACCCTGCAACAACATGGTCGGGTTGATGTGCTGATCAACAATGCCGGATTTGGTATTTTCGATCCATTTATCAATGCACAGTTTGACGACCTGGAGCGAATGATGCGGGTCAACTTCTATGGCATGGTTCACTGCACCAGGGCATTTGTGCCGCAGATGATTGAGCGCCGGCGGGGTCAGATCATCAATATTGCCTCGATTGCCGGTATCATTGCGATGCGCAATATGGCATTCTACACCGCAACCAAATTTGCCGTTATTGGTTTCAGTCGCTCACTCCAGCACGAACTGCGCAGCACCGGGGTCAACTGCGCCGTTATCAGTCCCGGCCCGGTACGCACAAATTTCTTTGAGCATGCACAGGTGCAGAAAATGGCCCGCCTGAGCAGACTGTCGCCCTGGCTCAAGGCCGAGGATGTCACACGCGCAATTATCCGGGCCATTGAGCATAACCAGTCCGGCGAGATTATTCTCCCGGCGATCACGCGTCCGCTGGTGGTAATGGGACGCGCGTTTCCAGGATTGGTAAAACTGGTGGCCCGGATAACCGGATAATTCGCTCCTCAAAGCACATCAATAACCTCCAGCGCTATCCGTAACTGCGCCGCCTCATCGTCCGAAAGGTTGGTTAGCGGCACCCGCACACTGGTACGCGGCAGATCGCTACGCCAGGGCAGCACCGCTTTGAGCGGCGGTGGGGTAGGGTTGGGAATCAGAGCACGCACCGCTGCGAGGCGGGCCTGCGGGGTGGCAACATCTCTGCCATGCTGATGGGCATCAAACACGGCACGCACCAGATCCGGCCAGACATTCGAGAGCGCCGAGATAACCCCCGCTGCGTTTGCGGTCAGGGCATTGGCAACCTGGGTATCACTGCCACTAAAGATCCGCAGTTGGGGATACCGCTGGATCAGGCTTATCGTATGCTGAATATCCCCACTGCTATCTTTAATCCCATAAAACTTATGCGCGTGGCTTGCCAGCAACCCCTCAATCACCAGTGGCGTGATTGGGACGGCCGTCACCGCCGGGATGTGGTAGAGCAGCAACCGCGCAGCTTCGGGTAGCGCATCACACAGCGCCCGGTAGTAGTTCAGCACGCCTTCCGGGCGCCCATTTTTGAAGTAGAAGGGCGGCATAACCAGGATCGCGTCGGCTCCATGATCCAGCGCATACTGGCTCAGTGTCACCGTTTCGGCAAGCGCCGCACAACCGGTCCCGGCAATGACGGCCAACCCACCCCGATGACTCAATACCAGGTCAAGCACCCGCTGGCGTTCGCTCAATCCGAGTGACGGCCCCTCGCCGGTCGTGCCCAGTGCCAACACACCATGGATACCATGGCTTTCCAGAAAGCGTAAATGTGCCGGAATCCACTCATAATCGACTAATCCGACATCACTGATGAAGGGCGTCAGCGTCGCACAGATAACCCCACTTACGTTTTGCATAATTTTCCTTATTCGTGATCAGCAGATCCGGCATTGTCTGCTATTCCCCGACGACATAGCTCTATTCGCGCTCCACACTGTAGGCCGCAACTGCCGCAACTTCCAGACGAGCCAGTTCCAGCCGAAATGCCCAGTTCTGCGGGTCAGCATCCATCCGGGCAATCCATGCCGCGGCTCCCCCCAATGTCTCAAGCTCATCAGCATAGCGATCTAGCGTCTCAAACTCCAGGCCTTCAGTTTCGCAGTAGCCCATCCGCAGATCGGGAATGCGCTGCAAAAAGAGCGGCCACGAGCAGTCACTGCCAACAGTATCGTCCTGACACTCAGCCACGATATGCTGTGCCGCCCGACGCGCGAGCCCCCGCGAGGCGGCCGTTACATCCCAGGGTAGACCACTCACGGTAGCAAAAACATGGTTCACAATGCCTTCGGTGTCTCGCTGGATCCGGGGGTGCGAGTCAAAGGCACGACGCGTTCGCCCCAGCACAGTAAAATCATACTGCGAGAGTGTATCGAGCGTCAGCCGTAGCTCATCGGGATAGTATTCCGCCCAGTGCAATACCCGGTCAAAGTCACAGAAGTGGATATGCGTGGCCTGCGGTGCATTCACGAGGGCCTGTTCAATGGCAAGCCGCCGCCACAACCCCAAATGCAAATGGCCCTGGGGTAAATCGGCTCCGCCACTACTGACATGGGCACCAGTTGCCTGAAGCAGTGAACGTGACGCCGGTAGGGTTGCCGGTGTCACCAGAATAACAATAGAGCTATAGATTTCGTGCAACAGTGGTACTATGCGCGCAGTCTGGTCGTAGAGGCGTCCATCAGCATCATGGTGTGTTGCGGCGAGTGCAACCGTCATGCCACCACCTTTCCAGGTAGTTCAGATTTGAGGAATAGCAGGACACGGAGACTCGGTTGTGGAACGATGGATTATGGAATTGATGTCTACCAGTATAGCGCGGCTATTATAGCATACCCCGAGATACCACAAATGGCCCCGGCAATTGCCGGGGCCATTTGTGTACTGTCTTTGTCGCCAGCTAACGCATCGCGTAGCAACGTACTGGTCTTTTGACTAAAATTTGTGCGTTCGATTCTTTAAAGCATACCGTAGGTTTTGTGCTGTGACGATGACTGAATGTTGTGCTGTGACGCTGGTACGATGTCGTGCTGTGATGTCATGCTGTGACGTTGGTACGATGTCGTGTTGTGTTGTTGTGCTGTGACGCTGGTACGATGTCGTGTTGTGTTGTCGTGCTGTGACGCTGGTACGATGTTGTGTTGTGATGCCTGCTGTGACGCTCCTACGACACGTTACAAGAACCAAATACTTCTGGCGTTTGACAGTTCTCGCTTCGGGGAGATGTATTATTGTTGTTGTGCGATGTCCCGTTGCATCTATAGGATAGCATGCCGGTCCTTCTGGTTCAATAAGGCATGGGTCTTGAGCGGAGTACGCCACAGGTACCATGACCATGCTGACCATAAGTACCAGGGGAGAGTTACAGGTTGTTCATCGCTGGAGCATAAGAGTGATAGCAACGCCCCCGGCGAAAGTGAACAGTTTATCACGTTTATCCTGCCAGGCATGCCGACCACCGGCGTTACCGGCCACCGGCCGCGCGTACAAAACGGCGCACCCGTTCGACATCAACCGGGTTGGCAATTGCTCCATCCGCTTTGATGCTGCTGCCGACAATCACCCCATCGGCGACTTCCATAAACGCGGCGATATTTTGCTCATCAGTTCCGCTGCCCAGAAGAATGGGTCGATCACCGGCCAGTGCGCGCGCCTGGCGCACCTTCGCCAGATCCGGAGCATCACCCGTCATCCGCCCGGAGATAATCAGCGCATCCGCACCAAAGAAACGCGTCCACTCGATATGCGTTGCCAGGTCGATGCCGGGGAAGCGCACCGAATGCTTTTTATCGACGTCGGCGAAGATTTTAACATGTTCGGCGTGCAGTTCCTTACGCCGGCGGAGGAGATCCGCCGCACAGCCTTCGTCCCAGATCCCCGCATCCCAGACGCCCGCGCCGGTGAACATGCAGACGCGGATAAAACTGGCGCCGGATGCCACGGCAATTCCCAACAGCGCTGTGCCCCCATTATGGACCAGATTGATGCCCAGCGGCAGGTCAACCGCAGACTTCACGGCATGCGCGACGACTGCCTGTGCTGCAATACTCTCCGGCTGGATATGCGGCCCGGCTCGGAACGGGATATCCCACATATTCTCGACAATCACGCCATGACAGCCACCCGTTGCCAGTGACTGCGCATCACGCACAGCATGCGCGATAATGGTATCCATGCCATAGCCGGTATAGCCAGGTGCGCCCGGCAGGGGCCAGCAGTGAACCATGCCGATAACTGGTTTGGGTGTGCCAAAGATCTCACCGAGATCCTTGATTTGCAGGCTGTCAAGATAGGTTTTCCATGGTGGTGTCATATATCTGATCCTCACGTTTCAATAACAGGAGTTACGCGGTGCGTGTCCAAGCGGGACGTTTCATCCGATGAAAGCCCGATTCGCCTGCAGCAGCATGGTACGCTTTTTTTCTTTTTCACAAACATGTTGCACAACGTGCAACATGTTTGTGAAAAAGCATGGAATCTTCCGCCCTGCCGGAGGCGATATCCCCCGTCAAAACCCGGGATCGTCTGCTGCATGCCGGCATTGGCCGTTTCGCGGTTTTCGCTCATGTCGTGGTGTTCGTGGTCCAAACGTCCACCGCGTAACGCGTGTAATTTTATAGATAGCATCTAAAAATGCAGCAGATGCTGCAACGACGGCGCAAGCTGACGGCGCAACTCGTCCCGACCAGGCAGGGCATCGGCCGCGCCGGGCCGGATTGCCGTCAATGCCCCCAACAGATTGCCGAGAAGCGCGCTCTCGTGTATACTCCCATGGTGGAGTAGAGTCCAGGCACACCCGGCAGCAAAGGCATCGCCGGAAGCGGTTGTGTCAATAGCCGTGATCGCCGGGGGAGCGGTCTGCAGACGCTGGTCGCCAGTGACAAGCGTACATCCCCGGGCTCCCTGTTTCAGAGCGAGGTAGCGTCCGCCGTAATGCAACAGGGTGGTAATCGCCGTGGCCTGATCCTGTCCTGGCAGCAGCAGGCGCAACTCATCTTCATTCAGACAGAGCAGCCACAACCGGGGCAGTAGTTGGAAGATATCATCCCGGCACTGGCGAATCGCAGGGGTACTCAGGTCAAGCACGATGGGCACGCCCTGTGCATCGGCAAGCGCAACTGCGCGGAGTGCAGCATCACGCTGGGCTCCCTCCAGCAGCGCATGCGCGCTCAGGTAGAGCAGATTGACGTGCGCCAGCAACTCGGGCGTAACGGCCGTGGCGTCAAAGGCAACATTCGCGCCACGAAAGCTGAACATGGTACGCTGACCGCCGGGGCTAATGATGGCGGCACAGGTGCCGGTGGCAAGTTCTTCATCTTCCTGAATCAGGCTGATGTCGATGCCCCGCTGATATGCTACGCGCAACGCCACGCCGGCCGCCGGATCACGGCCAACCCGGCCCAACAGTCGGGCATGGCCACCCAGCAAGGCAAATGTGACAGCCGCATTCAGTGCAGAACCACCACTGCCCCACCGCAGGGACCGGGCGGTGCAATCGTCACCCTCGCCCGGGTAGGATGGGATAATCATGGTAATATCCGCGTTAATATCACCAAGAACGGCGATGTGTGTCGTACGGCTGCTCAACATAGGTTCAATCATAGCACCTGAGATAACCAGACGCAACAGGATGTCAACAGGGACTAGTATTTACGACGTTGTGTGAGTATAATTGTAATGTATCCTGCTTGTCAGGGCTTCTCCTTCGTTGTACAATGCAAAGCCCAGGATGAAAAAGTTGTGCGCTCTCCAGACGAGCGTACCGGCTCTCATGTTCCATAAGTAGTGTTCGTCCTCCACATGTTCCATGCAACAAGCGCAGGTGGTATGGAAGAAATCCTCATAATCGATGATAGTGAGCAAATCTGCCGGTTACTGGCAGAGATTGTCTTGCCTGACCTGGGCTATCGCCCAATTATAGCTCATACCGGAAAGCAGGGTCTTCGTCGCCTCCGCCAGCAACTACCCGACCTTATTTTGCTCGATCTGCAGCTTCCCGACATTAGTGGGCTTGATCTGCTCCGCCTGATCGCGCAGGAGGGGTATGATGTGCCGGTTATTCTGATGACGGCGCATGGCTCGGAGAATATCGCGGTTGATGCGTTTCGGCTCGGCGCGCGGAACTATCTGATCAAGCCGTTTAGCGATACCGAAGCGCAGGCCGTGATTAACCAGGCGCTCCGGGAGCGGCGCTTGCAGCGTGAGCGCGACCGGCTGACCCGCAATTTGCAGCAGCGGGTGCAGGAGTTAACGGTGCTCTACAGCATCGGCAAGTCGGTCAGCACGCTGATGGACCTGGAGGAACTGCTGGAGCGGATTGTCGAAGCCGGGGTGTATATCACCCGCGCCGAAGAAGGCTTCCTGTTGCTGCGTGATGAGAGTACGAATGAACTCTACCTGCGCGCCGCGAAGAACCTGGGAGAGCAGCGCGCCCAACGGCTGCGCATGCCGATTGACGACAGCCTTGCCGGGCAGGTGGTGCGTACCGGCAAACCGATCCGCATTAATCAGGGCCAGGTCGGTACGGCGCTGAAAGTGAAGACCGGCTTCCTGGTTCGCTCAATTATCCAGGTGCCGCTGACGATGGGCCAGCAGGTTATCGGTGTGCTGGCCGTGGATAATCAGCAGGCCGACCGGGTCTTCAGCGAGAATGACCAGTATCTGCTCTCCGCGCTGGCGGGGTATGCGGCCATTGCGATTGAGAATGCTCGCCTGTATCAGCATATTAAGCAGAGTGAAGAGCGCTACCGGGATCTCTTTGCCAATGCCTATGATCTAATCTTTACGCTGGATCGCAATCTCTGCATTACGACAATTAACAAAGCCGGGCAGCAACTGACCGGCTACTCGCTGGAGGAGTTACAGGGCCGGTCCCTCTCGTCGCTCTGCCCGACGTTTTCCTGGGAGAGCGTCAAGTCGCTCTTTATCGATCTCTTGCGCGGCGAGACGGTGTCACCGTTTGAGCTTGAGATGATCCGGATCGATAACGAAACGATCTATCTTGAAGTCAGCGCCCGGCGCACCCACGATGGGCAACTCAACGGCGGCCTGCACTGTATTGCCCGTAACCTGACCGAGCGGCGGCGGCTGGAGGAGCAATTGATACAGGCCGAGAAGCTCTCGGCAATTGGGCAACTGGTTGCCGGGGTTGCGCATGAGCTGAACAACCCGCTGACCAGCATTAGCGGCTACTCTCAACTCCTGCTGCGGGACAAATCCCTCCCCGAGCGTGTCACCCAGGATGTTGAGCATATTCATACCCAGGCGGAACGGGCCGGGCGCATTGTGCAGAATCTGCTAATCTTTGCCCGCGAACATAAGCCCGAACGTGTCACGGTAAATCTGAATGATGTGCTGCATAGTACGCTGAGTCTGCGGGCCTACCAACTGCGCGTAGATAATATCAAAGTTGTCACCGATTACAACCAGAAGCTACCGCCGACGATTGCCGACCCTTATCAACTTCAGCAGGTGTTCCTCAATCTGATTAATAATGCGCATCAGGCAATGGCCTCACGGGGCGGGCCCGGTACGCTGACGCTGCGCACACAACTGGTTGCGCCGGCACGCGACACGGGCGAGGGGAACACGTCCGGTCCCCGGATGCTCCGGGTGGCCGTGAGTGACACCGGGGTAGGTATTCCGGATCGGGAGTTGAACCGTATCTTTGACCCCTTCTTCACGACGAAGCCGGTTGGACAGGGTACCGGGTTAGGGCTCTCGATCTGCTTTGGCATTGTGCAGGAGCATAATGGGCGGATCTGGGCCGAGAGTACGGTGGGTGTGGGAACGACGGTTTATGTTGATCTGCCGGTGTTGACCCTGGAACCGGAGCCGGATGTGACGTTGCCGGTTGATGATACCACCGAAGAAGAACTCGATCTGGCCTACACGGTGCTGGTTGTAGACGATGAAGAACCGGTTGGCGCACTGCTGGCCCGGTTGTTGCATGACCTGGGACATCAGTCACGTGTAGTGACGAGTGGTGAAGCTGCGTTAAAGGCATTGGCAGAGGAGCAGTTTGATCTTATACTGAGCGATGTTAAAATGCCGGGTATGAGCGGGTTTGATCTCTATCGAGTTATTCAACAGCGGTATCCGGAACTGGCACAGCGACTGGTGTTCATCACGGGCGATACACTGAGCCCGGCAACGCGCACCACCATTGCCCAGTTTAGAGCCCCCTATCTGGCAAAACCGTTTGCCATTGATCGCCTGGAAGCGCTTGTGCGGAGCTTTCAGGGACAGCAGTCAGTACAACTAGGAAATGAGTAGCAATTGAGTAAACAGAAACAGGATAGGATGATCGCAGCACGCAAAACCTCACCATGGAGGGGCATGTGGATAAAGTGACAGCACAGGCAATTGCCGATATTGCTGCCAACAACTATGCCGGTGCAGCCGAGATAGCCGAACAGGGTGCGGAAGTCTTGCTGCGGTGCGCACGAACCGGGGATGCGCCATCCCTGGAGGTTTTCCGTCAAGAGTTATTGATGACAATCTGGGGGCTGATTCACGCCCAACCCTCAATGGCTCCCCTGGTTAATCTGGTCAACGAGGTATTGTGGAAGATTGAGTCGCTCGACTCACTCCGCACTCTGCGCCAGACCGTGGTCGATATTACCAGCGATTTTAAGCGCCAGTTGCATGTGCATGAGGCCGCCATTGCCGAGTCGGTGCTACCCCTCATTCCCGAAGGGGCGCAGGTGCTGACGAACAGCCGCAGTACAACGGTGCGGGCCGCGTTGCGCCATGCGCAGCGGGCCGGACGCCGGTTTAGTGTAACCTGCGCGGAGGGCCGGCCAGGGTACGAGGGACGGAAAATGGCAACTGAACTGGCCGAAGACGGCATTCCGGTTACGTTGATGATCGATGCGCTGGCAGGTTCGTATGTGCCCCGTATGAGTCTGGTGCTGGTGGGCGCCGACCATCTGACCAGTCGGGGTTTGATGAATAAAGCGGGTACCTACAGTCTGGCACTGGCGGCGCATGCAAACAATGTGCCGATCTATGCGCTCTGCAGCAGCAACAAATTCCTGCCCCCCGGCTATACGCCACCGATACAGACTCACTGGCCCGCCGAGCAGGTCTGGGAAGAACCCCCGGCTGGTATTACGATCAAGAATCTCTATTTTGATTGCACGCCGTTGACGGAGCTTGCCGGATTGGTGACGGAGCAGGGCGTGCTTCCGACTGCCGGAATCGAAGGCTGGCTGGCCTCGATCAAGCTGCACCCGGCGCTGATGCGTACACCCGAGTCCATTGAACAGCAGACGGTTGGGAATTAGGCCGGTTTACCGCGCAACCGGACGGCGCCCAACCCGCTGGTAGATCGCCAGGGTTTCGCGGGCGGTGCGTTCCCAGGAGAAACGCGCCGCCTGTGCCGGTCCCCCCTCCGCCAGTCTGTGACGTAGCACGGCATCGTTCCAGACGTGCTCAAGCGCATCGGCCCAGGCCGCCACATCACGCGGTGGCAGGCGTAGCGCCGCTTCCCCCACAATTTCCGGCAGACTGCTGACATCCGACACGAGCGTTGGCGCAGCACAGGCCAGCGCCTCAAGCACGGGCAACCCGAAACCCTCGTAGAGCGACGGATTGGCGTAGAGCAGGCAGGCATTGTAGAGCCAGAGCAGCTCCTGCTGGTCCACTCCCCCCAGAAAGATCACCGCTTCCTCCAGCCGTAGATCGCGCACGGTTGTAAAAATCTCCTCATCGCGCCAGCCGCGCGTGCCGACCACCACCAGCAGGTAGGGAATATTCCGCCGACGCTCCCGGCAGATATGCAACGCCCGAAGCAGCGTCGGCAGATTCTTGCGCGGCTCCAGCGTGCTGACAAACAGTGCAAAGGTACCGGCCGCGATCACCTGCTCATCAAACCGACGCGTCTCCCGCTCGCGCAGCAGTTGCGGCGCGAAGATCGGCGCGGCGGCTTCATACACCAGATCGACCCGCGCGGGCGGCAGATCCAGCAGTTCGCTGATATCCCGGCGCGTTGCGGCAGAGACGGCAATCACCGCGTCGGCATGCCAGACGGAGGTGCGCACCTGGCTGTAGTAGCGGCGGGCCTGATCATCGAGGATTTCGGGATAGTGCAGAAATGCCAGGTCGTGGATCGTGACAACCGCCGGGCATGGACGCAACCGGGGCACGATAAAATCGGGACAGTGCAGCAGATCGAGGCGCTGCCGCAGCAGTTCAACCGGGAGCGACCACTGTTCCAACCGATGGTGCGGCGGCGTCCTGAGCGTGGCGCGCTGCACATTGGACGAGACAACCAGCGGGCGCAGATGTTCCGGATGCTGTAGCGTCACAAAGGTATCGTGGGCCAGGAGTGCCGCCAGCGCGGTTAAAAGCTGGCGCGTATATTCGGGAATGCCCCCGCGCCGGTACGCATTGAGCCGGGCATCGATCCCTATACGCATCAGTCGGTCTCCATCACCGCAACCTCCAGCCCATCGTAGGCCAGTTCCACGCCGGGCGGCAACTGCGCGCTGACTGTGGCATGATCAACCGAGTGGGTCATATGCACCAGGAACGCCCGCCGGGGACGCAGATCGGCGATAACCACCAGCGCCTGATCCAGGCTAAGATGGGTTGGATGCGGATCAATCCGCAGAGCATTCAGGACCAGGACATCAAGGTTACGCAGCAACGCCCGTGCCGCCTCGGGTACGGCGCTGGCATCGGTGACATAGCCCAGGTTGCCGATCCGGTAGCCGTTGATCATCCAGGTGCCGTGCGGAATATCGAAAGGGATGATCTGCGTCGGGCCAATCGTAAATGGCCCGGTAATCGGAAAGAGTTCCAGGGCGGGGCGGGACGAGCCCTCGGAGGAGTCGGCAAAGGCATAGTCGAACCGGCGGCGCACATCGGCCAACGTGTCGGGACGGCCAAAAATAGGTATGGGCCGCGCACCAGTGTACATGGTCAGCGGGCGCAGATCATCAAGCCCGGCGACATGGTCAAAATGGGCATGCGTCAGCAGCACCGCGTCCAGGGCGTCAATGCGCGCGGCTAACGCCTGCATCCGCAGATCCGGCCCGGCATCTATCAGCAGCGACTGCCCGGCACAGCGTACGAGTGCCGCCGTGCGCATACGGCGGTTGCGCGGATCGGTTGAGCTACAGACCGGGCAGTGACAGCCGACAATCGGTATCCCCATCGACGTGCCGGTCCCAAGAAAGGTCAGGCGCATAGTGGTGTTGGTTTGCTTCAATCTTCCAGAGTAGACCTGACGCATTATAGCACAGTGCCGCCGGCAGGCCGGATTGTTCCCCTCGAATGCGGACGTGCTTCGGCGCATCCGCACGTCCCTCCCGAAACCGAAAAATCCGGCACCTGAGCGCAAGATTCTTCCGTCCCTTATGAAACTCTTATGCACTGGCCTTGCCGACAGTGTTATACTGAAGAATGTTAAACTGGTTTTACTCACACTATAAGTTTTTCAGGAAACAGTATGCGTTCAGAATACAATCTGCTACGAATGCGACTGCCCCTCTGGTTGACAGCCATGCTGATGGCACTCACGCTGTTCTTTGGCGTTAGCGGTGGGCTGATCGTTGGAACTTCCCTGACGCCCACCACCAACTGCCCGGAGTCGGAAGAGGTCTGCGCAGAGTTTGGGGTCTTCTGGCAGGCATGGGAGATAACACGGAAAAACTTTGTCGAACCCGAAGTGGTTGATCCGCAGGAGATGACCGAGGGCGCAATCAGTGGGATGCTCAACAGCCTGGGCGACCAGGGCCACACGCGCTTTCTCTCCGCCGAGGATGCCCGACGCTGGCAGGAGTCGCTTTCCGGGGAGTTTGAAGGTATCGGGGCTTACCTGAATGTGCGCGAGGATGGGCAGGCGATCATTGTCCGGCCCATCGAAGGCTCGCCCGCCGAGGAAGCCGGTCTACAGGCGGGGGATTTTATTCTCGAAGTTGATGGCGAGAGCACGCAGGGCATGACGGTTGACGAACTGGCGGCAACCATCCGGGGGCCCCGGGGCACCGAGGTGACGCTGACCGTCATTCACCCCGGCACCGAACTGCCGGTCGATATCACCATTGAGCGCAACCGCATTGAGGTACCCAGCGTTACCTGGCGTATGCTGCCCAACGATGTGGCGCTGGTACAGCTTACCTCTTTTGCCGAGCGTTCAAGCGAGGAGATGCAGCAGGCGCTGACCGAGGCGCAGGAGCAGGGGGCCGAGGCGGTGATCCTGGATCTGCGCAATAACCCCGGCGGCCTGCTCAATGAGGCGGTCGGGATTGCCAGCCAGTTCCTGGAGGAAGGTACGCCGGTCCTGATCGAAGAAAACCGGGCGGATGAGCGCACGACCACCGAGGCGCGGGCGGGCGGTGTGGCCCTGAATATTCCGTTGACCGTCATGGTCAATCTCAACACCGCCAGTTCCGCCGAGATTGTCTCCGGGGCGATGCAGGATGCCGGCCGCGCCCAGGTGCTGGGTGTGCCGACGATTGGCACCGGCACGGTGTTAACGACCTACCAACTGGAAGATGGCGCGCGGCTGCTGCTGGGCACCAGCCAGTGGCGCACCCCCAGCGGCCGCCTGATCCGCGAAACCGGCATTGAGCCGGATATCGAAGTTGTGCTGCCGGCGGGCGCACTACCGCTCTCCCCCAGTGATGCGGCGGAACTCTCGGCCGAGGC
>DAOTVB010000005.1:0-4455 GCA_034436755.1 Chloroflexaceae bacterium | reverse complement strand
ATCCGCTCAATCACCTGGCTGATGGCCTGGCTCTGTCAGGAGTATGCCATCGCTCCGGATGAGATTTATCACTTCTCCCAGGTCGCGCCGACCGATCCCTGGAACGGTGAGACGACCAGCCCGGTCCGGAATATGCCCAAGGTTGCAGCATTTCGCGCGAATGTCACGGCCATTCTTGCCGGGGAACGTCAGCCATGAACGATCCAACGATTATCTGGAGGATGGCACGATCCCGCAGGGTGTGGCGGGGTGGCTGGCCGGTGACACGTTGTCGCCACAACCCGAACCGACGGTTCCGCTTGAAGTGCAGTATGGCAATCGGAAATGAATGGAGCAGAACAATGACACCGACAACATCACCAACTCGCTGGAACAACGGGCGCTGGACAGTCCTGGTTACGCTGGCACTGCTGTTGACCCTGCTGCCGGCAGCCTGTGGCAGTGGCGAAGAGGCAGCAGATGCTCCCCAGGAGGAGCCGGCAACTACCGTGGAAATGGAAGCAGAGCGTTCCGCCCCCGGTGCAGCGGTGTGCGTGGTGCCCGATGTGGTGGGGTTTGATCAGGCCAATGCCGAGCGGATGGTGCAGGGCGTTGGCCTGGTGCCGGTACGTAGCGCCGAGTTCAGTGACGAGGTACCGGAGGGCCATGTTATTGCGCAGGAGCCGGCGGGCGACACGCGCCTCGACCCGTGTGCGGGCGATGTCAGCCTGGTGGTGAGCCTTGGTGCCGGCGATATGGCTACCGGCGAAACACCTGCCGGCGCGGAACCAGTGCCACAAGTCACTGATCCGCGCGAAGCCATTCTGGGCAAGTGGGTCAGCATCCGTGATACGAATGGCGAAATCGAGCGCGAATCCTGGAGGCCGGACTATGATTATGTCTTCTTCCCCGATGGTACAATGGTATCTTTCGACACAATGGGCCCAGGGGTTTTCGAATACATAATTGTTGGTGATGCGCAACTGAGGGTAGACGATGGTGATAATGTAGGAACGGGGCAGGTAACTATCGCAGGTGACCGGATGACCTGGATGGTAGGTGGTGAATATGAAATAGAGTTGGAGCGGGTTGGCTCTATTGACCTGACAGCTATCGAGCGTATTCGTGAACGCACCCGTGAAGCGATCACCGGCAGGTGGCTGCTTACGCTAGATCCCGAAGCTCCGGACTATGACATGACCTTTTCCTTTTATCCGGATGGTACAGTACAAATGTCTGATGGGAATGGAAGTTATCACTTTGTTGATGATACACATATGTACATAAAGGGCCGAGACGAAGGATCAATAGTCATACAGTTCTCTCTTTCAGGCGACCGGATGACCTGGGTAATGAATGGAATGAATGGAATGGAACTGGAACTTGAGCGCATCGGTCCGGTGGACTAATACTCGCTGATGTAGACATACGACACACAAGGAAACCCACCATGCAGCAGATCAACGAACTGAAGGCCAGACTCCGCGCAGGGATTGATGTTGGCAAGTGGCGTGCTCGCGCCCTCAAGCTGGGCTATGAGCGCTCCACCCATACGCGGGAGCGCCGCCAGGCTATTGCCGCCCTGGGTACGCTGGCCTGGGAACAGCGCATCGAACACCCCGCCTACGCCGAGCTTTTTGCGCAACTGCGTGATCTGGAGCAGCAGCGCAACGCAACGCAGGCCCACATCGCCACGCTGGAAACCACTATCCAGCAGGAGGAAACCCGCAAGCGCCGGCTTACCGCCGAGGTTGCCGCTCGCCCGCACGCAGCGGAACAGATGAATCGCGCTGCCGACCCCCAGCTTGCGCAACCCGCTGGAGAGCAGCCGGGCGGAGAACCGCCCGCCCAATCACCCGCCACGTCCACCCGGCCATCAGCGCATCCCGATAGTCCCTATGCAACGAAACGGCTCGATATTACCGACATTCCCGCTACTACTGCCGCTGAACCGGCTGTCCCGGCAGTCGGTGATATGCAGACAATCCAGACCGAGCAGCAGCAGGCGCGCGCCCGGTCAGACGAAATGCTGGCCGAGTTGCGCCAGGAAATGCAGCACAAGCGCCGCCGGCTTGCCGACCTGGAGCGGCAGTTCCCTGCCTTGCAGCAGAGTCTGGGCGAAGCAGTCAACCGCACGCGCCCACAGCATGACAGTCTGGGCGAACACTACGCACGCCTGGATACGCTTGACCAGGAGCTTGGGCACCTTTCCGACGAACTCGACACCCTCAACCAGCAGATTGCCTCTGCCGGTACGGGGGCGACAAAGACATTGTACTGGCTTGCGGGTGGCGCAGTGGTAGCAGTTGTGGCGCTGCTGCTCCTGGTGAGTAACGGCCTGGGCTTGTCTGGCGGCGGGGGGGGCGTGTCAGAGCGGCAGATCCGTGCGGATCTGGTTGGTCAAACGCTTTTTACGCCTTTTATTGGGATTGACCTGGCCTGGGATGTAGCGGAAGGTGATATCCAGTCGTTGGATGTTCTTGATCGGAAAACCGATCGTGATGCCGGCACTGAGTACATCAGTGCTCAACTGGAGTTGGCCGATGACAAGTTAACCGTCAGTGCGCTAGTTGAGCTTGATTATAAACAGTATGAGCAGGGATGGCGGCTTGAAAATATGCATGTGCCGGATTGGGATAGGCAACTGGCGATCATCCATAACCCATCCGAACCGTCACTCAACCAGATGGGCAATGATATCAAGCGAGTCATGCACCAACGGGTGTTTCGGGGATGCAATCACCCGGTAAATCTTCGTCAGAATAGGGCATATGGTAGTACTTATGAAGCATGGTATGAGCTTACCGGAAGTGCCTGCGATATTCGCGGAACCTGGTTATTGCACTATCTCTGGGACGGTAATGACTGGGAGATCGATGAGGTGCATTGTACGGAAGGAGACTCTTCCTACTGTAGTTAAATGTGACGAGCGAAAAACAGAATACTTCGGTACTTATACAGTAAGACACGCATGCTGTGCTGTCTATCGTTTCATCTCAATCATCGCGGAGGCACCCTATGTCAACATCCGAACAAAATACCGTACGTCAGATATCCGACTATGAACGCTTATCCGGCATCTTCTGGATAGTTCTCGGCATTTTGCAGTGTTTGACCATCTTCGTCTTCTACATCTTTGGTCCGGTTGTCGGGATATGGAACATCATGGCCGGTATCTCGCATTTGAAGCGCTCACCCCGCATTCTAGCGCGCGATCCGGCTATTCCTGGCGAGTATGAAGGTCTGGGGGGCATTATTGCTATTGGGATTGTTAATCTCGTTATTGGAGGGGTCATCGGCATAGTGTTCGCAATTCTTGACTTTGTCATTCGGGACAAAGTTTTATCAAACAGACATGTGTTCAATGGACGCTCGACCAATATGTAACACTGTCTTGATGCACCGCACATAACAGCCCTGGAAGAACAGCGTCAGTACCATGCCTGATGCTTGCAAAGATAGCTTCAGGAATGGTACTGAATTATTTCTGAGAATTATAGGTAGCATAACGCCAAGAAAAAGGAGCAACCCGGTATGAAACGCAACACCAGTTCGGAATTTGTCGGCATTGCACAGATCAAAGCCAAACAGAAGTGGCAACTCGATCAGTTTGAGGCATGGGTTGCCGCCGGACAGTGGAATATGTTCCACCGGAGTCACTATGACTGGTGGATGTTTCCCGTGAATCGCAAAAGCAGCTATGGCCTGACCTGGACAGTGTATGACGGTGATATCCAGGAATTAAAAACCGATGACCGGTATATTACCACGTATCTGCGGGGCATTGAACTGGTGAGTGCCTCCTGGGGGTGGGATGTGGTGCGGCAATGCGCTATTCCTGAACCCATGCCGGACCAGGCATGGCAGAGCTGGCCGGTGCGCCTGTACAAAGCGGCCAACTCTGCCCGGCTCTTTGGATTTGATGCCTACTTCGCCTCACTGAAGCACTTTGCGCTTGATTTGATGCAGCAGGGTGAATCCATGACCTATGCTGGTAAGGACTTGAGCTGGTTGTTTACATCTGGTAGTACGCGGAGTACAAGATCCTAAGCATCTTTTATGACTGGTGCAGATCTCTGCACCCATGGAAATGGAGTCGGCATATGCCAGTGCGCTCGCTGCACGTTCTGTTCTGCCTCCTGCTCGGCTGGCTTACATGTACCGCATGTGCGTTTCCTCAGGCAAGCGGTACGTTGGACGATGCCACACCTATACACCTCACACCAGACCCGGCAGAGACCGATCCGCCAGGTACGCCGCTGGACGTCGTCTACGATATCCAGGCTCCCTTTGCCTGGTATGTCTGGCAGGGCTATCAGCGTGATGGGCAACTGGAGCCGGGCGCAAAAGTCAACTGCGGCCCGGCCACGGTCGCCATGGCCCTGCGCTATGGCTCGAACAACATGATCCAGGTGAGCCCCGAGGAGGTGCGCGATATGATCCCGCGTCGTGCCGGCACCCTGAGCGGCATGGTCC
>DAOTVB010000004.1:0-6177 GCA_034436755.1 Chloroflexaceae bacterium | reverse complement strand
CCGTGGTGAAGACATGCTGATCATCTTTGATGTACTGCTGGGTATAGTCGGGTTCGTTGAAGGCAGCATCAAGAATGCCCGCCAATTCCGCCTGGGTCATGCCATAGTGATCGCGGAAGGCCCTGTTCGCATACACGATCCGTGAGTGCGGTCCTTTGATCAGCACCATATCACGCAGATAATCCAGGGTTTGCGTAAACATAGCGACATCGGCGTGCAGGGCTTGCACCTCATGGCGCAGGTGCCCGGTTTCTTGTTCAAGCTCGGCGACGCGCCGGCGTAGCCAGGTGTTGTCGTCCTGGGAGCCATGCAGAACGCCGTTCTGAGTTCCGTTTTGCGTTGTCATAGATCATGCTCCTGAATTGCCAGGTTATCATTACGTCATCCTGCGGAAGGACGATAGACAGAATAGAGGCGGTTCGCTATAGCGAACCAGTGTCATCATCGGCAGGGTGAAACAGGCTGTATTATGCTATTGCAACATGAAGCGGGTACAGCGTTGCACCGGGTGGTCGGTGATCGGTCCTGTAGCGCAACCAGTCGTGCGCCGGCTACGGCTGGACCTGGCGCACAGTCTGTCTAGCGCTACATGGTGGTCCGCCGATAACCGGGCTATAACACTCTTTTCTACTTCTGTGAATTATCTTACCTGGCATGCGAAGAGATGAAAAGAGCTTCTAAGGAGAGATTACGTATATATCGAGAAGAGAAAAGGGATAGAAGACTATATTCCGAGGGGAAGAATAAACCATCATATTTGAGGCTTCAACTTTTCAACTTCCACTAAGCGACAATTCGTACATGGCATTTGAAATAAAAAGCGGCGTCTCACACTACCAGGCATATATCTCGCTACAGTCCGATATTACTCTACTCTGGTACTACACCAGGTGTGACTGACCAGTCTGCACCCGGAAAACACACGAATTAGAATGCCAAATCAACAGCGAAAATACACACGATTTAAGTTCATTTAAAAGCGCTCTTGTTGCGAAACGCCAGTTAGAAGGTAGTACTTATCGTATCAATACTATCGTTGTCAATATCTTTCCGACACTCTTACAACACCAGGATGCAGGCACCTGGGTGCGGCAATATGCGCCTTTAACGCACAAAGAGATATTGTCCATAGACAATATGCACATAATACCGCCATCTGCATTCATCTGGTGTTCGAGGAGCGCGATCTGCTGCCGCATCCGGACGAACGGGGCCACAGAGAACACAGAGCACCCAGCGATGATCAACGGGCATGTGCCGCCGTTGCGCCCAGTGCGCCCGTTCCCGTTGATTACTGGTTTGATGGCACATTCCTCTGAAAAGAGGCTGTATCCAGCACGCATGTACTGACAGCCGATTTTCATGATAGCTAGTGGCTCGCAGAGCCATGATTATTGGTATCACTCGTACGCCAGCACCTCACGCACGCTGACGCGGGTTGCATTGCGGGCGGGCAGGAGACTCGCCCCAAGCGCCAGCACAACCGAGAGCAGCAGCCAGATCAGGCCACCAGTGAGGGAGAAGTGAAACGCCAGCGGGTCGGCAAAGAGCAGTTCGCCCAGGGCATCGCTCAGCAACCGGCTGACCGGCAGCGCGAGAAGGGTTCCCAACCCGCAACTGAGCAGTCCAATCAGCAGCCCCTCGACCAGCACGATTTGCAGAATCGCACCGCTGGATGCACCGATGGCCCGCATAATGCCGATCTCGCGGGTGCGCTCGATCACATTCAGGCTCATCGTTCCGGCCAGCCCTAACCCGCCGACCAGCGCCACCAGGAACGCCATAAACAGCAGACTAACGACAATCACCTGGATCACCTCCCGGTCGCCCTGGCTTAACTCGGTCATAGTTCTGGTTGAACTGACATTGATGCCCTGCCGTTTGAAGTGCGTTTCCACGGCGTTGACCAGCGTCGCCTGGTACTCCGGGCTGTGCCGGTCGGTCACGATCCGCAGATAGCTCGACTGGTCAACCTCGCGCGCCACCCGGCTGTAGTAGTCATAGTCGGCATAGACCCAGCGCAGTTCGGCGAAGGTGGGCATAATGCCGACCACCTGCCAGGTCGTCTCACGGTCGTCAATCTTCAGGGTCAGCATGCTACCCACCTGCAGATCAGGATTCTCCGCCTGCATGCCAGTGCTGATGACCAGCGCATTCTCATCCTCCGGGCGCAGCCAGCGGCCCGCCTGCACCCGGGGCAGCATCGTCTGCGTGTCCGGCGGCACGGCAAACATTTGAAGTTGTAACCCCTCTGCGTCATCAGGGAAGACGCGCCGCACGCTGGTCTGGATCTGGGCTTCGGCGGCAACCACCCCCGGCACCCGCTCGGCTTCGCTGACCAGGTAGTCGGCACGGTAGGTGCGCTCCAGGTAGATCTCGGCATCAAAGTTGTACAGCCGGGTGGTCAGTTCGTCCATCGTGCCCAGCAGCGAGGTGCGCACGCTAAAGACGGCCACAAAGATCGCCCCGCCCAGGGTCAGCGTTATCAGCGTCAGCGCCAGCCGTCCCCGACGGCGGAAGGTGTTGCGCAGCGCAAGCAGCAGTGGCCGCGGGAGGAACCACAACCCACGTCCAGCCAGCCAGGAGTGGCGCTGCGGCCCACCCGGTTGGGCGATACCATGATCATCCAGCGCGGCCCGGACGGTGATGCGTGTTCCGGCGAGGATCGGCCCGAGCGCCGCCAGCAGCGGCACGGCCAGACTCATGGCGGCCTGCGTCAGGATGATCATGCCGGGGATGCGCCGATTCTGCACATCAAAGTTGAGGAAGCCGGCAATCTCCTGGGTAAACAGCCCGGTTGCCAGATGCGCCAGCGGCACCGCCGGAACCAGCGCAAGCAACCCGAAGCCGATCACCAGCAGCAGATACATGCCGATGATCTGGGAAGAACGCGCGCCAATCGCCTTGAGAATGCCGATCTGCCGGGTCTGCCGGGCCAGCAGTGCCCCAATAGTATTGACGACCAGGAAGCCACTCAGCAGGACCGCCATGATACTCATCACGCTCATCAGGGCGGTAATGGCAGTAATCACAAACTCCAGCGGGGGCTCGTCGGGGACTGGCACCTGCGGGAAGGCGGGGTCCAGCCCGGCCTTCTGGATCTTGTCGTAGACCTGCTGCGCCACCGCTGCGTTATGCGCCTGATTGTCGGCATGCTGTGCCACCCGCACCAGCATCTGGTTGAACGTGCGCGGCTCGCCCAACCACTCCAGCGTATCCCGGGAGATATAGCCATAAACGGTTCCCAGGAAGGGTGTCGGCCACTGGTGCAGATCATGCACAACGCCGGCAACGGGTAACTCCCGCCGGGTGCCGTCGGGCAGTTCCACCTGGATGGTATCGCCCACCTGCGCCGGCAACTCCGGCATACTGGAGCGCTCGATCAGGATAGCCCGTTCCGGGGGCGGCCAGTTTCCCTGCACCTGCCCGATGGTATTGACCTGCATATCGGCAAAGTCATCAATCGCCGTAAACTGGATCGTCTGCCGGTGGTCGGGAGCCACCTGCACCTGAGCGGTGAAGACGCGACGGCCCTCGGCGGTGGCGACTTCGGGCATCTGCGCTACGGCTTCTACCAGATCGGTGTCAAAGCCGCGCGTGTTGGACGATGCCGTGTTAATGGTGAAGTCGGTGTTGTAGCCGGTTGCGCCAATCGATATCGTGAAATGCGCCGGGTTGGTCGCGGCATAGGTCGCGCGCAACTGGTTCGTCAGGATATCCTGGCTGGACATGATCATCCCAACTGCGAACACCCCGATAAAGATCGCCATGACGACCAGCAGCGTGCGCGTTTTGTTGCCGCCGAGGTCGGCCAGGACTTTGTTCCAGCGGGGGCGCAGGAGGAAGCGCGGATGCCACCCGCGCCGCACCGCTGGTTGCCGTTTGTGGGATGTCACCGCCATAGCTGCCTCCTATGCTTCAGTTGCCAGACCTGCCAGCAGCAACTCCACCGCCGCCGTGAACTGCGCCTCCAGCCGCACCGTCTGCGGGTCAATCGTCCAGAGCACAATTAAACCCTCGTACAGCGCCGTCAGGGTGATAACGGTCTGGACCGGATCGACCGGGCGAAACTCGCCCCGATCAATGCCCTGCTGGATCAGCGGTATCAGCGCGTCCCGGTAGGAGCGGGTGTAGGTCGCCTGCAAAAACGCACGCACTTCCGCATTGCGCGATGACAGCCCGTAAAAGTCGAGAAAGAGCGGCATCAGCCCAAGTTCGGCGATCTGCGCAACATCCTGCACCACTGCCTGGGTAAACTGCAGCAGGCGGTCACGCACGGCACCCTCGGCGGTCAGCAGCGCCTGCAAGCCGCTCAATTCCCGGTCGAAAAAGCGCTGCATCAGCGCCAGAATAATCTCGTCTTTGCTCTTGAAGTACCAGTAGATTGCGCCCTTACTCAACCCGGATTCCTGCACAATGTCATCCATGCGCGCCTGGTGAAATCCCCGGCGAGCAAACACGGCGGCGGCTGTGTCGAGGATCTGCTCCTTGCGTTCGCCGCTGATATCCTGGCGAGGCATTGCTTTCTCCCGTATCCCGTATCCCGTATCCCGTATCCCGTATCCCGTATCCCGTATCCTGTAGGCCGTATCCCGTATCCCGTATCCCGTATCCCGTATCCCGTATCCCGTAGTCTGAAACAATACCTGTGCCCAGACCAAACCGACTGGTCAGTTTAGTTTCAGGATACACCCTGGCGGCGGGGATGTCAAGCGGGGCGCAGCATGCTGCGCCCCGCTTGAGAAAATTCACATCACCAATGTTCCGATACGTTATGTCGAGTTATTGGCAGCCGTGTGCAGCAACTGTTCAAACTCGGACAGATCGGCCACCTGCTGCACTGCCATAACGAGCCGGCGTAACTGGCCGGCGTGGTTTACGCGCCGAATATCTTGCACTAGCGACAACGGCGCATCAGGAAAGCGCACCAGCACGGCATCTTCGAGTAACTGTTGAAACTCTGTTTCCTGCTGGCGCAGTTGGGCCAACAATGCTGCTTCGCGTTCTTTGAACTCTGCCGCCAAAACTGCTTCGCGCTCCTTGAACTCTGCGGTATACTCCTGCATCAAATAGTCGAAGAACTCCGAACTCATAAGTTTCTCCTTTCCGACCAGGTCGATAAAGCGCTGCGGGTTCAGCAACGGAACGGCAAATGTACCCAGGATCGAGAGCAGATCGCCCTGCTCGGTTTGCGGCGCTTGCTGCAGGACCACTTCAATCGCCTGTTGCACCAGCGGCGCACTCGCATTGTGCATTAACGGGCTCAGGACAACCAGCCCCAGGTTGGCCGACGCCAGGGCTGCTGCCGCATCCTGTTCCCATAACCGAATTCGACCAAATGACCAGGTCTGTACAACCTGTCCATCAACCTGCTGGATCAGCGTATCACCAACATCATGATCGGGGGCAAGGTAGACTACCGTACCAACCACCACTGTCGCCGGCTCCTGTTGCCCAAACCAGGCCATATAGCCCGCCAGACGCCAGAGCACGGTTGGATCGCGGTATCCTTGCCACTCCACAAGGTGCAGGTATTCCTGCCCCTGGGGACTACGAATACGCAGCACGGTATCCAGACGTGTGGCACTGGCCGGCAGTTCACGGCTCTCTACCCGTACCAGCGTCGCCGCCGGCAGCCCGAGCAGTGGCAGCAGATCGGCCCCGCGCAACGCCATCAGCCGTTTGAGCGGAATATCTGTTTGCATCAGTTCTCCTCCCGAAGGTGTGTTGCTGCCTATAGCATAGCATATCTGGAACGCACATGGTAACGGGACAGCCAGGACATGGCCGCGCTACCCCGATCTACACCAGGGCTGCCGGGCGCTCCAGCCCGTGGGCCGTCATCAGCGCGGCATCGCCCATAACGGCGCGGGGGCGGCCATCGACCACGATCTGACCTGCATCCAGCAGCAGCACGCGATCACAGACTTCCAGGATGAGTTCGAGATCGTGGGAGGCGAGGAGGAGGGTTTCCGGTGACGCCTGCAAGAACTGGATCAGGCGTCGTCGGGAGCGGATATCGAGGTTCGCGGAGGGTTCATCATAGATGACCAGGCGCGGCTGGAGCGCCAGCACCCCGGCAATTGCCACCATGCGCTGCTCACCGCCGGAGAGTTGCTGCGGGGGACGCTCAACCAGATGGCGGACGCCGGTCGTCGTCAGGGCCGCCTCCACCCG
>DAOTVB010000003.1:0-17266 GCA_034436755.1 Chloroflexaceae bacterium | reverse complement strand
GCCGTCACCGTCACCAGCGCGCGTGCTCCGGGTTTCAGTACTCAACCACGAGTCGAAACCGATGAAACCCAACACGGGAACCTGTTCCAAATAACTGTTTTTTGCGTTTCAGTACTCAACCACGAGTCGAAACCGATGAAACTTTGCACCATAGCGATCATCCGCCAGTGCAGCGGCGTGTTTCAGTACTCAACCACGAGTCGAAACCGATGAAACCCGGACCAGGCCAGCGCGCCGGTGCAGGTGCGGCCGCGGTTTCAGTACTCAACCACGAGTCGAAACCGATGAAACGTCAAAACACGGTTCCATCAGGAGAACGTGATGCAGTTTCAGTACTCAACCACGAGTCGAAACCGATGAAACATACCGCGCCTGATGTATGCCCGAACTGCGATACATCGTTTCAGTACTCAACCACGAGTCGAAACCGATGAAACCGTGGGCAAAGCAGGGCTTCTTGGGCACGAAACACGTTTCAGTACTCAACCACGAGTCGAAACCGATGAAACTTCGTCCTCGATAACTGGTCGCATGCGCTGGTCTATTGCGTTTCAGTACTCAACCACGAGTCGAAACCGATGAAACGCCAGGTCGCTCAACACCGCGCCCACGGCCCGCGCCGGTTTCAGTACTCAACCACGAGTCGAAACCGATGAAACCGTGGCGCTCACGGCGGAGGCGCTGCTCGATCTCAAACGTTTCAGTACTCAACCACGAGTCGAAACCGATGAAACTCACAGCTTCCACTAGATCAGTCTCCACACTTGAAGTTTCAGTACTCAACCACGAGTCGAAACCGATGAAACTTAGCGTCCGACCAGCTGGTCGCGCGAGAAGAAGCGTGTTTCAGTACTCAACCACGAGTCGAAACCGATGAAACAACACCCTCCCGAATGGAACCAGGCCGATGTTTACCCCTGGATGGACCGCTGCGCCGCTCCTGGGGCTTCCTGGCACGTCACTATTGTAGCATAGTTGACCCCAATCGGGAAGTAGTTCGCAAATCGGTTTTTGTCCCAGAATCGCGTCAAGTTGCGAACGGGTTGCGAGCGCATCCCAAAGCCATATTCCATCAAAAACCCCCGACACTACCCCCGGAAAGGCTTTACACTTCGGCCTGCTTTTTGACGAGTTGCGAGTTGCACGCTCTCAGCAGTCAGCAGTCAGCCCGACTCACCTATCACAACAACTCGTCGCGCGCTTCCCAGAGGAGCCGGCGGGCCTCTCTCGTGTCGAGCGTCGTCAGTCCACGCGCGGCCCACTCGCGGAGCGACTCATCTTCTGAAGTCAGATACGCGGCAAAGAGCGGGAGCGCCTGCGGTGCCGGTATCGCCCCCAGAATCTCGAGGATTGCCCAGCGGATATCGGCATTGACATCATCATAGCAGGCAGCAATAAGTTCATCCACGACATCCGGCGCATGCTGCTCCAGATCGCTGAAGATCGCCTCCCAGTAGCCCCCCAACACATTCGGCCGGCGCAACAAGGCCAGGCAGGTCGGGACGCCGGGAAAGCGCGGATATTCCCGGCGGTAACGGCGGTATTCTGGATCGAGGGATGGATCGTGTCGGGGCATAGGTGTGTCTTGTCTCTCCATGCCTGGCTCAAGTGCAACTCGACATCGGATCACCACGTATACTATTTCAGTGATGATATTACCATTTTTTGCTTCTTTATATTTTTGTATCTTTCAAACATGCGTAAAACAGAGTTGTATTCATAATATTCAAGATATTTTATGATAGCATCAGCGAACTCTGATGATTTGCGTTTACCGCTCTTATTGGTCAAAATCTCAAGCCAGTAGGCCAGGAAAGGATGCAAATCGTTGTACTTTATAACTTGAGATGCCTCGCTGTAATTAGCAAAACGTGCCAGGTGATTAAAAAAGGTATGAAAAACATCTCGAATCAAGCCATCTTCCGTTGTGATAGGGTTTCCTTGGCGCATTTGCGGTGTACGTAGTGCAGAGATTATCATCTCATCTGAAATAATAACTGTCTTCAGTCGTTCTTCGCCTTCAGCTTGCACGGTAAAATCTATTGGTCGTTGGTTCACATCGAGCATGAGAAGGACATTTCGTACATCTTTATTAGCGAAGAATTCCCTCATCTCATTGGAGATAAACTGGAGCGCTTGCCAACGTTGAGCCTGGCGATACTGAAACAGGCCAACCAGGAAGGCGACACTGGTAAGGGTCAGACCGATAATGTTCAACCAGTCGCTGGTAGCCATAGCTAATGTTGACACCTTTCATACCGATTTGTTGTCATAGCCACAGAGCACACCGAGGACGCAGCGATGATACACGGGAACGTGACGCCGTTACGCCCATTGCACCCGTTCCCGTTGATTGCTGGTTTGATGGCACATTGGTATCAGGTATGCAATTCCTTACCGGGAAGAAATCTCTATAATTAATTACAGCAACGTTGAATTATTGCCTATTCGGTCTTTCCCTTTTTCTGGGCAAGTTGGGTAAGGAGCCCTACTCCCGCCCCGCCCCACGGCGCACACGAGGCAACAGACGCGGGACGCGCCGCTGATACGCGCGATACTCCGCGCCGAACTCGCGCAGCAGCCGCCGCTCCTCAAAAAAGGTGCCCACATACAGGTAGAGCGAGAAGACCAGCGCCAGCACCAGCCGGTTGACCGTCATCTGCGGGATCAGCCAGATCGCCGGCAGGCCGAAAAAGTAGAGCGGATGCCGCACCCAGCGGTATGGCCCGGCCACCACCAGGTGTGGCTGCTCGGTTGCCCGTACCGGATCATTGGAACTATCCGCCGGGTTGAGCTGGCGCAGCCCCAGGAAATGCCAGGGATCGGTCAGCCAGATGCCGTAGGCGATTCCGGCCAGGGCGGCCGCCTGGCCCAGCAGCAGCAGCCGGCGCCAGGGCGGGCCCACCGTGTAGAGCACCTGGTCGGGCAGCCAGAGCAGCAGTGGCAGAAACGGCAGCAGCAAGATCCCGCTGACCAGGTTGTAGGCCAGCCGGTACCAGCGGTCGCCGGCCGGCCCGGCCCGCCGCCGCACCCAGTTCTTGAACGACTGGCTGGCGGTCCAGCTATGGATCAGCGCATAGACCAGGGCATACCCGCCAATCAGGAGAATGCTGATAACCATAGTGGTGCTCATTCAGGAATGCAACTCGCGCACTGCCAGGCGCTTCATATGCGCCAGGATCGCGCCAATGCCATTCAGCCGCTGGGGCGTCAGCACGCGGTGCAGCCCCATCTGCGTATAAAAATCGGGCGGGATACTCAGCACTGCCTCCGGGGAGGCGCCCTCAACGCCCTCGCGTAGCAGGGCAGCATACCCGCGCACCGTGGTCGACTCTTCCGGAACATCGAAGTAGTAGCGCAGACCACCCTCCTGCTGCTCGGCATGGACAAACACCGGCGTCATGCACTCATGCACATGGTCCATCGCATCACGCTTGCCCTGCAACCAGTCCGGCAGCGGCGGCAGGCTCTCGGCAAACTCCAGCAGCAGTTCCAGCTTCTCCTGCCCTTCGCACAGATTAAAATCCTCGACAATCTCCCCCAGGCGTGGTGGGAGTCCATTCGTCGCCTTGCTCATGCACGCTCCTCCGGTAGTATCAATGTGGCGGGGCGAACCATCTTTCGCCCCTTACGACTGTCGCTCAGGTAGGGACGCGCTGCTGCACGCCCGCCGTTTCACTGTCGCTCATACCAATCTGCCGGCAAACCAGCAGTCAACGGGAACGGGCGCAACGAGCGCAACAGCGGCCCGCTCCCGTGTACCAGCTCTGCGCCCTCGGTGTTCTCTGTGGCTATGATAACAAACCGGTATCAGGTACGGACACGCTGCTGCGCGTCCGCTACGTTCTGCATGATACCAGCAATTCTGCCCGAACCGACAGCGATTGTCGCAATCCAATGCTACAATGGAAGAGGGATTTTCGAGGCAGGCGAGAGGAGGCAGCAGCGGTGAGTGGAATCGATATGGCCGAGGTACGCACATGGGCGCGCGAGGGTGGCGCGATTGCCCGCCGTCATTTCAACAATGTAGCCGCGCGGCGCAAACGTGACCGCACCTGGGTGACGCAGGCGGATGTGGAGATTGAGCAGTTCCTGCGTGAGCGGATCAGCGCGCGCTACCCCGACCATGGCATTACCGGCGAGGAGGGCGAAGCCATCGCCACCGACCGCGAGTTCGTCTGGTCGCTTGACCCGCTGGACGGTACTGATGCCTTTGTAGATGGGCTGCCGGTCTGGGGGGTTTCGGTCGGGTTGCTGCGGCACGGCGAGCCCTACCTGGGCGTGGTTGCGCTCCCCATGGCCGATGAGGACTACTGGACCGATGGGCAGGGCAACGCCTACCGCAACGACACGCCGATCAGTGTCAGTGATGCAACCACATTTGACCGCAACGACTGGATTCTGGTCACGTCGCGGGCGCACACCGACTACACGATCCGCTTTCCCGGCAAAACGCGCTCGCTCGGCAGCCTGGCGGCGCACTGCTGCTATGTGGCGCGGGGTAGTGCCATCGGTGCCGTGCTGGGTTATCCGCACCTCTGGGATATCGCCGCCGGTTTTGCGATTCTCAACGCCGCCGGCGGCATTGCGGTGACGCTCGACGGTGATCTGCCGCCGATCCCCCGGCTGTTCAAGCAGAGCAAGGCGGCGCGGCCGCTGCTGATTACCACGCCCGCCCTGCGCGATGCGTTGTTGCCGCTGGTTGAGAAGCGAGGGCGGTAGGTTTTTAGCTGGAGGCTTTCGGGTGTGCTCAACTCCGACGTAGCAGCAGCAGGGTTCATGCGATGCACCGCACTTTTGCCGAACACCATATCCGGGCTCTTTTTTCAACGTTCATCAGGCGGTACTACGACAAATGTAGGGTTGCTATAGATCAAGCCTTTCGGATTGCACTCAACGTTGATGCAGCCCTGATCAAAAGCAATTGCCAGGTCTTGACTCTGTCTGAAACAGTGAGTATAATGTATATATTATCTTCCTTCAAAAATAGTGTTACCTTCTTGCGAAGGAGCAACAGGGTGAAAAAAGTTACGACACAACTACATATTCAGCCCAACGGGGCGGCACAGGTCTCATAGCGCCTGTTGCCGCCTCTCTGTTTATGTCGCGTAGCAAGATTGCAGCGCGGAACTGGCCGCACTGCCACGTACTAGAAATGAGGAGGTGCTTTATGCACTCGGATTTGATCGGCAAGATTGAGAAGGCCCGACGGTATGCGCAGGAACCCGAACGCCTTGAGATTAGTGAACTCAAGATGAGTGTTCGCGGCGATAATGATACAACCCATAACGTTACACTGAGCGATGGAAGCTGGGATTGCACATGCTCGTTCTTCCACACCTGGGGAACTTGCGCACACGTTATGGCCGCACAACGGCTACTTACTCCAGTGCTGACACCCAGAGCACGCGAGGCAGAGCTGGCGATTGACTATCAGCGGGAACTCTACAAGGAGGAAGAGGCCGCCAGTCTTGTCTGATCATTTATGATGGTGCATACGCTGTCCCACCCCCTTCCTGCGGGAAGGGGGTTTTTTTGTGGAAGATCAAGATCATGGCC
Source organism: Chloroflexaceae bacterium (assembly GCA_034436755.1). Taxonomy (GTDB): domain Bacteria; phylum Chloroflexota; class Chloroflexia; order Chloroflexales; family Chloroflexaceae; genus CAKZQX01. The sequence continues at coordinate 11,707 of DAOTVB010000003.1, read as the reverse complement.
TGATCCGGAGATAACGCATGCCGCTGGTGATTGCACACCGGGGAGCCTCGGCCTATGCGCCGGAAAACACCCTGGCGGCGTTCCAACTCGCCCACACCCAGGGCGCGGATATGCTGGAACTCGATGTCCGGTGTAGCGCCGACGGCGTGCTGGTGGTCTTTCACGATGCGACAACGGAGCGCTGGAATGGACTGCCGCGCCCGGTATCTACCTGCACCCTGGCCGATCTGCGCCGGCTGGATATCGGCGGCGAGGCCGTGGCAACCCTGGCCGAGGTGTGTGCGTTTGCCCGCGCGTCCGGCATGCTGCTCAATGTGGAACTCAAGCAACCCGATATTGCTGTGCCGGTCGTGCGGTTGTTGCGCGCGTATGATCTGATTGACCGGACGCTGGTCGCGGCGTTTTCCCCAGCGGCATTGCACGAACTAAGCCAGGTCGCGCCCGATCTGCGGCGGGGCTACCTGATGGGCACCCGCACCTACCATCCCGCCATCCGCCTGCGCGAACTCTGGCCGTTCCTGGCGCTCCGGCGGACCAGTGCTACGGCCTGGCATCCGGCAGTGCAACTGCCGCTGCTCGGGCCGGTGCTCCCGTGCGTGCGCCGTGCCGGCTACGCCGTCAACGTCTGGACCGTGGACGACCCGGCGGTGATGCGCCGGCTGGTTGACTGGGGTGCGACCGGCATTATCACCAATAGACCGGAGTTGGCCCGCGCCAGTCTAAGCGTTTGAGATGATAACTACGTTGCGCGGGAACTGACATGGGGTATAATGAAATACGTTTTTGCGTTTTTCTAATCCGTCACAGGACTTACGCGACTCTCCGCTGAGAGGATACCCGATGGAATACACAGTAATTATAACCCGGCAGCCGGGCATGCGCTGGCGGGCTACCGTGCCGGCCCTGCCTGAGTGTGTAGCCGAGGCAGCGACGCGTGATGAGGTTCTCGTCAACATTCAGGAACAGATCAAGACCTTCATAAGCCAGAGCGAAGTCGTGCGGCTTCAGGTACCGGTTGTCCCAACACCGGATGCAGCCGCGGTGGAGGCAGTACCACCCCCCTGGCACTGGTCTGGCGTTTTTCAGGACGACTCAACCTGGGGTGATCTGTTTGATGAGCTTGAGCGGCAACGGGATGAATATTTGATAGAGCCATAAAGAATGTATTTGTGGGACGCAAATATTCTACGCGCTTTTGCTGAAGGAAACTCTATGCTTCAGCAACATCTTGCACGCGTGAGTTGGAGCGAGATTGCACTGCCATCTATCGTTGTCGCAGAAGTTTTGCGCGGGCGTTGTGAATTTACGCTAAAAGCGACCCCTGAACAGGCTCCCCTGGCCCATAAACGACTTGTGGAAACGCAGCAGCTTTTGCAGCAGTTTCAAGTGGTCGTCTTTGATCAGAAATGCTCTGAAGTATTCGTGCAAATACGACATACACTCAAGAGTCGCAAACGCTATGCCGATTTTATGATTGCAGCAATGGCACAGGCACATCATCACGTCGTCGTCACGCGGAATCTGTCTGACTTTGCAGATTTGCTTCCGGCGCGACAACTTGTGAACTGGCTTGATACACCGCCAGCATAAAGTTACGTGCCTAACCGCAGTCCCGGCACCACATCCAGATCCCACCCGCTCTGTACACCGGCATCGAAGCGATAGTATGCGGCGGCGGCGACCATTGCGGCGTTGTCGGTGCAGAGCCGGATCGGTGGGTAGCGTACGGGCACCTCGGCGCGGCGGGTTAACTCGCTACGCAACCGGGTATTTGCGGCAACCCCGCCCGCCAGCAGAATCGCCGTGGCCCCAAACTGCCGGGCCGCCTCAACCGTTTTGGACACCAGCACATCCACCACCGACTCCTGGAAGGCATAGGCCACCTGCGCTGTAAAGCGGGGATCAAGCTTAGAAGAACCGGACGGCGTATCGGGTGTGGCTGCCGGCGCACCGGAACCGGCCGCCGCCGCTGGGAGCGTGGCTTTTGGCTTGCGGCCGCGGGTGCGATGGCGGGGCGATACATTGGCTGCGGGTGCCCGGCGGTCCTGAACCTTGTGCAGCACCGCAGTCTTGAGCCCGCTGAAGGAGAAGTCGTAGCTGTCGCGCAGCCAGGCCCGGGGCAGCGGCTCACCCCCTTCACCGCGCGTAGCCGCCTGCTGGATGGCCGGGCCGCCGGGGTAGCCCAGTCCCAGGATGCGCGCAACCTTGTCAAACGCCTCGCCGGCCGCATCGTCCCGGGTCTGTCCCAGCAGTTGATAGTCACCATGATCCTGGAGCAGCGCCAGCAACGTATGCCCGCCGCTGACCACCAGCGCCACCAGCGGAAACTCCAGCGCTGCCGATTGCGACTCAGTCGCTTCGCCTTCCAGGATCAGCCAGTTCGCGTAGATGTGGGCCTCCAGGTGATTGACACCAACGAAGGGCAGACCGCGCTGCCAGGCCAGCGCCTTGGCCGCATTCAGGCCGGTCAGCAGCGCACCACTCAGGCCGGGGCCATAGGTGGCGGCAACGGCCTGGACATCATTCCAGCCGCCCGGCAAGACGGACAGCGCCTCCTGCAGCACCGGGGGCAGGCTAAGAATATGCTGCCGCGAGGCGACTTCCGGCACAACACCGCCGTAACGCTGGTGCATATCCATCTGCGAGGCAACAACATTGGAGAGCACCTCGCGCCCGTCGCGCACAACCGCCGCAGCCGTCTCATCACAGGAGGTCTCCAGCGCCAGAATGGTGGAGGGAGCGAGAGGTTTTGTTTGATCTGTCATTGTACTAACTATTCCGATTGCTCGTCTAAATCTTTTTAATCCACAGGCGGTAAGACATTTGTGTCTTCTTCTGATTTGATCTCGTTCAGGAACGCATCCCAGCCCGTCCAACCGGCCTTGCTGCGCCAGTCTTTCATCCGGGCATGCACCAGTTCCTGGTCTTCCAGATCCTCCAGCAGCGCCATGAGAGCTTCCCAGGCATCGATTTGCATCATTGCCGCTGTGGCCTGACCCTCCCGGTTAACGACAAATTGTACTGATTGGAGTATCTCTTGAAAGGTCACAATAATATCCTTACTCGAAGTTGGAATGACGGGTTACGGGTTGCGGGTTATGGGTTACATGTAAACTCAGAATGGACTGATGTGCTTATTTTGGGTCTTGTGGATCGCTTTTCAATATTGTGATCAACTGCAATCATCTGAAAGGATGCGCTAACCTGATGAAATCGTATACCGACAGTATAACACCATAACCCCTAACCGTTAACCCCTAACCCCTAACCGTTAACCCCTAACCGTTAACCCCTAACCCCTACCTCACCCCATCTCCTCCGCTACCTCAATTGCGCGGAGCAGCGCGGCGGCTTTGTTGCAGCTCTCCTGGTATTCGCTGGCCGGGACGCTGTCGGCGACCACGCCGCCGCCCGCCTGCACATAGGCAACGCCATCCTTGACCAGCATGGTGCGCAGGCTGATGCAGGTGTCCAGGTCGCCATTGAAGCCAACATGCCCGACGCAGCCCGCGTAGATGCCCCGCTCGGTGCCTTCCAACTCCGTGATGATCTCCATGGCGCGGATCTTGGGCGCACCGCTGACCGTGCCGGCGGGAAAGCAGGCCCGCAATGCGTCAAGGGCGCTCATATCGGCACGCAACTTCCCGGTGACATGCGAAACCAGGTGCATTACATGGCTATACTTCTCGACAATCATAAACTCCGGGACGCTGACGGTGCCGGGCGTGCTCACACGGCCAATATCGTTGCGCCCCAGGTCAACCAGCATCAGATGCTCGGCCCGCTCCTTCTCGTCGGCCAGGAGTTCTTCGGCCAGCGCTGCATCCTCCGTCAGATCACGTCCCCGGCGGCGGGTGCCGGCAATGGGGTGGGTCAGGATGTCGCCCTCCTCCACTCGCACCAGCAACTCCGGTGATGCGCCGACCAGCTCGCCTTCCCCGGTGCTCAGGTAGAACATGTAGGGCGAGGGGTTGATCGTCCGCAGCGCACGATAGATCGTGAAGGAGTCGGACTGCACCGGGCGGCTAAAGCGCTGCGAGGGCACCACCTGGAAAATATCACCGGCCATGATGTATTCTTGGGCGCGCTCCACATTGGCTTCATACTGTTCACGACTGGTGTTGGAGCGCACCGGCCCGCCAGCCGTGCGCGGTGCAACCGAGTGCGGCTCGTAGTTGCGCGGCTCCAGTTGTTCCTGGAAGGAGAGCGCCTGCTGCCGGGCAATCGGCTGGCGCAGACGGGCGACCAGTTCCTCGATCCGCTCAACCGCACGGGCATACTCCTCTTCCAGGTTGTGTGCATCCAGATGCACATGCGAGAGCACCTTGATCTTGTGGCGCAGATGGTCAAAAATGAGCAGGGTATCCACAAACATCCAGACCCCCTCGGGCATCTGATACTCAGCGCCTTCCGGCCGCGGTAGCTCCTCAAAATAGCCAATCGTCTCATATCCGAGGTAGCCCACCGCGCCCCCCACAAAGCGGGGCAGATCCGGCAGGCGTACCGGGCGGTAAGGCCGCAGATAGCTCTCCAGGACGACCAGCGGATCGGTGTAGGGCAGTTCCTGCTTATGCCCGCTCTGGTTGATCGTCCGGGCAATGCCGCCATCCATGCGCAGCACCAGGTAGGGCTCGCAGCCCAGGAACGAGTAGCGCGCGATATGCTGCCCACCCTCAACGCTCTCCAGCAGGAAGCTGTAGGGACCACGGGCAATCTTCAGGTAGGCCGAGACCGGCGTCTCCAGGTCGGCCATAATTTCGCGGTAGATCGGGCAGAGATTGCCCTGGTCTTTGAACTCACGGATTTCGGCCAGTGTCGGATAATGCATACTGACTCCTGTCACGAATTAATGTCCCGGTTTCAAGGATCGGAGATAAAGGAATAAGGAGTGAAATCAAGTTTCAAAATAACCCCTAACCCCTAACCGTTAACCCCTAACCCCTACTGAAAATACCGCAATCCCATCGCGTCTTCCATCCTGGCGACGGTCTCCTGAGCGATGGTGCGGGTGCGGGCATTGCCCACGGCCAGAATCTCGGCGACCAGGTTGGGCTGTGCCTCGTAAGTAGCCCGGCGCTCGCGGATCGGGTCGAGGAAGTTGTTGATCGCGGCGGCCAGTTTGCGCTTCACCTCGACATCGCCCACTTTGCCCTGGCGGTAGCGCTCCTTCAGGTCGTTTACCTCCTCCAGGTTGGGGTTAAAGGCATCGTGGTAGGCAAAGACCGGGTTGCCCTCCACCTTGCCGGGGATATCGGCACGCACGCGGTTGGGGTCGGTGTACATACCTCGGACCTTCTGCTCAACCGTTTTGGTATCATCGGTTAACATAATCGCGTTGTTGGCACTCTTGCTCATCTTGCCCTGCCCATCGGTGCCGGGCAGCGTGCCCACCTCCGGCACCAGCGCATCCGGTTCAGGGAAAACGTCGCCGTAGAGATAGTTAAAGCGGCGGGCGATCTCGCGGGTGATCTCCACGTGGGAGAGGTTATCCCGCCCCACCGGAACCAGATTGGCACGCGGCAGCAGAATATCGGCGGCCTGCAACACCGGGTAGCCCAGCAGTCCAAAGGGCATCTGCTCTTCTTCGATATGGGCATTGCGGGCCATCTCCTTGATGCTGGGCAGGCGACTCAGGCGTGGCACCGTGACCAGCATCTCGAAGATCAGGTTGATCTGGTAGACCTCCTTAACCGCACTCTGCAGATAGATCGTGCTGCGCTCCGGGTCGATCCCCAGGGATAGTTCATCAAGAATCATATCGGCAATATTCTGTGGAATGGCGGTAATGTCTTCCTTTGTGTTTTTGGTAGTCAACACATGCAGATCAGCGATGAGAAAAAAGCATTCATACTGGTCCTGCAGGCGCACCCGGTTGGCATAGGTGCCGACATAGTGCCCCAGGTGGAGCTTCCCGGTCGGGCGGCTGCCGGTCAGGATGCGTGGTCGCGTCGGGTTGGTCATATCTATCTCCTCCGTTGGTTATTGTTATAACGTACACCGTAGGTTTTATGAACGGTGCATGTGTAATCCGAGCAACACTGATCTGGAATCCCGGCTTCAGCCGGATCAGGCGTTCCCGGCAGGATGCCCTGTCTCGGCAGGCATCCCACCGGCTAAAGCCGGAACTCCCGGTTATTCATATCTGGACTATTTTTCAACGTTCATAAGCCGGGAATCCCGTGAGCTGTATGCATTCCATCGGCGAATGAACGGTGCATGTGTAATCTGAACAGCACTGATCCGGAATCCTGGCTTCAGCCGGATCAGGCGTTCCCGGCAGGATGCTGCGTTCCCGGCAGGTATCCCACCGGCTAAAGCCGGGACTCCCGTGAGCTGTAGTACGGACAAAGATGTTTCGCCCGCCAGATTGTTCGCCCCTACTCACGCCTCCGCCTGCCACCAGGCGCGCACCTTCTGCGCACTCAAGAGTAGATAATCGCGGTCGGCGCTGAATACCTCCAGCGTGAATGTATCGTCGTAGCCGCTCTGTTTCAGCCGGCGGAGCACCTGCGACCAGTTGATGGTGCCCGTGCCTAGCGGCAGATGGTCATCGCTCTGGCCCCGGTTATCGCTCAAGTGTACGTGGAGCAGGCGCGGACCCAGTTGCTCCAGCACATCTCCCAGCTTGAGCCGGCCAACGTGGGCATGCCCCACATCCAGATGAAATCCCAGCCGCGCGTCGGCCTCCAGGATGGTGCAGATATCGTCCAGGCTAAAGCGGGTGCTGGGGGGATGCTCCACCATGATGCGCAGGCCGTAGGGCGCGGCAATCTCGGCCAGTTGCGCAAAGCTCTCGCCATTCCAGCGCAGGCAATCGGCATGGCGAAAAAGATGCGGGCAAGAGACCATATGCACATTGACCACCCGGGCCTGCAGTTGGGCAAATAGCTCAAACGTCTCGGCGACACTCGCAACGGCGGCCTGGCGCATGGCGGCAACCGGCGAGGCGAAAGGCAGGTACCAGGCGGTATGCCCGACGATCCCCAGGCTGGTCGCCGCACAGATCGCACCGAGTTCATTCTGATCGATCTGATCCGGCTCCGCCGCCGGCCCCTCAATCGTCAGATCCAGAAAATCCAGGCCATTGGCGGCCGCCCAGCGTGCCTCGTCGCAGGCGTTCTTGCGCGGATCATTCATCATTCCAATGCGCATAGATTCCTCCTGTTTATATGCTATACTAGGCGCGTCGTTGCACATGGTACATTTCTCAGAAAGGTTGGTTCATGCATCGTATACGCCGGCTTCCCTTGATCAGTTTTTCGCTGCTTCTGCTTCTCGTCATCGACGCTCCGACTCGCCTCAAAGCGCAGGTCCAGCCCGGTTCTTTTACCAGTGTTCAGCCGGTGGTTGCGCCGCTGCAACCCGCCACCGTCAATGTCAATGTTCCCGGTCACACTGGCCCGGCTACGCTTGTGATTTTCGATAGCGCCAGTCGTTCAGTTGGCGCATGGGATTTTGAAGTTGTAAATAGTTATGCCACGATCCAGGTGACGCCCCGTGGCAGCCTGGGGGAACACTGGGCCGCGCTGTTTGTGAACGGCGAGCAGGTCGCCAACGGAAAGATCTATCTGCTTGATGCGCAGACCATTGTGCAGACCGGGCTTCCCGCCTATGACCGGCTCTATGGACTGGTGCGCAGCTTTATGGCACAAAACACCCTGAGTTACTACATCGGTGAAGACTATGTGCATGGCTACCGCTCGCCGGATAGTCCGCTGCTCTGGTTGCGCGACCACTACTACCAGGGGCGCGGCTTCCGCTATTTTGAGCCGGATGTCAAGAGTCTCCTCGACGGCTTTCGCCGGGCGCAGCAACCGGATGGCAGCTTTCCCGATTTTCTGGCGCGCCCGGAGTGGAACATCCCGGCATTTCGTACGCCGGTGGAGGCCGATGTTGAGTATCTGTATGTTCAGGCGGTCTACGAAGCCTGGCAGATGACCGGCGATGATGCGTGGCTGATTTCGCATCTGCCGGCGATGCAGCGCGCGGTCAAGTACACCCTGACCAGCCCGATCCGCTGGGAGCCGACGCCGGGGTTGGTCAAGCGGCCTTTCACGATTGATACCTGGGACTTTGAGTATGGCCCGACGACGACCGACCCGAATACCGGGCAGCCTGCTCCGCGCCACTGGATCGACGAGCAGACAAAGTGGGGCATTTTCCATGGTGACAACACCGGACTGGCGCAGGCGCTGATGTCGCTGGCGCAGGTGGAAGCCTATGTCGGGCAGCCGGAACAGGCGCAGCGTCACCGCGAACTGGCGGCGACGATTATGGCGCGGCTGAATAATCTGAGCTGGAATGGACGTTTTTACACCCACCACGTCAAGCTGATCCCCTGGGATGTGCCCGGCGTGGACGAGGCGCAGCAACTGAGCCTCTCGAATGCAATTGCGCTCAACCGCAATGTGCTGACCGCCGAGCAGGGTCGCGCCATTGTGCAGGAGTACCACACCCGCCTGCACCGTCCGGGGAATGTGGCCTTTGCCGAGTGGTGGAGCATCGATCCGCCCTTCCCGGCGGGCAGCTTTGGCATGGCCGGTCGTCTGGGTGAACTGCCCGGTGAGTATGTCAACGGCGGCATTATGCCGCTGGTCGGCGGTGAACTGGCGCGCGGCGCATTCCGCTACGGCGAGGAGGAGTATGCCTTTGATATCCTCCGGCGCTACTTCGCCATGGTCAGCCGGATCAATGCCACCTTCCTCTGGTACTTCCCGACCGGCGGGGTAGCCACCGGTCCCGAATTTCTGGCGACCGACGGTTGGGGTTCCAGTGCGATGCTGGGGGCGCTGTTCGAGGGCGCGGCCGGGGTAGAAGACAGCGGCGTGCGCTACAGCAATGTCACCCTCAGCCCGCGCTGGTTTGCCGCCAACGAGGATATTACCGATGCCTACGTCGTTATGCGTTACGCGCCCTCCGATGGTTATGTGGCCTACCGCTGGAACTATGCGGAGGGCGTGGGTGACACGCCCAGTCGGTTGACGCTGGAGGTAACCGGCAGCGGCGAGCAGGTACGGCTACGGCTGCTCCTGCCCCGCACGGTCCCACCGGAGGTGCCATTAACCACCACGCTCAACGGTCAGCCCGTTGCCGCCACCATCGAGATCGTCGGCGACAGTCGCTACCTGGTGCTCAATGCACCGAATGGAATTGTTAATGTGCAGGTGGCGTGGAATAAGGGTTAGGGGTTAGGGGTTAGGGGTTAGGGGTTAGGGGTTAGAATTTAAGTTTAACCTCTAACCGTTAACCCCTAACCGTCAACCGTTAACCCCTAACCGTTAGCCCCTAACCGTTAACCCCTAACCATCAACCGCCGGCAATCCGGCCAGGGCCATGGCTACTTCCTCCTGCGAGTATTCGTAGTCGCGGAGGCGGCCGGCCTGGTAGTCAATGTAGGCTTGCAGGTCGAAGTGGCCGTGGCCGCACAGGTTGAACAGAATAGTCTTGCCCGTGCCCGCCTCCTTGCAGTGTAGTGCCTCGTCGATGGCCGCTTTGACGGCGTGGGTGGGTTCGGGCGCGGGCAGGATTCCCTCGGTGCGGGCGAAGGTCAGCCCCGCCGCAAAGCAGCCCAGTTGATGCTCGGCGCGCGGCTCCACCAACCCCAGCCGGACGACATGGCTGACCAGTGGCCCCATGCCGTGGTAACGCAATCCCCCCGCGTGAATGCCCTCGGGCACAAACCCACTGCCCAGCGTATGCATCTTCACCAGCGGCGTCAGGTGGGCCGTATCGCCATAGTCGTAGGCATACAGGCCCCGCGTCAGCGTGGGGCATGCGGCCGGTTCGACGGCGATGATGCGCACATCTCGCCCGCCGCGCAACTGCGCGCCCAGGAAGGGAAAGGCAATCCCGGCGAAGTTGCTGCCGCCACCCGTGCAGCCAATGATAACGTCGGGATAGTCCCCGGCCTGCTCCAGTTGGGCCAGTGCCTCCTGCCCGACCACCGTCTGGTGCAGCAGCACATGGTTGAGTACGCTACCCAGGCAATATTTGGACTGTTCATCCTGGACGGCGACCTCGACCGCCTCGCTGATCGCAATGCCCAGGCTGCCGGTGCTGTCGGGATGCTCCGCCAGGATCGCCCGTCCGGCACTGGTCTCTTCGCTGGGGCTGGGCACTACCCGTGCGCCGTAGGTATTCATCAGCGCGTGACGGTAGGGCTTCTGCTGGTAGCTGACTTTGACCATAAAGACCAGCACTTCCAGGTCGAGGAGCGCGCCCGCGAATGCCAGTGCCGAGCCCCACTGCCCGGCTCCCGTCTCGGTGGTCAGCCGCTTCACGCCCGCCTGTTTGTTGTAGTAGGCCTGCGGCACGGCGGTATTGGGTTTGTGGCTGCCGGCGGGACTGACACCCTCGTACTTGTAGTAGATTTTCGCGGGCGTATCGAGGAACTGCTCCAGCCGCCGCGCCCGGTAGAGCGGTGCGGGCCGCCACTGGCGGTAGATCGTCTGCACCTCCTCCGGGATCTCGATCATGCGCTCCTGGCTAACCTCCTGCATAATCAGCGCCGGCGGGAAGAGCGGTTCCAGATCAGCGGGGCCAATCGGCCGGCCCGTGGCGGGATGCAGCACCGGCGGCAGCGGCTCCGGCAGATCGGCCTGAATGTTGTACCAGGCTGCCGGCATCTGATCCTCAGTCAGCAGATACTTGACGGTGTCCATTGTCGTTGCGACTCCTTCTGTACGGGCGCAGCATCTGCTGCACGGCCCGATAATCCTGGCTCCTGGCAAGAGTTGCCGGCGGATCGTGCCGGCACTCCGCTACCGGAAGCAGATGCTGCGCCCCTACCCTTAAAAAAGAAACCAACAAAAAATCCCCCGCCCCCACGCATGGGGAACGAGAGACGGGAAATCCGCGGTGCCACTCTCATTCGCAGGCTGTTACCGGCCGGCGCACTCTACAAGCACGGAGCCGCTCCCCGGACAGCGGCGAACCGCCGGCGAGATAACGCTCGATGCTCAGCGCCCTGATAACGGTGGCGTCTCCGGCGGCTACTACTTCCGAGGCGTTACACGTTGAAACGTTCCAACGTTCTAACGTTTCAACATTCTAACGACGATGGTTTCGCTCCGCAACTCCCAGGTCCATTCCGCACCGGCGCGCGCATCGGCTTCACACCAGCCACCGACTCTCTGAGCGGCGTTACGGTACGTACTCTTCCTGTTCATCGTTGTTGCGATCTTGGTCTGGCGTGAGTATAGCACGGGGGCCGGGGCGTGTCAATGAGAGCGGGGGAGCGCAGAGCGCAGAGCGGGGAGCGCAGAAGGCAGTCTCTGCTGCGCTCTGCACTCTGCGCTTTACGCTTTGCCGTTCTGATCCGGTACACCCGGCAGTTGGTCCAGCCAGGCACGCAGGTCGTCCTGGGTGGCGAAATCCAGCAGGGCGTCCGCCAGCAGGAGCATGGTTGCGCTATCCAGGGCCGTGATGCGAGCCGTTACCTCCTCCGGGAGCGGGCCGAGCTTGCGCGTCAGTTGGCGCAGTACCAACTCCTGCTGCCCTTCGACCCGGCCTTCGACCCGGCCATCCTCCCGTCCAATCGCTTCAAAACTGGTCACGAGCGTCATCCCAACCTCCTCGCTTTCAATCTGTTTCATCGCTTCAAATGTGGGGCGCGTCAGCTCCGCCGGGAGCCGCAGCAGATATTCCATCAGGCGTAGCAGCGCCCGGATCTCCTCCGGCGTATAGCCCTGCCGTAAGATGCGCCGAT
>DAOTVB010000002.1:0-10445 GCA_034436755.1 Chloroflexaceae bacterium | reverse complement strand
CTGCCTGATACTTCTGTTCTCCGGCAACAACATTCTGCGGTTCGCCCCGCGTAAACGCGGCGATATTCTCAACGGTTGTGTTCAGAATACGACTAACGGATTCACGGGTGTTAAAGGCGCTGTGGGGCGTAATAATCACATTGCGCAGCCGTAGCAGCACATGATCAGCCAGCAGCGCCTGGCGATTACGGTCGCGCTGATAGACCGAGCGTAGCAGTTCGGCTTCCTCGCGGATGACCGGCTCCTCGGGCAGCACATCCAGACCCGCCGCCGCGACCTTCTCCTCAGCCAGCGCATGGACCAGCGCCTGAATATCCACCACACTACCACGCGAGGTGTTGATCAGGATGACGCCATCCTGCATCTGGGCAAACTCATCCGCGGTCAACATCACTCCGCCTCTCCGCGTCTGTGCTCGACAGCCACCAGTACCAATACGAAAAGCCATATAACGACAACGGCAACGCTACGGGCGAGCACGACGGAAGAGTAAAACGCCTCGGTCGCGTTTCGCCAGCCATGGAATAAGATCGCCATCACAAGGTTCTGCCCGCTGCGCTCGTAGAGCCAGGCTATGAGCATGGACACGCCGACAGTCTGAAAGCCAAAAACGACAGGGTTTATCGACTCGAAGAGCATAATGGAAGACATGAGCAACGGGAGATGCCAGAGCACCCAAATGACTCCGACAACAGCACCACCAATGAACAATCCATATCGGTTTCCGATCAATGGTTGTGCGACGCCTCGCCAACCAACCTCTTCCTGTCCGCCACCGATGAGCGTGGCATACACAAATATAACCGGCAAAGCAAACAGAGGGGGCATACCGGAGACCGGATCTCCACCAATCGTGATGTATATAACTCCAGCGAACGCCGCAATGGCGACAGGAAGCCCGAATGCGAGAAGGTACCAGCGCACCTTCGCCCGCAATCGGAGACGGCGCTGAAACCAGTCGCGAACACTATCGCCACGCTGGCGAAGTACCGCCACTGCTCCAACTGCCGGAGCAAACGCGCCAAGAGATGCCACCCCGACCCCGCCAAAGGGCAGCAATTCGAAGAAAGACGGAATCATCAGTGGAATCCAAAGGATCCATGCGATCCCGAATGTTACTACGAGAAAGAGCGGTAGCTCACCGCGTGAAGCGCTCCCACGAGAAAAAAACGTGCCGGAAGAACGATAGTTCATTTGTGTTGCCTCCCGCGCTGTACAATTTGACGGCCGTCAGCTCACCAAACGCCTGCGAGTGCAGCGTACCCAGCGCTCTCATTCAGGCGCAGAATCTAAACAGTTTTTGCAAGAGTCTCTCAATATAGCGAAAGCCCAGCTCGGACGCCAGTTCCGGCTTTGGCTGCACATCAAAGGCCAGTACCTCCATGCCAAAGCCGCGCGCGATTTTGATAGCGTGTTCGCCGATGTCCCCCGTACCGACCACCCCCAGCGTCTTGCCCATCAGGTCAAAGCCCTGGAGCCCCTCCGGCGAGAAATCGCCCCGGCGCGTCCGGTCAACCGCATCGATCAGCCGGTGACTGACGGCCAGCAGCAACGCAAAGGCATGTTCGGCGACGGTGTTCTTGCCGTAGGTGGGCACATTCGCCACGGTAATGCCCTGCTCCGCGCAGTAGTCGGTATCAATATGATCAAAGCCGGTTGAGCGGGTCGCAATCAGATCGAGGTGTTCAAACTGCTGCAGGACAGCGCGGTTCAACTCAGAATAGATAAAGGTCGAGATGATATCGGCATCGGCATACTCGCCGGCATTCTCGGCAGACAAGCCTTCATCGCTGTAGACGACCTCGTGCTCCTGCTGGAATTCCTCAAAGGCGTTGCGTTCCCACTGTTCGACTTCAAATATAACGATTTTCATCCCATTTTCATCCCATTTTCCTCCCATTCTCCTCCCATTCTCCTCAGGTACAGAACTTACGCGGTGCAGCCTGGTGCCGAACCTGAACGCCAGAATCGCCTGCGGCAGCGTGGTACGCTTTTTTCTTTTGCACAAGATGCAAATATTTTGTGCAAAAGATCAGGTTTCTTCCGCTCTGCCGGAGGCGACATTCCCTTCCGGAGCAGTGACCGCGTAAGTTGTGTCAATTAGGTAACAGGTTGCAGGGTTGTACGTCCGGTTGGCGGTTCATTTGTCTATTTGCACAAATCAGACCATGCCCGGTGCTTTGCGCCGGGCATGGATTGGTTCTATCCCTACCAGAAAGGTGGACGCCGGGGTCTATGCCGTTACTACCGGGTTGCGAGTCGGCCGACGCTGGTGGCGGCCCACGCCGATAGCGCAATCACGATGATACCAACGATGATGGCATTCCACATAGCGACCGTAATCACCGAGAAGCCCAGGACAAAGGGTGACAGCACCAGCCACAACCCGACTGCGGCCGTACCCCAGTCGAGGTTGCGCTCAGTGTCGGCGGTTTTTGCGAGCGCGGCCCAGGCTCCCAGCGCGATGAGCGCAATACCGACAATGATCGCATTCCAGACGGCGACCGCAATGTCGGCATAGCCCAGGATAAATGGTGCCAGCAGTTGCCATACGCCGGCTGCTGCCACTAGCCAGCTCAATGTGTTTGCTGTTCGCATAATCAATCCTCCTCTTTGAGAATTGCTGCGATGTTGTGGTATCTCTTACCGTATGCCTGATCTATACAAGACTGGCCCGGCGTCCACCTCTTTGATAGCGATAGGAAGAACAGAGCGCGCTGATAATTCATTCCGGCTCCACCTGCTTGTGCATAAAGTGCAAAATGCACGGTTGCTGTATGTATTTGCAAGAGGTGTGCCATGTTTCAAGCGGGTATGGGTGTGAGCAGATGGGATGCGGACGCGCTTCTGCGCGTCCGCACCGGACATTCTTAGAAGCGTGTCCGCGCGCGGTCAACCGCCTTCTGCAGATCTTTCCAGGCTTTCTCGAAGCCGCCCTTGAGGTCATCCCAGGCTTCACTGCTGGACTGCTGCAGCTCCTGCAGGCGTTCCTGGGTGGCAGATTGCTGGCTGCGCAGTGCCGCGATCTGCTGTTCGTACTGCTGCCGCGCCTCCGCGCCGGCTTCGCTCCCACGGGCCTTCAGCTTGTCGATCTCGGCTCCCAGGGCGCGGACCTGCGCTGCCATCTTCTCCTGATACTCTTTGCGGGTCTGGTTCATGTCGGCCATTGTGTGCTCCTTCTATGTTTTACGATACCGCTCCTGTCTATTTTATCGCATACTCTGTGCCAATGAAACAGCACATATGGCATAGATTGTGCAAATTTCCGGTCAAACGCTTATCTGGAATCGAGCAGGAGGAGCAACCGGGATGCAGAACGAGATTCGCCAGGATAAGACCACCCGGCAGTGGGTGATTTATGCCCCTTCGCGGGGCAAGCGTCCGCACGATTTTGCGCAGCAACGACAGGTGGAAAAACACCCCCCGCTACCCGACCATGACCCGGACTGTCCCTTCTGCCCCGGCAATGAGGCGGCGCTCAGTTCAATCATGATGGAACTGCCGGCAGACGCGGACACCTGGCAGACGCGCGTGGTGCCCAACAAATTCCCGGCAGTGACGCCGGATGACGGCACGGAGCGCTACCAGCAGGGGCCCTACCTGGCGATGCCGGGGTATGGTCGCCACGAAGTTATTATCGACAGCCCGCAGCATAACCGCAATATTGCCACCATGTCCGTGGAAGAGGTCAGCACACTGATTGAGACCTACCATCGGCGCTATGTGGATTTGCTGAACCAGCATGGCAATATGATGATCATCATCTTTCGCAATCATGGCGCGCGGGCGGGCACGTCGCTGCTGCATCCCCACTCACAACTGATCGTCACCGGCGTGGTGCCGAACGATATCCGCCGGCGGGAAGATGAAGCTCAACGCTACTTTGACCAGTGGGGCCGCAATGTCTACCAGGACATTCTGAAGTTTGAGCAGCAGGATCGCCGCCGCGTCATCCTGGAGAATGATGCATTCCTGGCATTTGTGCCCTTCGCCGCCGAGGTACCGTTCGAGATCTGGATTTTGCCCAAACGCCATCAGGCCGACTTTAGTGAGGCATCACGGGTGGAGCGCGTGGAACTGGCGCGTGCCCTCCTCGCAGTGCTGGGATGTCTTCACACAAAGTTACATGATCCCGACTACAACTTTATTATTCGGACCCCGGCCCGCTACAAGATGGGTGAGCCGCAGTTACAGTGGTTCCTGCAGATCCGCCCGCGCCTGATCACACCGGCCGGTTTTGAGATCGGCTCCGGCATCAGCATTAACCCCTCGCTGCCGGAGGAGGACGCCGACTTTTTGAATGAGTGACAGGACTTACGCCAGATGGTCTATTCCGGTCTGGTGCCGGACCAGAAAGCTGGCTTTGCCTGCGGCAGCGTGGTATGTTTTTTTCTTTTTCATAAAAATTTGCACAAAGTGCAAATTTTTATGAAAAAGAATGGGATCTTCTGCATTGGCAGTTTCGCGTTTTTCGCGCACTTCCCGTTGTTCGTGATCCAGACCGCCACCGCCCTCCTACTGATGCCGGGCCTTAATCTTCTTGGTCCGAATAATATCTTCGCGGCCGGCCTCGGCCAGCGTCTGCTCAATAGCGCTGATGCTGTTTTTGTACTGCGGAATAATGATCGTCTCGAGGGCGTTGACGCGGCGCTGCGTTTTGCGCAACTCCAGCGCCAGCCGCCAGACAGTTGCGACTTTCTCCGCCAGTTCCCGCAGATGCTCAAGCAGTTCCAGCCAGAGTTGCCGGGCACGGTCCAGGGTGGCACTGGTGTCGCCCGGGCCATAGGGCGGATCGTGCGGTTTGACCTCGATATGGATAACCGGCACCCGCGCGCCCATGATGCTGCGGGTGTCCACCTGCACCGCTACTTCGGCAGTGGGGTTAAGGGTAATCTCTTGTACTCGCCGGGTGCCCATCCGCATACGCGCCCGGCGCAACGCATTGTGGGCCGTGCGAAAGCGCTCGCGGGCTTCCTGCTTGACCCGCTCGGCCTCAGCCAGCGCTTCTATCAGCCGCTGGATCAAGACCTCGCGCTTGCGATCTAACAGATCATGTCCATTCTGCACCTGCTCCAATTCATCCTGGAGGCGCAACAGGTTGCCCTGGGTCGGGGCCACATTCATCTGGTCGCTCATGCTCTGCTCCTCGGTTCAGCACTGGTATCATGCCGCAGCATGGCACTACCGCTCAAAGATCAGGTCTGACACAGTTAATCTTTTAGAGACTGGCTGAAAAGGTGGTTCGCGTCGGTCACACGCCATGCTGGTTGCCCGGATATACCGGACAGCGCCCCAGGAGTCCCGGCTTCAGCCGGTGTGCGGCCGGAACCGGCTGAAGCCGGGACTCCTGCTCCGGAGCCGGCAGGAGCGATCTCCATATCCGGACTCGTTGTTCCATGATCGCTCCCGCATGACGAACGAGGTGCCAGGCCAACATCCCCATGACACACCCTTGCGTCCTCTGTGGCTATAACAACAAATCGCTCCTACTCCTCAGCGGCATGCTGCCCGCCGGGGTAGTGTTCCTCAATCTCGTGTGCCTTCACGCGGGTCAGGGCCGACTTCGGCAGGACGCCCAGCACCTCCCAGCCTAGATCCAGCGTTTCGGTGATGCTGCGCCCCTCCTCGCGGTTCTGCGCCAGGAAGCGCTGCTCGAACTGATCGCCAAACTTGAGATGCTGCCGGTCCCGTTCGGGCAGATCCTCTTCGCCGATGATATCGGCCAGGTTGCGCGCGTTCTGCGCCTCGGTGTAGGAGGCGTAAATCTGGTTCGACAGGTGCTGATGATCGGCGCGGGTCTGCCCTTTGCCAATGCCATCCTTCATCAGGCGCGAGAGGCTGGAAAGCACCTCGATGGGCGGGTAGATCTCCTGGCGATCCAGATCGCGGCTGAGGACAATCTGGCCCTCGGTGATATAGCCGGTCAGATCGGGGATCGGGTGAGTGATATCGCCGTTGGGCATCGTCAGAATGGGCATCAGCGTAATTGAGCCGGAGCAACCCGCCACGATACCACAGCGCTCATAAATACTCGCCAGGTCGCTGTAGAGATACCCCGGATAGCCCTTGCGGGTCGGAACCTCTTCGCGCCGGTTGGAGATCTCGCGCAGGGCCGCGCCATAGCTGGTCATATCCGTCAGAATGACCAGGACATGAAATTCCTGCTCAAACGCCAGAAACTCGGCCAGGGTCAGCGCCAGCCGTGGCGTCAGGATGCGCTCACCTGGCGGGTCATCCGCCAGGTTGAGGAAGAGCGTTGCCTGCCCCAGCGCACCACTGTTGCTCAGTTGGCGCTCAAAATCGGTGGCGGTTTCATGCGAGATACCCAATCCGGCAAAGACCACGGCGAAGTCAGCGCCTTCCTCGGCAATATCGGCCTGGATTGCAATCTGTGCGGCCAGGTCATCGTGGGGCAGACCCTTCTGGGAGAAGATCGGCAGCTTCTGCCCGCGCACCAGCGTGTTCAGACCATCAATCGCCGAGATGCCGGTCTGGATATAGTTGCTCGGATAGACCCGCGCCACCGGGTTGATCGGCGCGCCGCCAACGCTGACCCGCTTCTCCGCAATTGGGTTGGGCAGCCCGTCACGCGGCCGGCCCAACCCGTCGAAGATGCGCCCCAGCATCTCGCGGGCCACCGGCATCTGGAAGGGATGCCCCCGGAAGCGCACCCGCACATCGGCCGGTGGCAGACCATCGGCGTCACCAAAAACTTCTACCACCGTGTGCTCCTGGCTGACCGCCAGTACCCGCCCCAGCCGGTTGACCCCGTCGGGAGCGATAATCTCAGCGACCTCGCCATAGACGGCATCCCCCGCGCCCGTGATGATCAGCAGCGGGCCTTTCATCCGATCAACCCCGGCATACTCCCGGATGGATACGGCTGCCTGTGATAGCGTCATCGGCTACTGCTCCTCTCCCAGTTGCGCTAACTGCTGCATGATCTCTTCCTGCAACTGTGCGATCTGCTCGGCATCATCGTTCGCAATTTCCTCTTTGAGCCGGATGAGGTGCGGGATGTCGATGCAGTCCTGCACCTGCTTGAGCGCAATACCCCGGTCAAGCAACTGCCCCCCCCGCTGATAGACTGAGACAAAGAGACGTAACATCAATTCTTGCTTCCGGGGTGTGGCCTGGGCATCAACCTCGCTCATGGCGTTCTGCTGTAGAAAGCCCTCGCGCAGCAGCCGGGCCACGCTCAACACCCACTGCTGCTGGTCGCCCAGCGCATCGGGGCCCACCAGTCGGACAATCTGCTGCAGACTGGACTCCTCGTCTAGCACATGCATGGCCTGACGCCGAAGCGCCCGCCAGTCCAGGTCACTCTGCTCGTCCCACCACGCGGCTACCTCATCAAGGTAGAGGCTGTAGCTGTTAAGCCAGTTGATTGCCGGGTAGTGCCGCTTGTTTGCCAGGTCGCGGTCCAGCGCCCACCAGGTCTGGGTGAAGCGCTGCGTATTGCGCGTCACCGGCTCGGAGAAGTCGCCACCGGGGGGCGAGACTGCGCCGATCACCGAGACCGAGCCCTCCCGGTCCCCCAGGGCGGTTACCCGCCCTGCCCGCTCGTAGAAGGCGGCCAGGCGCGAGGGCAGGTAGGCCGGGAAGCCCTCTTCGGCGGGCATCTCTTCCAGTCGCCCGGAGAGTTCACGCAACGCCTCGGCCCAGCGCGAGGTTGAGTCGGCCATCAGCGCGACGTTGTAGCCCTGGTCGCGGTAATACTCGGCAATGGTAATGCCGGTGTAGATGCTCGACTCGCGAGCGGCGACCGGCATATTCGAGGTGTTGGCAATCATCACCGTGCGCTCCATCAGCGGGTGCCCACTGCGCGGATCTTCCAGTTCGGGGAAATCCTCCAGCACATCCGCCATCTCGTTGCCACGCTCGCCACAGCCCACATAGATGATGATATCGGCATCCGACCATTTTGCCAGGCTCTGCTGCATCACCGTCTTGCCACTACCAAACGGCCCCGGCACGGCGGCCGTACCGCCTTTGGCAATCGGAAAAAATGTATCTACGATGCGCTGGCCGGTAATCAGGGGCACGCTGGGGCTATGGCGCTGCTTGATCGGCCGTGGCCGGCGGACGGGCCAGCGCTGCGTCAGCGTGAGGGTGTGTTCCTGCTCGTCGCCATCAACCAGGACCGCAACCTCATCGTTGATGGTGTACTCGCCCTCGTCCACCAGGTGGACAATGCGCCCACGTAACCCCGGTGGAAGCAGCACCCGATGTTCGATCAGCGGGGTTTCGGGGAGAACACCCAGCAATGCCCCCGGCTCAACCTCGTCGCCCTCGGCAACGCAGGGGGTAAACGGCCAGCGGCGGTCGCTATCCAGCGGTGCAATATTCTCGCCCCGCTGCACAAATGCGCCCATATGCTCCTGCAATACATCCAGCGGACGCTGAATACCATCGAAGGTCTGTCCCAGCAGGCCGGGCCCCAGCGTGGCCGAGAGCAGATTGCCGCTGCTGTAGAGCGGCTCCCCCAGCCGCAGGCCGGTGGTCTGCTCATAGACCTGGATGGTCGCGCTATTGCCGGCGAGAGCAATGACCTCGGCGGTCAGGCGCTCCTGCCCCACCCAGACCTGTTCGGATAGCCGCAACTGCCCATCGATCCGCGCCTGCACAACCGACTCGGTGACTGATGTAAGTTCTCCTACGGCTTCATTCATGCATTTTGCACCATGTCTTGAAAAAGAGTATCACGTAATTCATCGCGGGCCACTGCCAGCCGGGTGGCGAAGGTGGCATCAACCCGGCGGCGCTTTTCGGTATCAGTGACAACCAGCCCGCCCCAGGTATCAATCGGTTCGTCAGCGCGCTCAAGCGTCACTGCTGCGTCAAACTCCTCGCCGGCCGCCTGACTCCACTCCTCCAGGCGCTGCCCGGTCAGTAACTCATGGCCTTTAGCATCGGCTGCCAGCCGTAGCCGTCCCGATCCGAGCGTCTGAACGGCCCTCCAGGTCAGGCGGCACAGTGTCTCGGCATAGGCTTCGGCATCGTCCGGCAACTGGCGCAGGCGCTGCTCGGCCTGCTGCCAGACCTGCGCTAACAACTCCTCGCGCGCCAGCAGGTAATCCCGGCGGGCATGTTGAGCTGCCTCGGAGCGCTGCCGGCGGCGCTGCTGCTCCGCCTCGGCGCGGGCCTGGCGCACCAGGTCAGTGCGGATGTTGTCTGCCTCTTCCCGGGCCTCTTCCCGGATACGCTCGGCCCGCGCCTCGGCTTCTTGCATCCGGGTATTGGCTTCACCGCGACCAGCATGCTTGATCGTCGTCTCCAGTTGACTCAGGTCGCCAGAAATGCGCGGCATACGTTCCTCTCTTCAATCACCAGAAATCCAACCGTCATCCAGTTGTATAACATACGTTTATACAATTATCCATTCGCAGGTGCCAGACCTGATAGGCCTGCGGAGATCTGTCAGGTTGCTACCCACCTCAAGGACTCAGGCGGATACCAACAACCTTCTGCACAATCTCGCGCAGGGAGCGGGCCGGTTGTTCCGGTTGGCTACCGGGGATCTCCACAATCACCGGGTGCAGTCGGTTCAACCGCAGTTTGTCAACCCGGTCACGTATCTGCGCCGCCAGCTCCTCGGTAATCAGGATCAGCTTCACATCATCCCGGTCGAGCAGGGCATCCAGGGCGGCATGCGCCTGCTCCGCCTCAGCAATCTCCTCGCCGGGGACACCCACCAGCCCGAACCCCAGCAGCGTCTGCTTATCACCCATGACGAACATGCTCATTAACCGCCCCCGCCAAAACCACCTGTCAGGATCAGGAATGAGATGATCAATCCGTAGATTGCAATACCCTCAGCCAGACCGACAAAGATGAGCGTGCGCCCCAGCACTTCCGGCTTCTCGGTGATCGCGCCAATCGCAGCCGCCCCGGCAATCCCGACGGCAATGCCCGCGCCGATGGCGGCCAGGCCGGTTGCCAGCGCCGCCCCGATTGTGCCGGTCTGGTCGCCGCCACCTGACTGTTGTTGGGCACCTTCCTGGAGCATTGGCGCGGCCTGCACGGTTGCCGGCGCATCCAGCCAGAGCAGGAGCGCCCCGCCCAGGGCCACAACTGCCACAATTCCATTCAGGGTTAGCAATCCACCGGAGAGTGTCCGGATAACCACGCCGGGTGACATGCTGCGCCGACCAACAACCAGCAGACCTGCAATCATGAGTGCGATCACGATCAGATGTATCATTGCGCTATAACCTCCGTTCTTTCGTTCTTGTTCATCAAATCTGTTCGGCTTCATCGAGCAGGCGCAGTGGCACAAACGCGCGCCCCTGGCCCTGGAAGAACTTCCCGAAAAACTCGTAATATTCGAGGCGCAATGTCTGAATACTGACAATCGCCCCTTCAAACCCGATGATGACCAGCGTTCCCAGTAGCAGGATGACCCACTGCCCAATGCCGCCCGCCATCCCTCCCAGCTCGAGCCC
>DAOTVB010000001.1:0-11555 GCA_034436755.1 Chloroflexaceae bacterium | reverse complement strand
GACGCCTACATATCCGCCGGGGTTTCATCCATTACGGCTCGGGGTTGAGCACTGAAATCTTACCGCAACATCAGTACTGTCGCCTCGGCCTCTCCGGTTTCATCCATTACGGCTCGGGGTTGAGCACTGAAATACCGCGAGGCGCAGCGCCGGGGCCGTATGCTGGACGTGGTTTCATCCATTACGGCTCGGGGTTGAGCACTGAAATCTTTGGTAGGCAGCGATGCGCGGGAGACGTACCACGTGTTTCATCCATTACGGCTCGGGGTTGAGCACTGAAATGGTCGCGTTCCCCGCTGCGGCTTGTCCAACTGGCCTGGTGTTTCATCCATTACGGCTCGGGGTTGAGCACTGAAATCCTGGTCAGGATATGGCCGGGACCGATTGATCTGGAGTTTCATCCATTACGGCTCGGGGTTGAGCACTGAAAGGGAAAGCGGAAAGCGGCCTGAGCGCAGAGCGCAAAACGGCATCTGTGCATCCACTTGTGCGCGAGGACCGGCGATGGTGGCGGGCGGACGGTGGCCGACGCCGCTCGTGCAAAGGGTGTGTGGGCGTCGCCGGATGTGGAGCGGCTTGAGCGCAGAGCGCAAAACGGCATCTGTGCATCCACTCGTGCGCGGGGACCGGCGATGGTGGCGGGCGGACGGTGGCCGACCCCACTCGTGCAAAGGGTGTGTGGCCTCAGAACAGCGCACGATGGATGGCGCGGCATCCCCCAGTCGCCTTTTGAGGGTAGACTTCTTGGGCGAATTGTATTGGAATGCTATCCGATGGCGCAACTCCCGTGGCTGGCCGGCTAAAAACCAGCAATCATAAACCGCACTGACTAAAGTCAGGCGGCTTGTCCCTGGCGCGACGGCAGAGCCGTCTCCGAGACAATAGGCTGTATGACAGCAGCCCTGGAAATGTTTATCGCTGCATTGGTATCAGCAGCGGCCGTATGACCGCACGACACACACCAGAAATGGGCTTGCGTGGGACGATTGGCGCGTTCGGTGTGCCCGCACGCACTGCATCGCTGACTGGTGTAGGCTGGATCGATGATAAACACCAGGACACCTGCCAGCGCAGCTTTGTAGCTGATAAACTGGCGCAGTTGTGCGAATGCCCAATTGTTGTGTCGTGCTCGTTGTGCCTTACGCAACCGTGTCCGTTCGCGGATGTCGCTCAGGTCTTCCAGAGCGATGCCACGCTTCGTGTCTTTCGCACGCGCAACGAGGTCTTTGCTGATCCGATGGTTGGTGTCTTTTTGGAACCGCGCCTGCTTGTGGCGCAGCCTCTTCAGATGGCGTTTTGCCGATGTGGTGCCGCGCTGCTGAAGGCGCCGGCGCAGGCCGTGGTACCGCTGACGGGTTTGTTCAATCTGTTCGCCCGAATAGTGGGTACCGTCGCTGTCAGACGCAATGGTGCTGATGCCCAGGTCAACACCCAGGATGCCGTCAATCTCGTCCGGCGTGGGTTCTTCAATGTCGCAAACAGCCAGCAGATAGAACACGCCATTGACCAACACCAGGTCACTCTCGCCCTGTCGGTAGTGCAGCAGTTCACGCTGTCGCTCCCCGCAGACAAACGGGATGCGCTGCCGACCTGCCGGCGTCCAGATGTTGACCGTGCCCTTCTCCCGTTGGTAGGACAGGATGCGGTCATCGTAGGCGATAGACCCGTGGGGCTTGAACGTGCGCTGCGTCTGCTTGTCCAACTTGTAGGCATCGCCCACTTTGGCAAGCATGCGCACCGTCAATTGCGCCGACAAATCAAACTGATCGCGTACATCCTGATAAACCAGCTTTTGCAGGGCAAACTTCTTGAACGTGCGGGTATCCCAGGCTACCTGACTGATGGAGTTGCAGGCAGCATTGGCCTGCTCCAGTGTGCGCTGCAAGGCCGCGTGCTGGTCAGGCGCAGGGTTCAGTTTGACTTGTGCGATAATCTTCATATATTGAATTATAACACATATATTCGGTTATTGCAAGCAAGAAAGGAGTGCGCGGTTTCCTCCACTGCCACTGAAGTGGCGTGGCTTCCACCGCGTAAGATTCGGTGATCACGCAGAGGCGCGGATGCTTACTAGCTCCACGCCTCTCGCGTTGGTTATCACAACAATTATCAAATATCAATTAGTGCATCTGCTAACCCATAACCGTTAACCCATAACCCCTACGCCGCCATCGGCACCGTCGCCAGTTCGCCCTGAGCAGCATTCAGCGCCGACCAGCGCTCGACCAGTTGGTCGCTACGCCCGCGCAGCCACTCCGACAACCAGCGCCCCTGGCCCATGACATCCAGGTGATACTCAACCGAGCCCTCCAGGGTTGAGGCCACCCGGCCCAGTTCCCCCTGCAGCCACATCAGCTCGATCAGCTTCGGCAGCGTGGCGATCTCCTGCGCGCTCAAGGGCGAAACGGCAACATAGGCCGCCATCAGCCGATTTGCGCGTTGCTCGTCAAGCGGTCCCCGGAAAACACCCCACATCATCTGGTCGGCATAGCCGGCATCGGTCGCAAAGCTGACCAGCGCATCGGCCAGATCAACAATGCGCGCATCCCATGTGACCTGATCATAGTCGAGCAGGGCCGCGACCTCGTTCCCCTGGAAGCGCAGGTTGCCGCTGTGCATATCGCCATGGATCAGGCAGTGGGGCAGATAGCCGTAAACCTCTTCCCGTAGTGCGCTGCGCAGTTGTGAGGCCCGGGCATCGTACCAGGCCAGCGACGGCCAGAGGTCGC
This sequence comes from Chloroflexaceae bacterium, assembly GCA_034436755.1. GTDB lineage: Bacteria > Chloroflexota > Chloroflexia > Chloroflexales > Chloroflexaceae > CAKZQX01. Next base: position 8,826 of record DAOTVB010000001.1, on the reverse strand, counting down.
CCATCACATCGCACTCCATCAGCCGCTCGGTCATGCTCAGGATGCAGCGCGGCGTGTAGCGTGGCGTAGTGTCCCGTGGCGGCGCAGCAAAGCCCTGAACCAGGTTATGGTAGTGGGCCAGCGTTGTGCCGACACTCGTCAACTGCTGGGGTTGCTCAGCATTAAAATCTTTCCCCGCGATAAAGAGCTGCACTTCATAGCGCTGATTATCCAGGTGCAACAACGTCGCGCCGGTGCGGGTCGGGATCAGCCCCGGCACAGGAAAGTTGTGCTCATAGAGATGGGCAATAAGTGTGTGGCGTTGCTGATGGGCGCGCTCGTTGAGGTGCTGACAGTTGCGTCGGACAACAAAGCGGCCGTAGCTGGTCTGAATAAAGGCGGTCTCGTTTACGTTGCCCTCGGCAGCCGGAGTTACTTGCTGCAGGTCGCCCAGGTCATAGTGGGTCAGTACACGTTCGATGTGCGATGTAGTCAACATGATTCTATCCAATACAACTAATCAGGTCACTAAGTAATTCCCTTTCGTGGCTCAAAACACAACTCCCACACGCTGACAGTATACCGGAAACCCTGCAAAAGTGTATAGGCCATTTGGGGTAGTCAGGTATAGGCCATGGGACGAGAGTTTATACTGGTCATAGAACGAAGAGTATAGATTTAGTAAACAGAATAGTTGCACGTCGTACTATATTGTTTTTTGTTAAATATACATAGATCACCCGTATGCGATAGAAATTTAAACAGAATGTTGGTGTCGGTCCTATCCAGACGATAGTACCTGGTTGTTTTAATGCTTTTGTAACCCGACGGTTACTCGTACAAGTATAATAATGCCAGCAACTCAAGGCTGGACGCTGGTTTATCGTTCGCTACCCCACTGCTCCAGCGGGATTTGCCGTTTCGTCCCGTGCCCGGCCTGGCCCCGTCACCCAACCTGATTGTGGAAAGCAGCGCCAAAGCCCGAACAGAGCACTCCAGCGGTCCTACACCTGGAGTGCTCTGTTCTCAGTTCTTTTGTTGCTCTTCTTTATATTTGACACTGGCCCTGACATCCGTTAAGATACCCGTGGCACCAACGAACGGCAGACACACTGGTTGAACCCTGCCAGGGCCGGAAGGCAGCAACAGTGGCCGGTCGTGCTGGGTGTTTGTGGTGCCATTTCCCTCTTTACCCTTACCGCCCCGGCACATACAAGATCTGCTGCCTCCGCCCCGGTGCCGTGTCGTCCGTTCCTGCTATCGTACCCAGTTCATCCGTGGTAAACTCGCCCGGCGTGCCAAGCGCTACATTGGTGACGGTCAGGCTGTCGGCGTTGCGCGTCAGGAGCAGCAGCGTCTCGTCGTTGCGCCACATTGCATCCTGGAAGCTACCGCCGATTTCGTCCAGCGCCCACTCGGCGGCGACGTTGGCCGTGGCAATGCGCAGGATTTCGAAGGGCGCGTCCGGTTCGGGGTTGGTTGTCCGGGCGTAGAAGACCTTCATCCCGTCAGGGGAGATGCGGATCGGTCCGAAGTTGGTTTGTGTCTGCGCGACCAGCGTGGCGGTTGTGCCCGTGGTCGTATCCAGATGGAGCAACTCCTGCTCCGCCAGACCAGGACCGAGCATGAACGATCCCGTCACCAGCGCAAACTGCTGCCCGGCGGCGGAGACGCTGACAAAGAGGTGCCCCTGGTCACGGATGGTCTCCACGGTGCCGCCAATTGGGTCCAGCCGCAGCAGGGCCGCCGGGGGCGCGTCGGTCTGCCAGCGCAGTTGCTGCCCGATGATTCCGGTCGGGGTCCAGGCGACCGGGCCAAAGAGTTCCGTATTTGCGCCGGTTTGCAGCACCTCCGGCGTACCATCCGGCAGATCCCGCATCTGCAGTTCCCACGCTTGTTGACTGATCGCCGCATAGACCAGCGTCCGGCCGTCGGGCGCGAAGTGCGGACGAAAGATCGAGAGCTCTTCCGCCTCCCCCACCGTCTGCGTTTCGCCACTGCTCAGGTCAAGCAGGGTGGCCTGGTTCGTGTTCTCCTGGTAGAGGATGTAGCTGCCATCCGGGGCGGCCTCAGCGGTGTTGAGGGTTATGTCCTCTCCGGTCTGCCCCAGCGTGATCGCCTGGTCGGGTGCGTCCAGGGGCACGACCTGATCTCCGCTACGCACCCAGATCTGATCAGTCGGGAGCAGTGTGTCCGGTGCGGAAACCGGCGTTTCCATCTCCGGCGTGGGCGTGGGCGCTTCTCCCGCCGGCGTAGGCGTCTGATTGATATCGGTGGGCAGACTGATCGGTGTAGGGGTGGGCTCTTCCGGGGTGAATGTGTCGCAACCGGCGATGGCAACTGCCAGCAGCAGCAGGCCGACGAGCCACCCGCTTCGGCGCGGCCCCGGCAGGGTTTGCTTCCTTCTCGGCATCTTTTCTCCTCGTTTTTCGCAATTTCAAACCTGATTTTCTGCCACAGAGGGCACAGAGGGCACGGAGCTTCACTGGGGCCTGATTTTCTGCCACAGAGGGCACAGAGAACACAGAGAACAAGTAGAGTGGGGCGTAGTGGCTTATGAACGATGAATGTTTAATCCGGACAGCGTTGGATCGGAGTCCCGGCTTCAGCCGGATCAGGCGTTCCGAGCAGGATGCTGCCGAGGCAGGCACTCAACCGGCTAAAGCCGGGACTCCCGCGAATCGTATATGCGGGTTATTTGCGCAACGTTTACGAGCCGGGACTCCGGATCATCACATAGGTGAACTGTGAAATTAATCTAGACAGCGTCTTGCCGGAGTCCCGGCTTATGAACGATGAATGTTTAATCCGGACAGCGCTGGATTGGAGTCCCGGCTTCAGCCGGAGCAGGCGTTCCGAGCAGGATGCTGCCGAGGCAGGCACTCAACCGGCTAAAGCCGGGACTCCCGCGAATCGTATATGCGGGTTATTTGCGCAACGTTCTATGCCGGTATCTCGGCAAGCTCTGCCTCGTACCGCCGGTTGACTGCGTCCCAGTCGATCACATTCCACCAGGCATTGATATACTCCCCGCGCTGATTCTTGTACTTGAGGTAGTAGGCATGCTCCCAGACATCAATGCCCAGCAGTGGCGTCTGGCCCTGCATGTAGGGGCTGTCCTGGTTCGCGGTTGTGGTAATTTGCAAATCCCCCCCATCCATGACCAGCCAGCCCCAGCCACTGCCAAAGACGCTTGATCCCGCTTCGGTCAACTGCGACTTGAAGGTGGCGAAGTCGCCAAAGGTGCGGTTAAGCGCATCCGCCAGCGCGCCGGTTGGTTCGCCGCCGCCATTCGGACTCATCGTCAGCCAGTAGAGCGTATGGTTGATATGCCCGCCCCCATTGCGGCGTACCGTTGTGCGGATATTCTCCGGCAGTTGGTCCAGGTGGGCCAGCATGTAGGGCAGCGTCAGGCTCTGCTCGCGCCACTCCGGGAATGTTTCCAGCGCGGAGTTGAGCCGGTTGACATACCCGGCATGGTGCCGGTTGTGATGGATCTGCATGGTCTGCTCATCGATATGCGGCTCCAGGGCGTTGAAGGCGTAGGGCAGGTTGGGCAGCAGATACTCGCCCAGGACATCCTGCGCCTGGGTCAACTGGGTGACATCGGCGAGGGTGGGATCGACGGTGGCGGTCGGAACCTGGCTGACGGGTCGGCTGGAACTGCAAGCGGCGAGTAGCCCGGCCGTCGTACCAAGACCGAGCGTTCCCAGGAACCGGCGGCGGCTGATTTTGGTCTGTAGCATAAGCAAGCTCCTCCTCGTTACGGGCAGCAGCATGGCTGCCGCACTCCAAATGCACTTCAATATGGTGAATATGTACAGCGGCGGGACTATTATCGCACACGGCGTCAAGCCTCTGGTAGTGCCGTCCGGGTGGGGCGGGTCGCGGGGGCGCAATGCCCCGGATTATACCCGTTTGCCGGCAAACCAGCAATGCGCCGTAACGGGTTCAATCGGCGCAGGAGGCGTGCCGATGCTGGTGATTATCTACTATGCCCGCTTTGTGATTGTGCCCTGGGTTGCCACCGATCTGCTCAACCAGCCACAGATCTTGCGCAACGATCTGCTGATCGGCGCGATTCCCCTGGCGCTGGGTTATGCGGCCTACATGGCCGAGATCTACCGCGCCGGGATCGAGTCGGTCGAGCGCGGCCAGAACGAGGCGGCCCGCTCGCTGGGCATGAGCCATGTGCAGACGATGCGCTATATCGTTCTGCCGCAGGCCATCCGCCGGATTCTGCCGCCGATGGGGAATGAGTTTATTGCGATGCTCAAGGACTCGTCGCTGCTCTCCGCAATTGGCGTGCCGGAGTTGACCTACTGGGGGCGCAACCGCATTGCCGCCACCTACAACACCTTCCTGGGCTGGAATACCGTTGCTTTTCTCTACCTGATTTTGAGCCTGATCCTGTCGCTGGGCGTAAAGTGGATCGAAAGGAGGAGTGGCAGTGGACACCACTAAGCCGTCTGCATCAGTTGAACCAGTTGAACCGATTGTTCACACGCTTGGTAAAACTATTATTCAGATGGAGGCGATTACCAAACGCTTTGGCGAACTGGTCGCCCTTGATAATGTCTCGCTGGAGGTGCAGCGCGGCGAGGTGCTGATGATCATCGGGCCGAGTGGCTCCGGGAAGTCTACGCTGCTGCGCTGTATCAACTATATGGAGGTGCCCACCAGTGGCCGTATCATCGTTGATGGGATTGACATGAGCCGGCGGCGGGTCAATATCAACAAGGTGCGCGAGGAGGTCGGGATGGTCTTTCAGCGGTTTGAGTTGTTCCCGCACCTGACCGTACTGGGGAATGTCACCCTGGCCCAGCGGATCGTGCGCAAGCGCAAGCCGGGTAATGCCGCCGAGGTCGCGCATAACTTGCTGCGCAAGGTCGGCATTCCGGAGAAGGCCAACAACTACCCGAATCAACTCTCCGGCGGGCAGCAGCAGCGCGTCGCGATTGCCCGTGCGCTAGCGATGCAGCCCAAAATTATGCTCTTCGATGAGCCAACCTCCGCGCTTGACCCGGAGATGATCACAGAGGTGCTGGATGTGATGCTGGAGCTGGCCCGCGAGGGCATGACGATGGTGGTCGTCTCGCACGAGATGGGCTTTGCGCGCGCCGCCGCCAACCGGGTGGTGTTTATGGATCAGGGGCGCATTGTCGAGATGGGCGAGCCGGATCAGGTATTCGATCAGCCGCAGCACGAGCGCACGCAGCTCTTCCTGAGCAAGATCCTGCACTGACCCCAGTTAATTCCTATAACGAGATTTCTTTCTTCCCGCAGCGACGCAGCGGGCGCAGAGATGACCAGGAGCGGGTGGACGGATCAGCGTGCTCTGTGGCTGCGGCACGCATGATTTTAATCCATGCTCGTTGTAGTATTATGCGATCTTGTGCGGGCGGGAGTATTAGTTTTTCCGTCAGATCGGAAGGGTTTGTATCTTTTCTACAAAAACATTTACTCAGAGCGCCAGGTTTTTTGTAGAAAAGATACAAATTAATTCTGCTACGACCGGCGAAGACTGGTTTTTGAGCGGGCACTATACTGGAACAGACTATGCCCCATAAAATATGTGACTAAAAGGAATGAGTATTAGATGTCAATTTCTGAACTCAAACGTAACTGTCTGGAGTAGGATTGAACTATCAAAAGTGTTGCGTGGTTGAAGCTACCATAGCTTTCCATAGATCTATTAATCAGTCGCATCTGCGAAAGGAGTTCAGAATGACCGCACAGACACGTGTTCTTGAAGTTGCTCAGCCCATGCAGGATATGGTGACCCGGTACGTCAATGCGATGAATGAAGTTATGGCCCTGAATCTGGATATGGCCTTCGACGTGATGTTGAAGAACTATAGCTTCATGTGCAGTATGCGCAGTTCGGCTGATGTGATGGTTGAGGATCTGCTCAAGGGTCAGCAGCGTTTTGTCACCGAAATGGTCCATGTGGTGCAGGACTACACGGTGAAAATGCCGGATATGATGATGGTTCCCTCGATGAAGTAGCGAGAATGAAGAACCAAGAACTGAGGACCGAGAACTGAGAACCAAGAACCGAGAACAACGTTTCTCTGTTCTGAATACTCTCTCTGGTTCTACAGGAAACCGCTGGCTTAGCCCGGCGGTTTTGCTTTCTGGAGATTACGTATCAGGAGTCCCGGCTTCCGCCGGATCTGGTTTCCGACAGTTCTCCAGCCGTAGGGTGCATTGTATGCACCGTTCTTCTGCGGCGGCCCCGGCAGGCAGTCGTAGGGTGCATTATATGCACATTCTTGTGCGGCGGCCTCGGCAGCCATCCCACAGCCGGGACTCCCGAACCCTGACGCCAGTCGTAGTCGTAGGGTGCATTATATGCACCGTTCTTCTGCGGCGGCCTCGGCAGCCAGCCGTAGGGTGCATTGTATGCACCGTTCTTCTGCGGCGGCCTCGGCAGGCATCCCACCGGCTAAAGCCGGGACTCCCGAACCCTGACGCCAGCGCTACAGTTCTCTAGCCCTCGGTTCTCAGTTCTCAGTTCTTCCGTTCTTCCGTTCTTTGTTCTTCAACTCTTACAACTGCTGCATCCGCACGGTGCGCAGGCGGTTGATCGCCGCCGCCAGTTCAAACCGGCGCGGGCGGGCAAAATTGCCGGGGTGGCGCTCCTGGCGGTGGAATGGGTCGAGCGCATCCAGGCCATGTGCGTCAAAAAACCCCTCCACGGCGGTGACAACCTCGGCCAGGGTAGCCTTGCCATCCATAAATCGCTCGGTTGCCAGATGAATCGCATGACCCACGGCGCGCGTCTGGCTCAGATCGACCAGTTGCTCAACTCCCTGCAGATCAATCGGATCATTGCCAAACAGGATCAGATCGCGGTCTTTGGCGTCGATCTTCACTTCGCGGCGGCCGCGCGAGGGATCGAAGCTCTCCGGTTGGGGAATGCGCGGGGTAATTTGCTCAATCGGCTGGACCGCTTCGGCCTGGCGGCTGCTGGGATGCTCCTGCAGGACGCGCTTTGCCTCGGCGGTGACATCATGGGGCAGATAGTCGCGCAACATAATCACCGTGTCGGCCACATCGAAGTAGTCGCCCGATCCCCCCATCACCAGAATGGTCGAGACGCCCAGGGTATCGTACAGTTCGCGTACCCGATCCAGGAAGGGCGTGATCGGCTCATGCGCCTTATGCACCAGCGTCTGCATCCGCGCATCTCGAACCATAAAGTTAGTCGCGGAGGTATCTTCATCCAGCAGCAGCAACCGGGTGCCCACTTCCAGCGCCTCGATGATATTGGCGGCCTGGCTGGTACTGCCGCTGGCATTATCGGTGGCGAAGGCCGTGGTGCTGCGTCCGTAGGGCAGATTGCTGATAAAGGGGCTGATATTCACCTGCTCAACGCGCCGACCATCCTCGGCCCGAATCTTAACCGCGCTCAGATCGGTGACGACATACTCGCGCCCATCGCCAGGAATGTGGGGGTAGACGCTCCGTTCCAGCGCCTGCAGCAGGGTTGACTTGCCGTGATATCCGCCCCCAACAATCAGGGTGACACCGCGCGGGATGCCCATGCCGCTGATCTGCTGCTGTGGGCCATCCGGGGTGGGAATGGGATTGGGCAGATCCAGCGTCACACGAAACGCCGCCGGTGCGGTGAAGGAGACGGCCTGTTCGCGCGGCAGCGGCCGGTTACTTGCGCCACTCTCACGCGGCAGGATCGCGCCATCGCCGACAAACGCGACCAGTCCCCGGTCGGCCAGTTGGCTACGAATATGCTCCTGATTTTCGCAACACTCGACAAACTCCTGCCCGTCGCGCTGCGGCAGATGCTCCCAGGCAAGCCCGGCGCTGACAATTTCGGGCAACTCGGTGCAGAGCATCGCCTCGGCCTGCCGCCCCAGCACGCTGCGACCGGAGGCGGGCAACCCGACCTGCAGCCGCGCCTCGACCCACTCCGGCGTAACCCGGATGGCGGTACGCTCCAGGATCTCCTGGCCGCCGGCGTCAATCGTGATCAGGCCACTCTTGCCGGTGCCGCGCCGCCCCTGGACTACGCGCCGGATCGCGTGCTGCATGGTGCGGGCCAGAAAATCTTGCAGGGCCACCCGGCGGACGGGGGTGGTGTGCAGCGCGTCGGGGAGACGCGCATGCTGCTGCGGGACGCGCACGCGGATCTTGGATGGGGCGGCAAAGGGATCACCCTGAACATAATCAATAAACAGGGTAAATCGATCAAAATCGTACGATCCCGCGATATCTTTGTAGGCTTTGTAGCCGCGCCCGTCGATGCGGGCCAGGGTCTGGCGTAACATTTTCTGATCTGACATGCGTTCAACCTCATCTGTCTCATCTGGCAGGCAATTGCATTTAGCCCATGGTGCTGTAGGTGTGATAGGCGAGGCGGGTATAGGCCGGTGTTCCCTGCGGATCGTAGGCGACAACGCCATCATCTACGGTGTAGGGAATATGAACCAGCCCCCACTTCTGGGTATCGCGCCCATCCAGGCCGGGAAAATCCTCGTACTTGAACCAGAAACTGGTCGCAACATCCGCGCGCGCCAGCAGCATACGCTGAACGGCTTCCAAAGATGCCGCCTGGCCCTCGGTATCGTGGTTGCCATAGGCGATGTTGTACCCAATCTCGGTAATCCAGAAGGGCAAGTCGGGATGCTCCAGGCCGCGCAGTTCCTGGCGTAGCTCATCGAGGCGGTAGGCTAACATGGTTGTTTCCCAGGCAATATCGCGGTGGTGCGGCAGCCGGTTGAGGCTGCCACGAATCTCCTCCGGATAGGGATGGTAGCCCAGGCCATCGGTGGGAAATGTGCCGAAGGTTTTGTGATAGTCGGGGAAGCCGCCCCAGGGATGCGT